>JBGPOS010000001.1:0-122453 GCA_041488155.1 Tepidiformaceae bacterium
AGTAGCGCCGCGGCCACCAGCACCAGTACGGCAAGGAAGGCAAGGAAGAGGATTCCGCTCCCTCCGGCCGCGATCAGCGGGTTGTGCTCTATCGATGCCAGGTCTTCGCGGCGATCGTGCACGGCGTTGAGGCCGAACTCGGGAGACTTGAGCGCTGCTGCAAGCTGGCTACGGTCCGCGTCCGGAGCCAGGGTGAACCAGGCTTCATTCAGCTCCGGCGTGCCGGCGGTCGGGACGAGATTCAGCCACGAAGTGAGGTGGTCGCGATTGAAGACGATAGAAGGGCCCTCTGAGGTCTGAAGCGTGGGGAAGAGGTGGTACGTGTCCTTCACCAGGATCGGCACGGCAATGGACCCCACCTGGATGATGCCAGTGACGCCCCTGCCAATGCCCGTGCTGGCGGCGAACGCATCACTCGCGATCACCGGAAGGGGTACGTTCTCGTCCATGTAATACAGGCCGCGGACTTCTGTGCTGAGTCCGCTGCGCAGGACCAGCTTGCCCGAGCTCCTCCCGGAGTGCGGCTGGTCCGTCGCGACCGAGAACTGGTCCTGGGTGACCGCACGGTTTGGCATCGTGGCCCAATGCGAGGGCCCTTCGAAGCCTTCAACGAGGGTCGCCTGCCCTGCGACGCTGACCGCGCTGAGATCGTCGATGAATACGGGAGCGGTGGCCTGGATGAATCTGTTCGCTGGCTCGGTCAGCACAAACGACACGAGGGAGATGGGCGGGACCAGGGTCGGTCCAGCCGAGCGCTTGACGGAAGCGCGCAGTTCGCGCCACCCGGTGGAGTCGAGAAGGCCGAACTCCAGCAAGTCGTACTGGTCATGAGCATCGCGCACTCGCGCCCAGAGCGTGGTCTGGTCTCGGGTCTGGCCCGAGTTGACCCAAAGAGATAGCTGAGCCGGGTCGCCGGGCAAGACCAGGCCGGGAAGCTCCCCGGGGCCGCCGAGCTGGCTCATGAGGGAGCCGAACGGCCGGTCGGCGAAGTCATCCCGAAACCAGAGCATGTCACGGCCTGCTTCGGGGTTGATGCCGAGGATCTGGATGCTCTTTGTGGATTGGCCCGGCGTCGCCAGGTATCCAGAGGTGCGCATCAAGGACGAGGCGTCCACTACCCCGGGAAGCTTCCGAAGGTCGGCGTCAACCTGGGCACCGCTGCTGCCGAGAGTGTTCGTCGCGCTGTTGGTCGAGGCCCGCCAATCTACGCCGGCCGCGTAGAAGGCCCTGTCCCGGTACGAACGGTCGGCTGTGCTCGAATAGCTCGCGGCGAACGTCCCGACAGCGACCGCCATCATCAGCAGTAACGTCAGGCGGGTGTACTGGCCCGGGCTCCGGACGACCTGCCAGAGACCCACGGCCACGGTGACGCCCGCGGCGGCAGCAAAGAGGCGGGCGGCGACCCGCAGGAGCATCGGGTAGAACCGCAGGGTCAGCGCGGCGGCGGCCGCGATGATCAGCGCGGGCGAGGCCAGCAGTATCGGGTCCGATGAGACCCCACCTGTGGCCGATGGAGTGAAGACCGACCCGCGCTCTCGCAGCTCCCAGAGAAGCAGTCCGGCGATCCCGGCGAGCCCGAGGTCGAGGTAGTAACGCTGGAGTATGGAGGCGCCCGGCCGGCTTTCCGCCCGCCGTTGAGCGACGGCGCTCCTGCGCGCAACCACGAACGCGGGAACCACAAGCGCGAGGAGCGAGAGCACCATACCTATCGCCGCCATCCCGAACGAAAGGAGGGGAACGGTGACCGGCAGGAGCGAACCATCCGTAACGTTGTCGAAGACCGGTGTAAGGCCAAGCAGCGCCGTGCTCGCTGCCGCGATGAATGGCGCGGCGAGCAGTGCCGGAATGCCCACCACCAGCCCTTCGAACAGATAGAGCGCGGCCACCTGAAACGTGGTCGCTCCGCGGCTGCGCAGGAGAGTTATTTCACCAGCCTGGCGTTCGACGAGGACGGCGGCCATGAGCACGACGTAGAAGAGTGCGACCCCGGCGATTTCGAGGAGAAGGATGGTCAGCGGCACCTGTTCGTAGCGCGCACTGCGACCGAATCCGTCGAGGGTCGAAGTGAGAGGGCTGTAGGCGAACCCGCCGAGCGGTTCGAACTCGGTGTAGAGAGCGTGGATGTCGTCTCTCGCCCGTTCGAAGTTCGTCCGCGAAAGCCTGTCGGGGTTCGCGAAGACGTTCCATGCCGTATACGCCCGGTAGCCCGGGTGAAGGGAGCCGAATGCGTTGAGGAGCGTCGCTTCATCCGTGAACATCGGGAGGACCAGTCGATCTTCGTCAGGGGGAATCACCAATGAGGGCCCGGAGGCGGTCACCAGTCTCGCCGGTTTGAAGTAGGCATCGGCGCCGAAGACCCAGAACGACTCGTCCGGGTCGATGGGCTCTACCAAGCCGACAAGGCGCGCAGAGAAGGTGAACCTGAGTGAGCCCAGGGGGTTGCAGGCCGGGGGCGGCGGAGCGTCGTCGCGGGGGAGCTCACGCTCGCAGGTGTCGAAGTCTTCGCCAAGCTGCAACTCGTCGCCAGGCACGAGGTGCAAGACCTGAGCTGCGGTGCCGCTCATCGCGATCTCCATCGGGGCTACTGGAGCCGTCGCCTGCGGTAACCGGCCTTCAACCAGGCGAACGTGAGAGTCGACACCGGATACCGACTGCAACTGGCCCAACGGCGTGTTCGGTGCTTCGGTCTCTCCCGGCCGGGTGGCTACGAACCGCCCGACCTTCACGTAGCGGGATTGGGAGGCCCGGAACCAGCCGATCCGCTCATCGATCCGCCGTTCCACCGCGGCGCGGAAGGCGAGGCCGTCTTCCGTCTGGAGGGGAACGGCCCGAAATTCTACGTGGGTGCTCGGATTTGCCTGCAGGTCTTCGCGGATGACGAAGGTGAGGCCGAGGTCGGCCATCGCCCGCGCGTAAATCGGCGCGCTCGCGAGCAGAGTCGCAGCTATGACCACTCCCAGCGCCAGGGCGGCCAAGAGGCGCCAGTTGGAGAGGCCGCGCCGCGCGAAGATGCGCCATACGGGGAGGATCGAGCCCATAGTTCTGTCCGGGCGCAAAGCCTACAGGGGCAGCCCGACTGGCGCGATCCGAGCAGCTTCGCTTTACCCCAGCTTCCAAATCGCCCGGCCAACTTTGCCCAGCCGCTGGCCCGCTGGTAGGCTCGGACGCCGCAGGGGGAGTATGGAGCGCTTTCTCGCCATATTGCGCATGGTCGCTCGCCGGAGCCTCGCGAACCGGCGGCTGCTGACGACGGTTGTCGTCGGGGTTGTGCTCTCGGCCGCCCTTATGTCGACCGTCATTCTCTATTCGGACGCGATTCGCGATCTCGGGCTGCAGCACGCCCTCCACAACGAGGACCCGCTGTCGCTCGACATCTTCGTCGTCAGTTCCAGCCAGCCGGCCCGAAAGGACGACTACGTCCAGCGCCGCGAGAAGACCGCAGCTCTCCTCCGAACCTATGCCGGCGACATCCTCGACAAGACCTCCCGGTATGGGCGGACTGCAACGTTCTTCCTCACCCCACCGGGGGCGCCGGTGCCCAAGGACGAACGCAGGCCGCGCGCGAATTTCCAGTTCTTCGAAGGGCTGAACGACCACGTCCAGGTCGTGGACGGCCGCGCGCCGAAGCCCGCAGAGCCGCTACGGGACACGAAGTCCCCACCCCGGCTGGAGGTTTCGCTCGGCAAGGCCGCCGCCGATCAGTTGGGCGTCAAGACCGGGGACTCTTTCGAGCTCCACCCCTTCTGGAAGCCCGACGTCGCCCCGGTTGCGGTGACGGTCGTTGGCCTCATAGAACCGAAGAACCCGGATGAAGACTACTGGTTCCGCAAGCAGGGCCGCTTCGTGGAGACCACGACATCATGGCCAACCTACCTCTTCTTCGTCGGCGAAGAGGCCTTTACCGACTCACTCGCAGCCTACCTGCCCGACATGGACGGCACCTTCGAGACGTACGGCTTCATCGACATCGACAGCATCAACAGCCGCAACGCGAAGGACGTCGAGGGCCGGGTTGGAGGCCTCGAAGTGGCGCTCCGAGAACAGATAGTTCGCACGTCGATGGAGACCGCTCTCCCGAAGACGATCGCCGCTTATCGGACCAAGCTCTTCTTCACGAGGCTGCCCCTCTTCGCGTTGATGCTGCAGGTGGTTGGCATCGTCCTTTACTACCTGGTGATGGTGGCGACGATGCTGGTGGAACGGCAGACCGGCGAAATAGCGCTCCTCAAGAGCCGCGGCGCAAGCACTCTCCAGATCATGGCCGTGTACGGGATCGAAGGTGGGGTACTCTGCGGCGCCGCCGCTTTGCTCGGGCCCTTTGTGGCAGCTGGGGCGATCGCCCTGCTCGGATTGACGCCACCGTTCCAGGATCTCAGCGGCGGCGGTCTCCTCGACGTGCCGCTATCGCGCCAGGCCGTCGGGATGGCCGCCCTTGGTTCGGGGCTTGCGCTCCTGGCGCTGCTCTGGCCAGCCTACCGCGCCGCCAAGAACACCATGATCGACTACAAGCACCAACTCGCACGGCCTCAGCAGCAGCCCATGTTCCTGCGCTACTACCTTGACCTTGTGCTCCTGGCGGCCGGCGCGTTCGCTTTCTACGAATTGCGCCAGCGCGGTTCGCTTGTGACGGAGCGCCTCTTCGGCGATCTGTCGGCCGATCCGCTGCTCCTGGTCTCGCCAACGCTTTTCATGCTGATGATCGCGCTCGTCTTCCTGCGGCTTTTCCCCGTCGCGTTGCGCGTGGTGGCGTGGGCGGCCCGGGGACTCAATGGCCCGACCGTGGCGCTCGGCCTCTGGCGGATGGTGCGAAGCCCGCTCCACTACAGCCGCCTCATTCTCCTCTTGCTCCTCGCCACGGCCGTTGGGATGTTCGCGGCGGGCTTCCGGGCGACGCTCGAACGCAGTTACGACGACCGCGCGGGCTACGAGGCGGGCGCCAACTCGCGGCTGGAAAGCATTCGAACGCCGGCGAACCAGCCGAACGCGACCTTCGTCTCGCTGGTGCAGCGCGCGACGGATGCCTCCGAAGTGACCCCGGTCGCGCGCCTGAACGCGTCCTATAACGTCACCCAATTCCGCAGCGAAGACATCGCGGTACTGGGAGTGAACCCGGGCGAGCTCGAACGAGTCGTCTTCTGGCGGGACGACTTCGCGTCATCCTCGCTGCATTCGTTGCTCAGCCGGCTCAAGCCCTCCGAATCGCCCGCCGTGACAGGTGTCGAAGTGCCGGCAGGGTCCCGTTTCATCGGGCTGTGGGCTCAGTTCCCGCTTTCGCAGAACGTCGCCCAGCTCGGCATCCGGCTCCGCGACCCAAACGATGTCTTCTGGGAATATCGCCTCACCCCGAATGGGCCCCCGTCGCCCGGCACCTGGCAGTTCTTCGTGGCCGATCTCGCCCGGCCGCAACAGCAGCGCTTCGGCACCGGAGCAAATCTGACACTTGCCCTGCCCAAGCAGTTGGATTCGGTCTATGTGCGGACCGCGGGACAACAGCCAACTGTCGCCGAGCGGGTTGCGGTGCTCGTCGACGATCTGCAGGTATCGAGTGATCCAACGTTGCCGGCCGACTGGCCAAATACGGGCCTGCCTTCAGGGACGATCATCGAAAAGTTCGAAGACGTAGACCGATACGAGCCGATCACCGGCGCCGCCCTCAACGCCGACGCGGGTGCGGTCAGCCGGGCGGAGGTGGCCGGAAGGACCGGCGGCTTCGCGGCAAGGATCGCGTTCACCAGGCTGCGAGGAGCGCCGCTGGTGGTTGGCCTGCGCGTGCGCGGGAGTTTCGACACCCTCCCGGTCATCGCCAGCCAGTCGTTCCTCGATGCGACGAAGAAGAAGACCGGGGACGAATTCAGCATCTACGTCAATCGCCAGTACGTGAAGGTGCGAATAGCAGGTTCCTTCGACCTGTTCCCTTCCTTCAAGCCCGCTGAGAGGCGGCATCTCTTCGTGGCAGACCTTTCGGCGCTGCAGGCGATCGGCGGCCGCGTGCCGTACCTGGCAGACGGCATCTACGCGAACGAAGCGTGGATGGATGGGGTACCGCCCGGGAGGATGTCGAAGGAGTCGATGGCAGCGAAGGGCATCACAGCCGATGGCATCTTCGACCGGTCCGCCCTCCGGGCCCAACAGGCTTCGGACCCGCTTGTGGCCGCGAGCTGGGAAGGGATCCTCTTCCTTTCGTTCACGGCCGTGCTGGCCCTGACTGCGCTTGGATTCGCGGTCTACGCGACGTTGGCGGCGCAGGCCAGGGCACTGGAATTCGCCATCCTCAGGACAATGGGCTACTCGAGCCGCCAGATCCTCTCGCTGGTCACCTTCGAACAACTCTTCGTAATCGTGGCCGGGGTGGTCGTCGGGACCCTTCTTGGGTTCCCGCTGAGCCGCCTGATGATCAGCTACCTCGGCGTAACCGAGTCGGGGAAGGATCCGCTACCGCCACTCATCTCGCAAGTGAGCTGGGGAGCAGTCGTGACGGTGTACTCCTTGCTGGCGCTTGTGTTCGTCGGCACAATCGCATCACTGGCTGCCGTCTACTCTCGACTGGCCGTGCACCGCGCGCTGCGCATAGGTGAGGTGTGATGATGGGAGTGCTGGCGTTGTGCGACGCGATAGAGCTGCGCGAAAGGCAAGAGACTTGATGTTCGATCCACGGTCCTCCGAGGACCTCTACATCCGCTGCGAAGACCTGTTCAAGATCTACAAGACATCCAACCTTGAGGTAGTCGCTCTCCGGGGACTCGACCTGAAGGTTCGGCACGCCGAGTTCATGGCACTTGTAGGCGCCTCAGGGTCGGGCAAGAGCACGCTCCTCAACATCCTCGCCGGGCTTGATCAGCCAAGCGCCGGGAGGGCCTTCGTTGGGGGCCGCGACCTGCTGACGATGTCTGCCGGGGAGATGGTGCAGTACCGCCGGACCCAGGTCGGGTTCGTGTGGCAGCAGACGGGACGCAATCTCGTGCCCTACCTGAATGCAGTCCAGAACGTCGAGGTGCCGCTGGTGCTCAACGGAACGCCGCAGACGACGGCCCACGAACGGGCCGTGGAACTGCTAGAGGCGGTGAAGCTTGGGCACCGATTGCGCCATCACCCCGAGGAACTTTCTGGTGGAGAGCAGCAACGCGTGTCGATTGCCGTGGCGCTGGCGAACGGCCCGCCGCTGCTGCTGGCAGACGAACCCACCGGCGAACTCGATTCCGTGGGCGCGGAGACCGTCTTCGAGATCTTCAGGGACCTCAACCAGCGCTACAAGGTGACCATCGTCGTTGTGACCCACGACCCCGACATCGCCGCCCGAGTCGACCGCGTGGTGGCCATTCGCGATGGCCGGACGAGCACTGAGATCTTTCGCCGGGTGCTCGTGGAGGAGGGGCGGGCCGAGGTTGTGCACGACGAGTACGTGTTAGTCGATACGGCCGGACGATTGCAGATCCCACGCGAGTTTCTCGATCGGCTGAGCATCAAGGAGCGCGCGAAAGTCCTCCTGGGCGAAGGACGCGTCGAGATCCTGCCCGACGGCACTGTTCGGCGCATCGGAAGTAACACCTGATGGCGGGCGCGAAAGTCGAGGTCCGGCACCTGTCCCGCCGCTTCAAACTCGGCTCCGAGGAGGTCTGGGCCGTACGTGATGTGAGCCTGACCCTCGAGCCGGGAGAGTTCGTGGCGTTCATTGGCCGGTCGGGCTCGGGCAAGACCACGCTGTTGAACCTGATAGCCGGGCTCGACCGCCCCACGGAGGGAGAGGTGCTCGTCGATGACCAGCGCGTCGACACGATGAGCGAGCATGACCTCAACGAATTGCGGCGCCATAAGCTCGGATTCATCTTCCAGTCGTTCGGCCTGCTGCCCCTCCTTTCCGCCCAGGAGAACGTCGAGCTGCCGTTGCGAATAGCCGGCTATAGCCACTCAGAGCGCACCAAACGCGCACGCAGGGTGCTTGACATGGTGGGCCTCGGCCGCCGCACCGAGCACCGGCCCTACGAACTCTCCGGAGGCGAACAGCAGCGAGTGGCAATCGCCAGGGCGATGGCGACCGAGCCAACGCTGATGCTCGCCGATGAGCCGACCGGGGAGCTCGATTCGGCGACCGCTACAACGATCTTTACGCTCCTTCGCGACGTGGCCCGCCTGGAGGGCATCACGATCATCACCTGCACTCACGACCGCCTGGTGATGGAGCTGGCGAGCCGAATCGAAGAACTCGCCGACGGCGGTCTCGTCACCGGTCATCGGCAGGAAGTCTGGCATCACGTCCAGGCGCGCGAACGAAGCCCCTTCGCCGCACCGGTGCCGGCCGGGGCCAGCGGAGAAGAGCCCGCCCCCGCTCCGCTCTCATCGCTCATCGGCGCCGACCTCAGTCAATTCAAGTCGCATTCCGCAGGCCCGGCAGGCGAATCCTCGGCCCCCGCGCCTGCCATCGATGGAGCGCAGGAAGTTGCCGAAGAACACGCGGCCGATGACACGCAGAGGTGGGCGCGACCGGATCGGCGATAGCTGCCGCCCTAAGAGCTGACGATAGCGCCCCCTTCGGCCGCGAGGGCAGGGTTGGAGACGACAAGTTTGTCCAGCGTGACCCGTCGAAGGTGTTGCAGGACTTCGTCGCGCCAGGGGCCCGAGTCCGCCTGACCATCGCGGATGCGGTCCGCGAGTTCGCGATTTCGGGATTCGAGGGACCCGATTCGGAGGCCCAGCGAAGATGGTTGCGGAACCTGACGGAGCAGGCCATCGAGCCCACTCCATTCTGATTCGACGTGCTCCTCCAGGTGGTTCAGCTCGCGGCGGAGCATTTGCACGACGTTTCCGGCGACGCGCGCATGGAAGTTCAAGCGCCCCGTCGTACTGGGCATGACGTCGTCGTGGAGGAAGCCAGAAACGGCTTCGAGGAGTTCGTCGATGTTCGGCCGGTCCTGCATCAGTCGCCCTTCCCTTCGATGAGTTTGAGCAATTCCCACTCCGTCTCGGCGGTGCGGCGCCCGATGCTCGCCAGCTCGACGCTGCGGCTGCGGCCGGAAAGGTAGGTCATCGCCTGGGTGATGGTGATTACGCCCCAGCGCAGGTTCCCGAAGAGCTCCCAGAAGTGGGCGCGTTTGCGGTCCACGGGAAAGCCACCGGCCGCTTCGTAAAGCCGGAAGAACTCCTCCCGGTCGCCGATTCCACCCATAGGCTTCGCGCCGCCGAAACGCCACGACTTCACGGCGAGCCAGCCGAGATCCTCCATAGGGTCCCCCCAATGGGCGAGCTCCCAGTCAATCACCCCGTGCAGGCCGTCTTCGCCAAAGATGAAGTTCCCCAAGCGGTAGTCGCCATGAACCAGGGTCTGCTCATCGACCCGGGGCATATGCAAATGCAACCAGCGAAAGGCGAGCTCGAAGACGGGGTGAGGGTTCGGCGCGGCCTCTCGGTAGCTGCGTTCGAAGTTTTCGACCTCGGCCTGGGCCGGCGACACTCCCGGTTGGGGAGCGGGGAGCGAGCCGAGCTCAGGGTGAGCGTCACGTGCTACGTGGTGAATTCGGGCGAGGCTCTGCGCCAGCTGGCCAGGAAGGACTTCGCGAGCGTCCCGGTATTGGTCACCGCGGATGAGGCGCCCGCCCAGCGTTTCGCCGGGGAGCCTTCGCATGGTGAAGAACTTGACTCCGAAGGTATCGTCCCCGTCCCAGAGCGGCTCCGGGACGACCACCCCGACGTCCCAGGCGGCTTTGATAAGGTGGAACTCGAGCGCCCGCCCTGGCATCGACGGCACACCCTTGATCGGGTCGCAACGGAAGATCCCGGCGATTTCCTCGAGCCGAGTCCCGCTCTCGACCCCTGCGTCGAAGCTCCAGGTCTCGCGCGAAGCCCCGCCGGAGAGCCGTGCGAGGTTCGAAATGGTCACACGGTCCGCGCCGGTCTTGCGCTGGACGAACCCCGTCAGCCCCTCCTGGACCTCCGCGATGTCCAAGAGCTACTCAACCTGGTCGAGATATTCGCTCAAGCCATAGCCCTTCCGCTGGCCGTCGAGCAGGTACTCGGTCATGCCCTCGCCGATGTGGGTGAACATCCCCGCCCGGCGGTTCCGCAGCGGGATGAACCCCTTCACCTGACCCTCCACGGTGTGCTCCTCCCCGTTGGCGAGCTTGACCCGGGCGGTGAGGCTCTGGTGGTAGTTCGTGTTGCCTTCGTACTTCGTGTCGATCTCGACGGCCACGATGTTGACGATTTGGTTGCCCTTGTGGAACACCCCACCGACGCGGTCGCCCACCACGGAGATGACCATGCCGAGGTCGTCTCCGAAGTTGCCGGTGATCCAGCGGTAGGAAGGCGTGGACTGCCAGTAGCGCGGGCCCCACGAGTGGTCCCGGAGGCCATGACCGCGGATCTCGACGATCGGGCCATCTTCCACCTGGAGCGTACCCGTCACCTTCATGTGCTGTTCGTAGTGGGCGCGGGCGAACTGGTTTTGGGCGCCTCCTGCGCTGGCGTCCGCAACGTGGCCATAGATCGGCCCGCAGCCTTCGTGGACGAGATCGAGCCTGACCTTCTTGTGGGGGTTCTCCTTGAAGGCGACCGACGGTTCGCGCATTTCCCGCGGGTCTTTGAGGTAGACGAGTGAGCCTTCGTACGTCGTCCGGATCTGCTCTCCGGGCACGATGACGTCGACCTTCAATCCGCCGGCGTTCCAGCCGTCGTTCGATGTGATTTGCGGTCGCTTGTAATTGAACAGAGCCGAACCGTCGGGCTGGTAGACAATGACCGTCATCTCGGCGTGGCCTTCATTGGCACGATTGCCGATGCGCAGGAACCCACCCGTCTGCTTCTCGCGGTCGAAGAAGTTGAAGTAGACCGACTCGTTGAAGTTCTCTTCGGGGCCGAGCGGGTGGGTATAGTCGTCTTCGGGCTTGACGTTGCCAACGATGGTGACCAAGGGGAACCTCGAAATTGTGGGCGGCGGGCCGCCAGATGCCCGGATTGTAGACGATTGGCCGGTCCGCCGCCGGCTCGGAGGAGGAAGTTCATGCGCCTCGCCAAGGATCGCATCGATGTCGGTCTGTTCACCAACAACACCGCCGCAATGCTCGACTTTTGGCAGCAGACGGTCGGCCTTCCGTTCGAAGAGCTGCTCCCCGTCGGAGGCGGCCTGCGGCAGCACCGCCATGCGATGAATGGTTCGGTGATGAAGATAAACTCGGTGCGAGATCCGTTGCCGGCGGACGCTTCGCCCAGCGGGTACAGCGAACTGCTCATCACTCGGGACGGCCTGGATCGTCCAAAGCGACTAGTCGATCCGGACGGTAACACCGTAACCCTCGTGCCAAAGGGCTACGACGGCATTGAAGGCATCGCGGTGCGGCTGACGGTGCGCGACTCGGCAGCCTTCCGCGACTTCTACGGTCGCGGGTTGGGTCTGTCCCCCGCCGGGGTGAATCGCTACCGCTGCGGCGACTCGCTCCTCATCTTCGACGAGGACGCGCAGTTCGAGCCGGGTGGGGAGAGACAGGCGAAAGGCTTCCGCTACCTCACTGTGCAGGTCTGGGATGTCGATCTTGAGCACCGGGAAATGCTCGAGCGTGGTGTCACCGAAGGGAGTCCGCCCGTAACCCTCGGGACGACGGCACGGATCTCGTTTATTCGTGACCAGGACGGTAACTGGATAGAGGTGTCACAGCGAGCTTCGCTAACGGGCCCGCTGCCCAGCTGAGAACGCGGACGCGTGTGGCGCGACACGCAAGCGCGTCTATGATTAGCGTCACGCTAAACAGCGCGGCCTGCGCGCCACAGAGAGGAAGACGACACCTATGCCATCCTATCGCCCGCCGAGACTGAAATTCGGCATCTTCATGGCGCCGTTTCACCGCGTGGGTGAGAACCCAACGATCGCGCTCGAACGAGATCTCGAACTTATCGATCACCTGGACCGGCTCGGATTCGACGAAGCGTGGATTGGGGAACACCACAGCGCCGGCTGGGAGATCATCGCCAGCCCGGAACTGATGATCGCAGCCGCAGCACAGCGCACCCGGACGATCAAGCTCGGCACCGGTGTGGTCAGCCTCCCCTACCACCACCCGCTGATGGTGGCCGACCGGATGGTACAGCTCGACCACATGACGCGCGGCCGCGCCATGCTGGGCGTGGGACCAGGCGCGCTCACTTCCGACGCCTACATGATGGGTATTGACGCGCTGACTCAACGTCAGCGTATGGACGAAGCCCTGGGAGCGATCCTCGCGCTTTTCCGGGGCGAGACGGTGAACATGGAGACCGACTGGTTCACCCTTCGCGACGCCCGCCTCCAGCTCGCGCCTTACACCTACCCCCACATGCCGGTCGCCGTCGCGAGCCAGTTCTCTCCGGCCGGCCCGACGACAGCGGGCAAGTACGGCGCCGGGGTGCTTTCGATAGCGGTGTCTCAACCGGGCGGCCTGATTTCACTCACGAAGACGTGGCAAATGGTGACGGACGCCGCCGACAAAGCCGGCCAGACGGTGAATCGTGACGAATGGCGCCTGGTGATGCCGATCCACCTCGCTGACTCCAGGGAAGAGGCGCTGCGTGATGTCGCCGATGGCAGCGCGCGTTGGAACCACGACTACTTCGAAGGGACCCTCGGCCGCCCGGTCGACCCCTCCATTGCCACCGATATCGAGTCCACGGTAAAGCGTGGGGGGGCGATCGTGGGGACTCCCGACGACGCGATCGAAGCCATCGAGAACATGTTCGAACTGTCCGGAGGTTTCGGCGGCCTGATCGGCCTGGCGCACGAATGGACCACCTGGGAGAAGACGAAGCACAGCTTCGAACTCTGGGCCCGTTACGTTGCGCCGCGCTTCCAGGGCCAGCTCGGTCAAGTCGAGGGGAGTCAGCGCTTTGTGGCCGACCATCGCGGGACGATCTTCGGCCCGAATGCCGCCGCAATTGGCAAAGCTTTCGTCGACGCTGGCATAGCGCTCCCGGAGGCGATGGCCCAACGAATGCAGAGGGGCCGCACCTAGGGGCCGCACCCATGGTCGGGCTGCGTTCAGACGCCCCGCCGGGCCAGGCCGGCGAGGAAGTTGTACGTCCTGTCGATCGCTCCTGGATCGTCCTTCACGGCGAATGGCGACGCGTTCAGGTCGGTCACGCCGCTCTCGGCGAGCTGCTTGAGTTGGCGTTCGACTTCGGCCTCGCTGCCAACGATCGCGATGCCCGCGGCGTCCGCCGCGCCCTCGACGTCGAGGACGGCGCGGTACGACGGGAGCGTGCCGTAGATGGCGAAGGTCTCCGAGGCGGAGGCGCGGGCCGAATCGGTCCTCGAAGTTACAGCGATGGGGAACCCCGACACTATCCGCGGGGCTGGCCGGCCGGCTTCCCTGGCGGCGGCGCTGATGGCCGGGATGGCGGTATCCCGGAGGTACTTCGGGCCGCCCATCCAGGTCGCCGTGCCGTCGGCCATCTTCCCGGCGAGGCGAAGCATCTGCGGGCCGAGGGCGGCGACGATGACGGGAGGGCGCTTCGCTCCTTGCACCGCCACCTGGGCGTTCACCCGATACTCCTCACCAGCGAAGCGCACCGGCGCACCATCCAGAAGGGGGTTCAGGACGGAGAGGTACTCACGCATGTGGCGGATCGGCTTCGAATAGTCCAACCCCATCATGTTCTCGATGACGACTTTGTGACTCAGCCCGATGCCGAGCGTAAAGCGTCCGCCTGCGGCCGCGGAGGCTGTAAGGGCCTGCTGCGCGAGGGCCGCCGGGTGGCGCGGATAGGTGGGTACGACGAAGGAGCCGAGCTCGAGTGTCGTCGTGACTCGCCCGGCCAACGCCAGCAACATCAGCGCGTCGTGGCTGAATATGTTGGCGACCCAGGCCGACTGGAAACCATCGGCTTCCGCCTGGGTGAACTTGGCAAGAAGTGAGTCGAGCTCACCGTCCTGGCCGACCCCGGCGCCGATGCCAATTCCGATCCGCATGCCATCCTCCAATGTCGAGCCACCAACTCTAGACGATCGGTGGCTGACGCGCCCCGCCGCCGTTGAGCAAGCAGGTGCGCAGGAGACGATGCGGACCGTAGACTCCTCGGGATGCCGTACGTCAATGTGAATGCGACAAGGCTCTACTACGAGCAGCACGGCTCGGGAGAGGATGTCGTGTTCCTCCACGGTGCTGGCGGCAACCACCTGTCCTGGTGGCAACAGTTACCCGCGTTCGCCGGCGAGTTTCGATGCACCGTGTTCGACGCCCGAGGGTGGGGCCTGTCTCGCGGCGACACGGCCGTTGGCCGTTGGGTCCTCGGGACCGACCTGGTCGCGTTACTTGAGGACCTGGGTATCGAAAAGGCACACGTCATCGCCCAGTCCATGGGCGGCCGAGGCGTCGCCGGGCTGGCTCGACTTGCGCCAGAGCGCGTGCGGTCGCTGGTCTTGTGTGGGACAACGGCGGGGGCGACGAACGACCGCATCCGCGAACTGCAGGACGAGCTACGCGACGAGCGGGGCGATACCAGCCTGCGCGAGTTCGCGCTCGCGGACGGCTTCGAAGCGGCGAACCCGGCGCTGGCCGTGCTGTACCGGCAGATAAACGCAATCAATCCGCCGCGGCCGCGTGGCTTCCTCGGCCGGCCGCCCGCGAGCTACCGGGGAAGCATGCACGAGATCCTGGCTAGCCTCGGCGCTCCCGTGCTGTTCGTCGTGGGGGAATTCGACCTGATCACTTCTCCCGAGATGATCCGCGAAGCCCAGGCGCTCATCCCCGGCGCGAAGTACTACGAGATAAAGACCGCCGGCCACTCCGCCTACTTTGAGCGGGCGGAGGAGTGGAACCGGATTGTCTTGAACTTTCTCGGCGGCTAACAAGCCGCCGGGCGCTCGTCCCAAATTGCTAACGTCCGGCCGTTACGTTATTGTCTACGCCTTATGGCGAGTGTCGGCTCCTGGTTGGCGACGGTTGTCCGCGGCATGCGTGGGTGGCGTGAGGGAATGGGCACACATTGGGTGGAGCCCAGCAACGCCATCACCCGTCAGATCGCCCGGGGCACTGCTCCCGTGTGGAGAGCCTGGGCGCCGGACGCAGAGCGTGCCGGCGAGCCAGAAGCCGGAACCGCACCAGCAGCGGGTTCGACTACGCCGGCGCGACCCGGCCGCGCTGCCTGATTTCTCCTAGACGTTCGTGGGGACGCCGGCCGCCTCGCGGTCGGTGGCGTCCTTGGCCGCGGCCTCTCTTGCCTTCGCAGCCTCTGCTCGCTCGGGGCGGGTCATCGCCGGAATCACTTCCTTCGCGAACAGGCGAAGCGAGGCGAGCACTTTCTCGTTCGGGATGGTCTCGCCGGTGTTAATCAAGAAGACCATCCGGTCGACCCCAACCTCCTCCCACCACTTGAGCTGCTGGATGCAGTACTCGGGGTCTCCAATGGGGGTGCCTTCGCGGACCGGGCCGACTACGTCGCCGGGGCGGTTGCGCAGGGGCGCGGCGCTGGCGTGGGCGTGGTACGCGGGCGACGGGTAGATCCCGCCGACGCCGACAAGGTGGGCGGCACGGACGCCGAACTGCACCGCCGCCATGCCACCAACGGCCTTCGCTTCGGAGTCGTCTTCGCCGCAGTACATGAACCCGACGCCGTTGACCTGATCGTTGACGAATTCGCCGACCGGCTCGCAGGTGCGGATCGCGCGCCGGTAGTCACGAATCATCTGCTGGTAGTCGAGCGGTGCGCCGAGGCTGACCCCAAGCATGCCCATCCCCCGCTCCCCGGCCTGGACCGCCGTCTCTGGCGATTGCACAGCCACCCAGAGCGGCGGGTGGGGCTTTTGCAGGGGCTTGGGGATGACGTTTCGCGGTGGCATCGAGAAATACTTGCCGTTCCACGAAAAATTGTCAGTCGTCCACATCTTGACGACAGCGCGGGTGCACTCGTCCCACATCTCCTTCGTAACGTCGGGCTCGCAGCGAAAGCCGCCGAGCTCCGTCCAGGTCGCCGAGCGTCCTGTCCCGAACTCGAGTCGTCCGTCACTCAGGAGATCGAGCGTCGCCGCCCTTTCCGCCACCCTCGCGGGGTGGTTGACCGGGGGGAGCATCAGGGCGATCCCGTGACCGAAACGGATCCGCGTTGTCTTCGCCGCGCAGTACGAGAGAAACACCTCCGGCGCCGGCGAATGCGAGTACTCCTCAAGGAAGTGGTGTTCGACTTCCCAGACCTGGTCGAAGCCGACCTCGTCCGCCACAACGACCTGGTCGACCGCCTGGCGATAGACGCGATGCTCTGAACCGTCGTCCCAGGGCTTCAGGACAGAGTGCTCGTAGAAGATCCCGAACTTCATGGCGCGACCCCCGGTGGCTGCACATTGGCTTGCTCGAACACCCGTGTCAACTTCCTAAGCCTCAGGCTAACGACCTGTGCTAGGATGACTCGCCCTTTGCCCGGGTACGAAGGACCCTGATGCCGGGACTCTGTCTGGTTGTAGATTCCAGCGTCGACCTGCCGGCCAGCGTTTGCGAAGAGCTCGACGTGGTCGTCGTGCGGGCACGCTACGCCTTCGAGGAGCACGCATTCGCCGACGGAGAGCTTTCGCCGACGGCGTTCTATCAGCGGATGACGAACGAAGGTCGTGCCCCGCGTCCGTTCGGGGTCCCCGAGGCAGAGTTCAGCCGGGTGTTTCGACAGGGCCTCGACCAGGGACGGCCAGTCGTCTGCCTTGTGATGCCTTTCGACGTTAGCCCTTCGTTCACAACCGCGTGTGCGGCGATGCTTGGACTGGACCTGGAGGATTCGGGCAGCCGGATCAAGATCTTCAATCCGGGGGCCGCTTCGGCGGGGCTCTGTTCGCTCACCGTGTCCCTTGGGGCGGTTGCGCGCGCCGGTTGCGACAGGGACAAGCTCCTCGCCGCTGTTGATGAGTTCGGACCGATGTGCGACACCCTCTTCGTCCCGGCGGACGTCGCCTGGCTGGAGCGCGCCGGCCGGCTCCCGCTGATAGAAGACCGCATCGGCGAAATCGCCGGCGGCGTGCCGGTGGTGCGGGTGGGCACGCGGATCACAGGAGTGGCGCTTGCGGGCGATCGGCAGCAGGCGCTGCAGCGAGCCGTAGCTACCGTCGCGGCCCGGGCAGGGACCGGTCGTTCGCTGATCGTCACCATCGACCACGCCGACGCACCGGATGCGGCAGCCGAAATGACGGAGATGGCACAGGCCAGCCTGGACATCGCCAGGCTCATCGTTACCGAATTGAGCGCGACCATCGGCTCGCAATTGGGCCCCGGGGCCGTGGGCATCGGCGTCGCCCCGGCGACACTCGCCTGAGGAGGCTGCATGCCGGATCGCGGATTGCTCGAACGTTCTTCCCTCACACCCGTAGCACTTGGAGGCGGGCACCCCGCGCCCTGGCAGATCGCGCAGGCCCGGTGGGCGCAACTCACTTTCGAAGTCACGCAGACCGCGGCTCTCGAAGCGCTTCCGGGCGACGTGGGTCGTCCGGTGCCATGCTATGCGAGGCTCTTCGTGCTCGACGCGGCCGACAGCCCGGTCGGGCCGTTCCGGCTGGCCGCCCTGATGGCCGGAGGGCGGTACCGGATGCTGCCGCGCAACGTGCTCGTCCAGGGCGTGGTCGATGGAACAGTGGAAGCGATAGCAGGAGCGTTCGGATCGCCGTTCGCGGGCGGCAGGATATCTCTCGAGAGAACCGGGACCCGAGCCATCGCTACGATCGCCGTCGATGGGCAACTCGTGGCCACGCTGGTACTGCCCGAGCTGCGGGCGATCGACGCCGGGATGCTGCGGTGGGACGCGTGGCTCGGGTTCGCAGCCAACAACGGCGCGGTCGAACTCATTGAATACGGCCCTCGACCAGCGCCTCGCGAGGCGTTTCTGAGCAAGGGCGCTACGCTCGATACGCCGGCCGACCTCGGCCGGGCCAACCCCTGGCGCCGTTTTCGTAACCTGAACACCGTTTCGTCGTGCTTCGTGGAGGGAGGGCTCACCCTGAGCGCCCCTGAGGTCCAGCAGATCATCCTCTAGAAGCGGCGGCGGCCACAGTCTGAAGGCATTCGCCGCCTTGACCGAGTGCGCGGTCCGAGTGTTATGGTGACTCCCACTCGTCGCCCCCGCTGACGCGTATGAAGAGACTACTTTTCGCCGGCGCCGCGATCGCCATGCTTGCCGTCTTATCCGTAGCGATGCTGCATTCGCATGCCAGCGCCTCCTCGGGGCCGTGCGGGACCTCGCACGACGGCGTAGACAGCGAAGAGGCGCAGTTCCTAGGAATGCTGCAGGCGTGGCGCGACAGCCACCTGAGCCCGTCGACTCACCTGGAACAATCGGGCGCCCTGAACGCGGCGGCGGCGTGGTTCGCTGAGGACCTCGTGACGCACGGGGCCATCGGCGGTCACGGAGACTCCAAGGGGAGGAGTTGGGTGCAACGCGCCGCCGATTGCGGGTATGACCCGTTCTTTTCTCAGGGCAGCGGCGAGGGGGTTTACGCGCTCTCCTCGAGCATCGTCTTGAACGTCGGGCCGACTCAAGCGATCGCGGGAATCACGTACCCGGGCAGCGGTGTCTACATCCAGACCCCGGACGCCTCGTGGCCAGCGAAGTGCGTGGGTGTCGCCGTCTACCGCAACGCTGCTCGAACGAGCGTTGCCTGGGTCGCCGTAATAGCGCAGTTCCCAAAGGACCAGGCCTGCCCGGCCTCGACTGCCTCGTCTCCTCCACCCGCTACGATGAGCCCGAGCCCCTCGAGCCCGAGCCCCTCTCCGTCGCCTACCCCAACCCGGACGCCGACCCCGGCGACTTCACCGGGCGGGTTACCACGGCGTGCGGTGGCCCCGCTCCTGTCGCGGGACGATCCCCACTAGCGCTAGGGCATGCTAAACCCCGGCGAGCTCGAGATAGCCGAGCCCAGCGCTCCTACTGCTGCAGCGCAGATGAGCGCCACCAGCATGAGGATGAATGTGTATTCGACCAGGCCCTGGCCGGATTCCCCACGCGCCGCCGCCCAGAGGCGCCCCCGTTGGCGGACGATCGTTGCTATCCCGGTTCTGACCATGCGGCTGTACCCTCTTCGAGGTTCCTCTCTCTCCTCTCAGATCGGCAGTGCGAGCGCTACGGAAACCCGCGGGGAAGGAGCAGTCGCGTTTCAGACGGGTGACCGGTCCCCTCAGCCAAGCCCTGTGGCGTAGCCCGCAATGGTCTCGGCGTGGTCCGTGATGATGGTCGTTGCGCCGATTTCGAACAGCTCCCGCAGCAGCTGTGTCGAGACCAGCAGCCCTTCGTCGCGCATCGTCCAGGCGGCGAGGGCGATGCCTCGCGACGCGAGTTCGCTACCCAGGGCCACGCCGAGGTTGGCCAGGTGCCGAATGGTCCTTATGTCGACCATCCATTCGATCGCCCCGGGCAGGAGCCCCACCAGATCTTCGATGCGGGCCGCCACGTAGTCGCCGGCCGAAGCCTGTGCGAGGTGCGCGATCGGCGCGTCGTCCCACAACCCGTGGATACCCAGGCGATCGGGAAGGAGTCCTTCCGCCTTGCGATCCGGGTTGTAGTGCATGTGGAGGGTTGGGTCGAGGGCGACCGGTAAGCGGACGCGACTGAGCTCACGGAGGTTCCAGTGGGCCTGCGAGCCGACGAGCAGGCGGTCTGCGATCGGAGCCAGAGCCTCGCAGATCGCGCGACGGCGGGCCTCAGAGATTGGACGCATCAGCTTGAGGTCGACCTGGAGCATGGTGTCGCCGTTCTTCAGCAGGTCGACGACCTCATGGAGGAAGCAAAGGCGAGTCGTGCCATCGAACAACAGCCGGACGTCCCTCGCCCGGGCGGCATCTAGCGCTTCGACGCGGCCGCTGCCGGTCGTTTCGGCCTCGAGACGGGAGTCGTGGAAGACCACCATCGTGTCGTCGCTCAGGAAGCGGACGTCGACCTCGAGCCGAGGGACATGTGCCACGACACACTCGGCGACGGCCGCAAGGGAATTCG
This sequence comes from Tepidiformaceae bacterium, assembly GCA_041488155.1. Lineage (GTDB taxonomy): Bacteria > Chloroflexota > Dehalococcoidia > Tepidiformales > Tepidiformaceae > JBGPOS01. Next base: position 19,915 of record JBGPOS010000001.1, read on the forward strand.
GCGGGTGCCGGCCCGAAAGCCTCGCCCGGTGGCAACAGAAGACGCGCCGTTGGCCGAGCACGATCGGGGCGAGTTCTGGTTGGAGCCCGGAAGGATCGAGGGCGGCCACAGGGCCAGTGTAGGGAAGCGCTCGCCAAACGCCACGGATGACAACCGCTGAGGGTGAAGGCGAAAATGGCGCCAATGGACGAGCTGGAGGCCGCCCGGCTGCGGATCTACGAGTTAGAGGATGGCGCTGTGCGGGCGCAGGCGCTGGCCTTCTGCCTTCAGCTTGGGCTCTTCGAGTGGCTCGAAGCATCGCCGATGAGCTTGGAAGAATTGGCCGATGTCCGCGGACTGCGGCCGAGGATCCTCCCGGCGCTGCTGGCGTTCCTCGCAAGCCAGGAACTGATTGTCCGCGGCGAGGATGGGCGGTTCCGCAATTCTCCCGCCAGCTCGTTGTTCCTGGTCCGTTCGAGCCCTTCCTACGTGGGCGGCCGAGGTCTGCTGTTTCGAGGCTTCTACGATGCGATCGGCCATCTCCCCGATTCGTTGACAAGCGGCCTCCCCTGGACAGAAGAAGGCCAGCGCGACATGTTCGCGGGGTTCGGCGCCGCAGAACAGCAATGGTTCGCGGAGGGGATGTTCGCCAACGCCATCCACGGAGGCCGCGCGCTGCTGGAGCAGGTGGACTTCTCTCCGTTCCGGCGGCTCCTCGACGTCGGTGGAAACGCCGGCGGTTACACGATCGCCATCCTGGGGGTGCATCCCCGGCTTTCCGCTACGATCTTCGACCTCGAAGCCGTCAGGCCACTGGCCGAGGCGAAGCTGGCTTCCGCTGGCTTTTCGTCACGCGTCAAGTTCGAAGGTGGCTCGTTTTTCGACGACGCGCTGCCAGGGGGACACGACGCGCTGCTCCTTTCGAGCATCCTCCACGACTGGGGAGACGATGACTGCAAGACGATCCTGGGGAAGTGCCACCAGGCGCTTCTGCCCGGCGGACTGATCGTGGTGACGGAACCAATGCTTCGCGCAGATTTGACCGGACCGGACCATCCAGCGGCGAGCGGCCTGACGATGGCGGTCCTGGGAGGAGAGAATCGAACGCAGGAACGAATCACCGAACTGTTGCGCGAAGCGCTCTTCGTCGACTGCTGGCGCTCCGAGGTGGGCCAGCAGAACAGCGTGGTCACGGCGCGGAAAGCGAAGTGAGCGCGCTACTGTGGGAGGGCGCGAGCCCTTTGCGGAGAGGTGTTGCCCTTGCGGGAACGGCTTATGGTTAAGAAGATAGCCGCGGCTGGAGTTGTTGAGTGTGAAGATTCGCATGATATACTCCCGCCCGATCCATGGAGGGCCGCTAGCTCAATTGGCAGAGCAAGTGACTCTTAATCACTAGGTTGAAGGTTCGAGTCCTTCGCGGCTCACCAGTCGCTGTTCCGTCGCCGGCGGTCGGTTTCCCTGGGGCAGACCACCGGCGCACTTGTGGGGAAGTGTCGGAACCGGCAGACGAGCATGATTTAGGATCATGTGCCGAAAGGCGTAGGAGTTCGAGTCTCCTCTTCCCCACAACTCGAATCTGAGGGACAGCGCCGGCTGGAGGCCGGCGGTCCCGGCAGTGCCGGGATTCAAGAAGGAGATGGGATGGCGCTACTCGAGGTCAAGGACCTGCGCACGTACTTCTACACGCAGGAGGGCACCGTCAAGGCGGTCGATGGCACCTCTTACGTCGTGGAGGAGGGCGAAACGCTCGGGCTGGTGGGCGAATCCGGCTGCGGGAAGAGCGTTTCGGCGCTTTCTATCCTCCGGCTGATCCCCCAGCCGCCCGGCAAGATTGTCTCCGGGGAGATCCTGTTCCAGGGCAGGGACATCTTGAAGCTGGATGAGGACGAGGTCCGGAAGATCCGGGGCAACGACATTGCCATGGTCTTCCAGGAGCCGATGACGTCGCTCAACCCGGTGCTCACCATCGGCCGCCAGATGACGGAAGCGCTCGAATTGCACATGGACCTCCATGGCAAGGCAGCGCGCGACCGGGCTGCGGCGTTGCTGGAAATGGTGGGTATTCCCGAGGCGCGAGGGCGCCTGGATGATTATCCGCACCAGTTTTCCGGGGGTATGCGCCAGCGCGTGATGATCGCGATGGCGATGAGCTGCAACCCGAAGCTGTTGCTCGCCGACGAGCCGACGACGGCCCTCGATGTAACGATCCAGGCACAGATCCTGGAAGTTATGAGCCGGCTGAGCCGCGAATTCGGGACGGCCGTAATCATCATCACCCACAACCTGGGCGTCGTAGCGCGCTATGCGGACCGGGTGAACGTGATGTACGCCGGGCGGGTTATCGAGACGGCGAGCGCCTACGAGCTCTACGGCAACCCGAAGCACCCGTATACGGTCGGGCTCCTCAACTCGGTGCCACGACTCGATGAGATGCGCAAGGAGAAGCTGGTCCCGATTGAGGGGCTGCCGCCCGACCTCGCGCACCTTCCCGTGGGATGCCCGTTCTATCCTCGATGTGCCTGGCGCGTCGATCGCTGCCGGGACGAATATCCGCCATTCAAGCTCGTGGCCGAGAACCACTACGCGGCTTGCTGGGAGACAGATCGCGTCCACAGGGAGGTGGCAGTTGGTGCAGCAGGCTAGCTCGACCCGACAGAGGGTCGGCACCATCGGCGAGACGCTCGTCGATGTGACCGACCTCCAGGTCTACTTCCCTGTCACGGCAGGGCTCATCTTCCAGCGCAAGGTCGCCGACGTGAAGGCAGTTGACGGCGTGAGCTTCGGGGTCAAACGCGGCGAAACGCTCGGGCTCGTGGGCGAGTCCGGCTGCGGCAAGAGCACGACGGGTAAGGCGATCCTTCAGCTCACACGTCCCACCGCGGGACACGTCAGCTTCGAAGGTGAAGACCTGACGAAGCTCGGAGGGTCTCGGCTGCGCCGGTTCCGCCGGAAGATGCAGATGATCTTCCAGGATCCGTACGCGAGCCTGAACCCGCGTATGTCGGTCGGCAGCATCATCGGCGAGCCGATCACGATCCATAAACTGGCCAGCGGCAAAGCGAAGAAGGATAAGGTCCAGAACCTGCTCCAGACGGTAGGCCTGAACCCGTACTTCGCCAATCGCTTTCCCCATGAATTCTCGGGCGGCCAGCGGCAGCGCATCGGCATCGCCCGCGCGCTCGCAGTCGAACCGGATTTCATCGTCTGCGACGAGCCGGTGTCGGCGCTCGACGTTTCTATCCAGGCGCAGATCATCAACCTGCTCCAGGATCTGCAGGATCAGTTCAACCTGACTTACCTGTTCATCGCGCATGACCTCTCGGTGGTGCGCCACATCAGCGACCGAGTGGCGGTGATGTACCTCGGGCACATCATGGAGCTGACGGACCGGGACTCGATTTTCGAAAACCCGCTGCATCCCTACACCAAGGCTCTGATGTCGGCGGTCCCCATTCCGGACCCTGAAATTGAACGGCAGCGCGAGCGCATCATCCTCTTGGGCGACGTGCCGAGCCCGCTGAGGCCGCCTTCGGGCTGCGTGTTCCACACGCGTTGCCCAATCGCGATCGACGAGTGCCGTTCCCGCCGACCGGACTGGCGAAACGTCGGGACGGCTGACAAAGAGCACTGGGTCTGGTGCCACCGGGTCTAGGTCGTTTCCGGCTTGGACAGGACTGAGAGGGGCCCGGTTCGGGCCCCTTCCTCAATTCTTCCAACGTCGAGCCTTCGCCGCGCCTTGACTCGGGTTTCATATCGATCCGTTGCCGCCCGGCACGCCCACGCAGGGTCAGATGGTCTCGACCGCCTGGAGGGGAGGTTTCGTCGGGTCGACGAGGTAGCGCAATCGCGGGAGGGTGATGTCGCACACTGCGTAGGAAGCCGACACCGGGTATACCGGCACGACCCCATCGAGACCCCATGCACTCGCGACAAACTCGCCCAGCATCGGGGAGCCGCGGTCGGCAGTGTGAAACACAAAGTCGGGGTCGACCTGGATCAGCCGCGTTAGCTCCTGTCCGTCTCTTGCCAGCCGGGCGAGGTTCATGCTTGCGATGTACTGGACGTCCTTCCCGCTGATAGGTTCGGGGTCTTTGAGCGTGCACTCCAGGAGTTTGACACCGTTTTCGGCAACGCTACCGACGATCCGGAAGTACTGGCGATCGAGGCGGACGTCGGCCCTGCTCACGTTGTAGCCCCATCGGGCGCGCAGCTCGGCCGCCGCAACATCGGAATCGCAATAGGCGCGCACGAGGAAGCCGCGGGGCCTCGCGGCCGCCCGGCAGCCGATCCGAACCTCGGCGAGGATGAATGGCCCGGCAGGGCTCGCAGGTACCCGCGTCACGGTGAAGAAGGCAGTAGGCGGAATCGTTGGATGCAGAGCAGGAGGGATGATCGTGAGCATGGCGCGGTCATCTATCTCGTACAGCACCTGGAGGACTTCGGCGCGGGGCAGCTCCCAGGGCTCGGTGCCGAGATCGGTCACGAGCGGCGCGGCCGATGCGAGGCCCGTGAGATCGCGCGTCCCGGTGAGCGGCATCAAGCGCCTCCTGCGGCCGTGGCCGCAGCCGGGACCGAGCTGAACTTGGGCATCACTTCCCTGGCGAAGAGACGAAGACTGTCGAGAACCTGCTGCTGCGGGACCGTTTCGATTGCGTTGAGCAGGAACGTCATCCGATCGACGCCGACGGCTTCCCACTTCTTGACGACTTCGACGATGCGATCGGGGTTGCCTATGGCAAGTCCTTCCGGCACGCCTCCGCCGCTGGGAGCTGTAGACTCGCGCCGCAGCGCGGGAAGGAGGCCGAGGTTCGGGTAGGAGCGGCTCGGATAGGCCTGGCGGGCAGCGAGGAGTTGCTCCGCGAGATAGTTGAAGGTGCCAGCGACTCGCTGGCCGGTACGAATGCCGAATTCGTTGTCTTCGTGACAGAAGAGGAAATTCACCGTGTTGACCTGCTCGTTGACGAACGAGCCGACAGGCTCGCAGTACTTGATGCGGCGCCGGTACTCGGCGATCTTCACTTCCTGTTCGGCAAACCCGCCGAAGGTGAGGCCAAGGCTGCCGAGGCCCCGGTCAGCAGCATCGAGCTCGGTTCCGGGGCTTGTTACCGCCACCCACATCGGGGGATGGGGCTTCTGGTAGGGCTTCGGAAGGACTGCCCGGGCCGGCATCGAGAACGAATATCCCTCGTGGCTGAAGCGTTCCTGCGTCCACATCTTGGGGATGACGCGGACGTACTCGTCCCAGGTCTTCTTGGTCTCGTCAGGGTCGGCCCTGAAGCCGCCGAGCTCGGTCCAGGTTGCCGAGCGACCTGTGCCAACTTCGAGCCGTCCCCCCGACACGATGTCCAGCACCGCGGTTCGTTCGGCGATGTGGATCGGATGGTTGAACTGCGGCACGCAAACGATGATGCCGTGGCCCACGCGGATCCTCTTTGTCTGCATCGCGCACGCTGTGAGGAATATCTCGGGGGCGGAGCAGTGGGAATATTCCTCAAGGAAGTGGTGTTCTACCGCCCAGACCTGGTCGAAGCCGAGCTCATCGGCGAGACGAACCTGCTCGAGGCAGTTCTGATAGACCTGATACTCGGTGTCGGCCTCCCAGGGCCGCGGGACGGAGATTTCGTAGAAGATTCCGAACTTCATCGGATCACCTCCAGAGGCTTGCTTACGAGCGGCAATCTACCACAGGTGAGAGGCGAATCGGTGCGCTCGTCACGGGGTGCGGGAAGCAGCCGGACTGGCGCTGGGCGTCGGGGACGCCGGCTGTGTAGTCGTGGAGGCAGTGGGACTCGCTGGGGTCGGTGGCCTCGCGGTTGGGGAGACGCTCGGAGTTGGAGAGGGTGTTTGCGTCGGAGTGGGTGTCGGAGTCGAGGTCGCGGGGATCGTCGGCGTCCGTGTGGGCGCGCTCGTAGGCACGACTGTAGCAACGGGTGTTGGCGTTTTCGGGACGGGGTTGTCATCGCCGCGTTGGAGCAGATAGGCGCCGGCTACCCCCAGTCCCGCTGCGAAGGCGAGAGCCAGCGCCGCTGCGAGCCACGGCCCGGCTCCGGCGCCTCGTCGCTGTTCCGTCGGAGGCGCGGCCCGGCGCACGCGGGAGGTTTGGGGCCGTGACGGCGGCGGACGCCGCACCGCAGGTACCGGAGTTGGGGCTGGGGTCGGGGGCAGCCTCGCCCCTCCCTCTGCGACCGCTCGAAGAGCGGCTCCGAATTCGGCCGCCGACCCGAATCGAGTCTGCGGGACAGGAGCCAACCCCCTCGCGAGTACCGCCTCGAGCTGGAGCGATGCGTCGGGCGCGAAGGTGCGGAGGAGCGGGGCGGGGGCGGCGAGCCGTCGTCCCGCCACAGCCGCAGCCGTGCCGCCAGTAAATGGCAGGCGGCCGGCGACCATTTCGTAGACCGTTAAGGCTAGGGAGTAGATGTCGGAACGGGCGTCAGCAGGCGCGCCCTGAAGCACCTCCGGGGCAAGGTAGGCAATGGTGCCAAGGATGTCCCTGGCCGCTTGTGGGGAGAGCGTCCGGGCGACGGTCTCGGCGATGCCGAAGTCCGCGACTTTGGCCACACCTTCTTCGTTGACAAGGATGTTCTCGGGCTTGACGTCGCAATGGATGACGGCCTGACCGTGTGCGTGGTGCAACGCAGCGGCGACCTGCTCGCCGTAGCGAAGGGCTTCTTGTTCCGTCAGCCGGCCGCGGCTTTCGATTAGCTGACGAACTGAGTAGCCGTGAACGTATTCGGCGACCAGAAAGTGGCGGCCTTCGTGGACCCCGGTGTCGTAGACCGAGACGATGTTGGGATGCTGCAAACTTGCCACTAGGCGGGCTTCGCGCTGCAAGCTGCCGACGAGGTCCGCGTCGATAGACTCGCGCAGCACCTTGACTGCCACCCAACGGCCGAGGCGCTGATCCTCGGCGAGCCACACTTCTGACATACCACCTGTGCCTAGCAGTCGCTCGAGGCGATATCGTGCTTCGATGACATCGGAAGGATTCAAGAGAAACTGAGTCTCCGCACAGCGGCCTCGGCAATCGGATCGAGGGAACGGAACCTCGAGCTCGTGCTGCTGCTTGCCAGCATCGGGTTCATCGCCGTGGCGTGGAAGGCCCTGGACGCAGCCGAATTCGCGATGCCCAAAGATTCGGGGCGGATCCTAGCGCAATTCACAGCGGCCGCGCTCGTGGGGCACGCCGGACTGCGGCTCCTGGTCCCGCGCGCGGCGCCGCAGCCTTACGCAATCGTGATGCTGCTAACGGCCATCGGGCTGGCCTTCGTAACCCGATTGGCGCCGGGGGTAGCCCAGGATCAGGTCAACTGGGTGACGCTCGGCGTGGCCGGGATGCTCGTCTCTACCTGGGGGGCGCGGCGATACGCGCTCCTGCGTTCGTACAAGTACACGGCGGCTGTGTTCGCTCTCGTGCTGCTACTGGTGACGGGAGTGGCCGGCACCACGATCAACGGTGCACGACTCTGGATCACTGTTGCTGGCACCACCGTGCAAACCACGGAGCTGATAAAGCTCTTCCTCCTGGTGTTCCTGGCGGGGTATCTCGCCGATGAGTCTGCCGTACTGGCAGCGCCTCGGCTCAGTTTCGGGGGGCGTGCCTATTCCTCGATCCCGTACTTGGCACCACTCGCGGTCCTGTGGCTGGTGGCGATGACCGCCGTTGCGCTCTTGAAGGACCTCGGGACGGTGATGCTGATGCTCAGCGTTGGCGTAGCGGGGCTTTACATTTCCACTGGTCGCGCGCGGTTCGTCATCGGAGGCGCGGCGATGCTGCTGTTCGCCGTGTTAGCCGGCTACCTCGCTTTCGGACACGTGCGTACGCGCATCGACACCTGGCTCGACCCGTACGGCCAGCCCGCCGGCGCCGGCTACCAGACGTTGCAGAGCACCTACGCGATCCAGGCGGGAGGCGTCACCGGCCAGGGCCTCGGGCTTGGATCGCCCCAGACGATACCGGCTGCGCCCACCGACTACGTCTACAGCGCCATTGCGGAGGAGCTGGGACTGGCGGGCGCAATCGGGCTGGCGCTTCTCTATCTGGTCCTTCTGTTTGCGGGCTTACGAGTGGCCCTGCGCGTTGGGGACGACTACGGCCGGATGCTGGCGGCCACCATCGTCGTCCTGATTGCTTTCCAGGCGGGCGTCATCATCGCCGGGAACGTGAGAGTCATCCCGACCACCGGGATCACTCTTCCGTTCGTGAGCTACGGTGGATCGAGCCTGATCGTGAACTTCGCGCTGATCGGGCTCCTGTTGGGAATATCGGGGCAGACGGAGGAACGCCGCTAGCGTTGAAAGCGGACGACGACGGAGCCGAAGGCCAGGTCGTCGCCGACACGCAAGGTGGGCCGTCGACGTCCAAGGGGGCGACCGTTGACGAACGTGCCGTTCGTGCTGCCCAGATCGGCTATGCGCCAGCCTTCGCGCGTGTAGGTGAGCGACGCGTGGCGTCCGGAGACTGATTGGTCGCCAAGGACGATGCTGTTGCCGGGATCGCGGCCGACGGTCATCTCACCGGCGAGGGGGATCTCGTCGGCGGGGTTGAGGCCCGTCTGACCCGGAACGAGCACCACGAGCCGTGGCCGACCCGTTGCGAGCGGCGCGGCGAGTCCAGGCCGGCCACGGGGCCGCAGTCCGCTCCGCATCGTCAACGACACGGCCAGTACGAAGACGAAGATGATGCCGATGAGTCCGAGTCGAAGGACGAGGAGCTCGCTGGCGTCACTCACGCGCGGCTTCCACGCGAAGCTCGACATCACCGATGGTGACGATGAGCCCTGGTGTCACCATGACTGAATCGCGGCGAATGCCGTTGACGACGAGGCCATTGCGGCTGCCGAGATCGCGCAGAATGAGTCCCGACGCGACCTCGGCGATCTCGGCGTGGTTCCGCGACACGGCGAGGCTGGCAAGGACCAGATCGTTGCCCGGACCCCGCCCGATCGAGAAGGGGGTGTGGCTAAGGGACACGGTTGACCCGTCGGGTAACACCAGCTGGAATTCTCCTTGCCGCGTGAGACGCCGGGTGACTCCGGCCAATCGACGGCCGGGTCGATGGGTGGTGTCTACAAAGCGGACGATGACTTCGGGCATCCCTTCCATGGCGGAGGCAGACGACTCGAAACTGACGTTGAGGGCGCCGACTCGCTGGAGAGAACGACGGCGCTGGATGTCCGAGAGGAGCGTAACAACCTCAGCGCGGAGTCCTTCCAGATCTGGCTCGAACCGAGCGAAGTCGGCCGGGTGAAGCACCACACGCACCTCGTTCGGCAGACGGCCGCCGGAGATGGCCAGTTCCACGGCAGATTGGACGCGCTGCAACAGCTCGAGCGGGTGCAGGTCGCCGCCGCTCACGCGGCGTGCGGTTTGTTCGAGCAATCGTTCGAAGCGAGCCGGGAGGTCGTGGGTCATCGGCCTAAGGCCGCGCGGAGCACTGCACCCGCTATTGGAGAGGCGACGACGCCACCCTGGCCCCCGTTCTCAACGACCACAGCCAGTGCGATCGTCGGCTTCTCGGCGGGGGCGAAGGCGATGAACCAGGCGTGCGAGGTGCCCGTTCCCGACTCGGCGGTACCGGTTTTCCCGCCGACGCTGACGCCGGGGATGGTCACTCCGTTCGCCTGGCCGGCCTCGACGACTGAGACCATGAACTCCCGCATGGTGCGGGCTACGGCGCTGCTCATGACGCGCCGCTGCGACGGCGATTCGAGCGTGGCGACGGTGCGCTTCCCGTCGAAAGCAGCGAGCCCAAGATGCGGGCTAACGAGCACGCCGTCGTTCGCGATGGTGGCGGCGATGACGGCCATTTGGAGTGGAGTGACCAGGAGCTGTCCCTGGCCAAAGGCAGTGCTGGCGAGCAGCGTCCTGGTAAGGGCCGCTCCGGGCGCGTGAACCTGTGTGGGAGCAGTGTCGAGGGTGAAAGCAAGGGCGTGTCCGAGCCCGAAGTTGGAGGCCGTTTCGAGGAGGCGGTCCCAGCCGAGGGACACGCCCACCTGCGCGAAGATGGCGTTCACGGAGAAGGTGAAGGCGTTCTTGAAGGGGTAGGTGCCCGGCCCCTGTGGCACGTTTCGGCAGGAGACGGGGAAGCCATCGATGACGACTTCGCCGGGGCAAGTGACCATGGTTTCGGGCGTGATGACCTGGTTCTCGAGGGCCGATGTCGCGGTCACGGTCTTGAACGTGGAGCCAGGCGGGTAGCTGCCCTGAGTCGCGCGGTTGAGGAGTGGGGATGCCGGGTCAGCGACGAGGGAGTCGCCGCTGCGGGAGATGGCGCCGGGGTCGTAGGTGGGGACGCTGACCATGGCGAGGACTTCGCCAGAGCGCGGGTCGAGGACGACTACGGCGCCGCGCCTGGCGCCAAGTGCCTGGGCGGCCGCGGACTGGATCCTGGGATCGATCGTCAGACGGACGTCGAGGCCGCGAGTGACAGTACGGCGGAACTCCGCATCGAGGGCGGCCTGCCACGAACCCACGCCGGAACTGCCGCTCAGGTAGTCGTTGAAGACGAGCTCTGCGCCCTGGGAGCCGAAGCGTGCATCGAGGTAGCCGACTTCGTGGGCGACCGAGGCGACCGGATAGCGCCGGCTGCCATCGGGGTTGGAGACGGCGAGCTCGTTGCCTTCGCGGTCGAGGATGCGGCCGCGGTGGGGGTTGGCGAAGGCTGCGAGCACCCTTGGGTTGGTGCTCTCGGTGGCGAGATCGGTGCGGAAGACCTGCCAGTAGGAGAGGACAGCGAAGCAGCCGAGGAGGGCGATGATGGCGATGTTGCCGGTGGCCGCGACTCGCCTTTCGAACTGACCGGGGTAGAGCACGGGGCCATTGTACGGCGCGCTGCCGAGGGCCCGGGGAGGCGAGGTTAGCCCCGCGGCAGGCCGAGGCCCCGGGTGGCGATGACGTTGCGCTGGATCTCGTTCGTGCCGCTGAAAATGCTGGTTGGGACGGACTGGATCATTGCCTCTGGCATTTCGCCGCCGAACGGTGCGGTCGGCTCTTCGGGCATCAGCTGGCCGGAGAGACCGAGCATGTTGACGGTGAAGTTGAAGATGCGCTGTCCCAACTCCGACTGGTAGATCTTCACGACCGACGATTCGTAGTTCGGGACCATACCTTTGGACTGCATGTGGCCGATGCGATAGCCGAGGTAGCGGCCAACTCCGTTGGATATGACCAGGTCCGCGACCCTCGTGCGGTACTTCTCGCGCTTCCAGGTTGGCCCCTGCTTCAGGTATTCGGTGAGGCTTTCGAGGGTTCGTTTCTGGGAGGCGGTGGTGCCGATGCCGGAACGTTCGAAGTCGAGCAGGGTCATGGCGACGTACCAGCCGCGGTTCTCTTCGCCAATGCGGTTGGCGACCGGTACCCGCACGTCTTCGAAGAAGACTTCGTTGAAGTGGTGGCGGTTGGCCATGTTGATAAGGGGTCTGACGGTGAGGCCGGGCTTGTTCTTGAGATCGTCGATGAGGAGGAAGCTGATGCCGCGATGCTTGGGGGCGTCGGGATCGCTGCGGACGAGGCAGAACATCTGGTTGGCGCGGTGACCACCGGAGGTCCAGATCTTCTGGCCGTTGACGACGTATTCGTCGCCGTCGCGGACGGCTCTCGTCTGGAGGCTGGCAAGGTCGCTGCCGGCGCCGGGTTCGCTATAACCCTGGCACCAGATGTCTTCGCCGCTGGTGATTCGGGGGAGGTAGCGCTTCTTCTGCTCTTCGGAGCCGTGGATGATGAGGGTGGGGCCGATCATGCCGACGCCGAATCCGCGTGTGCCGGTGTCGGGGGCGCCGTAGTAGCCGAACTCTTCGTTGAAGACCATCTGCTCTTTGACGTTGGCGGCGAGTCCACCGTATTCCTTCGGCCAAGCAGGGGCGATCCAGCCACGCCTGGCTAGCTGGGCGTTGAATTCCTTCGCCTCCTCGAAGGCGGCGTCGCTGCGGGCCATGAAGCCGCCGCCCGGTTCCTTTGGAAGGTGTGCCAGGAGGAAGGCTCGGACTTCATCGCGGAGCTTCTCTTCTTGTTCGCCGAATCGCAGGTCCATTTTCCATCCTTCCGGGGCGGCCACTGTGAGTGAGGTCGGTTGCGTGATGCCATTCTGCGCCAGCGGGGAGGCGGGCTCAATTCGCGGGGACAGAGGGCGGAACCGCGAGCGCCGGCGGCCGGGGACCGACGCGTGAGAAAAAAACGTGGGTTGAACCCTTTGAACCCTTGGAATGCTTGAGGCGCAAGTTGAGGGCGTCCGCACCGGGTGGAACCAGACGGCTGCTGATAGACCCCGGACGAAGATACTCTCGAACTGATGATGGCGCGCGGGTCCGACACGCGGAAGAGGGCGATGGCAGCGCAGGAACGAGCGGGAAATCTCGACGACGGCTACGGTCTCCGGACCGCATCGAGGAGGTAGTGGCTTTCGGTGACGACTACGCCCTCCCCGTCGGAGAGCGCCGCTTCGAGGGCGAGCCAGGCGTCGAGATCCGTGGCAAGGTCGAAGCCGGGAAGGGTCCAGGGCGCGACGGCGACCATGAAGACGAGGGCGCCAAGTGATGGATAGCGGACGAGCGCGGAGTGGCGTTGGAGGCGTACCTCGAACCCGAGGCCGCGCAGTTCGGCTGAGTAGCGCGATCCGTGGTCTCCGAAATCTGTCATCTCGGGGAATGCATCTCGAAGTTCGGGCCAGTGGTTGTCGACCTGCTGGGTGAGGAGGCGGCCGCGCATGGTGAGCACCCGAGCGACCTCGGCAGGTTCGACTCCTTCGTGGCGACTGAGGACTACGTCGAAACTCGCCTGGCGAAACGGGAGCCTCGCGGACTGGGCGGCGACAACGGCGATGCCGAAGGGCCGGAGTCTGCGGCTGGCGACCGGGACATTGCTCGACCATTCCTCGGTGGCCACAAATCGTGCTGTGAGGCCCGCCGCGATGTCGGAAAAGCGCTCACCGCCGCCGGTCGCGAGATCGAGGACCGTGCGGGCCGAGCGAGCGGCTTCGCGGGCGAGCGACTCGTAGTGCCAGGGCGGGCCGGGATCGAGGGGTTCGACGCCGAGCCAGGCGAAGTCCCAGCCGGTGGAGGAGCGGGCGCGCTCGACCCAGGGCCGAAGCTCTGCCAGGCGGGCGGCCCGATCTACCACGGCTACTTCTTCGGGGCGTTCAGCCAACTCATCATCGCGCGCATCTCGGCGCCGACCTGCTCGACGGGGTGTTCTGCTTCGAGCCGGCGGGTGGCGAGGAAGTGTGCGCGGCCGGACATGTTTTCGAGGATGAATTCCTTGGCGAACTGGCCAGTCTGGATCTCATGCAGGATCTTCTTCATCTCGGCGCGGGTCTCGCCGGTGATGATGCGCGGGCCGCGTGTGTAGTCGCCGTACTCGGCCGTATCGCTGATGGAGTAGCGCATGCGGGCGAGTCCGCCTTCGTAGATGAGGTCGACGATGAGCTTGAGCTCGTGCATGGTTTCGAAGAAGGCGCTTTCCGGCTGATAGCCGGCTTCGACGAGGGTTTCAAAGGCCGCTTTGATGAGCGACGAGATGCCACCACAGAGGATGACCTGCTCGCCGAAGAGGTCGGTCTCGGTCTCTTCGCGGAAGGTGGTGTCGAGGACGCCGGCGCGCGTGCCGCCAATGCCCTTGGCGTAGGCGAGGGCGACCTGCTTGGCGACTTCGCTGGCATCCTGGTGGACGGCGACCAGGCAGGGGACGCCCCCGCCCTCGGTGAACACGCGGCGGACGAGGTGGCCGGGGCCCTTGGGGGCGATCATCGTGACGTCGACGAAGGGGGGAGGCTGGATCTGCTGGAAGTGGATGTTGAAGCCGTGGGCGAACATCAGCATCTTGCCTTCGCTGAGGCCCGGTTCGATTCCGTGCTCGTAGATCTGCTTCTGCACCTGGTCGGGCGCGAGGATCATGATGATGTCGGCTTCTCGCGAGGCTTGTTCGACAGTGGCGACGCGGAGGCCCTGCGCCTCGGCTTCCTTCCACGACTTCGAACCGGGGTAGAGGCCGATCATTACGTCGCAGCCGCTGTCTTTGAGGTTGAGGGCGTGGGCGTGGCCCTGGGAGCCGAAGCCGATGACGGCGATCTTGCGCCCGTTGAGGAGCGAGAGGTCAGCGTCCTTGTCGTAGTACATCGTGGCCATGGCTGGATCTCCTGGTAGGTGATGGTGTGATGGCTGGCGACTGGCGGCGGGCGCGCTCTAACCGTCCGTCGGGGGGGACTCGAGCCCGGAGTCGCTACCGAAGGGCCCTCACCCCGGCCCTCTCCCGCTGCGGCGGGAGAGGGAGGCTATTTGTCGAGACGGCACGATACGGCAAGCCAGCCGGAGCGGCACTAAATGGGAAGGATAACCTGCCTGACGTGCCTGTCGTGGGCCCGGTCTACGAACGGGTCGACTCCGATTTCGCGAAGCATCCAATAGGCCTCGATGACGGCGATCTTGCCATCGACGATGCGGACCCAATCGAGGAGGCGGGGCCTGTTGGGGTCGATCGCGAGCTCGACAGCGGCGTCCCTGGGGCTGCAGAAGGAGCGGGTGACGCGCCAGATGCCGAAGGCTGGCTTCGGCCTTGCGCTGATGAGATCCAACACGCTTTCGGGTCCGGCAGTGATGCCGTAGACGGAATCGATGAGCGCGACTTTATCGTGCAGGAACTCGCGAGCTTCGTCGCGCCGGTTGGCGGCAAGGTTGCCGTAGAAGCCTTCGACGGCGGCGCGGGTGGCGGCGACGCTCCCGCCTTTGAAGCCGAGGGCGTTGTTCATGGCGGCGGTGGCCGGTTTGTCGAGTTCGACGTCGCGAAGCATGCCGTAGAGGCGCCGCTCAACGATGGCTTCATCTTCGAGGCGCAATACCTCAACGACCCGCTGGGTGAGGGCGCGCCAATCGTAGCCTTTCGCTTCGATCGTGGCGCGGACACAGACGACGTCATCCTGCTCGACGTATTCGAGCTGGCTGTAGTTGCAGTCGGCGTAGTCGCGCTGGAATTGGCGTTGCCAGTCGGCGACGGCGACGCTGTCGTGGAGGATTGGCCCGCGGAACGAGGTGAAGAGGACATCGGGGGCGTGGCGCGCTTCGATTTCGGCGAAGCGATCGAAGTTGATGGCGGTGATGAGGGCGTTGACCGCGTCGAGGTTGCTCATGCTGGGGCGCGACACCTGCGGTGGCGAGTGATTCGGGAGGGATTGTATCGCCGGCGGGGGGTGGGGGATAGCGCGGGTGACGGGGAGGGATCAGCGCTCTCCCCGCTTCGTCACGGGGAGGCGCTGGGTGTCGCGGGCCACGCGGATGGGGCCGGGGTAGACGGCGTTCATGCCATCGACGAACTTCTCGACCTCGGGCCCTTGATTGGGGATCGGGGGGATGACGTGCGAGAGGACGAGCTCGCCGACGCCGGCGTCGCGGGCGAGACGAGCGACGTCGTGGGTTGAGATGTGGTACGAGGGGACGTCTTCGAAGAGCGATGCGGCAAGGGTGCGGCCGGCTGCGCGGAGGAATGCCATCCGCTGTTCGAGCATAGGGAGGTTGAGAGCTTCGCAGACGAGCATGTCAGCGCCATGGGAGGCGGCCAGGAGCGACTCGCAGAAGGTGGTATCGCCGGAGAGGACGGCGGTAAGACCGCCAGAGGAGAAGCGGTAGCCGAAGGCCGGGACGACGGGGAAGTGATTGACTTCGAAGCTCTCGAGCTTGAGCCCTCCCAGGTCGAGGAAGGGGGTTGGGGACGGCGTGGCTGGGACTTCTACGACTTCGCAGCGAATCCCGGCCGGGTTGAGCTTGTCGCCATGGTGGGCGAGGCGGAAGCCGATGTCACGGCGAAGGGCCATGAGGAAGCCTTCGACCATTTCGCGCGTGCCCTCGGGGCCGTAGACGCGGAGGGGCCGGGTGGCGCCGGCAGTCCAGCGGAGAAAGAGGAAATCGGGGAAATCGGTCATGTGGTCGGTATGCATGTGGGTGAAGACCGCTACGTCGATGTCGGAGGGCATGACACCGGAAGGCATGAGCCGGCGGGCTGCCCCCCAACCGCAGTCGACGAGGATGTGCGTGTCGCCGGCGACGACGACGTTCCCGGCGCCGCAACGGTCGGCGCTGGGAAGGGGGCTGCCGGTGCCCAGGAATACGACCTCGAATCGTTCTGCCATGGTCCCTCTGCGGTCGGCTAACGCGCTGACGGCAGGCTACGCTGCGAGGAGGGGGTGGGCAACGAAGCTGGGAAGCGGCAGTGCTGCCCGAGAGGACGGGAGGCTGTAGGCTGATCGCTTACTGCGTGGACGGAAGCAGACTCTCACGAAACGTGGAGTGACCATGACCGGCGGGATCACCGCGCAGCAGCACCGTGACGTCCTGACCGAGCTGGAGGCTGGGGAGCGAGCGAAGCGCGTCGCCAACTGTAGGTACGAGATCGCGATCGACATCACCCGGGGGAGCGAGACCTACGGGGGAGAGGTGACGATCGAGTTCGAACTGAGCGGAACGGGCGACCTCTTCCTCGACTTCCGGGGGAAAACGATCCGGACGCTCGAGGTCAACGGCGCCGGTCAGACGCCGGAGTGGACCGGATACCGGCTGACGCTGCCGGCGGCCTCGCTCGGGAGGCGCAACCGCGTGCGGATGGTGTACGAGAACGACTACGACCATGGGGGCGATGGCTTTCACCAGTTCAAGGATCCGGAGGACGGCGAGGAGTATCTGTACACGAACTTCGAGCCGTACGAGGCGCACCGGCTCTTCCCGTGCTTCGACCAGCCGGACATCAAGGCTACCTATCGCCTCACGGTAACGGCTCCGTCCGGGTGGGAGGTGGTGGCGAACAGCCGAGAGACTGCCGCCTCGACGACGCCAGATGGGCGTCGACGGCACGAGTTCGAAGGGACGAAGGCGTTCAGCACGTATCTTTTCGCGCTGATAGCGGGGCCTTACCACGTGGCGCGAGACACGCACGGCGGGATCGAGCTGGGGCTGTTCTGCCGCAAGTCGCTTGTGAAGTACCTGGACACGGACGAGCTGTTCACGATCTCAAAGCAGGGGCTCGACTTCTTCGGAAAGTTCTTCGACCTCCCCTATCCGTTCGGGAAGTACGACCAGCTGTTCGTGCCGGAATTCAACGCCGGCGCGATGGAGAACGTGGGGGCGGTGACGCACAACGAGTACATGGTATTCCGTGACCGGCCGACCGATAACCAGCGGCGGCGCCGGGCGGAAACGGTGCTGCACGAGATGGCCCACATGTGGTTCGGGGACCTCGTGACAATGCGGTGGTGGAACGACCTCTGGTTGAACGAGAGTTTCGCGACGTATATGGCGTACCTGGCGATGACGGAAGCGACGCGGTTCACGAGCGCGTGGCAGGACTTCAACGCTTCGATCAAGAACTGGGCGTACCGCCAGGACCAGCTCGTGACCACTCACCCGATCGCCGGTCAGGTGGCGGACACGGACGCAACGTTCCTGAACTTCGACGGGATCACATACGGCAAGGGCGCGTCGGTGCTGAAGCAACTGGTGGCGACGATCGGGATGGACGGGTTCCGGGAAGGGATGCGCCACTACTTTCGGACGCACGCCTACGGCAACGCGACGCTGGCGCAGTTCCTTGCGTCGCTGGAAGCGGGGAGCGGCCAGGACCTGAAAGAATGGTCAAGGGCGTGGCTGGAGACGGCTTCGGTGAACACAATCGCGGCGCAGTGGGAGGCCGACGGAGACCGGGTTACGCGGCTGGCGCTCTTGCAGACGGCGCAGGTGGAGTACCCGACGCTACGACCGCACCACGTCGAGGTGGGGCTGATACGCGAGGAGGGCGGGGGAATCGCCGTCGACACGCTGCCTGTGGCCCTGTGGGGCGAGCAGATGGAGATACCGGCGGCGCTGGGCCTCCGGAAGCCGGCGCTGGTGTTCCCGAACTACAACGACCAGGGGTATGCGAAGGTCGCGCTTGACCCGGAGTCGCTAGCGTTCGTGCGATCGAGCATGGAGAAGCTGGACGACGCGCTGCTCCGGCAGTTGCTCTGGTCATCGCTCTGGAGCATGGTGCGCGACCAGCAACTGAAGTCGACGGAGTTCCTCGCGCTGGTACGCCAGAAGCTTCCGCTTGAGCCCGAGGTGGCGTTGGTCGATTCAGTGTTGGCACAGGCTCTGGCGGCCCTGACGCGGTTCGTGCCGGACGAATGGAGGGAGCGGGAGGCGCACGCGCTCTTCGAACGCTCCTGGGAAGCGCTGCGGTCGGCGGCAGGGGGCGACGCTCAGATCGTCTGGGGCCGCGCGCTGATCGGCTGCGCGATCGGCCGGGAGGACCTCGAACTCGTGGGAAGCCTGGCCGATGGCCGGGAGCGGGTCGGGGGGTTCAACGTCGACCAGGAGATGCGCTGGAGCATCGCGGCGAAGTTCGTGGCGTACGGGATGGCGGGTGCATCGGAGCGGGTGGGGAGCGAGGTCAAGAACGATCCTTCGGACCGGGGCGAACGGGCGCGGCTGCGCGCAGCCACGTCTGAGCCTTCGGCGGCGGTCAAGGCGGCAGCCTGGGAACGGTTCCTTGGCGAGGGCTACGGGTCGCTCTATCTGACGGGGGCTGCGATGAGCGGATTCAACTGGTCCCACCAGCGAGAGCTGCTCGAGCCGTACGTAGAGCGCTTCTTCGCTGAGGCGCCGGGCGTCTTCCGGCGTGAAGAAAAGGAGTTCATGTCGGACTACTTCGGAGCGCTTTTTCCGGCGTACCGGGTGGACCAGGCGGTGCTGGACCGTTCGGAGCAACTGCTCGCCGAAGCCGGCGACGAGCTGCCAGTGCTGGCCCGGATGCTGCGCGAGGCGAACGACGAGCTAGGCCGTTCGATACGCTGCCGGGCCTTCGCGCGAGCGTAGGAGGCGACGGGATGGGTTCGCACCAGGACTCGGAGGCAAAAGGAAAATGAAGTTCGGGCTTCACATCGGGCAGCAAAACCTCGACATCGCCGAGATGCGGCGTCTCTGGCGCTGGGCTGATACGGCCGGCTTCGACTGGGTCGACGTCTGGGACCACTTCTACGAGGCGCCTCCGGTGGATGGCAACGGCTCGTGTTTCGAAGCGACGACCTGCATGGCGGCGATTGCCTGCGAGACGCAGAACGTGCGCATCGGCGTGCTGGTGCTGGGGATGAACTACCGGCATCCGGCGGTGCTGGCCAATGCGCTGGTGACGATCGACCACCTGAGCGGAGGGCGGCTCGAGATCGGGCTTGGGGCCGGTTGGCACCAGATGGAGTACCAGGCTTATGGCATCCCGTTCCGGCCGATCAAGGAGCGGATGGACATCCTGGAGGAGGGTGTGCAAGTGGTGCGGCTGCTGACGACGCAGGAGCGATCGACGTTCCACGGCAAACACTTCCAACTCGAGAATGCGGCGTGTTACCCCAGACCTGTGCAGCAACGGCCGAGAATCTGGGTTGGGGGAAACGGGGAGAAGCGGACGCTTCGGATCGCGGCGCGGCATGCGGACGGCTGGAACACGCCTTACACCTCGCCGGACGAGTTCAAGCGATTGTCGGGCGTGCTCGACGGGTGGTGCGAGAAAGAGGGCCGCGACCCGGCGACGATCGAACGCAACGTGAACGTGAGCTTCCACATGGCTGCGGGACCGGCCGACCTCGGCAAGGCCGAGCGGGCGTTCATCCGGACGTGGGGACCGGCGGCGGAGATCCAGCGCAAGCGCGGGATGGTGCTGGGGTTGCCCGGGCAGGCGATCGACCTGGTCGGACGGTATCGTGACGGTGGGGCGGCGAGGGTGAACATCGCGCTGCGCCCGCCCGTCGACTGGGAGGCGCTGCGAGCGTGGGAGCGCGAGGTTATGCCCGCGTTTCGCTAAGGGCGTTGCCAGTGCTGGTCCAACTCGACTTCCAGGAAGATGGCGAGCGGATGTATGGCGAGCCCTCACCCCCTCGCCCCCTCTCCCGAGGCGCCGGGAGAAGGGGGGACGCAGGCGGCGGACATCCATCGATGCCTTCAAGCGAAGTTGGTATGGCACTAGTGCTTACTTGAGAAGAGGGCGGTGATTCGCGGCATCCTGCCCTCACCCCGACCCTCTCCCGCCGTGGCGGGAGAGGGGTACACCAATCTGCGGCGCGCGGCGACGCGACACAGGCTTGCTTGAAAAATGCTAGTGGCGGGCCCAGGCGACGCGTTCGTCGACGTGGCGCGACATGGTGTGCTCAACCGGGACGAAGCCGTGCCCCTGCCAGAATGGGGCGCCGCTGGGGTTGGCGCTGGCCCAGTGCAGCGTGCAGGTCGAGTAGCCTTTCCCGCGCGCCCAGTCCATGGAGTGGGCCAGCAATGCCGTGCCGACGCCGCCACTTCGTGAGTCCTGGGAAACGATGCCCTCATAGAGATAGACATCAGAGTCGTGAGCGACGGTGAGCGGTGTGAAGCCCGGGCGTAGGAAGGCCTGCATCCCCAGGGGCTTCCCGGCCTCGTAGGCGACGAAGTAGGGGTTGGAACCTTCTGTGAGGGCGCTGAGGTTGAAGGCGTGCGCTGCGTCGTCCGTGGCGTGGAGGATCGGCCAGAAGATCGGGGAGAGGGCGTGGTGCGCGTTCAGCTCGGCGGCAAGGCCCAGGATCACGTCGATGTCTTCGGGGCCTACCTGGTGAACTTCGATGGCTGCCTGGCGCGTGACGGCAACCGGGCTGGTTGGGCGAACGCCGGCGGTCACGGTTCGGCCGAAGCCAAGAGCCAGCCACGCTTCCTGGGTCTCGAAGTCGCCGGGCACGATGTGCGCGACGTGGATGAAGAAGCCGGCTGCCACCCAGGCGGCCGCGAGCTCGGCATACAGGGCCCTGTAGACGGCGGTCTGGTCCTGGCCGGTGGCTACGGCGTGGCCTTGGAGGGGGATCGAGATTGAATGGGGAGGAGTGAACTGGGAAGCGAAGTGGCCGGGGGCGAGAAGCATCCTCTCGCCGAAGAGGAAGCCGACGACCTGGCCATCCGAGATGGCGACGAGGCCCTCTGCATGGGGGCTGTTGGCGAGGCGTGCGAGATAGGGCTCGCAGCTCGCGGGCTGCTCGAGGTGCGAGGAGAGCATGGGCAGGCGCGTGCGGTCGACGTGATGGCGGGCGGCCAGCAACGTCGCCGCTGCCGGAAGATCCGCTGGCTCGAACTTGCGGACACGGAGTTGTGGCATAGGAACTACCTCAGGTATCGAGGATTCAGTCAGAGCGTACAGGGTGCGGGCGCTCCCGGCGGCGGAGTCTTCCGAGCCCTCATCCCCCGGCCCCTTCTCCCGGAGCGCCGGGAGAAGGAGAGTTTTGCAGGCCGGCGATTTCCGCCGATGCCCCCTGGCTAGAGTTGGTATGGCGCTAACAGCCGGGAAGACGTTCGCGGAGGGCGTCGATAAGACCACTGATTGGCACCCGGACCTGGGCCTGGGAGTCCCGCTCGCGGATGGTGACGGCATCGTCGCCGGGTTGGCCGGCTTCGCCGACGGACTGGAAGTCCACCGTGACGCAGAGCGGGGTCCCTATCTCGTCCTGGCGCCGGTAGCGGCGCCCAATCGACTGGGTCTCGTCGTACTGCGTCATCCAGAGGGGCCGGATGAGGTCGTAGACGCGTCGGGCGAGGGGTTGGAGCTTCTCGTTCTTCGAGAGAGGGAGGACGGCGACTTTCACGGGCGCGACGTTGGGGCGGAACTTCAGGAGAACCCGGCGGTCGCCCTTCTCATCCGGTTCTTCGGCGTAGCTTTCGATCATCAGCACGGCAAGCGTGCGGGTGAGCCCAGCGGCCGGCTCGACGACGAAGGGAACGATGTGCTGGTTCGTGTCTTCGTCGAAGTAGGTCAACTCATGGCCACTGCTGGCGGCGTGGGCCTTGAGGTCGAAGTCGGTACGGTCGGCGATGCCTTCGAGCTCGCCCCAGCCCCAGGGGAAGAGGTATTCGATGTCGGTGGTGGCGGTGCTGTAGTGCGAGCGTTCTTCCTGGGCGTGCTCACGCAGGCGCAGGCGGGAGGAGTCGACTCCGAGGACATCGACGTACCAGCGAAGACGCTCGTCCACCCAGTAGCGGTACCACTCGAGGTCGGTGCCGGGCTTGCAGAAGTACTCCATCTCCATCTGTTCGAATTCGAGCGTGCGGAAGATAAAGCGGCCGGGGGTGATCTCGTTACGGAAGCTGACGCGGGTCTGGGCGATGCCGAAGGGGAGCTTACGGCGGGTCGAAGCGAGGACGTTTTCGAAGTTAAGAAAGATGCCCTGGGCGGTCTCGGGGGGGAGGTAGGCGATGGCGGACGCGTCTTCGACCGCTCCGACCTGGGTCTGGAACATCATGTTGAAAAGGCGAGGCTCGGTGAGCTCGCCACCGTCGTTGGGGCAGACTATCTGGCCGGCGGCGTTGCGCTTCACCTCGCCGTAGGCGCCTTCTTCCAGGTGGTCGGCGCGCCAGCGTTGCTTGCAGGATTTGCAGTCGACAAGTGGGTCGTGGAAGTTGGAGACGTGGCCACTGGCGACCCAGACCTGGGGGTTGGTGATGAGCGCAGCATCAACACCGACTACGTCGTCGCGTTCGCGCACCATGAAGCGCCACCAGGCTTCGCGGATGTTGCGCTTGAGTTCGACACCAAGTGGGCCGTAGTCGTAAGTGTTGGCGAAGCCGCCATAGATCTCTGCAGCGGGGAAGACGAAGCCGCGACGCTTGGAGAGCGAGACGATAGTTTCGAGGTCGGGAGCGGGCATTGGGGGATTCCTGAGACGAGACTCGCGACGCTGGGAGCGCCGCGGCTGGAAGTACGAGGTTACAGGGGACAGGGGACTGGGGACAGCGCTCAGGCAGCCTTGATCTGCAGAGGTCCGAGGCCCGCCGGGCTATTGGTGCGCCGGGCCAATGCAACATGAACTGGGGGGGCGTGCTTCCCAGCCGGCAGGGGGTCCTGCCGGGTGGGGGCTCGCCACCTCCCCCGTATCAGGCGAACTGGCCACACGATCGGGGGCCAGGACACTCAGCGATCGAAAGTGAAGCACGGGCGTGCCGCTTCTGGCGGGCGGTTTGTGGGTCCTCGCACCAGTTGAATGGGGCGTGTGTGAGAAATCCCGCTCGACTCGAATGGAGGCGAGGGGGCCATGCGTTGCCTTGACCATTTGGCCGATCGGCTCATAGGATTGGCGCTGCCGGGCAACCGGACGCACATTTCAACGCTGAATAACGAAGGGTCTCACGGGCAAGCCGGTGCGATGCCGGCGCTGTCGCGCAACTGTATGTCCGCTCCGCGGACGAGCCAGAAAACCGGGACCTTTCCTTGGACGTTCAAGGCCTTCGCACGAGAGGACTGAACATTCGCCTCCAGTAGAGGAGGTGTCTGTTGACCCGGCCGACGAGGCCGGGTTTCCGTTACCCGGCGAGTTCTCCTGCGCGAAACCGCGACGTGCCGTTTCGGCGCCACGAAAGAGGGGAATTCCGGATGACAGGATCTCACCGGTGCGGGCCGCGGCGGCGCGGCGTCCTTGCTGGCCTGCTGCTGATGTCTGTCGCGGCCACGGCACTGCTCCTCAGCAGTTGCGGGAGGGACGACAACCTGGCGGGGACGTCCCCGCCATCACCAACGCCGGTGGCCAGCTCGTCGACCGTCGATGCGTTCCCGTTCACGTTCACGGACTCCACGGGCCAGTCGATCACGCTGGCGGCAGCGCCGAAACGTATCATCTCGTATTCGCCCGGGGCCACCGAGGCGCTGTTTGCGGTCGGCGCTGGGGCGCAGCTGGTGGCGGTAGACAAGTTCTCAGACTTCCCCGAGCAGACCAAGTCGCTACCGAAGCTGGAGTATTCGAAACCCGCCCCTGAACCGGCGGTCGGGTACGCGCCGGACCTTGTGATCATGGCGACGCGCCAGGAGGGGCAGGTTAGTCAGTTCCGGGCGCTCGGGTTGACGGTCGCTCTCATTAGAGAACCGGCGAACCTGCAGGGCCTCACGGAGCAAATGGAACTGATCGGCCGCATCTCCGGCCACGCCGTGGGCGGAGCCCAACTCGCAACCGGCATGCGCAACCGCATCGCCGCTGTGGCCGGCCGCGTTGCGAAGCTCGATCGCGGCGCCAGGGTCTTCTACGAGCTGAGTCCTGACGGCTTCACCGTGGCGCCTGACACCTTCATCGGGGCGATGCTCTCCACACTCCGTCTGCAGAACGTCGCCGTGGGAGCAAAGACTGCATTCCCGCAGCTCTCCGCAGAGGTGGTTATCGCGGGAGACCCCGAGATCATCATCCTGGCCGACGGTGGGGATGCGGGCGGTCAGACTGCCGAGCTGGTCAAGGCGCGGCCCGGCTGGGCGACGATCAACGCGGTCAAGAACGGCCGCGTTTACGTCATCGACAGCACCATCTTCAGCCGGCCAGGTCCGCGCATCGTTGACGCGCTCGACCAGCTCATGAAACTCATCTTTCCGAGCCTCGGATGACAGCCAGCGCCGAGCCAGGCCAGCCGCTGAAGGCTCCGGTACCGTTCACACGGCGGCGACTGACCCTGTATGTTCCGCTTCGCCGGCTGGGGTCGCTGGGAGCCGTGAGCGTGGCCTTGGCGGTCGTCGTAGTCCTGGCGACGTCGATCGGTACCGTGGGGATTGGCGCCGCGGAGACGCTGCGGACCGTCCTCGGGCATCTCCATCTACCGGTTGATTTCGCGCGCGGGTCAGCGCACGACCGGATCATCTGGGATATCCGCCTGCCGCGCGTCCTGACGGCAGTGATCGTCGGCGCCACGCTCGCGAGCTCGGGCGCGTCGTACCAGGCGGTCTTCCGGAACCACCTCGCCGATCCTTATTTGATCGGCGTCGCCGCAGGCGCCGGCCTCGGCGCGACAATTGCGATCGTTTCGCCGTTGCCGCTCGACTTCTACCACTTTGGCTATGTGGCGTTGTTCGCGTTTGTTGGAGCAATCGCGGCCGTCGCGGTGACCTATGAGCTTGCCCGCATCGGCCGTACCGTCCCCGCCGCAACGCACATTCTGGCCGGGGTTGCGGTGTCCAGTGCCGCAAGCGCTGCCACATCGCTGCTGATGGTCCTGCACGAGGACAAGATCTACGTCATCTTCGCCTGGCTCTACGGCGATTTCACTACCGCGAGTTGGCCGAAGTTCTGGGCGGTGGTCCCATATGTTTCTGGCACGTGGGCCGTCCTCCTCTTGTTAGCGCACCAGCTCAACGTCCTCCAGCTTGGAGACGAGGAGGCGAAGACACTCGGCGTGAGGGTCGAGCTGTTGAAGGTGGTCACGATCGCTGCCGCCTCCCTGGCCACCGCCGTTTGTGTCGCCGTCTCGGGCCTCATCGGCTTTGTTGGACTGGTCGTACCACACGTCTGCCGGATGCTGATCGGGCCCGACAACCGGATGGTCCTGCCCATGTCGATGCTGCTAGGCGCGATCTTCGTGACGATCGCTGATCTCGGCGCTCGGACGCTGCTTTCTCCGCAGGAACTTCCCGTCGGGGTGCTGACCGCCTTCATCGGCGCGCCGTTCTTCCTGATGCTCTTGCGGCGGAATCGAAAGCTGGTGGCCGCGCTGTGAGCGCATTGCTCGAGCTCCGAGTAGTGACTGTGCGCTTCGGCGAACGCACCGCGCTGGACCACGTCTCGCTGTCCCTGCGGCGGGGCGAGATGCTGGCCCTCGTCGGGCCCAACGGGGCAGGCAAGTCGACGGCCCTGCGTGTCGCCGCCGGGCTTCTTCGGCCGGATGCCGGCGAGGTGGCGCTGGAGGGAGTCGCCCTGCGCCACTGGAAGCCTCGCAAGCTCGCCTGCGCCCTCGCGCTGGTGTCGCAGTTCCCCGTCCTCCCGCCCCTTTATAGCGTCCGCGATGCCGTGGCCCTGGGTCGCGCGCCGCATCTGCCGTTCCTCGGGACCGAGGGTGCGCGCGACCGTGCCGTCGTCGCAGGGAGCCTCGCAGCGGCGGGTATTTCGGGGTTCGCGGGACGGCGCGTGGGCGAGCTCTCCGGCGGCGAACGTCAACGAGTAGCGATCGCGCGGGCCCTGGCGCAGGAGCCGCGCTGCCTCCTGATGGACGAACCGACTGCCAACCTGGACCTCCGTTACCAGGAAGGGACGCTCTCGTTGCTGCGGGAAATGGCAGCCAGGCAGGGCATCGGCGTGCTCGTCGTCCTGCACGACCTGAGCGTCGCCGCACACTTTTGCGATCGCGTGATCCTGATCGCGGAGGGGCGGACGGTTGCCGCCGGCAACCCGGCCTGCGTCCTCCGCCCTGACCTGTTGAGTGCCGTCTATGGGACGCGGCTTGAGGTGATCGAGCATCCAGGTACGGGGAGGCCGGTCGTCGTACACGCCGGCGCACGGAGGCCGCTATGAGTCAGAAGCGGCGGGGACTTGTGATCGTGAATACCGGGAACGGCAAGGGAAAGACGACGGCTGCGCTCGGACTGCTTCTCCGCGCCTGGGGCCACGACTACCGCACCGTCATGCTCCAGTTCATCAAGTCGGGAGACCGCCCGACGGGGGAACGAATCGCCGCCGGACGCATTGGTCTGGGAATCGTGCCCCTGGGCGATGGATTTACCTGGCTTTCGAAAGACCTGGACCGTTCGAAGCAGCTCGCGATTGCGGCCTGGGAGCGCGGCCGGGAACACATCCTCTCGGGCGACTACGACGTGGTCATCCTCGACGAGATGACGTACCCCCTCCAGTACCTCTGGATCGACACGGCCGAGGTGGTCAGGGTGCTTCAGAGCCGACCTCCCCACGTGCACGTTGTGATCACCGGGCGGGCCGCGCCGCCGGCGCTGGTCGAGGCGGCCGACCTCGTCACGGAGATGACCGAGGTGAAGCATCCCTTCCGCGACCAGGGGATTAGCGCGCAGCCAGGAGTGGACTTTTGAACATTGAAGTCCGTCCCACAAACGTCCCCGGACTCCGCGTGGAGGTGTCGTCCAGCTTCACGGCGAAGGGTCGTCTTGAACGGAGTGCGCCCGCGTGAAGGCGTTTATGGTCGGAGGCACGCAGAGCGGCGTCGGCAAGACGACAGTCACCGTCGCGTTGCTCGGGGCGCTCGCCCGGCGCGGGCTCAAGGTCGCTCCCTTCAACGCTGGGCCGGACTACATCGACCCGACCTACCACGAGGCCGCAGCGGGCATTCCTTCGCGGAACCTCGACACCTGGATGCTCCCGCAGGACGAGGTCGTCCGTTCGTTCCGGCGCGCGGCGGGCCGCGCCGACGTCGCAATCGTCGAAGGCGTGATGGGCCTCTTTGACGGGCGTTCTGGCGAAGACGAGGCGGGCAGCAGCGCGCACCTCGCCAAGCTTCTTGGGATCCCCGTGATCCTGGTGGTTGATGCGGGCGCGGTGGAGCGCAGCGCCGGGGCGATGGTGCTCGGCTACCGCACGTTCGACCCAGAGGTAACGATCGCCGGCGCCATACTGAACAACCTGGCGAGCGAGGGACACTACCACGCCACGCGGAGCGGCATCGTCCGGCAGGCGGGGGTACCCGTGCTCGGCGGCGTCTACGGCGATGCGTCGCTCGCGGCGCCATCACGCCACCTCGGGCTGGTCCCCGCCCCCGAATTGCAGTCGACAGGGTTCGTGGCACGAGCCGCGGAGATGGCTGAGAAGTCGATCGACATCGATGGCATCCTCGCGCGCGCGGCCGACGTTGGGTCGGCGCGGAACGACGAGAAGAGGACCGCGCCCGCAAGGGTCCGCGTCCCCATCGCGATCGCGCGTGACCGAGCCTTCAGCTTCTACTACGAAGACAGCCTCGATCTCCTGGCGGAGGCTGGGGCGGACCTCCTGCCGTTCTCGCCCCTGGAAGACGTCGCTTTGCCCACCGGAGCGCACGGGGTGTACATCGGCGGCGGGTTCCCTGAGGTTTTTGCCGAACAGTTGGCTGCCAACCGGCCCATGGCCGCCGCGTTGCGCGACGCGGAGGCCCGCGGTATCCCCATCTATGCGGAATGCGGCGGCCACATGTACCTGGGAGAGTCGCTGACCGCGCAGGACGGCGCGACTCACGCCATGGCCGGTCTCACGCCGGTGCGAAGCACGTTCGCGGGCACCCGCCTGACGCTGGGCTACCGCGTCGCCCACGCCCTGAGCGACGGTGCGATGTTCGCCCGCGGCGCGACAATTCGGGGTCACGAGTTCCACCTTTCGCAATCGGCGCCGACAGGCGAGGAGTCTGCCTGCTGGGACTTCACAGATCCAGTGCTCGGTGCAACCGGCTACCGCCGTGGCAACACCTGGAGCTCCTACCTCCACGTCCACCTCGGCGCGGCGCCCGGATCTGCCGCCAGGTTCGTCCAATCCTGCCTGGACGGGCCACGATGACCGGACTTGCTGCGCGACTGCAAGCGATCATCGATGGCGTGCAGCCACTGGACTCGGCCGCCATGGCGGCCGCCCGCGAGCGCCACAAGAAGCTCACCAAGCCGCCGGGAAGCCTGGGACGCCTCGAAGACCTGAGCGTGCAGCTCGCCGGCATCAGCGGCAGTGCTCGTCCACGGATGGAGCGGAAAGCGGTGATCATCGCGGCTGCCGACCATGGCGTCGCCGCGGCTGGGGTCTCAGCCTACCCTCAGGCCGTGACCGGCCAGATGGTCGCCAACTTCCTCGCCGGAGGTGCGGCGATCAACGTGCTCGCGCGGCGGGCCGGGGCGCGGGTAGTGGTCGTGGACTTCGGCGTCGCGACCCCGCTGGCGCCAGCCGAAGGGCTCGTCTCGCGCTCCCTCGGCGCAGGCACCATGAACTTGGCAGACGGCCCGGCAATGTCGCGCGAGGAGGCTCTGACCGCCATCCTGGCCGGGGTCGACGTATTCGACGCGCAGCACGCGCAAGGCCTGGACCTGGTGGCGGCGGGCGATATGGGGATCGCCAACACCACCGCCGCTTCAGCCGTCGTGGCCGCCCTCACCGGCGTCCCGGTGCATGAGGTGACCGGGCAAGGGACGGGGCTAGATGCAGCCACCTGGCGGCACAAGGTCGCAGTCATAGAGCAGTCCCTGGAACGCAATGCGCCGGATCCGGCCGACGCCGTCGACGTCCTCGCGAAGGTCGGAGGGTTCGAGATCGCCGGGATCGCAGGCATTCTGCTGGCTGCTGCACGCGCGCGGGTGCCTTTCGTGCTCGACGGCTTCATCGCCAGCGCGGGCGCGCTGGCGGCGGTGCGGCTCTGCCCGGCGGCGCGGGACTACATCATCCCGTCGCACCGGTCAGTCGAACGGGGGCACCGGGCCGTCTTCGAGGCGCTCGCAATGGAGCCGCTCTTCGACCTCAGGATGCGGCTGGGAGAGGGGACTGGGGCCGCGATGGCGATGCAAATCATTGAGGACGCAGCCTGCATCCTCGACGAGATGGCGACCTTCGCCGAAGCCGGGGTCTCGGAGGCTACCGATTGATCCGTGGGATGCGGTCTGCGGTGGCGTTCCTGACTGTCCTGCCGATCGGCGGCAGGAAAGGCGGGGAAAGCCCGGGCGAAGGTGGCATCGCCTGGTATGGGGCTGTCGGGGCGCTCGTTGGCGTGCTCCTGGGCGCGACTATGGCCGGGGCGTGGGAACTCTGGTCGCCCCTGGTTGCCGCTGCGTTGACCGTTGTCGCCTGGGCGATCATCACTGGTGGGCTGCACCTCGACGGGCTTGCCGACACCGCAGACGCCGGGTTCGCGGCTGTGCCCCGGGAGCGCCGGCTCGAGATCCTGCGAGACGTGCATCACGGGACTTTCGCCGTCGTCGCGGTGGCACTGGTGCTCCTCCTGAAGTTCTCCCTGCTCGCCTCGCCCAGACGGGAGGATGCCGTGGCTGCCCTGCTCGTGGCGCCGACCATTGCGCGCGCTGCGGTTGTGCTCGTGGCCAGCCGGATGGCTCCAGCAAGGGCCGCGGGTCTGGGACGCGGCTTCCGCGACGAGGCCGGGGTGTTCCCGATGGCGGCCTGCTTCGCGTTTGCGATGTTCGCTGCGCTCGTCGCGTTCGGCTGGGTCGGCCTCATTGCGCTCGCCGCCGGCCTGGGGTTCGCTGCTCTGCTCTCGGCAGGTCTCCGGTTGAGGTTCGGAGGAATGACGGGCGATCTCCTCGGCGCCTTGATCGAACTGACGGAGGTGGCCGTGCTTCTGGCAGGCGCTGCCATCCTCCAGCACGGACCGTCCGGCGCCTTCCCAGTGCGGGCGTGGCTGTGAGACGACGGTTCGCGGTGCTCCTGGTCGCGGCGGGTATCGACCTGCTCTGGGGAGAGTTGCCGAACCGAATCCACCCGGTGGCGGCACTGGGCCATGGCATCGGCGCGGCCGACCGAACGCTCACCAGGGATGGCGCCAGCGATCGCCTTGGCGCGGGAGTGGTGCTCGCCCTAGCCGTACCGCTCCTTGTCGTAGCTGCCGCCCTAGGCGCGATCCGGCTACTGCGGCGTCTTCCCGCACCGCTCGGCCCGCTCGGAGAGGCAGTTGTCCTGAAGCAAACGTTCGCGGTGCGGGCGCTGTTCGAGCACTGTTCCGGTGCGGAGAGGCTCTTGCTGCGCGATGACCTGGAGGGTGCTCGCTTCGCAGTGAGCCGAATGGTGAGCCGCGAGACCGCCAGGCTCTCGCAAGGACAGGTCGCTTCGGCGGCGATCGAGTCGCTGTCTGAGAACGCCTCCGACAGCGCAGTCGCGCCGTGGCTCTGGTTCGGAGTGGGTGGCACGACCTTTGCCGCCGCCTATCGCGCGGTGAACACGCTCGACGCAATGGTCGGCTACCGCGAACGGGGCGCCTTCGGCATGCCCTCGGCGCGGCTCGACGATGTCGCCAATTTCGTCCCGGCACGGTTGACGGCTGCGGCGATCGCGCTGGCGAGTGGCAGGCCGTCACCCGTGTGGCAGAGGACAATCCGCGATCACGGCCAAACACCGAGCCCGAATTCAGGCTGGCCGATGGCGGCGGCCGCCTATGCCCTCGGCGTTCGGCTGGAGAAGCCAGGCCATCATGTACTCAACAAGGAAGGTCCACTTCCCGCAGCTGGGGACATCGCCCGGGCGCGGCGGCTCGTCGGCATGGCATTGGTGCTGGTGGGCTTCGGTGCCAGCTCGTTGCTCGTTCGAGGGCGGCAATGACGGCGCGGGTGGTGCACGGGGGCCTGACCGCCGCTGAGCGCGAGGAACTAGCAGGGGCAGGTGTCGATGTCGTTGACCTGAGCGCCAACGTCAACCCCTACGGACCGCTTCCGCGTGTCCTGCGTGCAGCCCGCCAGACCCGCCTGGATCGCTATCCCGACGTCGATGCGGCAACGCTTCGTGCGGCGTATGCGAACGCCCACGGACTGGACCCCGCACAGGTGCTGGCCGGGCACGGGTCAAGTGAGCTGATCTACCTGGCCGCGCGGGCGTTCGTCAGCGCCGGAGGAGCGGGGCTAGTCGCCGGTCCGACGTTCGGCGAGTACGCAGCGGCCATCGGCGCCGCTGGCGGGCGGGTAATCGAACTCAGGGCTGAAGCCCGTGATGGGTTCAGGCTGGACTCGGGACAACTTGTCGAGGTCATCCGCAAAGAGCGGCCGGGGGTCGTCTTCCTCTGCAACCCGAATAACCCAACAGGCAGCCTGACTGCAGGGGACGCGATCGAAGCGATTACCGATGCTGCGCGGGGCTGCTCGGCGATCGTGGTCATCGACGAGGCGTACATGGAGTTCGCCGCGACTCGAGCCGCACCCAGTTCGCCAGCACCAGGACGCCTCATCCTCCGATCGCTCACCAAGCTGCATTCCATTCCCGGGCTCCGGCTGGGGCTGATGGCAGGGAACGTGTGTGACATCGACCGGGTGCGGATGCTTCAGCCACCGTGGGCCGTGAGTGCACCCGCCGCTGCCGCCGCCCTGCAGTCGCTGGGCGAGGGTGAGTTCGAGCGCCGGAGCGTGGCCCGGCTAACGGCGACGCGAGAAATGCTGACACGCGACCTGGCGGACCGCGGCTGGGATGTCACGCCATCGGAAGCGAACTTCGTCCTGGTCCAGGTTGGCGACGGGAGCGGGTTTCGCTCGCGTCTCTTGCTAAGAGGGTTTGCTGTCCGCGATTGCGCGTCGTTTGGGTTGCCCGAATACGTGCGTATCGCCGTGCCCCACCACACCCACCTCGACCGGCTCGCGGTGGCGATGGAGGATGCCCGCGGATGAGCAGCGGTCAAGGCCGGGCAATCATGGTGCAGGGGACTGCTTCGTCGGCGGGCAAGAGCTTTCTCGTTGCCGGGCTCTGCCGGCTGCTTGCGAACGAGGGGCTCAGCGTTGCTCCGTTCAAGGCGCAGAACATGTCCAACAACGCCTTCGTTACCGCCGAAGGACTTGAGATAGGGCGCGCTCAGGCCGTCCAGGCGTTCGCGGCGCGAATTCGCCCGCACGTGGACATGAACCCGGTACTGCTGAAGCCGGAGGCCGACCACCGGTCGCAGGTGGTGGTCATGGGCAAGCCCGTCGCCACGCTTGCGGCAGCGGCCTACCAGGAGCTAAAGGAGCAAATCTGGGGTGACGTCACCGCTGCCGTCGGCCGACTGCGCGAAGGGCACGACGTGGTCGTGATCGAGGGCGCGGGCAGTCCCGCGGAAATCAACCTCAAGGCCCGTGACATTTCGAACATGCGGGTGGCGCTACATGCGCGGTCACCCGTCCTGCTGGTCGGTGATATCGACCGTGGCGGCGTGTTTGCACACCTCTATGGCACCTACTGGCTCCTGGACCCGCCGGAGCGCGCGCTGGTGAAAGGTTTCGTGATCAACAAGTTCCGGGGCGACCCTTCGCTGCTGGAGCCCGGGTTGACGGACATCGCCCGGTTGACCGACGGAGTCCCGGTGGCGGGGGTCATCCCCTGGGTGCACGACCTGCGCCTGCCCGAGGAAGACTCCGTCGCGATCGATCGGCGCAAGGACGCCGGTGGGCCCTTCGACGGTCTCGACGTGGCCGTCCTGCGGTTCCCGCGCATCGCGAACTTCGACGACTTCGATCCACTTGAGGCCGAAGCCGACGTCCGCGTGCGGTACGTGGAAGGACCCTCGGATCTCCGAGAGCCCGACCTGATCATCCTGCCTGGCACGAAGGCGACCGTTGCTGACCTCGATTGGCTTCGATCCCGGGGCCTGGAAGAGGAGCTGCGACGAAGCGCGACAATGGGCGTCCCGGTGATTGGGATCTGCGGCGGTTTCCAAATGCTCGGCCGCAGTATCGACGACCCCGACGGGGTCGAAAGCACCGTGCGGTCAATCGAGGGACTCGGGCTGATCGACGCGCAGACGCGCTTCTCGCCGGCCAAGCGCACCCGCCAGAGTACCGCGGTCATCGTGACGGGCGAGGGGATGTTACGGGGCCTGAAAGGAGTGGCTGTCGACGGATACGAAATCCACGCCGGTCGCACGACGATCGATGGCCCGGTCGCCGTTCGAACCGTGGGCGGCGACCCCCTCGGGGCGCTGGACGACGGCGGCTGGGTGTTTGGGTGCTATTTGCACGGGCTGTTCCGGGCGGACCTGCTGCGCCAACGGCTGCTTGAGAACGTCGCCCGCCTTCGGGGGAAGCACTACCGACCTTCCCGTATCGAATCCGATGATGCTGCTTTCGACCGCCTCGCGCATTTGCTGCGGTCCTCACTCGACCTCGACCTTGTGCACAGACTCCTGGAGCAGGTGTGATGGGCCGCCTCCTCTTCGTGACCGGGGGCGCTCGCAGCGGCAAGAGTCGCTTCGCCGAAGACGCCGCCCAGGCCGCGGCCGCACCCGTGGTCTATCTCGCGACAATGACGCCCGGCGACACCGAGCTCGTCGAACGGATCGCGTCCCACCGAGAACGACGCCCCGCCGCCTGGGCCACCGTCGAAGAACCGCTGCATCTGTCGAGGGCTCTCGGCCGAGTCGGCCCGAATGCGACCGTGCTGCTCGATTGCGTGAGTCTTTGGGTCAGCAACCTGTTCATGCGTGACGCGGAAACGCCGCTTGGGCGGGTGGTCGAGATCTGTCTCGAAGCGGGCGAGTTGCTGCTCGAGGAGCAGTCACGGAGGTCCGGTCTGATGATCGCGGTCTCGAACGAAGTCGGGTCAGGCATCGTGCCGGAAGGTGCGCTGGCACGGTACTACCGTGACGCCCTTGGGATTGCGAACGCCAGACTGGCGCGCGCCGCCGACGAGGCGTTTCTGCTGGTGAGCGGGATGGCCCTCCGGCTGAAATAGGGTGAACTTCTGATCGTGAACGAGTCGCAGGTCGCCGGCCGGTTGAGGCTTTAGAGCCCCCTGCTTCAATTTCAGGATTGCAAGTCCACCGATCTCAGCCGGCGGCATCGTCCAGATGTGACCGATCTGTGATCCAGCCGGGCGCCACGCTCCGGATCGCAACGGAATGAGCTGAGGCAATGGCGTCGACGATGACGATTTCTCCTCCCACCGTTCTGAGTCGCCTCGAGGTTAAGGGGACACGGGAGAGCGCAGTCTCCGACAGGGCTCAGGCCTCGGGGCTGGCGGAGAGACGTTCGTGAATCTCGGCGGCGGTGAGGGGGACGTCGAAGAGCTTGGTGCGGGCGCGGGCGCCGGCGACCAGGACAAGGTCGCGTTGGGGAAGCCCGAGCGCTTTGGCAAGCAGCCTCGTGACGGCGGCGTTGGCGGCGCCATCGGCGGGAGCGGCGCTTACCCTTAGTCGCAGGACGCCGGAAGCGTCGAAGCCGTCCAGGGCGTCTGTGCCGGCACGGGGCGTGACCCTTACCTGGAGGCGGCTCACGGCCGGAAGCCGGGGCGCGCGAGTCTGGGGCGCAAGTGACAGGGGGATCTTGCAGGAGGACTAGAACATTTGTTTCGCACGGTGTATATTCCCGGCGAAGGCCTTCCGTCGCGATGCAATGATGAGGCCTTCTACATATTTCTTCTAGCGGGTGGGGAATGGCTGACAACGACCGTGCACGAGCTCTGGAGCTCGCCCTGGCACAGATAGAGAAGCAGTACGGGAGAGGCGCGGTGATGCGGCTCGGGGAGGCTTCGGCGTCGGTGGCTGTGGAGGCGATCTCAACGGGATCGCTGGCGCTCGACATCGCCCTCGGGATCGGGGGCATACCGCGGGGACGGGTGACGGAGATCTACGGCCCGGAGTCGGCAGGCAAGAGCACGCTCGCCCAGCACATCATGGCCGAGGCACAGAAGATGGGCGGAACGGCGGCCTACATCGATGTGGAGCACGCGATGGACCCGGGCTATGCGCGGGATCTGGGGATCCGCCTCGACGATCTGCTGGTGAGCCAACCGGACACTGGCGAGCAGGCGCTAGAAATCTGCGAGGCGTTGGTGCGTTCGAACGCGGTGGACGTGATCGTGATCGACTCGGTGGCGGCGCTCGTGCCCCGGGCGGAAATCGAAGGAGAGATGGGCGACTCGCATATGGGGCTCCAGGCGCGGCTGATGTCGCAGGCGTTGCGCAAGCTGACGGCGACCATCGCGCGCACGAGCACGGCGGTGATCTTCATCAACCAACTGCGGGAGAAGGTGGGGATAGTGTTCGGCAATCCGGAAGTGACGCCGGGGGGCCGCGCGCTGAAGTTCTACTCGTCGGTGCGGATCGAGATCCGGCCGGTGGAGACGATCAAGAAGGGGACGGAGGTCACAGGGCGGCGGGTGAAGGCGAAGATCGTGAAGAACAAGGTAGCGGCGCCGTTCAAGCAGGCGGAGTTCGACATCATGTTCGAAATGCCGCGCGGGATCAGCCGGTCTGGCGACATCGTCGACCTTGGGGTAGAGCACGGGATCCTCAGCAAGAACGGGGCGTTCTACAGCTACGGCGACCTGCGGATCGGGCAGGGCCGAGAGAACGCCAAGCAGTTCCTCGATGACAACGCGGAGCTGCGCAGCGAAATCGAGGGAGAGATCCGGCGAGAGGCCGGTCTGCCAGTGCTCGCGGCGAGCCGGGCGGCTATCGCGGAGACTGCGATCGCGGGCGCGAGCTAGCCAGCCGGGTGGCCGGGACAGGGGACGCGGTGAGGATCACGGCCATTCGCGCCGTTGGGCAGGGGCGAAAGCGTGTGCTCGCTCTGAGTGACGGGCGAGAACTGATTGCGGACGCAGAGACCTGCAGGCGCCTCGGTATTCGAGCCGGAGACGACTGGACCAGCGACGACGTGCTAACGAAGCTCCAGACCAAGACGAGCGAGGCCGGCACGCACGACGCCGCCCTGCGTTTGCTGGGAAGCAGGGCGCGAAGCGAATCCGACATGCGGCGGAGGCTGGTGGCGCGCGGAGCGAGCGCGGAGGAAGTCGACTCTGAACTCGAACGTTTGCGATCCGCGGGCCTTGTAGACGACGAGCGTTTCGCGCAGGCGTGGGTGGAGGAGCGCCAGAGACGAACGCCGCGTGGCCGACGGATGCTGCAACACGAGTTGCGAAGCAAGGGGATAGCGGCAGAATCCGTCGAGCTTGCAACTCAGGGAGTGGATGACCGGGCGGCGGCGCTTGCTCTTGCTCGCGGCAAGGCTCGGGCGGCAGGCGGGGCCGACTATGCGGCTTTCCTCGCGAAGGTGGGGGGGCATCTGCGCCGGCGCGGGTTCGATTACGAGGTGACTCGCGAAGCGGTGAAGGTCGCGTGGCGAGAGGCAACCGGCGGTGCGCCGGAAGGCGAGGCGGGGGACGAGTAGAGGCCGGGGTGCTGGTGGGAGGGCGCCGCTGGGGCGCAGTTCAAGCGGGCCGAATTACTTTGACTGACCAGCGAGGCGAGAGTACGATCGGGGACATCTCATCCGGTCGCAGGGCCGGGTCGTGACGGCGAAAATGTCACTCGTTATGACCAATTTGGAGATGGAATATGTCGGCGATAATTGCCATTATCGTCGGCCTGGCGGGATTGCTGGTTGGCGCGGGAGCTGCATACCTACTGCGGCGCCGCACCGATGGAACATCACTGCAGCAGGCAGAGGAGCAAGCCAACCGCATAGTCGCTGAGGCCGAAACGAGGCAGAAAGAGCTCGTACTCGAAGCCAAAGAGGAGAATCTCAACCTTCGCAATACCCTGGAAGCGGAGATTCGCGAACGCCGGACGGAGGCGGCCCGCATTGAACAGCGGCTGACACAGAAGGAAGAGAACCTCGATCGCAAGATCGAGGCGCTGGACAGCCGCGATCAGATGGTCCGGGAGCGGGAGGCCCAGGCGGACCTGGTACGAGCAGAGGCTGAGGCGCTGCGCCAAAAGCAGCTGGTGGAGTTCGAGCGGATCGCGAACCTGACGGCAGCAGACGCCCGAGAACAGCTATTTGCGGCGGTGGAGATCGAGATTCGCGATGATGCGAGCCGGCGCGTACGCGAAATCGAGAAGGAAGTCGAAGCGACGGCGGGCATGCGCGCCCGCAAGATCCTGGCGACGGCGATCCAGCGGTACACGTCGGAAGTGACGGCGGAGTCGACGGTGTCGGTCGTGCAGATCCCCAGCGAGGACATGAAGGGCCGGATCATCGGGCGGGAGGGACGCAACATCCGGGCGATCGAAGCTGCGACGGGGGTCGACCTCATCATCGACGACACGCCGGACGCGGTGACGGTGAGCGCGTTCGACCCTGTGCGGCGAGAAGTCGCGCGGGTTGCTCTGAGTGCGCTCGTGCAGGATGGACGGATCCATCCGACGCGCATCGAAGAGGCGGTAAACAAGGCGCGGCGCGACGTCGAGGCGACGATGCAGGAGTCGGCGGAGGCAGCGGCGGTAGAGGCGGGGGTCCTGAACATCCACCCGGAAGTGCTGAAGGTGTTCGGGCGGCTGCGCTACCGGACGAGCTACGGGCAGAACGTGATGCGGCACTCGATTGAGACGGCGCACATCGCGGCGATGATAGCGCGGGAGATCGGCGCGGACGCGGACATCGCGCGGGCTGGTGGCTTCCTGCACGACCTCGGGAAGGCGGTCGACCATGAAGTCGAAGGTACGCACGCGCTGATTGGGGCTGACATTGCGCGGCGGTACCGGGTGCGAGAGCAGATAGCGCACTGCATCGAGGCGCACCACGAGGAGGTCGAGCCGACCAGCGTGGAAGCCGTGATCGTGATGATGGCGGACGCTGTGAGTGGTGGCCGCCCGGGGGCGAGGCGGGAATCGCTGGAGAACTACATCAAGCGGCTGGAGACGCTCGAGGGAATCGCGCGAGGATTCAAGGGAGTTGACTCGGCGTTCGCTATCCAGGCGGGACGTGAGCTGCGAATCATCGTGAAGCCCGAACAGATAGACGACCTCGAGGCGATGCGGATCGCGCGCGACGTAAGCAAGCAGATAGAAGAGACGATGGAGTATCCAGGCCAGATCAAGGTGACGGTCGTGCGGGAAACGCGCGCGACGGAAATCGCGCGTTAAGGGTGCGCGTCCTCTTCCTTGGGGACATCGTGGGAAGCTGCGGGCGAGAGGCGGTCGTTGAGAGCGTGCCGCAGTTACGGCGCGAACTCGACCTGGACTACGTGGTCGCCAACGGCGAGAACGTGGCGGGTGGCCGAGGGATCACGCCGCAGGCAGCGGACCAGCTGCTGGCCTGTGGGATCGACATCATCAGCGGGGGCAACCACACCTTCCAGCACCGCGAGGTATACGACTACCTCGATTCGACGCCAGCGTTAACGCGCCCGATCAACTACCCGCCCGGAGCTCCGGGGCATGGGGTCGCGCACGCGGGCGACCTGACGGTGATCAACGTCATCGGGCGGGCGTTCATGGGGGCTGACTATGACGACCCCTTCCGGGCCGTGGACGCGGCGCTGGCGAGTGTCGAGCCGTCCCGGTTCGTACTCGTCGACATGCACGCCGAAGCGACGAGCGAGAAGCAGGCGATGGGATGGTACCTCGACGGGCGAGTTACAGCCGTTGTCGGGACGCATACACATGTGCCCACGGCGGACGCCAGGCTCCTGCTGCGAGGCACGGCGTATTGCACGGACGCGGGAATGTGCGGCGCGCGCGATTCGGTGATCGGCGACGAGATCGACGCTGTCCTGCAGCGCTTTCTCACGCAGATGCCGACTCGTCTGCCGGCGGCGAAGGGCGTGGCTGTGCTCAACGGGCTGCTCATCGAGGCAGACCCGGTGACGAAACGGGCAGTAAGTATCGAGCGGTGCGATAGAGTGGTCTGCTAGTGGCGCGGGGCGACTTCCATCTCCACAGCACCGCTTCGGACGGTGTGCACTCGCCGACGTGGGTGATCGAGGCGGCGGCAGCGCGTGGTGTGCGGGTGCTTTCGCTTACCGACCACGACTCGACGGAAGGACTGGCAGAAGCCCGGAGGGCGGCAGATCGGCTCGGCCTGAGGCTGATCCCAGGGGTTGAGCTGAGCACGGACCACGGGAAGGCGGACGTCCACCTCCTCGGCTTCGGCGTTGACGTTCGTTCAGCGCGCCTGCAGGGGTTCCTCCAGGAGATGCGCGAAGGCCGGCTGGGGCGGACGGAACGAATTGTGGAAATCCTGCGCGACGAGGGGGTGCCAATCGCGCTGGGACGGGTGTTCGAGATCGCGGGAGACGCGACAGTGGGGCGGCCGCACGTAGCAAGGGCATTGATGGAGCGGGGGTACGTCGCGAACGTGCAGGAAGCCTTCGACCGGTGGCTGGGGAATGGGCAGGTGGCCGACGTGCCGAGGCCGAAGCAGCCTCCAGCGGAGGCGATCCGCATCGTCCACGAGTGCGGCGGGGTGGTGTTCGTAGCGCACCCGGTGTTCATCGGCGACGATTATCCGGCCGTGATCGAAGAGCTCGCGGGGGCCGGATTGGATGGGGTGGAGACGTACTACAAGCATTACGACGCGGAGACGGTCGAGGCCCATCGTGCGCTGGCGAATCGGCTCGGGCTGGCTACATCAGGCGGGAGTGACTACCACGGCCTGGGAAATCCCGACGACCGCGAGATTGGGGACATTCCGTTTGGCGACGCGGAGGTGGATGCGTTCGTTTCGTTCCTGGAGCGGCGGGGGGTCGATACGGGCCTGGAGAAGGTACGTTGATGCTCGAAGCGGACCAGATAGAGGCGATCATCCCGCATCGCTACCCGTTCCTGTTCGTCGATCGGATCGTTGAGCTGGATGAAGGGAAGCGAGGCGTCGGGATCAAGAACGTCTCGGCGAACGAGTGGTTCTTCGAAGGACACTTCCCGGGCCGGAAGGTCATGCCGGGCGTGCTCATCGTAGAGGCGATGGCACAGGTGGCAGCGGTGACGCTGCTGAAGGGCGTAGCGATGGCGGGCAAGACGCCTCTCTTCGGGGGCATAGAACAGATGCGGTTCCGGCGTCCGGTTGTGCCGGGGGACCAGCTGCGACTGGAGTTCACGCTCGAGAAGATGCGCGGCCCGATAGGCAGGGGCCACGTGCGAGCCACGGTCGACGGCAAGCTGGCGGCAGAGGGCACAATCTCGTTCGCGCTGGTTGACCTCCCAGACGCGACAGGCTGAACGCAGCCGAATCTTTACCCGCGGCGTCTTAGGCTTGAAGGTGCGTCGCCGTGCGCGTGAAGGGGCCTTTGATACGATGACCGCAGTGACCGTTGTCGTTCAGTGTCCCCGCCATCCGACGGTGGAAACCGCTCTCCGCTGCAGCCGCTGCGAGACGCCGATCTGCCCTCGCTGTCTCGTGCAAACCCCGGTAGGCGCCCGTTGCCGCGAATGCGCGCAGATCTCAAAGTCCCCGGTGTACACGCTTTCAGTAGGCCACCTCTTCAGGGCCGCTCTCGCGAGCCTCGTTGGGGGCGTAGCGATGGGGCTCATCTGGGGCTTCGTGCTCCGTCCCTTCACGTACGGGTTCCTGGCGATTTTCGTGGGTGCGGGTCTGGGCTGGGTGTTCACGCGGATGCTGGAGTTCGCTACGGGACGAAAGCGCGGACCCGCTGTCGTGGCCTTCGCGGTGATGGGGATCGCGATCGCCTGGGGTATGCAGATCCTCTTCGTGCCGTTCCAGATCATGCTGTACGGACTGGTGGCAGCGGGGGTAGGCGTTTACTTCGCCTACCAGAGCCTGCGCTAGATTCGCCGGGACGGTTGGCTACAGGAGGAAGGACATCGCCACAATAAAGGCGATGACTACCACGCCGACGGCCGCGATGGTCAGCAAGTCGGTGTGGACGTAGCGGTAGTCGCGGGTGACGTGGTGCTCGCGGTGCCTGGCGGGGGTGCGGCGCTGACCGTGGGCGCTCTCGCCGGCCGCTGTGGCGGCGAGCGGCGCGGAGGGCCGAGGAAGTGCGGAGGGGGGCAGCGTGCGGCGCCTGGTACGGCGGGGCTGGCGGGCTGTCATCGCTTTCATCCTACTTGTGGGCACAAGAACGGTACAGCGAGCGGGGGCGCTCGCAGAGCCTACAGCCGGGCGTCGGCGGGCGCGGGAAGGCGAACGAGGCGCTTCGTCACGACGTGGCAAACGACAGCGCAGCCGACGCCGGCCAGCAGGTCAAGGGCGTAGTGCTCGGCCAGATACATGAGGGAGAGCCCCATCACCAGAGAGTAGGCGAGGAGCCAGGGGGCGAACTTCGGCTGGTGGTCGCGGGCCCAGAGGTAGATAGCGAAGGTCACGGCCATATGAATCGAAGGCATGGCTGCGACGGAATTGGGTTCACCGAGCGAGGCGTAGAAGGTGCGATAGGTATCGGAATCTACTCTGCCACCGACGAAGTCCATGATGCGGAAGGCTTCGGGCAGTGCGCCGGCGCGGGCGGCTAGCCAGGGGGGCGTTGTGGGCACGAGAAAGAAGAGCAAGAGGCCGACATACATGGTGCTGACGACGAGCACTGCGTAGCGCGGAAAGAGGTCGCGGCGCCAGATGAAGATCAGGATCGCCGCAAGGTGGGGCATGACGAAGAAGGACCAGTGGACCTCGACGGCGAGGATGTCGAGCAACGACACGCGGTTGGGCGAAAAGAGGTTGTCCTGGAGCCAGACGACGGGATCGTTGCCGAAGAAAAGCAGCCTGTCGAGGCGGATAACGTACATGGTCTGCACGGGGATAGAGGTCTCATCGGCGTAGGAGCGGAGGAGGGTGTAGGCGAAGATGCCGCCGACGTAGGCGAACCACCAGCGGCGGGCGCGGGCGCGCCCAAGTTCGGGTAGCCAGACGAGCGTAGTAGCGCCGACGAGGGCGATTCCGACCCAGAGATGGTCCTGCCAGATTTTCGTGACGACGGTCGCGGTCATGGCAAGGAGAAGGGTCGTCTGGAGGGCGAGGAGGGCGGCGGCGAGTAAGCGCTGGCGAGCCGGCGGTCGATCGAGGGCGACAGAAATCGGGAGTCGCATGAATCGACGCTCTTCGGGCCAGGGAATTCGCATCGGGTAGAGAATAAAGCCCACGGACTGCTGACGGAAGACGAGAAGTGTGGCAGTCTTTGCGGGGGATCGGGCCGCATCGCGGCGGTCCGGACGGAACATGCGCCGATTTCTCGTTGGGCTCGCTTTCACTGCCGCCAGCGTTGCCCTGCTCGCAAGGGTCATCGACTGGTCTACGACTGCGGCCGTGCTTGAGCACGCAGACTTCAAGTTCATCGCCCTTGCGGTGACGTGCCTGGTGCTTTCGCTTGCGGCGAAGACGGCGCGCTGGCGGCTTCTTCTGCCATCGAGCTCGGCGGTGACAACGCCGCGGCTGTATCGCATCCTGCATATCAGCTTCTTGCTGAACAATGTGCTCCCGGCGCGCCTCGGGGACGTGGCGCGGATCGCCTTGACTTCGAAGCAACCGGGGATACGGTTCGGGCACGTCCTGTCGTCGCTGTTGACGGAGCGGCTGACGGATGCGGTCACGCTCATCACGTGCTTCGTGCTGGTGAGTCCGTTTCTGCCGATCCCGGATGCGTATCTCCCGTGGCTGCACACCGCGTGGGTTGCCGTGGCGACGCTTTTTGTGCTCGCGGTGCTTGTGACTGTGCTGCGACGACCGCTGGGGCGGATGGGCGGGCGCCTGGCTTCGAACAGGCACGTTCGGGGCAACCGGCGTCTGCGGGACGAAGCGACGTCGTTTCGGGAGGGCTGGCGCCAGCTCTTCTCAAGAAAGCACGTACTTCGCATCTGGGGCTGGTCGGGGATGGCCTGGATCGGAGCGTTCGCGATCAACTACATGCTGATGCAGGCGCTGCGGATCGACGCACCGATGGCTGTGGCGGTGCTGCTCACCTGCACGACGAACCTTTCGATGCTGTTGCCTTCTTCGCCGGGCTACGTGGGGGTGTTCCACGCGGCCGCGACGCTTTCGCTGCTGCCCTTTGGGGTGGGGTCGAGCGAGGCTCTTGGCTTCGCGATCCTCGCTCACCTGGTCAACGTCCTGCCCGTGAGCCTGCTCGGGGCGGCCTTCCTCCTGCTCGGGCACGAGTCAATCAATCTGAGGCTCAGCCTGAGAGCAGCGCCGGCGAGCGAGACGGCCGGCGACGAGGGCGAGGCGCTCGCTGCGGCGGTACCGGGCCATGGGCAATGACAGCTGAATCGTTGCTGCCGGCGCCGGTCTCGTTGATCGTGATTTCGGACTTCGTCTGACCGTGGTGTTACATCGGCCTCGTTGAGGTCGAACGGTTGCAACGGGAGTACGCCGTCGAAGTCGAGTTCGCCCCGTTTCTACTGGACCCGACCACGCCGCCCGAGGGCAAGCCTCGGCGGCCTCAAACGCAGGCGAGCGACGGCCCGACGCCGATCGAGGCGAGGGGCGCGAGCCTTGGCATACGCTTCAGTCGAGGCCGGACCTGGAGCTCGAATTCGCACCTGGCGCTCGAAGCCGCGGAGTTCGCGGCCGGGCAAGGGCGTGCGATGGAGTTCCACCGGGCGATGTTTAAGGCGTACTTCGACGACCTTGAGGAGATTGGAGCGATCGAGACGATCGTCCGCGTGGGCGAGGGCGTGGGGCTCGACCCTGAGGGGCTGCGGGAGTCACTTGAGGGCGGC
Organism: Tepidiformaceae bacterium; assembly: GCA_041488155.1. Taxonomy (GTDB): domain Bacteria; phylum Chloroflexota; class Dehalococcoidia; order Tepidiformales; family Tepidiformaceae; genus JBGPOS01. Next base: position 63,627 of record JBGPOS010000001.1, read on the forward strand.
CAGTACCGGAAGCTCGTCGATGAGGGCATCCGGTGGTCACGAGAGATGGGTGTGAGCGGCGTGCCGACGTTCGTTTTCGACGAGAAGTACGGCGTCGTTGGGGCGCAGGACTACTCGGTGTTGGAATCGATGATGGAGAAGCTGGGTCACCAGCGGCGGGGCTGAGCCGGCTAGAGGTCCCCGACCAGGTCGCTGGCCTGGGTGCGGAGTTCGGCGCGAAAGTCGGGGTGAGCGATGCTGATGAGCTCCTGGGCCCGCTGCCGGTGGTTCTTGTCCATCAGCCTTGCGACGCCGAACTCGGTGATGACGGTGTCCGCGAGATAGCGCGGGATCGTGACCAGGGTGCCGGCTTCGTGGCGCGCCACCACTTTGGAGACGGTGCCTTCGATGGCGGTTGAGCGCATGACGGTGATGGCGCGGCCGCCCTTGCAGAGGGCGGCGGCGATGTGGGTGTCGGGCTGGCCGCCGGTGCCGTTGACCATGTGTCCGCCGAACCGGCACTCGCTGGCGATCTGTCCGAGAAGGTCGACGGCGATGGCGCTGTTAATCGAAGTCATGTTGCGGTTTTGGGCCATGAGGAGCGGGTTGAGCAGGTAGTCCGGGTCGTAGAGCTCGAAGGCGGGATTGTCGCGGATGATGGCGAGGTCCTCTCCGTCGCAGCCGCTCCAGGCGACGGCGACGGACTTGCCCCTGTGGACGGTCTTCAGGGAGTTATCGAGGATGCCGCGTTCCCAGAGCTTTGCGAGACCTGGCGAACCGAGTTCGGTGTGAAGCCCGAGGTGGTGTGCATCGTCGAAGGCGCCCGCCTTGAACATCAGCGAGCTGGGCTGGCCCACGCCGACCTGGATGGTGTCGCCATCGCGGATGAGCTGGCGAACGTTGTCGGCTATCGCCTGGGCGGCGGGATCGATCACGACGCCGCCGAGAGCCTGTTCGAGGAGCGCCGGGGGGAGGGCGTGAAACATCGGCTCCATGAGAACGAGGGTATCGGTGCTCGCGCGACCCAGCAGGGCGTGGAGGGCGGGACGATCGTTCTCCGGGGCGAGGGTGTCGATTCGCTCGCGAATCGCCGCCATGTCGACGGGCTTGATGACGCCATCGACGAAGGCTGTAATCTCGGAGACGTGCACCCAGACGTCGCCGTGGACGGGGAGCATGTTGGGGTCGATGGCAGCGATGGTGGTCTTGCAGCGCCGGGTGTAGGCCTTGCGTTGCCACATATGCGCCCCGAAATGGACGTAACCCGCTTCGTTGGGTTCGCTGCAGCCCGTGAGGAAGACATCGGGGATGCGGGCTTCCTCCCGGCCGTCGTCGAAAGGCTTCATCCCGAGCATGAAGGTGGTGGGGAGGTAGGTGGCGGCGTGGGCTTCGTGGAAGGGGCGCACGGTATCGCCGATGAAGATTTCGATCTCTCTTTCGCCCCTGCGGCCGTCATCGCCAAAGAAGCTGGCGTCGTGGGGGGCGAGCCAACGGGTGTTGACGTTGGCGAGCTGCTTCGCGCGCGCCTGAAAGGCGGCGGTGAGAGGGCCTGGGGCGAGGATCGTGATTCCGACCAGGTCCCCTTCTTTGACGAGTTCCATCGCTTCTGTGAGCGATTTCGTTCGGGAGGCGTATTCGTCGCGCCAGTTGTCGTAGCGGGTCATGAGCAGGCCCGGGACGAGGGGGTCGGTGCGTGGGGAGAGACCGTGGTTGTTGGCACAGGTTCCCTCGCGGTGTGGGAAGTCGTGGCGGGGATGCTACCAGAGCGGAGGCTGCCAACAAGGAGGCGGGCGCAGGGGTGGGTGGGCCGTGCGGGGTGAACGCCGCTCTGCTAGATTGCCGCGCAATCACACCTGCGGAGGAGGCCCCGATGGCAGCGACATCCCTGGCCGTTGAGCACCTATTTACGATGAAAGCTTCGACTGCAGCCGGAATAGTCCTCGCGGGAGGGCCACTGGGGACGCGGACGATCGTGCCGGTGACTGGCGGGACGTTCGAGGGGCCGAGGTTGAAGGGATCGATCGCCGACATGCCGGGTGGTGACTGGGTCAACGTCCGGGCGGACGGCAGTATTCGGCTGGACGTGCGGCTCGTCCTGAAGACGGACGACGGGGCAGCGATTTACATGACCTACTCGGGGATCGGGGCGCGGAAGGACGGCGCATATGCACTGCGAACGGCGCCGCAGTTCGAGACGGGCGACGAGCGCTACAGCTGGCTCAACAACGTCCAGGCGGTGGGGATCGGCTCATCGGGGAGCGGAGCCGTGACGTACGAGGTGTACGCGCTGAGCTGAGTGCAGCTGTTCCAAGAGCGACGGTGTGCATGCCGGGGAACCGAGGCCGCGCCGGCGGTGTATCTACCGCAACTGGCGACCGAGGGATTGGCATGGCAGCGACCATCACTGCGCGAAGAACCGGTCATCCGAAAACAATGCTGGCGCTGGCGGCGAGCGTCGCAGCCGTGACCGTCGCCTCGCTCGGTCTTGCCGCGACGCGACCCGGGGAGGATCAAGACTCGGCGGACGCCGTTGCTTCGCCCGTCGAGTACCGGCTCCCTGCTGGGCCGAGCGGCATCATCACGTATTCCGTCTCCGGCCACGACCCGGTCGTGGTGACGGCGACTGGCGGGCCGGCGAACGCTGCCCCGGGCGCCAGACTAGCGCGGACTCAGCCATCCGTGCCGGACGAGTTCCCGGCTCCCGACGGGACTGTCACGGCAGTCGTGATTCGTGGTGACAGCGGCGTTGTCCTGGCGCTCCGCGAAGGCAATTTGGTGCGGCAGACCGCCCAGTTGGCCGGGCCTGATTCGCCGGCACTCGTCGACGGGGGCAAAGTCCAGGCGGCAGCGGTCAAGGGGGTGCCCCTTGTCGTCGCGTGGTCGCCAGATTCGCGCACAGTGGCGTACGGGAGTCTTGTCGGCGAACCTTTCACGCTGAACGTCGCATCACGAGACTCGGGCCACACGAAGGTCCGCGACGGTTCGTACACGCTCTCCGGCGGATACGTCGGCGAACTTGCGTGGTCTCCGGACGGGCGGTGGCTGGCGGTCTCCACGTACACCATGGACCGGAAGAACCACACGGTGTTCGTGCTGAGCGCCGCGACCGGCAGCCTTCGCCGTTTGAGCGACGGGTGCCACATCACGTGGTCGCCCGACAGTAGATTCCTGGCTATCCACCGCGACCCGCAGCCCGAGCCGGGCGCGTGGGTGATCTCGGTAGAATCGGGCGAGTCGTACGCGCTCTCTCGCGATCCCCAGGCCTACCCCCACAGCTGGGACGCGGAGTAGCCCGCTTACGGCTGCTCCGGCTCGCTGCCACCGATGCCGCTCCAGCCGGTAGAATGCCCCGAAGACACCGCGCGACTGTTGGCCCGGGACCGTGGGTCCCGCGGACTTGTGCGCTGCGACTTCGGAGGATGGCGTTGACGCAACCGACGGATATTGGGCTCCCGGTCAACGAGTCGTACGTGCCACCGGCGCGGGTCAGGGACGGCGCGCTCGTGCGGAGCCGAGCCGAGTACCAGAGGCTGTACGACCGGAGCATCGAAGACGCCGACGGCTTCTGGGCGGAGATGGCGAACAAGTACATCGACTGGATTGCGCCGTTCACGAAGGTGCGCGACGAAGACCTTCGCAAAGGCAAGATCGGCTGGTTCCTGGGCGGCAAGCTGAACGTGTCGGTCAATTGTCTCGACCGGCATCTCGCGACGCGCGGCGACCGGACAGCGCTTCTCTGGGAGGGCGACGAACCGGGGGACAACCGGCGGCTGAGCTACCGGGAGCTTTACGAGGAGACCTGCCGGCTGGCGAACTACCTTCGGTCGAAGGGGGTCAAGAAGGGCGACCGGGTGGCGATCTACATGGGCATGATCCCGGAACTGCCGGCGGCGATGCTGGCGTGCGCCCGGATCGGGGCGATCCATTCGGTGATCTTCGGTGGGTTCAGTCCGCGGTCGATCCGGGACCGCATCGACGACTCGACCTGCAAGGCGATTATTACGCAGGACGAGGGGCGACGAGGGGGACGGCCGGTACCGCTGAAGCTAAACGTTGACGAAGCCCTGGCGGAACCGGGGCACTCGATCGAATTCGTGGTGGTCTACAGACACACCGGGACGGGAGTGCCAATGGCCGCCGGGCGCGACGTGTGGTGGCAGGATGCGCTGGCGAGCCAGCCGGCTGAGTGTGCACCCGAGGTGATGGATGCGGAGGATCCACTGTTCATCCTTTACACCTCGGGTTCGACGGGGAAGCCGAAGGGAGTGCTGCACACGCAGGCGGGCTATCTCCTGTTCACGATGCTCACTCAGCGTTATGTCTTCGATTTGAGAGACGAGGACATCTTCTGCTGCACGGCCGACATCGGTTGGGTCACGGGCCACAGCTACATTGTGTACGGGCCGCTGGGGAACGGCGGGACGAGCGTGGTGTTGGAGTCGATACCGAACTACCCGGACACGGGACGGTTCTGGGACGTCGTCGACCGCCTGGGGATCACCATCTTCTACACGGCCCCGACCGCCATCCGGGCGATTGCGCGCGACGGCGACGGGCCGGTGAAGCGTTACAGCCGGAAGAGCCTGCGGGTGCTTGGCACGGTCGGTGAGCCTATCAACCCCGAGGCGTGGCGGTGGTACTACCGGGTGGTCGGCGAAGAGCGGTGCGCGATCGTGGACACGTACTGGCAGACCGAGACCGGGGGCCACATGATCACCGGTCTCGCCGGGGCGATAGACATGAAGCCGGGGTCGGCCTCTGTGCCCTTCTTTGGGGTGCAGCCGAGCGTGGTGGATGAAGCGGGCAACGAGCTGAAGGGCAACAACGTCACCGGCCGACTCTGCATGGACGCATCTTGGCCGGGGATGATGCGCACGGTCTACGGAGACCACGAGCGCTTTGTGCAGACGTATCTGACGGCCTACCCGGGGCGGTATTTCACGGGGGACGGATGCCACCGCGACAAAGACGGGTACTACTGGATCACGGGGCGGGTGGACGACGTCCTGAACGTCGCGGGCCACCGGCTGGGGACGGCCGAGATCGAGGGAGCGCTCGTGGGGCACGAGAGCTGCGCCGAAGCGGCGGTGGTCGGTTTTCCGCACGATGTGAAGGGGACGGGCATCTACGCCTTCGTGCTGTTGAAGGCGGGACTGCATGGCTCGGATCAGCTGGCGCGCGAGCTCCGGGACGCGGTACGGCGCGACATCAGCGCGATAGCGACGCCCGATAAGATCCAGTTCGTGGAAGGACTACCAAAGACGCGCTCAGGGAAGATCATGCGGCGGATCCTGCGGAAGATCGCGGAAGGCGAACCAGAGAACGTCGGGGACGTGACCACGCTTGCTGAACCGGCGGTGGTGCAGGACATCATCGCCGGGGCGACGAAGGCTTCGTAGCCACTAGCCCTCGTCCCCTCGCCCCTTCTCCCGAAGCGCCGGGAGAAGGGGACACCGGCGACCGACGTCCGCTGATGCCCTCTGGGTGCATTGGGGTGGCACTAGTACTTACTCGAAGACAAGAGCGCTGATTCGCGCATCCTGCCCTCACCCCCCGACCCGCTCTCCCGACTTCGCGGGAGAGGGGGAGCCACCCGTGCGACGGAGGGCGGCGAAATGACCTTCTTGAGTAAGAACTAGTCAGCCGGGAGACCGAACTGTGGTGCCCGTTTTTCTACGAGGGCGGCAACGCCTTCAGCGAAGTCCGGATCGGTGGTCATGCGCTCGAGGAGCGCCTCAGACTCGCGCACCGCCGCACCGACGTCGCGGTGGAGGTCGACGTAGATCTGCCGCTTGGTCTCGCGCAACGACGACGGGGAGATCGTGGTGGCGAGGTCCTCGGCGTAGCGGTAGGTGTGCGGTAGCAGTTCGTCTGCCGGGAGCACGGCGTTGACGAGGCCAATGGCGGCGGCCTCTTCGGCGAAGAAGACGCGACTGGAGAGCAAGAGGTCGTTGGCGCGCGTCAGGCCAACGAGCCGGGGCAGGAGCCAGGAGAGGCCGTACTCGGCGGGCAGGCCGAGGCGACCATGGGCGGTGGTGAGCTTGGCCCCGGTAGCCGCGAAGCGGATGTCGGCGAAGCAGGCGAGGACCAGACCTACGCCAGCGGCGGGGCCGTTGATAGCGGCGATGACTGGCTTCGTCAGGCCGAAATGGAAGGCGAAGTTGGCGTCGAACTCCGGGCGCACGCCGTAGCCGGGGTTGGCCAGGTCAGGCCCTACGCCGGGATCATAGCCGCCCTTCTCGCGGTGGCCTTCCAGGGCGGCAGAGTCGGCGCCGGCGCAGAATCCACGGCCTGCGCCAGTGACAACGATTACGCGGACCGCTGGATCCGCCTCCGCCTTTGCGATGGCCCAGCGGTATTCCGTGTGCATCCGGCCGGTCCAGGCGTTGAGGCGGTGGGGGCGATTGAGGGTGACGGTGGCCGTGGCACCGGACAGGTCGTAGCGGGTGGCCTTGAGTTCCACGGGGGCATTGTCCGTGCCAGGGGAGACCTGTACCAGCCGCCGTGCCGGGCGATTGAGCGAACTGCCGGCGGACTGAATCCGTGTAGAATCCCGACCACTGCAGTTCCAGGAGAAACATGATGACATCCATCAAGCGGGGGGGAGTTTCGATCTACTACGAGGATCACGGGACGGGCCCGGTGGTGCTGCTGAGCCACGGGTATAGCGCGACGACTCGCATGTGGCTGGGGCAGGTGGAGGCCTTGAAGGGGCGTTACCGGGTGATCACCTGGGACATGCGCGGCCACGGACTGACCGAGAGCCCGTCTTCGCAGTCCGAATACTCCGAAGCAGCGACCGTCGAGGACATGGCGGCCATCCTGAAGGAGTGCGGCGTGGAGCGGGCGGTGATCGGTGGGCTCTCGCTTGGGGGCTACATGTCGCTGGCGTTTTACCTGGCGCACCCGGAGATGACGCGCGCGCTCATGCTGTTCGACACGGGGCCGGGGTACCGCAATCCCCAAGCGCGCGAGGGTTGGAACCGGACGTCGGAGCAGCGCGCGGTAGCCTTCGAAACGCGTGGCCTCGACGCCCTCGGTGGCGGCGCGGAGGTCCGGGTGAGCCAGCATCGGTCGGCGGCCGGGCTCGCAGGCGCGGCGCGAGGGATGCTGGCACAGTTCGACTCGCGAGTGATCGAATCGCTGGACAAGGTGGCGGTGCCGACACTCGTCCTCGTGGGGTCCAAGGACGAACCGTTCCTGGCGGCGACCGACTACATGGCGAACAAGATCCCGGGGGCCGCGCGGGTAGTCATCGCCGACGCCGGCCACGCGTCCAATATCGACCAGCCGGTGGCTTTCAACGAGGCGGTGCTGAAGTTCCTTGGCGGCCTGGGAAAGTAGCGCGATGGTCGCGGCCATCCAGGTGGTGGCCAACCGCTGAGGGCGGGGGCGCTCAGTTGGTCGAGGGATCGGCGGGGAAGTAGGCGAACATTGCGAGTCTTCCGGATTGGCGCCGGAGGACGGCACGCCAGAGTGATGGCGGGTCCTGGCTGAAGACGTCGGCAGGTTCGGGGTCGACCACGAACCATGACCCTTCTGCTAACTCTCCTTCTAGTTGCCCTGCGCCCCAGCCAGCGTATCCGGCAAAGATCCGGAGCAAGTCGATCTGCGGAAGGAGATCTTCGGGAGGGAGTCCGAGATCGACAAGGCCGATGCTATCGAGTACCGGCTTCGGCACACCCTGGGCGGCCCCGAGCCTTTGACGGCCGAGCGCCAGGGCGGCTGCCGGTTCGACGGGTCCGCCCTGGAAGATGACGGTCGGCGAGGGAACGTGCTCGCACCACTGGGGCAGGTGGCTGGAGATTTCCGCATCGGCGACGGGGCGGTTGAGGACCAGGCCGAAGGCACCGGCTTCGTCGTGCATGCAGAGAAGCACGACAGTCCGGTGGAAGTTCGAGTCGTCGAGCCTCGGACTGGCGATGAGCAGCTTGCCGGCAAAGGATTCGGCCACGAGTCCATCATGACAAACACGGAGCCGAGTGCGAAGGTTTGGTCCGTCAAGATTCTCTTCTCCGCTGACGCGCGGTAGCATGCGGGCATGGGAAGTTCGGAGCCGAGTGGCGAGCGACGCTCGTTCGGGGACGGAGCCAGGCACCTGTGGGCGGAGGGCAACCGGCGCCATGTCCTGGTGAGGAAGGGCGAGCACGTCCCGATCGACCTGCCGCTGACAGCGGTGGTCGTTGGGGGCATCCTTGCGCCTTGGCTGCTCGGGATCGGGGCTGCGGCGGCGGTCATCCTGGGCTACAAGATCGAGACGACTCACCCCGAAAAGACGGTCGAAGGCAGTTCCGAGGACGCGACGCCGGCGACAGGGGAAGCTCCGCCGGCGGAGATTGAGCCTGGCGCAGAGAACAGCGGCCCGGGGTAAACCTGAAGTCGAATCCGGGCCAACGGGTGCGGCCTTGACCACGTCTTGGGGCAGCGACGCCTATCCTTGGCGACGACCCAAGGTCGGTAAGCGACACCAGAAAACCGACGGCAGCAGAGGTGCGAGCCGCAGATACGTGGTAGCGCATAGGGGATTCGAACCCCTGATCTCCGCCTTGAGAGGGCGGTGTCCTGGGCCGCTAGACGAATGCGCCGCACCGGCCACGATACTGTAGGGATTCGACGGCGGGCAAGGAAAGGCGGACGGCGTGCAGCGTAGACCCACCGCCCTGGCGGCGCTGGCCGGAGCCTTGGTGCTGGCGTTCGGGGGCTGTTCCGACCGCCCGGCCGGAAGCTTGGACGGGGCCGCCACGGCAACGTCCGCAGCGGGGCAGCAGGCGCCCGGGGCTTCGCCGGCGGACGTGGCGCAGCCGCTGCCGGCGGCCATCGATCGGATTCTCCAGGATGTCGCGAAGATTCGGGAGCTTTCGCCCCCGCCTTCGCTCAAGGCCCAGCTCATCGCGCGCTCCGAGTTGCCAGCGCTCCTCGAGCGGCTGACCACCGACGACGACCGGCGCTGGTTTGCCCGGACGACGACGCTGTACCGGCTGCTCGGACATCTTCGCAAGGACCAGGACTACCTCTCCGTCTACCTTTCGTTTGGCAGCCAGGACGTGCTCGGCCTCTATTCGCCCCTCGATGACGAGCTGTGGGTGGTGCACGAGGACGGGGCGAGCATTGACTTCGACCATCTCCCGCGGCAGGAGAAATCCACGCTCGCGCATGAGCTTGTGCATGCGGTGCAGGATTACCACTTCCACCTCGATGAGCTTTACAAGACAGTGGTCGACGACCTCGACCTGAACCTGACATCGACTGCGGTGATCGAAGGGGACGCAGTTACGCACGAGGGGATTTACACCCGGCAGTTCACCGCCATCCCGGGGGCGGGGCGGATGCTCCTCCTGGCATCAGCGGCGACGGTCGAGCAGGTGCCGCCATCGATCCAGCGCGAGCTGTTCTTTCCGTACACGACGGGCACCGATTGGATTCGATCGATCCGGGCAAAGAAGGGGACGGCAGCGATCAACGAGATGCTCACGCGCCCGCCGCGGGGGACGGCCTTCATCTTCCACCCGGAGCGGCTCGACTCGGGGTGGCAGCCGGCGACGGTCACGCTGCCAGACCTTCGCGCAAGCCTGGGGGCCGGGTGGAGCCGCGAATCAGGGGGCACGTTCGGCGAGTTCCAGGTCCGCAACTACCTGCAACTTCGTCTCGATTCCGGCGAAGCCTCTGGAGCAGCTGCGGGCTGGGCGGGCGACCATTACGAGGTGTACACGAACGGAAGCGAGAGCGTCGCGGCCTTCCGGCTGCGCTTCGGCGACAACCAGGCCGCCAGCCGGTTCGCCTCGGCTCAGCAACAGTTCTTGAAGGCTGCGAAGGCGACCCTTTCGACCGAGGGCCGGATTACTCTCGCGCAGGCTCCGGACGGCAACGTGACGGGGACGGCGGGCGTGGTGGGCGACGAAGTTCTGTTCGTCATCGGCTCGTCGCGCGTGGCAGCGAGTACCGCCCTGCAAGCGCTGATCAACGGGTAATAGAGTCAGGCTGGCTGGCAGAGAAGGCAGGGCCGATAGCCGGCGCCGCGGGCCTCTCGTTCGTCGTGGAAGTTCACCAGGTTCGCGGGCTGCAGGTGTTTGCCTGAATAGCAGGTGGGCAGGCAGAAGATGTGGGTGGTACGACTGCCCTGGAACCGGACATGCCCGGCGCGCAGGCGGTCCAGGCATTCGGTGTCGACGCCTTCGGACCTGAGCAGCCGTTCTTTGGTGGCGGTGCCGCCGCGGGCCGAATACTCACCGAGCTGCCAGTCGGAGCGCACGACGCGATGGCAGGGCACGACGAAGGGGACGGGGTTGTGCCCGAGGGCCGTCCCTGTCGCCCGGACGGCGCCGGGAAGACCGATCTTCCGAGCTACCCAGCCGTAGGGTCGCACTTCACCGCGGGGGATGCGGGCGGTGACCTGGAGGACCTGCCGCTGGAACGATGCCAGCGTGCCGAGGTAGGCGACTTCGGTGCCGCGCTTTCGCCCGGCGAGCACCGCCGCCACGGCAGCCGCGACCGAAGGACGCCCTCCGAACTGCGGCAGGAAACCGAGGCGCTCGCTGGCGAAGGCTTCGAAGTTGGCGGGGTCGTTGCTCACCAGGTGCACGAGGCGGCCGTCGTGGACGATTCGGATTTGGCCGAACGACGTGGCCATGTCGAACCAGAAGAGCTGGGCGGTGGCGAGGGCCCGGCGGGCGCGCAGATCGTCGCCGAGCGACGCTGCGAAACGCGGGTCGGGCTCAGCGGAGAGCGCGGCCCGAATCGACTGCAGGAACGGATCGGCCCGGGCTTCTTCAGTCTGGTTCATGGTGGTACCCATCTTCTTGCATCATCTCTCGGAGCCGCAGGACGGCGCGGTAGGAGAGTTGTTTGACGGCCGCTTCGCTTTTGCCCATTCGCTCGGCGACCTTTCGGTAAGGCCAGTCGTGGCCGTAGCGCAGGACGATGACCCTTCGCTGAGCCGCGGGGAGCCTCGCTACGTGTGTGCGGACGAGGCAGGCAGCTTCGCTTGCGACGAGACCTTCGCCGAGCCAGCGGTCCTCCGTGGAATCGTGGCCGGCCAAATCGACTTCGCGGCCCGCCTTGCGCGCCGCATCACGTACGACGTTGCGGGCGATGGTGAAGAGCCAGGCGACGAAGGGCTGACCGCGGTCTTCGTAGGCGTCGAAGCGCCCGAGCGCCCGGCGAAACGTCTCCGAAGTCACGTCCTCGGCGCGGTCGTGGTCGTGGGTGAGGGCGAGGGCGAAGCCGTAGACTCGGGGCAGGCTCTGGTGGTAGAGGCGAGCGAAGGCGTCCGGGTTCTTTCTTGCTGCTGCGACGAGCGCGGCTTCATCCATCTCGCAAGGGTAACGGGCGAACGGGCCGGCGGTAACAGCTTCCCCATCGGGCCTTGCCGGGGGCAATTCAGGCCACCCCCCGCGAGCGGTGAGCTGGAAGGCCGCGAGTAACATAAGTCCAAAGTTGCATATCTACGAGTCCTAGATGCATACTGCATCTAGGAGAACCACCCTTGCCTGAACGACCTCGAAGTGATCCTGGCGATACTCGTCCGCGCCTTCATGGCGAACTTCTCTCGACAAGCCTGTTGGCGTTTCTAAAGAACTGGGACGCCTACGGCTATCAACTGACGCAGCGGCTGAGCGAAGCTGGCCTGCCGGAATTCGATAGCGGCACGGTGTACCGGACGCTGCGGCAACTCGAGCACACGGGGCTGGTGTCGTCTTCCTGGGACACCTCGGAGAGCGGCCCCGCCCGGCGCATGTACCGGCTGACGGCGGCGGGCGACCTCTTCCTGACACGATGGATGGAGGCGCTGCAGCACTACCAGAAGGTGATCGAGAAGGCGGTCTCGGGCACAGAGGTCAATCCCGGGCGCGCCCGGCGGCGCCGGTAGCGCTTCAGCCGACGACGCGTTCGGCCAGGACGACAGTGCGCAGCAGGTATCCGTCGGCGGTGGCGGGGCCGCTGCAGGTCATCAGGGTGAGACTCTCGGCTCCTTCGCGCCCGGCGAGGAGGGCCCCCATGTCGGCTGCGGCGATGGTGTAATCAATGGTCGAGGTCACGCGGTAGCGATACAGGGACCCGTCGCTAACGGAGACGGTCACCTCGTCGCCGGATGCGAGAGCGCTGAGCCGGTTGAACACGCCGGGAGCGCCGGCGTATTCGAAATGGGCGGCGAAGAAGGTGGCGGCGCCTCGGCCGGGGAGGGCGGAGTAGCCGGGGTTCCAGCCAACGGTCGTGCGGTCCTGGGGGACATCGAGCCGGCCGAAGTTATCGAGTCCGAAACGTGCGACGGAAGCGGCCACCCCAAGCTTCGGGATGGAGAGCCGGACGATGTCTGCTCCATCGACGGGCGGAGGAGGGACAGGCTTCTGTTCGTCTTTGCCGTAGCGTTCGACCCCGCGTGCGACGTCGGCGATGAAGCGGTCGTTGACGGTCGCGGGCATGCCGGTTGCGGGATCGCGGCCGATGTAGCGGAGTTGCTGGACGATGCCGGCCGGGGCGGGCGCCTCTGCGACCGCTGAAGGCGAGGCGAGCGCTGTCGCGACGACGGAGATCCCGGCTACCGTTAGAAGGATCCTGAGCGCGGTCTTCATCTCCGAGACGTTGGCGGTCAGCTGTTGAGGATGTCTTGGAGCCTCGGGGCGAGGTTCTTGCGGAAGAATGTCGCGCGCTTGAGGTTCTCGACGTACTCCTGCACCTGGAGCTTTCGCAACTCCTGCAGTTTGACCTTGCCGGCTTCGATGTTGTGCTTCCCGCCGCCGAGGAGGATGGCGAGCGGCTCCGAGACGACGGGGTCGGCCCAATCCTTGATCATGCGGCCCTCGGCCTTGCCGAGGTAGAGGTTCTGTTCCTCGCGGCGGTCGGGGGTCTTGAAGAGGAAGTGCTTGAGGCGTTCGACATGGTAGTCCATGAATCGCTGGCGGTCGCGGGCGCAGAGAGCGTAGAGGTCGCGTTCGAGCTGATTCTGGGCGAATTTGTCTCCGTTCTTAAAGAGCGTCAGCAGCATGCTGTCCTGGACGAACAGGACGGCGGTGAGCTCGGGGAAGCTCCTGGCTTCCTGCACTGCCCGGGAGAAGTCGGTCGGCGCCTGGAGGCCGAGACCACCTCCGTTGGCCAGCGCCCGTTTGCGGAAGGCTTCGGCGTGGCGGGCGAAGTCGTAGATGACGGTGGATAGGAAGAGCTTGAGTTCGAGGTAGCCGTAGCTGATCTCGGGCAGCCAGCCACCCAGGACGACCCCTTCGTAATAGGCTCTCTCGCTCATCTCGGTCATGAGCTGGCAGACAGCCTTTTCGATGTCCTCGGGCAAGTGTTCGAGGCTGTTCCAACGGAGGTCGGTGGAGGAAATCCAGCGGTCGCGGATGGCGATTTCGTAGAGAGGGACGACGCAGTCGGCCCAGACCTGGGCCTTGTCGAAGATGGTGTAGCCCATGTCCTCGACGATCGCGCTTGGGTACGAACCGCGGGCGATTTCGGAGCGGTTGTACCAGACGTCGGGGATATCGCCGTAGGTGCCGATGTTCAGGTCGCCGATGGTCAGGCCGAGATCTTTGTCGGCCGGCTTGGCGCGAATGCCCCATTCGGTCGGGACCTTCATCCACCAGAAGTCGGGGCGAACCATCGAGCCGCCGGACAGGAACCCCTTGGCGGTCGCTCCATCGACGTTCGCGCGCAGGGCCTGCCAGACTTCCTGGAGTGTATGTCCCTTGTCGATGGCGAGTTCGATCAGGCCATCTTCCCATCCCAGCTCACGTGCCTTGTCGCGAGCCTCCTGGGGGATCTCCGCCGCCTCGGTCGCTGGTGAGTCGGACATCTTGTTGCCTCCGGGGTGTGCGAGTCGAAAAGAAGCCCCGCGACGCGGTCGAGGGGCTTCTCCTGAGTTGCCGTGTGCTAGGCCGGGTCGACGAACTGCGCGAACAACGGCCCGAGCCGCTGTCGCCGATCGCCGAGGCCGGCTACTTCGAGCCGGTGAACGTACTCGTTGATCTGCCGCTTCCGCAGGAGGAGGAACTTCTGGACGCCCTCGTCGAACTTGTCGGCGCCGCCCCCGAGGAGCAGGCAGAGCGATTCGAAGACGGGCGGGAAGGTGACATCGCCGGATCCGCCGCCGCCGGCCTCGCCTTCCGCCTTGTCGAGGTAGTGGTGGATCTCCTCGCGGCGGTCCGGGTCGGTGTCGAGCACATACTTGAGGTGCATGACGCCGAAGGCGAGGTGCCGGGACTCGTCCTGGGCGCTCATGCGGAAGATGCGCTTATCGGCTTCGGTCTGGCCGATGAGCTCGCCCATACGGAACATCGACTGGACGAAGCCTTCCGCCTGGACGTGCATGAGGACAGACATCTCGGTGAAGTCGCGGGCTTCGAGGAGTGTGCGAAGGCCGAGGCCGGCGCCCTGGGCGAGGAGGCCGCCGCCGTTGACGAGGGCCCGCTTGCGGAAGACGTCGGTGTGGCGGGCTTCGTCCATGATCTGTGACATGAGGAAGAGCCCGGCTTCGAAGTCCTGGGCGCTGACGAAGGGGAGCCACTGGCCGGGGACATCGCCGGCGATGAACTCGACCTCGGTGAGCATGGTGCAGAGCTGGCACATGGCCCGCTCGATCTCTTCGGGGAGTTCCTGGAGGGTGTTCCAAGGGATATCCCGAGCCGAGGACCACTGGCGCTGGGTGGCTTCTTCGTAAAGCATGACGCAGTTCTCGGACCAAACGTCGGACTTCGACATGTAGTTGGTCCCGAAGCGTTGGGCGCCCGGCCGGGGGATGGCGCCACGGAGGCGATAGGTCATGTCGCCGCCGAGACGCCCGGCGTCCCCGTAGCGGCCAAGGGTGATCTCCTTGAGGGTGAGGCCCTTCTTGCCGGGGGTGGCCGAAGTGGCGTCGTCGTAGAGGTTGAGCCAGGACAGGTCCAGGCTGGATTCGGTCAGTGGATTGGCGACCATGGGACAGCATCCTCCTCGGGACTCAGTGGCGACACACAGTCTACCGCCGGCTCCGGCAGTTGGGAAGCGATGTTCTTACCGACAGGTAAGTTGCCTTCGTTGATGGCCCTCCCGCAGGCCGAGGCGGGGGCACAAGCGGTTCAGCTGCCAGCAGCGGCCCGAGCCGCCGCAAGCCGTTCAGTCTCGCGGCGGCGAAACAGTGCTTCAGTCTGGCGGCACCAACCAACGAGCGCCTCCTCGATGGCGATCCCACCGAGGAGCGTGAGGTAGGCGCCGAAGCGCGCGTCGTCGCCCAAAGCGTGCGTGTCAGGGCCGATGCTAGATTCGATGGTGCGGTAGGTGGCCAGGCGTTCTTCGTGGTGTGTTCCCTGCTGAGCCACGGCGCGGATGGCGGCCTCGGGGTCAACGTGTCCATAAGACCAGACTTTGACGAGGAATTCATCCTTCACGAGCGTGACCGGGGAGGGCGATACCACCCAGGCGCGGAGCGCCTCCCTTCCCCGCTCCGTGATGGAGTGGAGGCGCTTGTCGGGGCGACCAATCTGCTCGACGACCCAGCTCGAGACGCACCCGTCCTCTTCGAGCCGCGCCAGTTCCGGATAGATCTGTTGTGAGCGGGCGTGCCAGAAGTATCCGACGGATTGGTCGAACCGCCTTGTGAGTTCGTACCCGGAGAGGTCGTCCTGCATGAGGAGGCCGAGGATCGCGTAGCGCAACGACATGAGCCGTAGTCTGGCGGATCGGGGGTGTCGCTGCATCTGGACGATCGGCTGGATAGCCATGGCCACCTGGCCATGGCACGATCGGGCCCAGCATGCCGAAACAGGTCTCCAACGTTGCTGCGGATGACTACCTCACGGCGATCTACCGCCTGCATCACGACGAGGGGCAGGACGCGATCGCGGTGCGCATCGCGGACCGGCTGGGGATCACACCGCCGTCGGTCGCGGGAATGCTCAAACGGCTGCAGCGCGACGGGCTGGTTGAACTCGATTCGCGGAAGGTGATAAAGCTGACTGCGGAGGGACTGCTGCGGGCGGAACGGATGGTCCGGCGTCACCGGCTGGCGGAGTGCCTGATCACAGAGATCCTGAAGGTGCCCTGGTGGCGGGCCTACGAAGAGGCGCACCTGCTGGAGCACGGCATCTCTGACGTGACGGAGCCCAACCTGTTCGAAACGCTCGGCCGGCCGACGCGGAGTCCCTTTGGATACCCGATTCCCGGCCATGGGACGCCCCGGCGGCTCAGCATGGCAACGCTGGCGGACGTACCGGAGGGGGTGGTGGTGGAAGTCGATCGGGTGTTCGAGGAAGACGAAGACCTCCTGCGGTTCTTCTACGATGAGGGCATCCGCCCGGGGGTCTCGACCTTCGTAGAAGCGGTGGCGACGAACCGGGGGACTGTGACGGTGCGGATCGAAGGGCGGCCGATCGTGATGGGCACGCAGGTGGCGCGCCGGATATGGCTGACGGAAGCGAGCGCCCGGGGTGGACGGGCTGACCGCAGCGGCTCGAGTCCGGCCAGGTAGCCTGGGGGGCACGGATCGCAAGACTCCTGCCAGGCGAATCGAAGGCCGAACCACGATGCGCGACCTTGCGCCGGTGGAGCATCGCGGGCGGGCTGCAGGGGCAGGCGCTACACTGCCCGGCACTACGCCGGAGAGGCAGCGATGAGCCGACTTCCCAACGCCACTCGCGAGGAGTTCCCTGAGGAACTGAAGTACGTCTGGGACAGGGCTGTGGCCGGCGACCCGCCGGCGAACATCTTCCTCGCGATGGGGAACAACCCGGAAGTCCTGCGGGCCTACCTGCGCCTGGGCAACGGACTATGGGCGGATTGCGGGCTGGACGTGGCGACGCGGGAGCTTGCCATCCTTCGGGCTGCGATCCTGCGACACAGCATGTACGAGTGGCACCAGCATGTGAGGATCGGGCGGCAGGCGGGCCTGAGCGACGCCCGGATCAACGCGCTTCACCACTGGCGGACGACCGAGCTTTTCAGCCCTGCTGAGCGGGCGCTCCTCGCTTACATTGACGCTCTGGCAGCCAGCGACCACCCGGCGCAGGAGGTGCACGACGAGCTGAGCAAGCACTTCCCGGCGGCGACGGTGGCCGGGATCGCGATCCTGGCGGCCTTCTATTTCATGACGGCGACGTTCCTGGCGGCGATGGAGGTACAGACGGAGGGCCCGTTCGTAGGTTGGGAGCTCTAGTCGCCGTGGCCGCCCCGTTGAGCGCCAGAACACGCTGCCGTGCCAGAATTTCGATCACCACGAAAAAGGAACGCCCATGACCACGTCGACTAAAGACACGGCTGCCTTCGCGAACGCCGATCCGGAGCGAGCCGGCGGGCAGGGTCTTGACCACAACCAGGAAGAATCAGGCAACCTGGCGATCCACAAGCTGCTGGCGAGCGACGACGGTCGAGCGTGGACCGATTTCGTGGCCACGTGCCGTTTTCAGCGCGACGGTTCGAGCGCCTATGAAGCATGGGCATTGAGAGGGATGGTGCGCTGGATCCGTCGGCACGCGAAGGGAGGCGGCTACGAGTACGAGGTGATCGAGACTTTGGGCGAGAACCCGATCGCCCGCCAGGATGCGACGGCCCTGTCCCGGCTGGAGGAGGAGTTGGCTGCGGGCCGCAACCCGAACGACCCGCAGGCGGCCTTCGTTGAACCAGAGGCACTCACCTACCCCTATGCGTACGAACGGCTCTCGCAGCTCTTCGACAGCCCGAACGCCCCGGACCTGGTGGTCAACCCGAAGAGTTATGCCTTCGGCCGGCAGCCTGGCCAGCACGGGGCGCTCGACGTTATCCAGTCCCGTTCGCCGCTGATTTTCAGTGGGCCGGGTGTCCAGAGGGGAGCATCGGTCGAGGCCGACGCCCGCCAGATCGACATCGCTCCGACGGTCGCCAGGCTGATGGGGTTTCCACTCATCGACGGCAAAGACGCCAGCGGCCGCAGCGGCAGCGAGCGGGGGTGCGAGCCGGACGTGTACTTTCGCAGGCAGGACGGCCGCGTGCTCGAAGCCGTGTTGGACGGCTCGGAGACCCGGCCGGAGCGGGTCTACATCATGCTGCTGGACGGCCAGTCGCACACGGAGCTGGTCCACAGGCTTGAATCTGACTCGAGGGACATCCCGAACCTTCGGCGGCTAATCGGGCGAGGGGCGATGCTTCATCACGGGAGCATCACGAATTTTCCGAGCATCACGTGGCCGAGCCACAACGCGATCGGAACTTCGTGCTGGAGTGGCCACCACGACATCGTCAATCCGTCGTACTACCTCCGCGAGCGAAGGGAGACGGTATCGCCCCAGGGGCAGCAATTCGACACGGCGAAGTTCCTTTCGCCGGAGGTCGAGACGCTTTACGAGGCATTCCACCGGGTGTTCGGGTCGTGGAACCACATGGAGGGGGCGCTGACGGCTTCGATCAACGACCCCTGCACCCGAGGAGCAGACCATGCGAGTCTCGAACGGCGACTGGTGGGTGAACGCGACCAGCTGCGGGCGCTGACCGCCGAGACGGATGCCGACATCAGCCCGCGGTGGGCGGCGGAGCTGCAAGAGACGGGCCATCACCTCGTGGGGCTTATCGACAACCGCGGCCTCGGCCAGGCGCGGCACCTGCTGCTGGACGAGTCGCACCCGGTGCCGATGCTCATCTATCACGAGTTCAGCCTGCCGGACGCGGCTGCACACGATTACGGACCTCACCACGAGGGGGCGCGCGAAGCGCTGGACGAGACGGACCGGCAGATCGGCCACATCCTACGGATCCTCGATGAGAAGGGGCTGTTCGAATCGACACTCTTCGTTATCACGACTGACCACGGCATGGCGGTGCAGGACGTGAGTCTGCGGGCGAACCCGGCTCGCATCCCCCAACGCGACGGGATGGCGGCGATCACGACCGAACCGCTGGTTTATCTGCGCGACCTCGATGTCCTTGTCGCCGTGGCGCACGATGGGCGGACGGCCCAGATCAGCGTGCTGGACAACGATGCGGACGAGTCGGGCGACCAACCGCAGGTGGCCGGGGCGGAGATACTCGTGGCGGACCATCGCGAAGGAAA
Source organism: Tepidiformaceae bacterium (assembly GCA_041488155.1). Classification (GTDB taxonomy): domain Bacteria; phylum Chloroflexota; class Dehalococcoidia; order Tepidiformales; family Tepidiformaceae; genus JBGPOS01. The sequence continues at coordinate 82,591 of JBGPOS010000001.1, forward strand.
GGTGGCGACGGCGCGGACGGACGAGGCAGGAAACACCGGGATCGCCATCCCGGCCGACCTTGAGCCTGCCGATCTGCGAATCTCCATCCGCGCGGATGGGTTCAATTCGCGTCACATGCTGCTCGACGGTTCGAACCTCGCCCTGGACCTGCGCGAAGTGCTGTACGGCGGCGCCGTCACTCCTTCCTGAGCTCCAGGAGCCTGCCGAGGCGGGACATCGCGGCCCCCCAAACTTGCCCAACCTTCACGTTCACGGTAAACATTGCTTCCGCAACCTGAGCCGGAAGTTCCTTCGTGGGAACCGGACTCTACGAAAAGGCAGGTCACATCGACTTGGCGGAATACCGCAAACCATTACCACACCCGACGCCCGAGACGCAGGAATTCTGGGACGCGGCAAAGACGGGCGACTTGCTGTTGCAGCGCTGCAACACCTGCTCGAACGTCTACTTTCCGCCGCGGCCGTTTTGCCCGGCGTGCGCTTCACGATCCGTGTCGTCCTTCAAAGCGACCGGGCGGGGGACGCTGCATAGCTATGTGATTAACCACCGGCCGGCACCCGGGTTCGAACAAGATGCGCCGTATGCGATCGCCGTAGTGAAGCTGGACGAAGGCCCCAAGATGATGACGACGATGGTCGACGTCGCACAGACACCGGAGGCGCTGGTCCTCGACATGCCGGTCGAAGTGGCGTTCGAAGCGGTGAGCGATACGGTGAGCCTGCCCAAGTTCCGGCCGGCGGGGGGGGCACGATGAAGCCGAAGTCGGTCGCTATCGTCGGGGCCGCAGAAACGACCCAGATGGGGGTCATCCCCGACCTTTCGGTGATCCAGCTTCACGCCGACGCCGCGCTCAATGCGATGGCCGACTGCGGCCTTGGCCCGAAGGACATCGACGGTGTGGCGACAGCCGGCGAATCGCCGGTCGCGATCGCGCATTACCTCGGGATCACGCCGACCTACGTAGACGGCACCTCGGTGGGCGGGTGCTCGTTCATGCTGCATGTGCGGCACGCGGCGGCGGCGATCAACGAGGGCCTCTGCGACACGGTGCTGGTGACGCACGGGGAGAGCGGCCGATCACACGTGGGCGCCGGCGGCCGGTTCTTCGGCGGAGGCATGGGGAGCACGTTGCCCGGCCAGTTCGAGGCGCCGTACGGTCCGGCTGGCCCGCCAAGCATGTTCACCGTGCCGGTCCTGCGTTACATGAAGGAGCTCGGACTGACGCACGAGGAGCTGGCGATGGTGGCGGTGGTGCAACGGGAATGGGCGGGGATGAACCCACGTGCTTCGTACCGGGACCCAATCACCGTGGAGGACGTGCTCAACTCGCGAATAATCGCCTATCCCTTCCATCTGCTCGAGTGCTGCCTGGTGACCGACGGGGGCGGGGCTCTCATCCTCACCTCAGCGAGCCGGGCGAAGGGCTTCCCGACGAAGCCGGTCTACATCCTGGGCACCGGCGAGAGCGTGGAAACGCCGATGATCAGCCAGATGGAGGACTTCACGAGCTCCAAGGCTTTCCGCGTCTCGGGGAAGAAGGCCTTCGGAGAGGCGGGAGTCGCACCCAAGGACGTGGGCCACCTGATGGTGTATGACGCCTTCGCGCACCTGCCGCTCTACGGGCTGGAGGATCTCGGGTTCGTTGGCCGGGGTGAAGCGGGACGGTTCATCTGGGAAGGAAACACGCGGCCAGGGGGCAAACTGCCGCTGAACACCAACGGTGGCGGGCTCAGCTACATGCATTCGGGCATGTACGGCATGTACGCGCTGCAGGAGAGCGTGCGCCAACTGCGCGGGACGGCCGCGGCGCAGGTGCCGAACCTGAAGATCAGCGTGGCGCAGGGGGTGGGGGGGATGTTCGCCGCGGCGGGGACGGTGATCATGACGAACGAGGCGCCGTAGGAGTGCCGAGGACTTAGGACTCAGGACTCAGGACTCAGGACTCAGGACTCAGCGAGGGTCGCATGGCTACGGTCGAGCGCTTCGAGGATCTGGTGGCCTGGCAGAAGGCAAGGGCACTGACCCGAGACATCTACGCCCAGACGCGGAGCGGTAACTTCGCCCGTGACTTTGGGCTCGTCAGCCAGATTCAACGGGCAGTGGTCTCTGTGAAGGCGAACGTGGCGGAAGGGTTTGAACGCGGCGGAAGGGCGGAGTTCCACCAATTCCTCTCGACCGCAAAGGGGTCGTGCGCGGAGCTCCGCTCACACCTGTACGTGGCATCAGACGTCGGGTACCTCACTCCATCGGACTTCGAACAGCTGTTGGATCGAGCGGAGGAGCTGTCCAGAATCTTGGCCGGGTTACGGTCAGCAGTGCAACGCCAGCGAGACAACCAACGAGGCGCCAATGTCAGAGTCCTCAGTCCCAAGTCCTGAGTCCTCGCCGCTTGTCATTGGTTTGACTGGGACCATCGCTGCGGGCAAGTCGACCGTCGCGCAGATCCTTGTCGAGCGCGGCGCGAGGCACTGCGATGCGGACAAGCTGGTGCATCGGCTCTACGACCCGGGGACACCGGGGTTCGACCGCGTCGTCGAAGCGTTCGGTCAGGAGGTCGTGGGGGCGGATGGCTACGTCGACCGCAAGATCCTTGGGGCGAAGGTCTTTGGGAAGCCCGCCGAGATGGCGAAACTCACGCGGGCGATGGGTTCGATTACTGAAGCGATCAAGGGCGAGATCGATCGTTGGCGTGCCGAACTGCGGCCAGACGAGATAGCAGTGATGGAGGCGGTGAACCTGATGGAGCCGGGCTACGCTCGTTGGTGTGATCAGACCTGGCTGATCGGCGTCGACGACGAGGTCGCCTTCCAGCGGCTCCTGGAGACGCGGGGCATGAGCGTGGAGGAAGCGAATCAACGGCTCGCTTCGATGCGCCCCTTCGAACAACGCGCGCCGGGCGCCGACTGGACGTACAAGAACAACGGCAGCCGGGAGGAGCTGGCGGCCGCGGTGACGGCCGAGCTCGACCGCGTGATCAGGATTCGGAAGGCGGCGAAGCTCCCGGAATCGGTGTTCCCGGAGTGGTGGAAGGCGTTCCTCGACGAGAGGGGCCGGGCAGCGTTGGAAGCCTCGGGCGTGGCGCCGCCCAAGGAGGAGGGTTAGCCTCCTACAGCTCCCGGGGCGCGCCCGGCGCCGGCCTTGCCGCCGAGGTAACGGTCCACGAACTCGCGCGGGGTCAGTACCTGCCGGGCCTCGGGCGGGTTCTCGCGGAGCAAGCGATCGCCGGTCACGAGCACGGCTTCTGGCACGGCCTCCATCAACGCCCAGAGATGATTGTCGTTAGGATCGGGCGCCTGGGCGTGAGACGGAATCACTTCGACCAGCGTCGTGACGGCTGCGAGAGCGCCCAGGAGGACATCGATTTCGAAAGTGGTCCGTCCGTGACGGCGTGCGATACGGGGTCTCAGAAGGGCCACGCGGTATTCGGTCAGGAGTGCTACTGAAAGGAGACAATGGAGGGAACCATCGACGACGCGGTCAAGGATTCGGGCAGACGGGGACCCGGGAGGGTCGATTACCCCGCTCACCACGACGTTCGTGTCAACGATGACTGGTGGCAGGACCCCGCCTCCGCTCTTGGGCTAGTTCTCGGCGCGCGTCGCGCGTAACCTCGACTGCGAGCTCCATCGCCTCTTCTTCGGACAGAACGGGGCGGATCTTTGCCGAGTGCCCGCGGGCCGCGTCCAGGATCGCCAACGCCGTTTCCGCTGTCTTCACCCCTGCGCGGTCGAGGCTCTCTTCGATGAGGGCGCCGATAGTGAGGCCGCGGCGAGCTGCGGTCTCCTTGAGCGCGCGATGGCGGTCGTCGGATATCGTGATAGTCAGGCGGGCCATGGTGTTAAGTGTATCACCAACGCACCAACGCACCAACGCACCACCGCACCACGGAGAGCGTCCGGCTCGCCGTCCGAATTGTGGCGTGAAGGGCACAGGGAAACGGCGTAGACTTCGCTTTTGCACTTCTGAAACAGGAGAAACCATGGCTGAGGGTTACGAATTCCCGGTCGACCGGACGCAGGTGATGCTGTTTGCCCGCTCGCTGCGGGACATCAACCCGGTGTTTTGGGACCCGAAGGATGCCGGCACCAAAGCGCTCGGCGGCATCGTGGTGCCGCCGACGTTCGTGCAGTGCAGCGCGCACTGGGACCCGAACTACGTCCTGGACCTCACACGCCCCCGGCCGGGGGCTGCGCCTGCTCACCGCGGCGATGCGCCGGGCGGCGGCGGTGGTGGCCTGGGGCGCGGTCTCCACGCGGAGCAGCATTATGAGTACCACCACCCCATCCACGCGGGCGACACGCTGACGGTGACTTCGCACCCCGGTGAGCGGTGGGAGAAAGAGGGCCGGCGCGGCGGCAAGCTCCTCTTCAGTGAGGGCATCACGGAATATCGCAACCAGGATGGCGTCTTATGCGTCACGGCCCGATCGGTCGGCGTACAGACCGAACGTGCGGTCGACCAGTAGCAAGCAGGAAAGGCGCGAAGTTATGCAGTTGAAAGTGGGAGACACTCACGAGGCGGTCGTCATCGAGAACGTGAACCGCAGCCACATCGTCAAGTACGCCGGGGCGAGCGGGGACTTCAACCCGCTGCATCATGACGACAGCGTGGCAAAGAGCATGGCAGGCTATCCATCGGTGTTCGCGCACGGGATGCTGTCGATGGGTCTGACGGGCCACATGCTCACGGATTGGCTGGGCGCAGGCAACCTGAAGAAGTTCGGGGTGCGGTTCACGAAGCAGGTATGGCCGGGGGACACCCTCACCGCAAAAGGCGAGGTCACGGCGGTGACGGAGGAGGGCGGTCAGAAGCTCGCCACGGTTAAGGTGGTGACGGTCAATCAGAGCGGCGAGTCGGTCGTGGAGGGCGAGGCGGTCGCGATCATCCAGGCCTAATCGTCCGCATTCACGAATGGTGAAGGGGGCTCCGAGGAGCCCCTTCGATTACACGCCGGTGCGGGCTCAAATGGTGAGCGATTTGGTGTCGCGCTGGGTACGAAGGCGCTCGACGATGTCGACGACGGGCATCGCGCCAAGGTCGCCGCCCCCGCGAATGCGCACGGCGGCAGCGCCGGCTTCGGCTTCGCGGTCGCCGACGACGAGCATGTAGGGAATCTTCCGCAGCTGGGCGTCGCGGATCTTCCCGTTCATGCGTTCGTTTCGGGTGTCGACTTCGACTCGCAGGCGGACCGCCTTCAACTGCCCGGCCACCTCGTGGGCGTAGGCCACATGCCGGTCAGCGATTGGGATGACGACGGCCTGGGTCGGCGAGAGCCAGAGCGGGAAGTTGCCTTCGTACTCTTCGATGAGGAGGGCGACCATGCGCTCCATCGTCGAGAGCATCCCGCGGTGCACGAGGATAGGCTGGTGCCGTTCGCCGTCTTCACCGACGTACTCGAGCCCGAACTGGCTGGGGAGGTGGAAGTCGACCTGCAGGGTGACGAGCGTTTCGGGCTTGCCTGAGGCGGTCTGGAACTGGACATCGATCTTCGGCCCGTAGAACGCTGCGTCGCCGGGCGATTCTTCGTAGGCGAGGCCGACTTTGTCGAGCACACGTCTCAACAAGGCCTCTCCCTTTTCCCACATTGCCGGGTTGTCGACGTATTTCTCCTTCTGGTCGTCGCGAAGAGAGAGGCGGTAGGAGTAGTCCTTGAGCCCGAGAGTGGCGTAGCTCTCCTCCATCAGGCCGAGGATGCTTTCGGCCTCCTGCTCTACCTGTTCGGTGTCCGTACAGAAGATGTGGGCGTCGTTGAGGGCCATGATCCGAACACGACTCATCCCGCTGAGCTCGCCCGACTTTTCCCAACGGTGCATGTCGCCGATCTCGGCGATGCGCACCGGCAGCTCCCGGTACGAATGCAGCGATGAGGCGTAAATCATGATGTGGCTGGGGCAGTTCATAGGGCGGAGCACGTACTCCTCGCCATCGCGCTCCATGACGGGGTACATGCCCTCCTGGAAGTGCGTCCAGTGGCCGGAGCGTTTGTAGAGATCGACCTTCGCGACTACGGGCGTGATTACGTGCTGGTAGCCGCGTTCGATTTCGACGTCGGTGATCCAGCGTTCGAGCTCGCGGCGGATGGTGGCGCCGGCAGGCAGCCAGACGACGTGTCCCGGACCTACTTCGTCGTAGACGGCGAATATGTCGAGCTCACGGCCGATGCGGCGGTGGTCGCGGCGGCGGGCCTCTTCGAGCCGGTGCTGGTACTGGTCGAGCTCCGCTGGCGTTTCGAAGAGGGCTCCGTAGACACGCTGGAGCTGGGGGTTCTTTTCGCTGCCGCGCCAGTAGGCTCCGGCGATGCTGAGCAGCTTGAAGGCGCCGATTTCACCGGTGTCGTTGACGTGGCCGCCGCGACAGAGGTCGGTGAAGACGGCGTGGGTGCACTGCGTGACGTTGCCTTCGTCGAGGTCGGCGAGGAGGTCGAGCTTGAAGGGCTGGTCCTTCCAACGCTCCAGCGCTTCGGCTTTCGACAACGAGGCCATCACGAAGGGGTGCTTCATGGCTACGGACTTGCGCATGCGCTCTTCGAGCCAGGCGAGGTCTTCCTGGGTGAGACCGCGGGGCAGGCGGAAGTCGTAGTAGAAGCCGGTGTCGATGGGCGGGCCGATGCCGAGTTCGGCTTCGGGCATCAGTTCGAGCATGGCTTCGGCGAGGACGTGCGCGGCGGAGTGGCGCATGCGGCTGAGGCGCTCTTCGCGTGGAAGCGAAGCGAGGTTCACTTTCGATTCAATCTGTTCGACCACGGGGATACTCCTTCGGGTGCGAGACGGCGACGGGCGGGGTTAGGCGCGGGCACGTAGTGCGGGCGGTGGCCGTGCCGATCAGGAGGCCGGGCCGAGGGAAGCGAGCTGTCCTCATGGGTGCACTCCGTTCCGGGCCGCTGGTGGCGGCCAACAAAAAGCGCCTCAGTCGCTGGGACGTGAGGCGCTGCTCCGTGGTTCCACCCGGCTTCTCTGCCCGGAGGGGCAGACTCGTCGCCGGCCGCTAACGGGGCCATCCGTGCACGCCTATCGCGGGGCGATTCGGGTGCAGGCTCGCGGGTGGTTTTCGTCCGCTTGGGCGTCGCGCTTTCAGCCGGTGGCGCGGCTCTCTGTTGGGGTGGCGGACTACTCGTCCCGGTCGGTGCCGTATGGGTTATGAAGTTGTTGGGGGGCAGTATAGCACGAGGTGGCGGTGGTCTTTGGGGTGTGGCGTCGGGTATTCTGATTGTCCCGCGCGTGGGCGGTTAGCTCAGATGGTTAGAGCGCTGCGTTGACATCGCAGAGGTCACTGGTTCGAATCCAGTATCGCCCACCATCTTCGAACAGGCGTTCGAGTCGTTCACTCTCCTGTACGGCTTCCTGGCCGTATGGGCGCTTCGCCTGGTGGCAGTGTGTCAATCGAAGGCGAAGAGCGGCGGGAACACGGCCACCACTATGACCGCCCAGGCCGCGTACACGGGAATGTAGGCGGTCTGCCAGAGCTCCAGGTCGGAGAATGGGCGCCTTCTGCGAAGGAAGGCCGACAGGAGCCACGCCGACCAAACCAGGTTGGCGAGCAGAACCACATTGAGCCCGAGCCCGGCCGTGCGGTTCGGTGTGAAGCCAAACTCCGTGATGCGGCTGAGTATCGCCGCCAGCGCCAGAACATCGATCACCAGGGCGCTCACAACGAGGACCAGTTGAACCCCGTCCATGAGCGTTGGCTTCGCATCCGAATCACGGGCAGAGATCGAATAGAGGACGAGCCCGAGAACAAGCACCAGGAGCAGATCGAAGAGGATGAGCACGTCACGTTCGGGGTCGATGAAACTGCCCGTCAGCGCCATCCCGAGGATTGCCGTAACGAGCATCAGGGCGAACAGCGGAGTGAAGACGCTGGTCAGGACCGGGGCCATGTTCTCGATAACGCTCTGCTTGGCCTCGACCAGCCAGGCGACCACGACGACTGCCCCCACCGCGCCGCACGGCAACACCCACGAGCTGATGATGGGTTCCACATCAACCCCGATCGCCTCGAAGACGCCGAGGGTCAGGGCGCAGAGGACGCCGCCGCCTAAGGCGATAAGGGTGTAGTAGATGAACCACTCGCCCGTGAACCGGACGAAATCCATACGAGGCGCGTCGGCCCGCCAGGCGCCGCCCAGATACGCCACTCCCGCGACAAGCCACAGGACTATCGGAAGGTGGATGGCTGCAAGTGCCTCCGTGTCGCCGCCCTTGTCGAAGGGGAACGCGTTGATCACGATGGCAGCTGCGATGAAGGCTGCGGCCAACAAGGCGATCACGCGTATCGGCAGGTTCCGCTGCCAAGCAAGAAAGCCAATGAGAAAGGGCAAGGTCAACAGCGAGGCGTTGCGCAGGTAGAACGACGCTTGCGCATCGGCATTCGAGCTTCCGGAGGATCCCGAGTCGAACGGGTTGATCCCGAACGCTGCGGGGAGCTTGAACGCAAGGGCGGCAGCGATTGCGATGCAGATCGTGATGAGGAGTCCGGCGAACTCCGAACCCGAGCGCTCACGAGCGCCGTCGCCGGCAAGAACAAGTTGCTTCCACAGCCGACTGGATCGTTCGCGAGCGAACTCCCTGGAGAGTTCGTTCACAGCGCCAATTCGCTTGACGGCAATGAGGAAGGACTCACTTCCGCTGAGGCCAGCGGCTCCAAGCTCCAAGATTTGGGTTCGCAGGTGGTCCTCGAGTTCGTCGACGTCAACGTCGTGGATCGTCCTGCGACGCAGGAGGTAGGACTTCCACTCCCTGATCTGGGACTCAATACTGGGATCCATGGCTGATTGCATCGACCGTTACCCCTCGCCGGTGCCCGAAAGCGGAGCTGGCGCAACCAACTGAAAAGAATGCCAGGCGTTCCGGAGGGCGTCCGAGACGACCTCCCACTGGCGGCGCTTGTCGGAGAGGGCAGTTCGGCCCGTTGAAGTGATGCGATAGTACCTGCGCCGGCGGCCACCCTGTGGCGAGTCCCAGCTCGCCTCGACGTAGCCGAGCCGATCGAGCCGATGAAGCAGGGGATACAGCATCCCGTCAGTCCACTCCATCTCTCCGCCGGACAGCTCATCGATCCGCTTAAGGATTGCGTATCCATAGCTGTCGCCCTCGTCGAGGATGGCCAGCACGAGGGGCACAGCCGAAGCGGCGACGAGGTCCTTGCCGATTCGGACGTCTCTCTTCGCTTGCATAGAAGCATGATACATTGCGCTGTTAGGTATTGGAAGCGCGAGCGTTTCAGCGGGAGCACGACCGCCTGCGCCACGTCCGTAATCCGGTTCCTTGGCTTACGCGACGGAAGGCCTGGTCTCCGCTCGAATTGGCTTCATCTGCGCTCAGTTCCTCGCCCAAGGTGAACTACACCATGTGAGATGCGGTAGTTGAAGCCCGCGTATCGGCGGATGTGGGGCATCGGAACCGGTCACTGGCCGTGGCTTCAGGTCATCGGCGGTTCCCAACACGGGTGGCGACCCCGAACGGAAAGGCCTCGGGTGGTTCGAATAACTCGGGGTATGGCCCACCAGCCCCCCTTCAGCGGGACGGGTAGAGTCGCGACCGGTAGCGAGGCTCCGGGATCGGGTCGCCGTTCTCACGGGCCGCGTCGATTCATGGATCGTCCGATGTGTCGGGCGCGACCCCAGCGGCGGTGATGAATTGCCGGATCTGCGACGCGTGCTCGGTCGTGTGCCCCACGAGGGCCGTGACAATCCAGGCATGCGGCTGGCCGCCGTAGCGGTGAGCCGGCGGCAGCGGTGCTGCGGCCTTCTCGTCGGTCATGCCTGCCAGCGTGTTGCGTACCCGCTGGCGGCAGTAGTCGATGTAAGCGAGCATCTCGGATCGCGACCAGGCCGCGGGCAAGCTCGTGAGATCTCGCCAGTGAGGGTGCCCGGTGAACGGAGGCGGCGGGGCCCACGGGCCGGACTCGCCATTCAGGTCGTAGTCCAGAACTTCGATTGCGTGCCACGCGACGCTCCACGGAGTCGCCCATCGCTGGACCCATCGCTGGACCAGGGCGTGGCGCTGTGCCGGGTCGGTGACGGGAATCCAGTCCGAGCCGAGGAACTGGCGATCGGGGTCGGGGACCGGAACCTTCCACATGGGCGCTTCCCACAGCTGGTCGGTGCAGTCCCGCACCGCCGCGGCGAACAGCTCCAGGGCCTGTTCGAAGCTGCGACCGAGGCTCTCCACCCAAATTGATGCCATAGGCCGTGGACGTTACGCCGCGTGCCGGCGGATGCTCAAGGCCGGCGAAAACAAGGTGCGGCTCCGCGGGGCCGAAGTCTGAACTCGCCATCTCAACGAGACTCGATTCCCGCTGATCGATGCGTCTTCAGAGGGGGGTCACGCGGCGGGGACCGCGTCGTTGAGCGCGAAGGAGAGGCCGCCGACCGGTTGTACTATTCGAGGGTGCGGCCCACCATGCCCACGACAGTCGCTCCGTGTTTGGGTGGGCCGTATTGGGTGGACGCTGAACGCCAGAGCTAAGCCGAGCGAGCATCTGCCACGACATCCTCGATCAGGTCGCGCGGACTCTGTCCCCAGCCCCAGCGAAGCGCCGCGGAGGCGGCATCCTGACCTGAGCCGTGCTCGCGTGCGAGTGTGATGGCAGCCTTCCACAGCGCCCAGCCTCGCGCGCGTGCCCACGTGGCGTCGCTGAGGGCGAGAGCTGCCCGAAACGCCTTGCGGCTCTCGCCGGTGAAGAACGTCCACGCCACCACAAGATCGCACGCGGGATCGCCGACGGCCGAGCAGCCGAAGTCGATCACAGCGCTGAGGTGGCCGTCGACGACGATGAGATTGGAGCCCGCCACGTCGCCGTGCACCCAGACTGGAGTCACAGCCCGCGGCGCCGAAACCGCGGCGTCCCAGACCGCACCGGCCGCGCGCGAATCAATGACGCCGTTCAGGGCGGCGATGGCTGCCCGTGCCTCGGCGTCATAGGTTGCCACCGGGCCGCCCCGAAAGAAGCTGTGCGGGCCGGCGGGGGGCCCGCCGGCCGGATCAATCCCGTACAACGCCGCGAGGAACGCGGCGAGGTCTGCGGCGAGCCGGACGAGGTCCAGGACACTCCCAGCGCTGGCGGGCTCGCCGCTGAGCCAGCGATAGACCGACCACGGGAACGGGTACCCTGAGCCAGGAACGCCGCGGGCTAGCGGACGCGGGATGGGCAGCGGCAGGTGCCCGGCCAGCCTCGGGAGCCAGTGATGCTCCTTCTCGATCTGCGCGACGTAACGCTCTGCGCTGGGAAGCCTGACAAGCATGTCGTTGCCCAATCGGAATGTCGTGTTGTCCCACCCATCCAGCGGCACAGGGCGAACGGGCAGATCGGCCCAAAGAGGGAACTGGGTCGCGACCAGTTCCGACACAAGCCGCGATGTGATGTCCGACTTCTCCACAGTCGCATTCTGCGCGCCAAGGCGCCGTGGTCCAACCGCTGCGGCACTCCGTTAGGCTGCTGAAACCACATCGCTGAGCACGAACGCGAGCCCGCCGACCGGTTGTACTATTCGAGGGAGCAGCCCACCAGTTCGACACCTGAGTAGGCACGTTAGCAGATTACGGTCCCGCGCAGCTCCGCCCATCGCCGGGACTGAGCAGGCACTCCTGCCACTTGACGGGCACCCCGAGCGGCCGTTAACTGCCCGGATGCTAACGACCCCCTTCACCCGCGCCTTTGGTGTTCGCCACCCCATCATCCAGGCTGGGATGTCGAGCGACTGCGGGTGGCGGCTGGCCGCCGCAGTGTCGAACGCGGGTGCGCTCGGGACGATCGGCAGTATTGGACGCACCCCGGAGAATCTGCGGGAGGAGATCCGCCGGTGCCGGGCCGAGACTGACCATCCCTTTGCCGTGAACATTGCCACCTTCCAATGGGCGCCCTTTGCGGACCAACTCCTCGAAGTCGCGATCGCCGAACAGGTGCCGATCGTCACACTCTCCTTCGGGGATGTGATCCCCGCGCTCCGACGGTGTCGGGCGGCCGGGATCCGGGTGACGGTCCAGGTCCAGTCGATGGCTGCGGCGCGCGAGGCTCTCTTCGAAGGGCCGGATCTGCTGATTGTCCAGGGTCACGAAGCGGGCGGACACACCGGCACCCGGGGGACGCTCAGTTTCGCCGCCCAGGCGCTTGGCATAGCGGCCGAGACCCCCGTCGCGGTCGCGGGTGGCATCGGAAACGGCCGAGGCCTGGCCGCGGTCTTGGCCATGGGGGGTTCAGCAGCCGTGATGGGGACCCGTTTCAAGGCAACCGTGGAATTTGGCCCTCTTGCGAACCTGGACGCCGAACAGAAGGCAGCCCTGGTGGCGAGCGACGGGGACGACACCGTGCAGGATCCCATCACTGACATCGCGATAGGGATGGCGTGGCCGCCGGGAATCGCCGGTCGCGTCATGCGCAACCGCTTTACCGACGATTGGCTCGGCCGCGCCAACGAACTTCACGTGGCGGTGGCCGCGATCCCCGAGCCGTTCGGCTGGACGGCGCGTAACAACCAGGCACCGGACACCGTCCTCAACTGGGCAGGTGAGTCGGCCGGGCTTGTCGATGGCGTTCGCGCGGCCGCCGAGATCGTCGGGGAGACTGTTACCGAGGCCGAGACGTTCTTGCGGGGGACCGCCCGTTTGGTCATTTAGTCATCCCGCAGCGGGCGTTGCGGCGGCGCATCCGTTGCGTCCAGTGGGTGGTGAGGCGTGAAGACTCGAAACAGGGTCTCGAGTCTTCACGCCTCCGAGCCGCACGGCCTGCTTGAACTTCTTGATGATGGAGCTCGGGTCCGCGCGGCTGACCAGTTCCGCGGCCGGCGCCTGGCAGCCCTCGTAGAGCCGCTTGATCTTCCCGTCTTCTGTGAGGCCGATCATCAGGCCTGGTGCGCCGGAGACCTCGTAGATCACCCCGTACCGTTCCCCTTCGAAGTAAGCGAGCTTCGTTCCTGCCGCGAGCCGAACGAGCGCGAGCGGGGTCACCTGGCGGTCGGTCACCATCTCCTTCAGCCGGTCGCGGACGCTGTCTTCGCGAGCGTACTGGACTTCGCATCCGGACCACGGGAACACCTTGACCTTCTGACCGTTCGTCTCCCCGGCATCGCAGCGAGGAGGCCCACCCGCGCCCTGGGGACTCGCGGCGCAGGCGAATTCAGAAAATTGCACTGCGCCGGCCAGGGCGTCAAGGTTCCGATCTTTCACCATCTTCATGGTCGCGTCGACGGCGGCGATCCCGGTTGCGTCTCCGGTCGAGGTTTGGGCAGGAGCGGGCGTGGGCGCCTCTTGCCCGGCAGTTGCTGTTGCCACGGCGCCAGTCCGGGGTGTCTGGCCGGTCGTGCTGCCCTTCGAATCGTCGGTACAGGCCCCCGCCAGGATCGCCGTGGCAATTGCCAGGCCGGCGAGCGACCGCGAAAAGAAACGTATGGATGGTGACATTGCAGTTGCTCCTTGAGTTGGGGACCTCTCCCCGTCTGTCGGCGCCGGGAGGCGTCGCGTGGTCCCGTGCAGCGGGGCCCCTTGGGAAGAGGCCCGCTGCGGGGATCCGCCCAGGGACGTGGACTAGAGCGAACCAGGCGCCGGCGCCCCTACGCTGTCGAGCTGCTCGACGTAGGAGGCGCTTGACCATGCAGGCTCAGCCGTATGAGGGGTGTTCGGAGCGCCTTCGATGTTGATCTTCGGCAGCCACTCCAGCCAATTCGGGAAGTACCAGTTCCAGTCGCCCAGCAGCTCCATGCTCGCGGGTACCAGCACCATCCGGATGATCGTGGCGTCGAGGATGACGGCAACCGCAAGGCCGAAGCCGACCTGCTGGAAGACCACCAGCTCGCCCGAAGCCATCCCCGCGAAGACGACGACCATGATGAGGGCCGCGCCCGTGATGATGCCGGCCGTGCTGCGGAGGCCGTGGGCGACCGAAGCCGCGTTGTCTTTGGTCTCGTCGTAGCGCTCCTTGATTCGGCTGAGCAGGAAGACGTGGTAGTCCATCGAGAGGCCGAACAGGATGGCGAACAGGAAGAGGGGCAGCCACGACTCGATAACTGGCGCCTCCCGAAGACCGAGGAAGCCCGCGCCGACGCCGTCCTGGAACACCAACACCAGGATGCCGTACGCGGCGCCAACCGACAGCAAGTTCAGGACGACGGCCTTGAGCGGCACAACGATGGAACGGAAGACCATCAGCAGCAGCAAGAAGCTGAACCCGAGCACGAACGTGAACACGAGCGGCAGGTAGTCCCGCTGCGTCTGGACAGAATCAACGGTCTCAGCTGTCGGGCCGCCGACCAGGACCTTCGCGGCAACGCGGTCGAAAGCGGACGGGATGTACTCCCCGCGCAGCCGCTGCAGCGCGTCGCGGGACGCAGGGCTCGAGAAGTCGCCCGGCATCGCCACGGTCACGAGCGCGAGGTCGCCGGAGTTGTTCGTCTCGAGCTTCGAGGCTCCGAAGAACTCATCCGCGTGGAGGGAAGCAGTCAACCCGGTGATAGCCGTCTGGACGGCCGGGTCGTTCACGCTCGGAGCATCGATCACGATGTCGGCTGTCAGCACACCGTCGGAGAACTCCTTGTTGATCACGTCGAAACTATGCCGCGCGTTGCTGTCCTCAGGCAGCGAGCTGATGCCGACGCTGCCGAGGTTCATGTGGAGAAGCGGGATTGCCGCTGCTACAAGCAGGGCGCCAGTGGCGACGACGCTGATGATGGGTCGGGCCATGACCGCCCTCGCGATCCCGTCCCAGAGGCCGCTGTCGCGCTCGGGCCGCCTGCGACCGCCGACGAACGGCAGGCTTAGCCAGTTGACGCGGTCGCCCAGCAGGCCGAGCACGGCGGGTAGCAGGGTCAGCGAGGCGACCACCGTGGCTGCCACGACCAGGATTGCGCCGACCGCGAAGCTCCGGAAAGTCGCGTCGGGCATGATCAGCATACCGGCGAGCGCGATCGCGACCGCCATGCCCGAGAAGAAGACTGTGCGGCTGGCGGTTGCGCCCGCGGTCGCGATCGCCTCGATCTTCTCGTGGCCGAGACCCCGCTCCTCACGGAAGCGCTGGACGATGAACAGCGAGTAGTCGATGCCGACCGCCAGGCCGATCATCGTGATAATGAAGACGACGAAGCTGGACATCTCCATGGCGTTGCTGACCAGCGCCGTCGCGCCGGCAGCCACAAAGATCGAGAGCAGGGCGAGCACGACGGGCAGCCCGGCCGCCACCACGGCGCCGAACACGACGAGCAGGATCACAAGCGCTACGGCGATCCCGATCATTTCGCCCTGCTGGAGCGTCTGTCCCAGCAGCGTGTTCATCTCGCCTTCGACGCTCCCGAAGCCTACGGTAGTGACGCGGAACCCATCCTTGCCGCTGGCCTCCTTGACCATGTTGACGAGCGGTTCGGCGGCGACCGCCGCGTCCGCCTTGTCGCCGGTGAGCGTTACCGGAAGCAGGACGGTGTGTCCGTCGCTGGAGACGAGGCCCTGCGCGCCGTCCCCGTAGCTGGCGACTGAGTTGACTCCCTTGAGCGCTCGCAGGTCGCCAACGAGCGAGTCGACGAAGGACGAATATGCCGGTTCGTCAGCCGTCGTTGCCTGCGATTCGACGACAATGAACTCTTCCGGCGGCGTCTGCTGGCGAAGCCGCTGCTCGATGAGATCCTTGGCTTTCGTCGCTTCTGTGCCGGCCGTGCCAGGGCTTGCCGCCAGGTTCATCGCCCCAGCGGCGAAGTAGGCGATTGCGAGCAACACGACCCAGAGGCCCAGCACCCGCCAGGGGTGCCGTGCCGCTGCCCCCGCGATACGTCCCGAGAATGGCAGCCGATGGCTTGTGGCTGAACGGCCTTCGTTGCTGGCCGCTGTTCGTCGCCGCCCTCCTGGAGATGACCTTCTCATGGCTTTCCTCCATGTTTGGGATGCTGAAAGAGTCGCCTACAGCCGTGGGGAAGGCGTCGCCATTGCGCCGTATTCCAACTCGTCCCTGAGGGTGATTCTCGCGTCGTTCTCGAGGATGACTCCCGGGCCGTGGAGAATGCCGTACGCTCCGGGCATGCAACGGCTCCCGGCGCTCGTCCGTGGCTACTGGCTGGAGGCGGCTGCCGCGGTTGCGGCGATCGACGCTGCGCTCGAGGTGGTGTTTCGGCAGGACGCAGCGAACGCGCCGCAAACGAGCGCCTGGTTCGCGGCACCCGCGGTCGCACTCATCGTGGTTCCACTCGTCCTGCGCCAGCGGTGGTCGTTTGGGGCGCCCGCATTGGTGTGGGTCCTGGCCGCGGCGCTCTCGTTCGTCGATGGACGCCTGGTGGTGTTCAGCGCCAGCGTCTACGCGACAGGCATGGCTGCGTCGTTCCTCCTGGGCAACCTTGAAGACGCGACGCAGTCACGGCTGGGCTTGCTGATTGTCCTCGGGGGAGCGGCGACCATCGTCTACAACAGCCCCACCCTCGCAGCCGGGAACTACGTCTTCCTGCCGGCGATCTTCTCCATGCTGTGGCTCGGGGGCCTCGCGCTTCAGCAGCGTGGCGCGCGCGCCGAGGCCGCGGAGCTGCGTGTCGCGCGCCTCGCGCGCGACCGGGAAGAGGCGACGCGCGCGGCCATCGCTGACGAACGGGCCCGGATCGCCCGGGAGCTTCACGACGTCCTCGGCCACAGCGTGAGCGTGATGACCATCCAGGCGTCGGCCGTCCGCCGGGTGCTGACGCCTGACCAGACGAAGGAGCGCGACGCCCTCCTGGCGGTCGAGCAGACGGGACGGGAGGCGCTGGCGGAAATGCGCCGGCTTGTGGGCATTCTGCGGCTGGCGGAGGACGCGCCCGGGCTGGAGCCGCAGCCAGGCCTGGGCCAGGTGTCAAAGCTGGTGGCCCAGGCCCGGGAGCTGGGGTTGGCCGTTGAACTGCGGGTGGAGGGGGAACCGGCGCCCCTGCCGCCGGGTGTCGACCTGACCGCCTACCGGCTCGTGCAGGAGGGGCTGACAAACGCGCACAAACACAGCAACGCGCGTCACACGGAGGTGCGGTTGCGATACGAGGGCGATGGCATCGAAGTGGAGGTGTGCGACGACGGCGAAGGCGTGGCCGCCGCCGGTCAGGGCGGGCAGGGGCTGGTCGGGATGCGCGAGCGCGTGTCTATTTATGGCGGGGAGTTCGAGGCGGGCCCACGCGCTGAAGGCGGCTTCCGGTTGCGGGCCCGCCTGCCGGTACGGCCGTGAGCGTCATTCGCGTCCTGGTGGTCGATGACCAGGCGCTAGTGCGCGCGGGGTTCCGCATGATCCTGGAGGCCGAGCCGGACCTGGAGGTCGTGGGCGAGGCGGCGGACGGCCTCGAGGCGGTGGCCGCCGTGCAACGCCACCGCCCGGATGTGGTGCTCATGGACGTCCGCATGCCCAACCTCGATGGCATTGCCGCCACCCACCGGATCCTCGCGGGGGGCGGCGCGGCGAAGGTACTGATGCTGACCACCTTCGATATGGACGAGTACGTATTTGAGGCGTTTCGCGTGGGAGCGAGCGGCTTCTTGCTCAAGGACGTCCCGCCGGAACGGCTCATCGCGGGGATCCGGGCGGTTGCTTCGGGCGAGGCGCTCCTGGCGCCGTCGGTCACACGCCGGCTTATCGAAGCCTTCGTGCGGCGACAACCGGCCCGCGCGCTACCGCCGGGAATCGAGGAGTTGACGGCGCGGGAGCGCGAGGTGCTGGAGATGATGGCGCGGGGCCTGTCGAACGCGGAGATCGCGGAGGCGTTCGTCGTGAGTGAAACAACAGTGAAGACGCACGTGTCGCGAGTTCTGGACAAGCTGGAGCTGCGGGACCGAGTGCAAGCGGTGGTGTTCGCCTACGAGTGCGGGTTGCTCCAGCCAGGCGAGCACCCGAGCGGTTGATGCCACCTGGCTTCGCGTGTGGGCTTGGCTGAGTCGGGGCGGTGCGGCAGTCCTGTCTAGCGGGCGGCGGCGGTGGCTTTGATTTCGATGAGCTGACCCGGCAGGGCCAGCCCGGTCACGCCGAGGGCCGTCCAGGCCGGGAAATCGGAGGTCAGGTACTCGGCCTTGACGGCCGCGACATCCATGAGCTGCGACATATCGGTGTGGTAGCTGACGATCTCCACGATGTCTTCGAGGCCAAGGCCTGCACCGGCGAGCACGGCCTTCATGTTTTCGAACACCTTTCGGGTCTGGCCCTTGATGTCGCCTGGGGCGACCAGGTTGGCCCCGGCGTCGCACGGCATCTGCCCGGCGAGGATGACAAGATCGCCCACGCGGACCGCCTGCGAGTAGCCAAACCCCTGCTCGTAGCCCCAGCCAAAATTCACAATTTGTTTGCGGGCCATGCTGTTCTCCTCCTGATTCCCTCTGGATGTCAGCCGGGCGACGGTACAGCGGGCAGGCGACGGACGCAATCTCGTTTACATTTCCCTGGTCCGATCCTATGCTCGGCGAGCAGGGACTCGCAGTTTCTATCGGGTGTCACAGCTGTCCCGCACCGGAGGCTCATCCAATGTCGGCTATCGCTGTGTCGGCTATCGCTTGTCCACGCGCCTGCCGGATGAGTGTCGCCCTCCTCGGTTGATCCCCAAGCGCCCCAGCTGGTGACGCTGCCCGCCTACACCGACTTCTCATTTGCATCGCGCATTCGTTCTTGGCCCCGGACATTCGCCGAGGGTCGCATGCATTTGGGGGTTACCTTCACGTGTCGTCTTCCTTTCTTGAGCGCCCAGAACCGGTCGCCCGCGTGGCCGAGCTCATGTCGACCTTCCGTTCCAGGTGGTTCCTCTGCGGGGGCTGGGCCGTGGATGCGTGGCTGGGTCGCGAGACGCGCGAACACCACGACGTGGACGTCGCCATCTTCGAGCACGACCAGCTGGCGATCCGCGAGCACCTGCCGGAGTGGCAGCTGGTCGGCCACGACGACAACTGGAGCGGGGAAAACCCGATCTTCCCCAACGTCCCGATTGTCCCGACCGAGCTCTGGGATGGGCGGCGGCTCGAGCTTCCGGGGCACGTCCACGCACGCGCAGCCGATGGGTTCGAATTCGAGCTGAACCTGAATGAGATCGACCACGGGGACTGGGTCTTCAGCGGGGAGCCTCGAATCGCGTTGCCGTTGGAGCGGTGTGTGCACCAGTCGGCCTGGGGGATCCCCGCCGTGACGCCGGAGGTCATCGTTTACTACAAGGCCCTGCCTCCACGGTGGCGGGACGAGCCTCGGACTCCACTCCGCGAGCATGACGAGCGCGACTTCGCCACGCTTCTGCCAGACCTCACCGAAATTCAGCGAGAGTGGCTTCGGGAGTCGATCTCGCTGATCGAGCCCCGCCACCCGTGGCTGGCGCGGCTTTCGAGCTAGTGCAAGGCGGTCAGCGCGAAGAGCCCATACGGGTGGCGATTTGCCAGATGTTGCCGCAGGGATCCTTGAGCATCTCGCGGCGATCGCCGTAGGGGGTGTCCCGCGGCTCTTCGAGCGACGTGGCGCGGTGGTGGTGGGCGCGCTGGTACGTTTGGTCGGTGTCGTCGACGTAGAGGTAGAGGAAGGCGGGCATGGCATCGCGGGGCCAGGCTCTGCTGACCATGACGATCGAGTCGCCAATAATCATCTCCGACGGGCGTTCGGCTTGGAAGTCTCCGATCGCGCCGAACGCCTGCTTGAGGAACTGGACAAGCAAGGCGCCGTCGTGAACAGCGAGCCGAGGGGTGACGCTGTGCCAGCCCTGGGGCGCCGATCTTGTCATCGGGGCACTCTCCGTTGGTTCGAGCCGCTCGCCGGTTGGGGGTTAGCTCTCATGATAGAAAGGAGATCTTGCATCGCGGGGATGAGTGCCACGCCCGGGCTTAGGCGGTAGTCACGGGCGGAGGGCAGATTCGAGTTGCCCCAGGTGCATCTCTTCGTGAGCGAGCTGATGTCCCACGTACGCCTCAAGAACGACCGGGCCGATGACCTCGTGCCGCGCCACTCGCGCCCAGGCTGGCTCCGGCAATCGTCCAAGTACCCGCAGGAGGTCGGCCCTGGACGCCGCGATCTCGTTCAGGATAGCTGGCAGGTCGGTGACGGTGTCGCGAGCCGAAGCCACCCAGTTGTCCTCGTCGTAGTTAGGAAGGATCGGATTGTCGTCGAAGACGATCCAGCGGAAGCGGGCGCTGTAGATCAGCGCCGCGTCGCGCATGTGGCAGCAAACCTGAAACGCGGACCAGCTCCGCGGTGAAGGGGGACGGGTCAGCAACTCGTTGGCCTGTCCTTCGAGAAGTTCGGCGATGCGACTGGGCGTCGCGGCAAGCCCGGCAAGCACGGCGTCACGGCCAATTTCGCGGTTGAGCCGGTAGAGTGAAACCGTTGGTTGAGAGGCCAACGCGCCTCCTCCTCGCTAGAATCAGCACATCGCACTCTATCCTTCCTTGAGGCGGGCGCGTGCGACCAACATCATCTCGTGAAACGTCCGGGTCGCTCAAGGCGCCTAGGATGGCACCGCACGGGTAGCGGCCGGGGGAGCCTAGCGGTACGCTCGTTCCCGCATCATGGCGCCTCAAGATCGCGCGGAGAAGCCAGATGATCGACAGACCAAGGATCATACAGACGTCCGCCCAGCTAACCGCCATCATCCACCTCACCGTTCCACGGGAGGAGATCCGGAATGTGATGGGTCCGGGCCTCGACGAACTGCGGGCCGCGGTCGCCGCGCAGGGCGTTGCGGCGGCCGGACCATGGTTCACGCACCACCTGCGGATGGACCCGGGCACTTTTGATTTCGAGATCTGCGTGCCCGTGACGGGGCCGGTCCGGGCCACGGGCCGCGTGAAGGCGAGCGAATGGCCTGTCACGACAGTAGCACGGACGGTCTACCACGGGCCTTACGAGGGCCTGAGCGCCGCCTGGGGCGAGTTCGATGCCTGGATCGCGGCGAAGGGGCACGCGCCGGGTCCCGACCTCTGGGAGCGTTACGTGGCGGGTCCCGAATCGGGCCCCGACCCGGACACCTGGCGCACGGAATTCAGCCGGCCGTTGGCCGGGTAGCGTCGGGCACTCCGGCGAGGCTTCGCTTGGGCGGCTTCGTTATCTCGCGGCCTGGGTGCCGAACCAGCGACGGCGCCTCGCGGAGGCGAACTCCTTCTTCTGCTCCGCGACTCGCCACCTGGCCTGACAAGGCGCCTGCAGCGCTGCCCTACGTCGCGATGCCATTCTTGAGCGCGTAGGCCGTGGCGTCTGCGCGACCTTTGGCCCCGATCTTCGCGTACAGGTTCGAGATGTGGCGCTCAACGGTTCGCACGCTGAGGACGAGGTCGTCGCCGATCTCGCGGCTGCTCATTCCGGAGGCGACCAGCCGAAGGATTTCGACCTCACGAGCCGTGAGGCGGTCCGGGTAGCGCTCGTCGTGGCCCGGTGCGGCGCGGAGGCGGACGACATTCAGCACCGGCACTGGCCTTGGGAAGCCCTTCAGCGTCAGGTCCGCCAGTGACTCCGCCTCGACCATCTCGTCGACCTCTGCGAACGCTGGCCGGCTGATCAGGATCTGTCCGGGTTGGGCTTCGTCACACAGGCGCGAGGCGAGGTTCACCACGCTGCCAATTGCGCCGTAGTCGACGCGCCCCTCGAACCCGATCTCGCCTAGCGTCGCGTAGCCAAGCGCGATCCCGACGCCGACGTCGACGTTGTGGCCCCGGCGCCGCCACGAGGCCGTGAGATCGACCATCTGTTCGCGCAACGCCACGCCAAGCCGCACCGCGCGTTGTGCCGGGTCGGGACAGGGCACGGGGTCGTTGAAGAACACCATGAGGCCGTCGCCCGCGAAGTGCCCGACGGTAGCTTCGAACTGGTTCACCAGCTCGCCGAGCACGGCGTGGAACTGCCCGAGGAGCGTCATCACCTCTTCCGGCTCGACGCCTTCGGCGAACGACGTGAATCCGCGCAGGTCACAGAACAGGACGGCGATGTTCCTTCGGTGGCTCTGGAGGATCGAACGGTCGCCCGAGGTGACGATGGCGTCGGCGAGCTGGGGCGAGAGGAAGCGCCGCAGCTGCGCCAAGCGCTGAATCTCGCCGATCTGTTCTTCGACGCGCACCTCGAGCCTCTTGTTCCAGTCCGCGAGCTCGGCCGCCTGCGCCTGGACGGTATCCTGGTACTGCTTCACACGCAGGAGCGAACGGACGCGGGCGATGAGTTCAGCGCGATTGAACGGCTTCGGCACGAAGTCGTCAGCGCCGACCTCGAGCGCGGTCACCTTCTCCTGGTCGCCGCTCGAGGTGATCATGATGATGGGGAGGGCCTGGGTGGCCGGCTCCGCACGAAGCGTTCGACAGACCTCGTAGCCGTCCATCCCCGGCATCACGATATCGAGCAGAAGGAGGTCGGGTGCGCCGTGGTCGCGAATGGCATCGAGCGCCTGCCGCCCGGAGGAGGCCGAGGAGACTTCGTAGCCCAGCGGCGTAAGAACCGCTTCGAGTAGCTTGATGTTCGCAACTGTATCGTCGACCAAGAGGATCCGTGGTTGGGCGGTCATGTGGATCGTGCCTCCCGTAGTTCCATTTCGCAGAAGCGGAGGACGGTCGACGGGAATTCGCGCACATCGATCGGCTTGGAAATGTAGCCGTCGAAACCCGCGGCCATCATCCGTTCGCGGTCTTCGCGCATGGCGAACGCGGTGAGGGCGATGACGGGAATCCGCGCCGTCTCCTTGTTCGCCCGAAGCCCCAACAGTGCCTGCCCGCCATCCATATCTGGCAACTGGATGTCCATCAGCACGAGGTCGGGCCGCTCGCGGGCGGCCAGGGCGAGGGCGACCGCGCCGGTGCTGGCATCGATGGTCCGGAATCCTTTGAAGCCCAGGAGGTCGCGTGCGAGCTTCAGGTTCTTCTCGTTGTCTTCGACGATGAGCACGAGGTAGCTCTTCGCCGTCGTGCCGCTTTCTTTCGTGGCTGGTGTCATCGCAGGCCTCCGTGGCTCAGTTTGCTGGAATGTTCGGCGGGTTCGGATGTCTCGCTGCTCCCTCGCAGAGACGGTGGGACCGGATGGCTCACGGACCGGGGGTGTTCGACAAATGGTTCCGTTGCTTCGACGGCATCGGCCCTGGGCTGCGGACTCGGAAGCGAGAACGTGAACGTGCTGCCCTTGCCCACCTCGCTCTCGACCCAGATGCGGCCCCCCTGGAGTTCAACGAATCGCCGCGCTAGGGCGAGGCCGAGTCCCGTGCCTTCTGGTTCGGACTGCTTCGACCTGGCGGCCTGGCGAAACTCGTCGAATATGACCTGCTGATCCTCCTGGCTGATGCCGATGCCGGTGTCGCGAACCGCCACGTGGATGTCTTCCCCAAGCTGGCTAGCGGCCACGTCCACGCTGCCCCCGCTGGGCGTGAACTTCACGGCATTCGAGAGCAGGTTGAAGATGACCTGCTTCACCTTGCGTTCGTCGGCCACGATAAGGCCGAGAGAGGGCGCAACGTCGAGGCTTAGGGCGACGCCGCGCCGCAGTGCTCGTTCCCGCTGCATCGCCATTCCGTTTTCCAGCGCTTCTGCAAGGACGAATTCGCCGACATCGAGTTCCATGCGCCCGGCCTCGATCTTGGAAAGATCGAGGATGTCGTTTATGAGCGAGAGGAGATGCTTTCCGGAGCTGACAATGTCATCGAGGTACTCGTCTTGCTTCTCGTTCAGCTCGCCAAACATGTGCTCTCTCAGTACCTCGGAGAAGCCGATGACGGCGTTCAGTGGCGTACGCAACTCGTGCGACATATTGGCCAGGAATTCCGACTTGTGGCGGCTCGCGGATTCGAGCTCTCGATAGAGCCGGCCGAGTTCGTCGTTCATGCTGTTCAGGCGCAGAGCGAGATCGCCGAGTTCGTCCCGGTTCGCAATCGTCAAGTGCTGCGAGAAATCGCCCGCGCCCAGTTTCTCCAAGTGCGAACCCATCCGTTGCACGGGCGTGATAACCGACCAGGCGATGGCATAGCCGAGCAGCAGGGCGAGAGCGAAGCTTGCGGTCGCGAGCGCGATGACCGCGAGACGGGACGTGGCGAACTGGTCGTCGTTGGCGGCGATGGTGGCGACGGCGGCGGCCTCGGCGCGGTTCACGAGCTCGTTCGTGTCGCGTTCGAGTGCTGCCGCGAGGGGCTGGGCTGTGTTCCGTTGGTGGTCCAGCGCATCGGGAACGCGCTTCGCTCGCACCAGCTCGACAACTGTCACCATTTCGCGGACGAATCGATCGTAGTTCGATTGAATGCGCCCGATGATCTCTTGCTCATCGCCGGCAAAGAACTGGATGCGGTCGAAGCTGTAGGTGGATAGGTAGACCTGGCGGAGGATCGTTTCGAGGTCCGCGTCATTCTGGGCGGAAAAGGCTGCGGAGCCTGCATTCAATTGCCGCGTGATCTCCGTCTCGAGCTGTCGATAGGCCGCGACCTTCTGTTCGAGGCGCCCGAGTTCGACCGCGCGATCGTTTGCCGCGCTGAGAGCCTGAAGACCAACCACGCCGAGCGCCACCAGCAGCGCGGCGACGCCGAGGAACGCCGCAAGCAGCTTGAGGTGGAGCGGCGCGGGGATGCGCGCGACGGCACGAGGCAGCCAGCCAAACGTGGAATTCTCCTGAAGGCCTCGCCGCAGAATCATCGCGCGCGCTCCTCGTCCCTATCCCTGTCGCGGCCCGGCGAGATCGGGCACCGGTCTGATGTTGCAGTCGAGCGCGAAGGCGCTGCGGTTCCCCGTGAGGGGCGGAGCATAGGCCACTTCGCGCTTGAGCTGGTTGAGGAAGCGCCAGTCGGCGCTCTTGATCACCTCATCCGGAGTCCTCGTGATCTCCCCGGCCTCTCTTAGACGGAGAGCATAGAAGCGCAGGCTGTCTTCGGGGTTCATGGATCGCCAGAGGCCGTAGGGTAGGTGCTTCACCCACCTGAGCGTGACGTCGTAGTCGAGTGGCGAACCCGGGGTAAGCGGGGACGCCAGCTCCACTAAACGTTTTGCCGCTCGTTCTGGCTCCCGGGAGAGCAGGTCGACTCCCTTGAGCACGGCCCGCATCGCGCGCTTGGTGGCGACGGGGTTCTTCCGGGCGAACTGGCTATTGGCGAACAGCACGCAACAGTAGTAGCTCGACCAGGGCCGGTCGTCCACGGTCGAGAGGATCACCCGAACGCCTTTGAGGCCGCGAAGGTTCTCAGCGCCGGGCGGGTAGGCAAGCACTGCGTCGACCTGACCGTTCTGGAGGAGTGTGGGCAGCCGGTCGGCGTCATAGGAGGCTACCGACCGTTGAGCGGGGAGCCCGATGGAGTTCATGAGCGTGAGCATGAAGGCGTAGTCAGGGCTGGTGGCGGTGTCTCCGAAGGGTACCGCAACCTTCTTTCCGGCGAGGTCCCCGGGAGAGTTGATCCCTTCGCGGGCGAAGAGTTCGACGCAACCGCTATGGACGCCCGCCAGGATTGTGAGGTTGGGGGCACTGGCGGCGCCAACGATGGTCGATGCTGCGAAGTCCTGGGCGAGATGGAACGTGCCATCGTCGATCAATTTCGCCCAGGAGTCGGACGGGAGATAGCTCACCCACTCCGGAGTCAGACCCTCTTCGGGCAGGAAGTCCGTGGCCAGCAGGAGCGGCCCGAGGCAGAGCGAACTCCCGTCCCACGCGGGCATCCGAATTCGCGTCACCTCGGGCGGTGGTTCGGAGCCCACATCGGGAAGCGTCGCGGGGGACTTGTCGTCGTCCCCGCACCCGACCAGCGCTGCCGCACCGGCGGCGGTGAAGCCCATCCCAGCAGCCCGGAGTAGGTCCCGGCGGCTCAGGCGGGCCGGCGGGTTGCCGGCTTCTATCTCGCTGGGGTCGTTCATCTTGCCCTCCCGTGTAGTGGGTTCGCAGTCCCACCTGTCTGCTGCCAACCCTAAGCTCCTGGTCGGGCGTTGGCTTCCGCAGAACCACGCAAGTTTGCGGCGCGTTGAATATGGCGGGAACTACGTAGCCGGAGGCCAGTCGACGCTATCTTCCCCCTTGCGCGAGATTGAGGACGAAAGTGTGCGTGCTGGGTGGAGTCCGCCAGCCACCACCATCGCCGGGGCCGTCACCCACGGCGAATCGCCGGTCCGCAGGAGACTGCAGCTCCCCAGAAGCGTCCTCGCGAGGGGCGGTGCCGAGCAGAACCCGAGCCGCGGCGTCCTCTTTGGGCCGCGCTATACGATAAGGGGGCTACCAGACCGCCGCGGTGACGGAGACGATTGGCGGCAGGGTGCCGGGGAGGCGTTGCCAGTGCTCGCCGACGTCGTTGCTGGCGTAGACCTCGCCGTTCGTTGTGCCGACGTAGACCCCTTCGGATGGAAGGCCGTCGGTGTCCATGCCCTCGCGGTAGGCGCTCTGGTAGTCGTTCGGGCCAGGCAACCCTTTCGTGAGCTTCTGCCAGCTCTTCGCGCCATCTGTCGTGCGCCAGACGGCGAACTGGCCGCCGACAACCCGGAAGTTGTCGTCGCCGTACTCGATCGGGACGACGAAGACGGCATCGGGGTTGCGCCGGGTGATGGCGAGGGGGAAGCCGTGGAACGAGGGCAGCCCTTCGGTCACGTCCTGCCAATCCTTGCCTCGATGTTCGGACTTGAAAACGCCGAAGTGCGCCTGGCCCCAGAGCCGATCGGGGTTCTTGGTGTCGACCAGGAACTTGTGGAACTCGTCGAGCGCGGCGGGATCGACGTCAGGGGGCAGTTCGGGTGGCGGGAACGCGGCCATGACTTCGGCGAGCAGGGCCTTCGCCTGGGGAGTCGTGACGACGATGCCGTGGGAGCAAAGGTCCCACGTCTTCCCGGCGTCGGGAGAGACGTAGGTGCCTCCTGAGCTGATGGAGGCGTAGACGAGGTTGGCGTCGCGTGGGTCCACCTGGATTGAGTGAAGCGAGGATGAGCCGACGGAGCCGGTTGGGCCCCAGAGCGGGCGATACTTGTGGCGGTTGAGCGAATCGACCGGCGCCCAGGACTCGCCGTAGTCGTCGCTGCGAAAGAGGCCGGCCGGCTGGGTGCCTGCGTACACCACGCCAGGCTGGCTCGGGTGGCCCGGTTCCACATGCCAGACGGTGACGACGGACTCGCCCATGTCCTGGGGGAAGGCGAGGCCGGGAGTGCGCCGTTCCCAGGTCTTGCCGCCGTCGTCGCTGCGGGCGACGGTCGGGCCCCAGGCCCAGTGGTTACCGCCGGCGTAGAGGCGCGGGGGGTCGTGCCGGAGGTCGGCCGCCATGTGGGAGATGGTCCAGCCGGGCATGATGGGCGCGGAGATGTCCCAGCGCTCGCGCCGTTCATCGGAAGTGTAGATCCAGGCTCCCTTGCGGGTACCGACGAGTACGTGGGTCTGCATGGTTCCCTCCTCAGTTCCCTGTGTCGTCGTTAGCGCCCTACTTTAGGGCACAACGGGTCGTCGTTTGTAGCGTCTGCGGCAAGATTTCGTCGCCGATTTCGCGTGGCATTCTGCCGGGGTCAGGCAGGGCGCTCTGCCCCGGGGCTCCGGTTGGACCTGACGAAGGCTACCCTCAGTCGCTGCGGCCACCTGAACCACGGGAGGCGGGCGGTGGTCCGGGGTGTCCGCGGTGCGGCGCGCTGCAAATAGATCCGCTCGCGTTCGAGCTTTCGCTCCTGTTCGATTGCGTAGAAGAGGCTTTCGAGTTCCATGGGGTCTTACTCCTGACTAACCTGCATAGATAGTACGACGGTGTTGACTAACCTGTCAATGATGTTTGACGGTGTTGCCAGAAGTTTGAGGATCGTGCGACAATGGCGCTATGCGCGAGCAAACGCCGGAGAACCGGCCGTCGGCGCCCGGCGCCCTGAGCCTGGTGCAGGATTTCATTAACTCTGGTCATCTCGACGCTGCCGCGCTCGTTGCGCCCGGGGTGGCAGACACGATCCGAGCCCGGCACGAGGCTGGCGACAGCCAGGCTTTGCTTGCTGGTGAATATGGGCTCAACCGGGGATTCGTCAGCGCGGTCTTGCGCCGCGTGGCCCTCGACGACGAGCTTCAACCGCCGGACGCGGCGGCCGCATGGCTCGCCGCGAGGGACCTTTTGCCCGAGGGGACGGTCATCAGCGACGAGGAGTTGGAGCGACTCCTGGAGTTCCGGCAATTACTGCGGACGATGGCTGCAGCCAACAATGGCCAGGCGCTCGAACCCGGGGTGGTTAGTTCGCTCGACCGGGTCGCGGCTTCCGTCCCCCTCGTGCTTCAGTTCGGCAACGAGCTCGAACCAGAGCTCCGGCCGATTGGAGAAGGGGCTGATGAGGCGATTGGGCGACTGCTGGCGATGGTCGCCGTGGCGATGCGCGACGGGACCTGGCAGCGGCTGAAAAGGTGCGTGGGCCACGGCTGCCCGTTCACGTTCTACGACTCATCGCGGAATCGCACGGGGACGTGGTGTTCGATGTCGGTGTGTGGCAACCGGACGAAGGTGCGGAACTACCAGAAGCGCGCCCGGGCCTCACGCGAGCAGAAGAGCCGGGGCTGAGGGCTAACGATCCAAGGATTGATGGCCATCGGGGGGGGGCCGCGGCCATCAAGTTGGACGAGAGTGCATCTTTGAATTGGCTCATCGTGCTGCCCGACTTGCCAGGCCTCCCCTCATGCGGGTTCGCATCAACTCTTCGCACCGCAGTCGACTGAGGAACGTACGAGGCGCCCGTGCCCAGCTCGTCGAGCGGCAAGGGCCAACGCAGGTCGCACAGCGTGCCATAGCGCCCTTCGAGCAAGCCTGCGAGGTGGCTACTGTTTGCTGCGGCGAAACAATCAGAGGAACTCCGGGAGAGAGTTCTGGAAGGAATTCCTATTTTGAATCAACCTGCGACATTCACCCAAGAGACCTGGGACCGCCTGGTCAACGGAGTGGACGACCGAATCGAGCGCGCGGTGCGCTCGATCATTGGAACGCGCGGCGACACACCCCGAGAGCTTGCCGCAGGCTTCAATGAGATGAGCAAGTTCTGGATCCGCGGGGGTGAGGACCCAAACTACGACGTTCGAGGAGCCGGTCTGGCTTACTTACTCCGATACCATCCGCGAACCGTTAGCACTGCAGCCTTGGTCCTCCCCTGGCTCCGCCTCGATGCAGGCGCAAGGATCCTGGACATCGGCAGCGGAGCCGATGCAGTTGCTCTCGCTTGGGATCTGATGGCGGGCCCTCCTGGCATCGACCTTACGGCGGCGGAACCGAGTCGAGAGATGCGGTTCGCGGCTCAATTCATCTCCATCCCCGAGGCTAAGGTTCGCCGAACCCACGTTGAAGCAACGTTCGATGATGTTGCTTCCGGTACGTCGCGCGCGATGTCTGGTCAGTTCGACGCGGTAGTTCTGTCGGCGTGTCTGCCGCTCGACTTCATTACGGCCCACCGAGATTCCGAACTTCGTCAGATCGGAAGTCGGCTGAGAGACCTCCTCAAGTCAAGGGGCCGACTCGTCGTAATTGAGCCCGGCAGCAGAGTCAGTGTGTTGCGACACCTGGCACGCGCCATCTCGTTCGCGGGCCTCGCCTCCACGATCCGTCGCGCGGTCGACCTCGCCCCCCGGAACGTCTCACTCGGTCGGCGGCTCGACCGTTGTACTCGCTTTCTCATCGAATCCATGCCTGGCATCGCGAGCACGGGGAGCTTGACGACTGGCGCCGCCATGATGCCGGTAGACTCACGGACCGGTCACCCGAATCCAGTCGTCTCTTGGAGCCACGGGACTGAGATACACTATCTCGTCGCTTCAGCCCTTGGCGCGCCGTCGCTGCCCGAGCCAACCCGCCGACTTCAGGCGCCCGCAGGTGTTCTTCGGCGTGGATAGATTGGGTGGACTCCGCGAAGAGAGAACGGCGGTCAGAGGAGGCCTGAGCCGGGTCCCCTCCCAGTGTGCGGACGTTGATGGGGATGGCTCCAGTGTCGCGGGCGGCTCTTGACGAACCGCGGGGTATAATCGGCGGAACGTCGCCGCACGGAGTCGCTCCGGTGCGCCTCGCTGCGACGGGTGACACCGGGGGGACGACCGGGGTGTTGCGAAAGCTAATAGAACGCCAGGAGTGGAAGTTCTTCCGGGTCCTGCCGCAGGCGGACCGGGGGCTGGCGGTCGCGTGGTGGGCCTTGTTGTTGCTTCGGGGGCTCCTGCCGGCGGGGCTGGCGATCGTGATGGGCGTCCTCATCGGTGCGGTGCAGGCGGGGGACGACCTCACGGGACCGCTGATCGCCCTCGGCGGAGTGTTCGTGACACTGCAGGTGCTGACGCCCGTCCACCAGGCGATTAGCTCCAACCTCGGCGACCGCACGGCGGCCTTGCTCAACGACCGGCTGGCCGAGGCCTGCGTCGGGCCGCCTGGCATGGGCCACCTCGAAGACCCAGGCCTCACCGCGGACCTCACGTTGGCGCGCGACTTCGACCTGGGCATGACCGGGCCGCCGCTGTACATCTCAATGGACTTTATCGCGGTGGGGCTTGTGCAGCTGGTGTCGGGGCTGGCCTCGGCGATCGTCCTCTTTGGTTACACGTGGTGGGCGCCAATCCTGCTGGCGGGGGCGTGGCTTTCGACGCACTGGTTGTTGCGCGAAAGCTCGGTGTGGCGGGACCGCAACACGGATGAGGTGCGTTCGGCGCAGCGGGATTCGGACTATGCCTACAGGCTGGCCGTCGATCCGCCGGCAGCCAAAGAACTGCGTCTCTTCGGGCTGGCGGGCTGGACGATCGACCGATTCATCGCCCGGCGTACCCGTCTGCATCAGCTTCAGTACCAGGCGACGCGACTAAGGGAGAAGTCCGTCATCTGGAGTTTGCTGCTCGTCACAGTGGCGAACGTCGTTGTGTTCTGGGCGCTCGCGTCCGACGCGGCCGAGGGCAGTCTCACCCTGGGCGAGGTGATCGTCTACGCGCAGGTTGCGGTGGGGACCAGCATGATCGCCTTCGGAGGGCTGAACTGGGCACTCGACGGCGCATCGGCGCCGGTGGCAGCAGCGATCCGGCTCGACCGGCGCATGAGCCCCGCCGGCGCCCTGGTCCCTGGGGTGCGTCCGGCCGATGGGATGCCGGCTCGGGAGATCCGCTTCCGCGACGTGCAGTTTGCGTACCCGGCCGGGGGCGGCGTGGTGCTGGACGCGCTTGATCTGACCATCCCGGCCGGGTCGTCGTTGGCGATCGTCGGGCAGAACGGAGCGGGCAAGACGACGCTGGCGAAGCTCTTGTGCCGACTTTACGATCCGCAGGTGGGCGCAATCGAGGTGGACGGAGTGGACCTTCGCGACCTCGACCTGGATTCGTGGCGTTCCCGCCTCGCGGCTGTGTTCCAGGACTTCATCCGGTTCGAGCTTCCGCTGCGAGACAACGTCGCGCCGGGCCGAGCGCCGGACGACGTTGTCCGTTCTGCGCTCGCTTCGGCCGGGGCGTCGAACCTGGCCAGCCTCGATACCGTGTTGGCCCGCGGCTACAAGGACGGGACCGACCTGTCAGGGGGGCAGTGGCAGCGGGTCGCGCTGGCGCGGGCCCTCTGCCGGGTGGAGCTTGGCGCGGGCGTGGTGTTGCTGGATGAGCCGACGGCCCAGCTCGACGTGCGCGGCGAAGCGGAGATTTTCGAACGCATCCTCGCGGCCACTCATGGCTGCACCACGATCCTCATCTCGCACCGCTTTTCGACCGTGCGCCAGGCAGACCGCATCTGCGTGCTGGAGCGCGGCCGGGTCATCGAGCTAGGGACGCACGAGGAGCTGATGGCGCTCGGCGGCCGCTACCGCACCATGTTCGAGTTGCAGGCGCAGCGCTTCGTTGTGCCCGAGGACGAAGAGGGGATGGTGTATGACGTCCTCGCCTGAGAGCGCCCGCCGCAGGGACGTGCGCGACGATCTGCCCCCGGCCATTTCGTCGATGTGGCGGCTGTGCAAGCTCGGCTACCGCAACGAGCCGCGGCTGCTCCTGGCGGCCTTCGTGCTTTCGCTGCTCGCCGCGCTGCCGGACGCAATGTTCGCGGTCTGGCTCAAGTTGTTGGGCCAGGGGGCGATTGACGACAACCGGCCGCTGCTCGTGACGGCGGCGGTGGGGCTCGGCGCTTCAGCCACCGCAACCTGGTTTCTGCAAACGGTCAGCATGCGGGTGCAACGTCGGTTCCGGGACAAAGTCACGATCGCGCTCGAATCGCACGTCGCTCGCCTGCAGGCTTCTGTAGCAACAATTGCGCACCAGGAGCGTCCTGAGTACCTCGACCGCCTCGGGGTCCTTCGAGACCAGGTGTTCGTGCTCGACCACATGTATATGTCGCTGTTCAGCACGGCAGGGTGGATTTTGCGGCTGGTCGTAACGATCGGCCTGCTGATATCGATCCACCCCGCCCTGGCGCTCCTGGCGGTCTTTGCGCTGCCGACGGTGCTGACCTCGACGTGGCGGCCTGGGGTCGAGCGCTCGGCTGAGGAGCGGGGAGCCTCGGACAACCGCCTGGCACGTCATCTGTTTGCGGTAGCAACGACAGCGCCGCCCGGGAAGGAAGTGCGGGTCACGGGGATCGGCCCACGTCTCGTGAAGGAGCGCCGCGAAGCGTGGGACCGCTGGTACGGCCGGGTGTCGGCGGCACGCTGGGGTTCGGCCGCCTGGCACACGCTGGCGTGGGCGGTCTTTGGGGGCGCGTTCGTCGGAGCAGTGGTCTTCGTGGCCTCGGGCCTTGAGTCGTCGCCGGGAGACGTGCTGCTGGTGCTGGCTGCTGGATCGCGGCTGTCGTCGTACATCGGAGCGACGGTGGGGGAGATCGGGTTCTTGCGCGGCATCTGGATGGACGGCTCGCGACGACTCGCCTGGCTGGAGGATTACGCGGCAGCGGTGACGGCTAAAGAGGACCTGGCCGCCCCGGTCATGCTGCGGCAGGGAATCCGCACCGAACACCTGTCCTTCGCCTACCCGGGGACTGAGCGGCTGGTCCTCGAAGACGTCAACCTTGAACTACCGGCGGGGTCGGTGGTGGCAATCGTTGGGGAGAACGGAGCGGGGAAGACGACGCTGGTCAAGCTGCTCTGCAAGCTCTACGAGCCGACCGGCGGACAGATCTTTGTGGACGGAGTGGATCTGTCGAGGATCCGGGCGACGGAGTGGCGCGACCGTCTGGCGGGGGCGTTCCAGGACTTCTTCCGCTTCGAGTTCCGGGCCCGGCAGTCCGTCGGTGTCGGGGACGTGCCGCGGGTGGACGACGAGCCGGCGGTGGTGATGGCGGTGAGCCGGGCCGGCGCCGAGGAGATGGTGGCACGGTTGCCCGGTGCGCTCGAGACACAGCTCGGGCCAACGTGGCCGGACGGCGTGGAGGTCTCGTTCGGCCAGTGGCAGAAGCTCGCCCTGGCCCGAGGGTTCATGCGCGACGGACCGCTGTTGCTGGTGCTCGACGAGCCTACCGCCGCCCTCGACGCTGAGACGGAGCACGCATTGTTCGAGAGGTACGCAGCCGCCGTTCGCGGCGGCCGCAACTCTGGCGGCAACGGCGACGGGGCTGAGGGCGGCCGGGCGGACGGGCGCATCACGCTGCTTGTTTCGCATCGGTTCTCAACGGTGCGGATGGCGGACCTGATCGTGGTGCTGGATGGGGCGCATCTGGTGGAGGTGGGCTCCCACGAGGAGCTGGTAGCGAAGGGCGGGCAGTACGCGGAGCTTTACGGCATCCAGGCGGCGGCGTACCAGTAGAGGATCCCCACCGGAGGGCTGGGGCGCTCCTGTGAGCCGGACGGACGGCCTCGCCGGATTGCGACGCCGGCGAATCGAGGGGCGGCGCGCAAGTTGCTCTCCGAACGGGCGCAAAGCGCGCGAGCTACTGAGGTCCCTGGCGGCAGTCGAAACACTAAAGGCGAGGGACGTTTCGATGCGCCTGTCACCGAGGCTGTTGAGCTGGGCCTCCGCCCTTGGGCTCGTGGGAGTGTTCACGGGGTTCGCGGCGTTCGAGACGGCAGACCGCGTCCACAGTTCAAACACTGTGCAGAGCGTGCGGCGCTCCGAGGAGTTGCGCACCGCCTACCAGGATGCCCGCTTCGAGATAACGGCGACCGGCGGCGCAGCTTCGCTCTTCATCCTGCTGCCGAGCCCTGAGCGGCGGGCGTTGTTCGACCAACACCTCGAATTGGCGAAGGGCGCCCTGCAGAAGGTCGCGGCCCTGGGCGCGCCGGGCGACCGGGCTCTAGTCGCCACGATCATGGCGGACGACCTGCCGAAGCTCGACGTAATCAAACGCTACTTCGCGGCGATCGAGGCACAGAAGGGATTCGAAGAACCGCTGCCACAACCTTCAACGATCGACGATCTGGACAAGGTGCTCGGCCGGGCCGAACAGCGCCAGGCAGCGCGGACGGCCGGAGAGTTCGACGGATACATCGGCTGGCTGGACACGAGACTTACCATCGCCGCCGTGATGTTCGGCGTGACGTTGCTGCTGCTCCTGGCGTTGCTGCTGGCCGCCGAGATCTTCGGGCGCCGCCAGGCGCTGGCACAGGCCGAACTGAAGCATCTGCGCAAGGCGGCACTGGCGGACAGCCTGACCGAGCTCGGGAACCGGCGGGCGTTCGAGGAGGCTTCCGCGGCGACCATCGCGGCCGTGGCCGGAGGAACAGGGTCGCTGGCGCTCGCGATTCTCGACGTGGACGAATTCAAGACGGTCAACGACACCTGGGGGCACGAGCGCGGAGACAGCGTGCTGAGGGGCCTGGCAAAGATCCTCAGGGAGTGCTGCCCGGCGGGGGCGACGATGTTTCGCATCGGGGGCGACGAGTTCGCGGCGATCCTGGTGGACGTCGACCATGACACCGTGATGGCGGCGATGGAGACAATCCGGTTGCGCGTGGAGTCTGAGCTGGAGCTGGTGAGCGTGAGCGTCGGGGTCGCGGCCTGCACGGGGCGGGACCTGGACGAGTCGGTGTTGCGCCAGCAGGCGGACGCGGCGCTCTATGAAGCGAAACTGAGGGGCCGCAACCTCGCTGTGCTCTACCACTTCAACCCGGCTGCAGCGCCGGTCTTCCCGGCGGCGAAGATCCAGGCTGTGCGGCACCTGCTGGCGGAGGGCAATCTCAGGGCAGAGTTTCAACCCATCTGGCACCTTTCGCCGCGAACGGTGCTCGGCTATGAGGCACTTGCCAGGCTGGACACGCGGTACGAGTTGGGCGGGCCCCAGCAGGCATTCGAAATCGCCGAGCAGTTCGGTCGTGCCGCGGAACTCGACCGGCTGTTCCGCCGGCGTGCGCTTGAGGCGGCGGGTGGATTGCCAGAGGGCGCGCTGCTGTTCGTGAACGTGTCGCCGTACACCCTGACCCACAGCACGTTCTCGGCCGCGGGCTTCGCGGAGGAGTTCGCCTCGGGCGGCCTGGCTCCTTCGCGGGTGGTGCTGGAGGTGACGGAGCGGTCGTCTGTCGCCCCGGACGTGGTCGCTGAGGCGATGCGAAGCCTCCGGGCGGAGGGCTTCGCGGTGGCGCTCGATGACATTGGAAGCGGGAACAATGGTTTAGAGATGTTGCGACGGGTGCCATTCGATTACATCAAGGTAGACCGGGGGATCGTGTCGAGCGCATTCGACGGCGGGCCCGGGCGAGCAACACTGATGGCGATCCTGGCGTTCGCGGCCGAATCGGGAGCGATGGTGCTGGCGGAAGGTGTGGAGAACGCGGAGACGCTGCGGCTTGTGCAGCAACTGGCGCAGAGCCAGCTCAGCCGCGAAGGAGCGTTGATTCAGCTGGTACAGGGGTTCCTCCTGGGAGCCCCCGCCGAGAACTTCGCACTTCGCACCGCGGAAGACGAAGCGGCCTGAGCCGGAGATCGCCCGACCCGGCAGGGGCCGGGCCGAACTTTTCTCCTGGCCACTCCGCGGACCTACCTATCCGATAGGCCAGTAAGGGACTAGCCATCCTGTCAGGTCACCGCATCGCCGCGCGCCCGTAGGATTCGCCGTGTCACCGGAGCCGGGAGCCGCTTCGAGACGAAGAACGCCGCGGCGGCCGTTCCCGCAGGTGATTACGCGGGGTCTCTGACCTCGAACTGCGTCACTTCGATTGCAGGGCGGGCGCCGTGTGCCACTTGCGGGGGTGGTCATGCGACGGTTACTTCGACTCGGCCTGGCGCTTGTGATGCTCGGCGGCATCCTCGCGGCCTTCAGCCTCCACAAGGGCGCACACGCGACCTCGATGGTATTCACCGTCACGAGCGCTGGCGGAAGCGGCGCCGCGGGCACTTTGCGTGCGGCGATCGTAGCAGCCAACACCAACCCAGGGCTGGATACAATCGTGTTCAACATCACCACCGGCCCCGCCGTCAAGACGATCTCGTCTCTCTCAGCGTTCCCTGCCATCACTGATCCCGTCACGATCGACGGCTCCACCCAGCCTGGCGCAAGCTGCGACCCGCGCAATCTGCTCATTGAGATCAACGGCACATCCGCCGGCGACTCGAACGGCTTGACGCTCGCGGTGGGCAGTGACGGAAGCACGATCCGCGGCCTCGCCATCCGCAACTTCAAGAACAATGGGAGCGGCGGCAACGGGATCCTGGTCCTTTCGAACAACAACGTCATCGAGTGCAACCACATTGGCACGAACGCTTCCGGGGATACGGCCGCGGGCAACGAGGCGATCGGCGTGCGGGTGGACGCGCCAGCGACGGGGACCATGATCGGTGGCGCGGCGGCGGCGAGCCGGAACCTGGTGTCGGGAAACATGGGTGGCGGCATCCTGATCTCGGGTCAGTCGCAGAGCGTCATCGGTAACCTTGTGGGCACGGACATCACGGGCCTCGTGGCGCTGCCCAACGGTTCTATCGCAAGCGCCGGGGGCGGGATCCACGTGAACGTTGGCACCGGCCCGAACCTCATCCAGGACAACACCATTTCCGGCAATATTGGCCCGGGAATGACGGTGCTCGGAACGGGCGCTCGCATCCTTGGAAACCGCATCGGAGTGCGGTCCAATGGAGTGGGGGGGCTGTTCAACACCGTACTCGTCCCGGGCGGTCCGCCGAACGACGGCATTTTTCTAAACTTTGCTTCCGGGAACGACATCGGCGATGGCACGGTGGCGGGCCGGAACGTAATCGCCGGCGCCAGCGATGTCTATGCCACTGGAGGCGCATCGAACCGCATCCTCGGGAACTTCCTCGGTATCGACGCGTCGCTCGCGCCGCTCGGCACCAACATCGGTGTTCAACTGAACCCGTCTTCGACGAACGAAATCAAGGGGAACGTGATCTCGGGACACGTTGGCGGGGGCATCCTCATCAACGGAGCGGCGGCGCCAGGGGCCATCGGGAACCGAATATTCGGCAACTTCTTCGGCACGGGTCCAGGTGGCGTCGGCGCTATCCCGAGCGGGAGCGTGGGGATTGAGCTATCGGATGCGAGCGACACGGTCATCGGGGGCATTGGGCTCGGCGAGCCGAATGTCATCACCTCTAACGGGGCTGGCGTCCTCATCATCGATGACGCAAGCAACGCCGTGCCGGCTCTTCGCAACTCCATCCGTGCCAACAGCATCAGGTCAAACGCGGCGGGTCTAGGGATCGATCTCGCGATGTCCTTGGCCGGCCTTGGTATCAGCCCCAACGACCCCAACGACCCCGACGCGGGACCCAACAACTTCCAGAACTTCCCGATCCTTACGGCGGCCACGTCCGACACTACGACCAGCACGATCGTGACGGGGTCTCTTAGTAGTACGTCCAACACAACCTTCGCCGTGGACTATTACCGCAACGCTGCCTGCGATGGCACGGGCAACGGCGAAGGCGAGTTCTACCTCGGGTCGAACTCGGTGACGACGGACGGGAGCGGGAACGCGACGATCAACGCGACCCTCCTCGCGCCCTCGCCCTTTGGACAGGTGGTCACAGCCACGGCGACAGACCCGCTCGGGAATACGTCGGAGTTCTCGGCGTGCAGCCCGCCGGTCATCCTCGGGGCGGGGCCGACGAGCGACCTTTCGCTCACCAAGACCGTCAACAACGCGACCCCGAACGTGGGGGCGAACGTCACGTTCACGATAGTCATCACCAACTCGGGCCCCGACGACGC
This sequence comes from Tepidiformaceae bacterium, assembly GCA_041488155.1. GTDB lineage: Bacteria > Chloroflexota > Dehalococcoidia > Tepidiformales > Tepidiformaceae > JBGPOS01. The sequence goes on from JBGPOS010000001.1 coordinate 120,484, forward strand.
GACGAACGTAGAGGTCACCGACCTCCTGCCGCCGGGACTTCAATTCGTCTCCGCAAGCCCGACGCTCGGGACCTACACGCCGGGCACGGGCATCTGGAGCATCCCGCTGCTCTTCGCCCCCGGCGGGAACGGCAGCACGACGGCGACGCTCGTCCTGGTCGCGAAGGTGATTTCAGCGAGCCCTTCGACGAACACGGCCGAGGTCACCGCGGCCGACCAGGGCGATCCGGATTCGCCCCACAACAACCACGTTCCCAGCGACGACGATCAGGCTTCCGTGACGGTCACGCCACTGGTGGCGGACCTCTCGCTTACCAAGACGGTGAACAACGGCTCGCCGCTTCTCGGCGCGAACGTCACCTTCACGGTGACCGTCACGAACGGCGGCCCGAATAGCGCCACGAATGTAGCAGTGACCGACCTGTTGCCGGCGGGCCTGACCTTCGTCTCGTTCACGGCGAGCCAGGGGAGCTACGTCTCGGCGACGGGCCTCTGGACGGTGGGCACGATCCTGTTCCCGGGCTCTGCCACCCTCACCATTACCGCCACCGCTGCCACCGTCGGCGCCAAGACCAACGTCGCCGAAGTCTCCGCCTCCGACCAGGCTGACCCGGACTCCACGCCCGGGAACGGCGTCCCCGGTGAGGACGACCGCGCAACAGCGACCGTAACGCCGGTGCCGACGATCGCTGACCTTTCGCTGACCAAGACGGTGAATAGCGCCTCGCCCCTGCTCGGGACCAACGTGACCTTCACGGTGACCGTGACCAACGGGGGGCCGGCGTCTGCCACGAACGTCGCCGTGGCCGACCTGTTGCCTGCAGGACTCACTTTCGTCTCCTTCACCGCAACGCAGGGGAGTTACCTTTCCGGCACCGGCCTCTGGACAGTTGGGACGATCCCGTTCCCGGGCTCTGCCACCCTCACCATTACCGCCACCGCTGCCACCGTCGGCGCCAAGACCAACGTCGCCGAAGTCTCCGCCTCCGACCAGGCTGACCCGGACTCCACGCCCGGGAACGGGGTCCCGGGAGAGGACGACCGGGCGACGGCGACCGTCACCCCGGTGCCCCCGACTGCCGACCTTTCGCTGACCAAGACGGTCGACAACCCGACACAGGCCGTCGGCGGGACAGTCGTCTTCACGATCACCCTCTCGAACGCGGGGCCGAACGCTGCCCCCGACCCCGTCGTCCACGATCTGTTGCCCGCCGGACTCAGCTTCGTCAGCGCGACGACTTCGCCGGGGAGCAGGTACAACTCGGCCACCGGGGACTGGCACATCCTCTCTCTCGGCAGCGGGGCCTCTGCGACTCTCACGATCACGGCCACCGTGACGAGCCAGTCGCCAGTCACGAACGTCGCCGAGGTCACAGCCTCCGGCGCCACGGACCCCGACTCGACGCCGAACAACCACGTGCCGGGTGAGGACGACCAGGCGAGTGCGACGGTCACACCGCCGAAGGCCGACCTTTCGCTGACCAAGAGCGTCGACAGCGCCACGCCGGTACTCGGTGCAAACGTCACGTTCACCATCACCGTGACGAACGGGGGCCCAGCCTCAGCCACGAACGTGACCCTGACCGACCTGCTGCCTGCGGGCCTGACCTTTGTCTCCACTACGGCGAGCCAAGGGAGCTATGACCCCGGCAGCGGCCTCTGGTTTGTCGGGCCGATCTCGTTCCCCGGTTCGGCGACGCTCACCATCACCGCCACGGCAGCCACCCTCGGCGCCAAGACGAACACCGCCCAGGTCACCGCCTCTGACCAGAGTGACCCCGACTCGACGCCCAACAACAACGTCCCCGGCGAGGATGACCAGGCGTCAACCACCGTCACGCCCGTACAGCCGACCGCCGACCTCTCCCTCACGAAAACGGTGAATAACGCTTCGCCACTGGTCGGGTCCAACGTCACGTTCACCATCTCCCTCACCAACGCCGGCCCCAACACGGCAACCAACGTCGCAG
>JBGPOS010000002.1:0-98611 GCA_041488155.1 Tepidiformaceae bacterium
ACCAGGTAGGTCAGGTTCGACTTGCCGCCGCTGATCAGCTCGACCTCGATGGAGGCGGCCGTGCCGGGCACGCGTTCCCGGAAGAAGCGGGCTATGCCTTCGTAGTTGATCCCGGCAGGTACGGTGACGGCCATGGAGACGAAAGTATAGGCCGATCGTACAGGCGCGCGCTCCGGAGAGGCGTGACACAATGGTCGGTACCCCATTGGAGCTGGAGTCCGGCCGACCGCAATGGAATACCGCCGCATCGCAGGCACCGACCTCACGGTTTCGGCCGTTGGCTTCGGCGTGTGGACTGTGGGGACGACCTGGTGGGGCGTCAAAGACCGCGCCCTCGGCATCGACCTGTTGCGGCGCGCGTTCGACCTCGGGATCACGTTTTTCGACACGGCCGATACCTACGCGAGTGGGGACGCGGAGACGATCCTGCGTGAAGCCCTGGGCGACAAGCGCGACGAAATCGTCGTCGCGACGAAGTTCGGCTACGACATCTACAACCACCCGGAACGGCCGGGGCAGCAGGAGCGGCCCCACGACTGGTCTCCCGGCTACATGCGGCGGGCGCTCGTGGGCTCGCTCCAGCGGCTTGGCACCGATTACATCGACTACTACCAGCTCCACAACCCGCGCCTGGACGCGATCGAGCGCGACGATCTCTGGGTGGAGCTCGACCGGGTGCGCGCCGAAGGGCTCATCCGGGCGTACGGCGTCGCCCTCGGGCCCGCCTTCGATCTGAGGCAGGCGACCGAGGGAGCGACTGCCATCACGGGCCGGGGCGCGCCGCCCCAGGTGATCTACAACCTGCTCGAACAGGAGGTTGGCGCCGGGATCTTTCCTGCTGCTCGCCAGGCAGGCGTCTCGGTGCTGGCTCGGGTGCCACACGCCTCGGGGCTGCTCGAAGGCTACATGACCCTCGACACGCAGTTCGAGCCCGGCGACCACCGGAACTGGCGCGTGACCACGAAAGAGCGGCGGAAGGCCTGGCTCGAAGACGGCCTCGAGAAGGTGCGCCAGCTCGATTTCCTCGCCGACGGACGGACCATCGGCCAGGCTGCGATCCAATTCATCCTCCACGAACCGTCTATGGCTTCAGTGCTTCCGAACATCTACGACCACGCCGGGCTGGAGGAGTACGCGCGCTTCGACGAGGCCCGGCCGCTCGCGGACGCCGAATACGACCGCGTTCAGGACCTCCATCGCCGCAACTTCGGGCTGCCCGAGTTGGCTGCGGCGGCCCAGTAGAAGGCAGAGCATGACAGATTCACCCACACCTCCCCCTCGCCGTGGCCCGATGGTCGACCTCGACCCCAGCGGCCAGGTCTCGCAACGCGAACCCGATCGCGCCACGCGGCAGTTCCTCAACTACGCCTTCTTCAAGGTCGACCCGGCGTTCAGACGCCTTCCGGACCAGGAACGCGCGGCGGCGAAAGCCGAATTCGTCGCGCTCGCGGGACGGTGGGCCGAGTCGGGGGGTGAGATCATCCTGCGGACGTATTCGACCGTCGGGCTTCGCGGCGACTGCGACTTCATGCTCTGGCGCATCTCGACAGACCTTTCCTGCTTCCAGGAGATGCAGGCCGAGATGAACCGTTCGGCCTTCGGCGCTTACCTCACTCAGCCCTACAACTTCCTTTCTCTCCAGCGGCGCTCGCAGTACGTCAACCGGGTGGAGGGGTCGGGCGAAGGCCTCGAGCTGCTGCCGGGCGAGGGGAAGTTCCTCTTCGTCTACCCGTTCGTCAAGACCCGCGCCTGGTACGCCCTAACCCCCCACGCCCGCCAGGGGCTGATGGACGAGCACATCTTCGCGGCGACACCGTTCAAGGGGGTGCGGCTCAACACCAGCTACAGCTACGGGATCGACGACCAGGAGTTCGTTGTCTCGTTCGACTCAGACTTCCCGCAGGAGTTCGTCGACCTGGTGGGGCGGCTGCGGTACACGGAGGCCAGCCTCTACACGCTGCGCGACACGCCGATGTTCACCTGCGCGAAGCTCGGCATCGAAAAGATCGTCGAACAACTTGGCTAGGACCTTCGCCGCCTTGCCGTCCCGCAGAGCCGCCCGGTTTGCCTGCCGGAAGCGATTCTGCGATAACAGTTGGACTCAATCCCTTCATTCCGCATCGGACGTCGCTTGAAAAACGCTGTTTATACCGATTTGGAAAGTTTCTCAGCGTGTTGCTGGCCGATCGTTGCGGCCACGCGCGGGGAGATCCAGGGCTTCCAACGGCTCGCGGAGCGACACGCGGCCGGGTCGGCGACCTTGAACACCTGCCAGCGGCTCGAAGTCTACGCGGCCGCAGACTTCGACTGTGGTGCAAGCATTCGTCTTGGCGGCCCGCGGGCCCTCCAGCACCTCGCCGAAGTGGCAGCGGGGCTGCATTCGGCCGTGCTCGGCGAGCACCAGGTGCTGGGGCAGGTGCGGTCGGCGATCATCGCCGCGGAAGGCCCGGTACGCGAACTCGGGGAGGTAGCCCTGGCCGCGGCGCGCGAGCTGCGCCGCGAGGTTTCCTTCGATGTCGACGCGGGCAACCTGCTCGACCGCGCGCTCGGGCTTTCGCGTCTGCGGCCGGGCGGGAGATTGCTCGTCGTCGGCGCGGGAAGCCTTGGCCGGCTCGTGGCCGGCCGCGGTCTCGACCTGGGCTTCGATGTGACGGTCGCGGGACGCCGAACCCCGGGGGCGGGCTGGCTCGACGGCCGGGCCTACACCTTCGTGCACCTTCCGGAGATGGTCCGTCTCGTGCCCGTCGACGTGGCCGTGGGATGCCTCGGGTCCGGCGCGGCCGAGCTGGAGCTTGGCAACGCGCTACCTGCGGTCAACGGGCTCGTTGTCGATCTCGGCACGCCTCGCAACTTCACTGGCGAGGCTTCCGCGCCCGTTGTTACGATCGCAGCGCTACTGGAATGCGAAGCCGCCAGGGAGAAGGACGCTCCGCGGCGGGCGGAGTTGCAGCAGCGCCTGGCAGTGCTCGTCGAGAAGCGCCTGGCGATGGCGGCTGAGGACCGAAGCTCGCTCGTTGGTTCGTTGCGATTCGAATTGGAGATAGTCCGGCAACGCGAGATGGAACGAGTCCGTCGGCTTCATCCCGAGATCGAGCCTGAGACGCTGGACGTCATCACCCGATCGCTCGTGAACCAGCTCTTTCATCGACCTTCGGAGCGGCTGAAGCGGCTGAACGACCCGGCCCTGAGCGCCCGAGTCGCGGCGCTGTTTTCGCCGGCGAGCCACGATCCGGGGCGGACTGAGCCGTGACCCTCACGGATGCGCCCTCCCAGCTCGACGACCCGGCGAACCTGGCCATCCTCGCGGTCAGCGAAGACTGCATCTCCGGGTTCCACGTCGATCCCTTCGAGGCGATAGCACGGGGCTCAGGAGTGCCCGTCGCGCTGGTGATCGAACGCATCGGGGCGATGCTCGAGGCCGGGACAATTCGACGCGTTCGGCAGACCCTGATGTCGACCAACCTTGCCCGAGGTGCCCTGGTCGCCTGGCAGGTACCTGCGGCCAAGCTCGAGACCGCGTTTGAGACGATGTTCTGCGACGATCCCTTCAGCGGGCACGTCGTCATCCGGACGGCCGATTCGGCCACAGCAGGGGCGGCCTACCGGCTCTGGACCACCTTGAAGGTGCCGCAGGGCTACTCACTCGAACGGCACGCCGCCTATCTCGCGGAACGCACAGGGGCGGAGCGCTTTCGGCTGATGCCGGCGTTGCGGCTGTTCACCCTCGGCGTCGGCCACATCCGGCGGCGCACGGCGGAGCCCGGCAGCCGGTCCGAAACCTACGCCCAGGTCCTCGACACCGAGATCGTCCGGCTGAGTCCGCTCGACTGGGAGGTGCTCAGAGCCCTCAAGCGCGAGTTCACCCCGGCGGAGATCGTGCCGAACCCGTGGGTGGCCCGAGCGGCCGAAGCCGGCGTCAGCCTCGAAACATTCTGCGAGGTGGCGGAGTCGCTCGACCGGCGGCGTCTGCTCGGCCGCTTCTCGACCTTCCTGGAGCACGTCAAGCCGCTCGCCGATGGTCAACGAGTGACGCGCTACAACGCGCTTTTCCACTGGGCCGTGCCAGCCGGGCGCGAGATTGATGTCGGCCGCGAAGTCGGGCGCCACCACATCATGACCCACGCCTACTGGCGCGAAGGCGGCGAGGAGTTCCGCAACGTCAACGTCATGGGCGTGGCCCATGGCCTCGATAAGGACCTGCTCCTGCGGCACAAGGCGGCGATCGACGCGCACCTGGCGGAGGCAGGCATCCCCGTGGCCTACACGAACGTCTTCTGGGGAGGCCGGAGCGAGATCAAGCCTTCAGAGATCTCCCCCATCGCCTACCGCGCCTGGTGCGAGCAAAATGGAGTCGATCCCCGGGCGATGCAGGCGGACGTCGCTCCCGGCGCCTGAGGAAGTTCCAACTCCATGACTGCCGGCCACGTCTGGCTCATCGGCGCAGGACCCGGCGACCCCGGGCTCATAACGGTCGCGGGCGCGAGCGCCGTCGCGGAGGCGGACGTGGTCCTCTACGACGCTCTTGCCCCGGCAGCGCTCCTCCGCGGTGCACGTCCGGGCGCCGAGATCGTGTTCGTTGGTAAGCGCGCCGGCAGCCGGGCGCTGTCGCAGGCGGAGATCGAAAGTCTGATGGTCGATCGCGCGTTGGCAGGGGCCAAGGTCGCCCGGCTCAAGGGCGGCGACCCGTTCGTCTTCGGGCGAGGGGGCGAAGAGGCGCTTGCCTGTGCGAAGGCCGACGTGCCCTTCACGGTCATCCCGGGAGTGACCTCGGCGATAGCCGCACCGGCTTACGCCGGCATCCCCCTCACGTATCGAGGGATCGCCCGCAGCTTCATGGTCGTCACGGGCAGCGACTCCCCCGAACACGAAGGCGGTGGCGTGGATTGGGTGGCCGCGGCGGGCGCCGGCACGCTGGTGGTGCTCATGGGACTTTCGTCACTCGAGGCGAGCATGGCCGCGCTTGTGGCAGCGGGCAAAGACCCGGCCACGCCGGCGGCGTGCGTGCGCTGGGGTACCCGCCCCGATCAGCAGGTCGTGCAAGGGACCGTCGGCACGATCGCCTGCCTGGCTCGCGAAGCAGGTTTGCAGGTGCCGGTCGTGACGGTGGTCGGGGAGGTTGTAGGCCTCAGCCGCGAGATCGGCTGGTATCGCCCCGGGCCGCTGGCCGGGCGGCGCGTGGTGGTGACGCGAGCGCGGGCCCAGGCCAGCGGCCTCGCGTCGCGGCTCGAAGCGCTTGGAGCGCAGGTGGTGGAGGCCCCCGTGATCGCGGTCACGTTGAGGACGGGCGACACGAATCTCCAGGATTGTCTGCAACGGCGGTGGGACTGGGTCGTCTTTACGAGCGCAAACGCCGTCGAAGCAGTCTTCGGCGCCCTCGCTGCTACTGGCCTCGACGCCCGCGCCCTCGCGGGTGCGCAGATCGCGGTCGTGGGCGAAGGTACGGCCGCTGCGCTCGGTCGCTACGGCCTGCGGGCTGACTTCGTACCCTCCCTGGCCTCCTCGGAGGCGCTCGTCAACGAGCTGCCCCTCAAGCCGCGCGAGACGCTGTTCCTGCCCGCCTCTGCCCTGGCGGACGACCGGCTGCGGCTCGCGCTCGAGAACCGCGCTGCGGCCGTGACGCACGTCGACGCGTACCACAACGAATTCATCCCGCTCGACGCGGAGCGGCTGCGGGAGGTCGCCGAAGCGCATGCGGTGACGTTTACCAGTGCTTCGACAGCCCGCAACCTGCGGACGGCGCTCGGCGAGACGCCGCTGCCCGCCGGGGCGAAGCTGGTCAGCATTGGGGCCCAGACTTCGACCGCGGTGCGCGAAGCCTTCGGGCGTGTCGATGCCGAGGCCGCGCAGCCTGGCCTCGAAGCCCTCGTGGAAGCCGTCGTGGAGGCGCTCGCATGAGCCTGATGATCGAGCTCCTGCCTTCGCTCGGGCCCGCGCTCGTCGTAGGCGGGGGGCAGGTCGCCCTGCGCAAGGTGATGGGTCTGGTCGAAGCCGGGTTCCTGATAAGCGTCGTGGCGCCGGAAATCGACCCCGCGATCGCGCCTCTGCCCGGCGTCGAGATCCTTCGGCGGAGGTTCGAGGACGACGACGTTGACCAGCACGTGATCGTCTTCGCCTGCACCAACGTGCGAGCCGTGAACCGCGCCGTGGGGGAAGCGGCGCGTTCGTTCGGGGTGCCCGTGGTCGTGGCTGATTCGCAGGAGGAAAGCACCTGCTTCACGCCCGCCGTACACCGCGACGGCGGACTGCTCGTCGCTGTCTCGACGGGCGGCGCGTCACCGTCGCTCGCGGCCGAAGTGCGCGACCGCATCGCCGCCGCGCTGGGCGATGGCTGGGCGGGGCGGATCGAGGCCGCGCGGGAAGAGCGTGCTGCCTCTCGGGCCGAGCGCGAACGCCCATGAGCCGCGCCCTCCTTCTCCTTGGTCACGGGTCGCACCTCAACCCGAACTCGAGCCTGCCGATCTACCAGCACGCCCGCCGGCTGCGCGAGATCGGAGGTTTCGACGAAGTCCGGGTCGGCTTCTGGAAGGAGGAGCCGTCGCTCTCGCGGGCCCTGGACGGCTGCGACGGGGACGACGTGACGGTCGTGCCGGTCTTCATCTCCGCCGGCTACTTCACGAACGAGGTCATTCCCCGCGAGATAGGACTCACTGGCAGAGTCAGTTGCGTCTCCGGGAAGAAGGTACGTTACACGGCCCCGATTGGTTCGCACCCAGCGTTGGCGAAGGTCGTCGTCCAGCGAGCGGTAGAGGCCGGGGCGACGCGATCGGACGCGATCGCCGTCCTCGGCCACGGCACCCCGCGCAACCCGGACTCCGAACGTCACGTCTTCGAGCAGGCCGAACGGGTGCGGCGGATGGGGCGATTCGCTGAAGTGACGACGGTCTTCCTCGATCAGGAGCCAAACATGCGCGAGGTCTTTTCGAGGGTCGAGGCGGAAACGGTGGTGATGGTGCCGCTCTTCATCGCCGACGGCTGGCACGTCGGCGAAACGATCCCCGAGGATCTCGCGTTGGACGGCGCGGTTACTCGCCGAAACGGCCGCCGCCTCCGCTACGCCGCCGCCGTCGGCACCCACCCGAGCGTCGCCGACGTAATTTGCGAGCTGGCTGCCGAGGCCGCCCGATGGTGACGTGGAGGCTCGGAGACCTGGCGATCGAGCCTGGCGACGGAGGTATGGTCCAGGGACCGGCGCGGGCGGGCGGAGAGTCCGGGGTGGTCCCGGACCTCGAATCGCTTCGAGCAGCCGTGCGCTTCGACGAACGGGGCCGGTACCGTCCGCTCTGCGGAGCCCGCAGCCTCCCCGGCGGGTGGCGGGTGGTGTGCGGCAGCGACGCAGCGCTGAACGAGACCATCGAGACCGTCTACCCGCTCGCGATGCGCCATCGCAAGGGTTGGGCTGCGGGCACGCTGCGGGTCGTTTCACTCCAGGATGTCCTGACCCGGCAGGCAGGAAGGTACGAGGTGGCCGCGACGCTCAGCCCGGCGGGTCGCCTGGCGGCGAGCCAGGTCCTCTGCGGGCAATGCGTCCGGGTGCCCGTTTGGCGGGGCGACTCAGCGGGAAGCGACGAGATCCCCTGTCCCGAGGCCTGCAGCGTGCTCGTCTCGCTCTGCCGCGAGGCCGCGATCTGGGAGGCGGCGGGGCCGGACGCTCGGCCAGTCGACCCTGATGTCCCCTTCGCACAATTCGAAGAGCCAGGGAACGAAGTTCGCGAGGCCTACCTGGCGACCCGCTACGGGGGCGCACCGAGTGGATAACGCCAGCCTGCGCAAGGCGGCCGGGGATCTCTTCCCGGGGGGCGTGAACAGCCCGGTGCGCTCGTTCCGGTCAGTCGGGGGAGCGCCGATCCCGATCGTCCGAGGAGAGGGCGCGCACGTCTTCGACGCGGAAGGGCGCTCGTATCTCGATTACGTCGCCGCCTTCGGGCCGCTGCTTCTCGGCCACGCCCACCCTGCCGTGGTGGAAGCGGTAGCGCGCTCGGCCGCGGCCGGCACGGCTTTTGGCGCGCTCACGCCGGGTGAGGTGGAGCTTGGGACACGGATCACGGGCGCCACCGGGCTCGAACGCATCCGCTTCGTGAATTCGGGCACTGAGGCGACGATGACCGCGATCAGGCTCGCGCGAGCAGCCACCGGCCGCGACGTCATCGTGAAGTTCGATGGCTGCTACCACGGCCACAGCGACGGCCTCCTGGTCAAGGCCGGGAGTGGCGTGGCGACTCTCGGTCTGAGCGACTCGGCCGGGGTGCCCGGGGGTATCGCCGGGCTGACGGCGGTGCTGCCCTACAACGACGCCGACGCCCTTGAAAGCTGGTTTGACGCGCACGGCGAGCAGACAGCGGCCGTGATCGTGGAGTCGGTCGCGGGCAACATGGGCCTGGTCCGGCCGGAGCCGGCCTTCCTCGCGGCTTTGCAGCGCCTCCCGGCCGCCCACGGTGCCCTGCTCATCGCCGATGAGGTGATTACCGGCTTTCGCCTGCGCTACGGCCTGTCGGATCTGCTTCCGTCGGCAGACATCGTCTGCCTGGGCAAGATCATCGGTGGCGGGCTGCCGGTGGGCGCTTTCGGCGGCTCGGCTTCGCTGATGTCGCTGATCGCGCCCGAAGGTCCGGTCTACCAGGCGGGCACGCTCAGCGGGAACCCGCTTGTAATGGCGGCAGGTGTGGCGATGCTTGATGTGCTCGTCTCCGGGGCGCCCTACGAGCGAGCCGAAGGGCTCGCCCGCCACCTCGGGAACGGGCTGAGCGCCGCTATCCGGCGGGCCGAAGCTGAGGTCAGCGTGGTCCGCTGCGGCTCCATGCTCACGCTTTTCTTCCGGCCGCAGGCACCCCGAGATTATGCCGAGGCGCGCGAGGCCGATACGGCCGCGTTCGGGCGCTTCCACGGCGCGATGCTCGAACGGGGAGTGATGTTGCCGCCATCGCAGTTCGAAACATGGTTCGTTTCGGCGGCCCACCGCGAAGCGGACATCGACGAGACGGTGCGAGCCGCCCACGAGGCGATGCGTTCGGCGGTGCAGCAGTGACAGTCCTCCGCATCGGAACCCGCGGCAGCACCCTCGCGCTGGCCCAGGCCAACCTCGTGGTGGGCTGTCTGCGCGCCGCCGTGGCGGGGATCGAAGTCGAACTCGTAACGATCGTCACTGCGGGGGATCGCGACCAGGCCTCGCCGCTGCCGGAGGGTGTCGGCTGGTTCACGACCGCGATTCAGCAGGCGCTGCAGCGCGGCGAGGTCGAGGTCGCCGTGCACAGCTACAAGGACCTCCCGACGAAACGGCCCGAAGGACTCGTGATCGCGGCCGTCCCGGTGCGGGAGGACCCTCGTGACGCGCTCGTGAGCCGCGGGGGACTGCCGCTTCGGCGGTTGCCTCCGGGCGCGGTCGTTGGCACGAGCAGTCCCCGCCGGGAGGTGCAGCTGCGGGCGCTTCGGCCCGACCTCGACGTGCGCCCTATCCGGGGCAACGTCGAAACGCGCATCGCAAAGGTGGAATCGGGTGAGTACGACGCGGCCGTGTTGGCGCTGGCCGGGCTCAAGCGGCTTGGGCTGGAAAGTCGTGCTACCCAGGTCTTCGGGTACGAAGAGATGCTCCCGGCGCCGGCCCAGGGCGCCCTCGCCGTCGAGTGCCGCGCCGGCGACGCCGCCACGCGCGAGAGGCTGGCGGCGATCGACGACCCGGTTCTGCGGCAGGTGGTGGCGGCGGAACGCGCCTTCCTGGCCGCGGTCGACGCCGGCTGCACCTTCCCGGCGGCGGCCCACGCCGAGCACTTTGGCACGACCCTGAAGCTCCACGCGCTCCTCGCGCCCGCGGGCAGGATCGTGCGTTCGAAGGTCACCGGGCCTTCGGAGACGGCCGCTGGCCTCGGCCGCGCCCTCGCCGAGGAACTGATGGCGCTCGCCGGCATGTCTCGAGGCCACTGACCGGCCGATTCGGGCGTTGTCGCCCGCTTGAGCGACGCCCGGGGTAGCATTCGCCCGCGGTTCGCTGCCGTTGAGGGAAGGGCCATGACCGATTCCACGCAACCCGAGGATGAAGCGCCTGGAGCTCTCGCCGGCGTGCGGGTACTCGAGTTCGCCCAGGCGATGGCGATCCCGGCCTGTGGCCAGCTCCTCGCCGACATGGGCGCGGAGGTTATCAAGGTCGAGCCGCCCGGTGGCGACGCCTTCCGCCACACCCAGGCCCCGGTCATTCCCGGCGAAAGCAAGGGGTACACCCTCCTCAACCGGGGGAAGCGCTGCCTCTGCCTCGACGTCAGCCACCCGCAGGCGGCGGAGGTTGTCGGACGGCTCGTACAACGTGCCGACGTGGCGCTCGTCTCGTTGAAGCCCCCCGACCTGCCCCGCTACGGCCTCACCTACGATCGTTTCGCGGCGATCAACCCCCGGATCGTCTACTTGGAGCACGTCCCACTCGGCCCCAAAGGACCGTTCGGGCAGGACGGGGGCTACGATGTCGTCGTCCAGGGCATCTCCGGGACGGGGGCGATCACGGCCCGCACGGTGGGGGACGCACCGATTAACGTCCGCCCGGCCTACATCGACATGGGCACCGGCTTTCTTTCGGCGCTCGGGGTTGTGGCTGCTCTGCGCCACCGGGACCTCACGGGCGTCGGCCAGCGTGTGCAGACCTCGTTGCTCAGCACGGCCCTGGCGCAGGGCAACCAGCTCATCAGCTGGTTTGGGGCGACCGACCCCCCGATTTGGGAGGCCTTCCAGGCAGACCTGGCCGCCGCCCGGCTCGCGGGCGCTTCGTTCGAAGAGCAGCGAGCCGTCTACGAGAGGCACTACCTGCGGGGAGCGTACGGAAACATCTACTTCCGCCACTACCGCACCAGCGATGGGTTCATCTCGATCGGCTGCCTGAGTCCCGCGCTCAACGCCCGCTTCCGGCGGGTTACGGGCCTCGACGACCCGCGTCAGCGCCCCGGATTCGATCCCTCGACAAGCGAGGGCTGGGACGAACTGACGGCGCTCATCCGGGAGGCGGAGGACTTACTGCGCAGCCGCACGACGCCGGCGTGGATCGACGCCTTCCGCGCGGGCGGCGTGGCCTGCGGGCCCTTCAATTTCCCGCCGGAGGTGTTCCACGACGAGCAGGTGCTGGCGAACGATTTCATCGTCGAGCTCGACCACCCGGCGCTTGGTCCCTACAAGACGTTCGCCCCGCCACTCCGGATGGACGTCACGCCGACGCGCATCCGGGCGTCTTCGCCCCTGCTCGACGCCGACACCGATGCAGTGCTCGGGGAGGTTGGCTACACGCCCGATGAGGTTGCGCGGATGCGCGCCGAGGGTGTGGTTGGCGCCGGGAGGCTCGCTACGGACTAGCGCTTCGGCTGTCATTGAGCGCAAGAGGGCGCAATGGTAGGTTGATCGTCCACGCCGGGAGTCCGGTTCGCTTCGTGCGGACAAACCCATCGCCCGGCACGAGAGGCCCATGCGGGAATATGAATTGGCGGTCATTTACGACCTGACCGTCGCAGAAGGTGGTGGCGCCGACGCCGGCGTCCAGCTCATCACTCAACTCGTCGAATCGCGCGGCGGCACGATGCTCGGTGTGGACCACTGGGGGCGGCGCCGTCTGGCTTACCCGATCGGCCGGGCGATCGATGGCGACTACATCTTCTCTCGTCTGGAGTTGGACCCGGGGGCGGTGAACGCTCTCGAGGCGACGCTCCGGATCGATGAGCGGGTCTACCGGCACCTGATCGTGCGTGCGGACGAGTTGCCCGTGCCGCCTCCACCACGCGAGCCGCGGCGCGACCAGTTCGCGCCGGCGCCTCAGGCGGAGGCTGCAGTCGAAGCGCCGATCGAAGCTGAAGCCGTCCAGGAAGCAGCTCCGGCCGCTGAAGTGGCCGCCGAGGCCGATACGCCGGTAGTCGCGGAACCTGTCGCAGAACCGGTGGCCGAGGCGGAAGCTCCAGCAGCCGCCGAACCTGTCGCAGAACCGGTGGCCGAGGCGGAAGCGCCAGCAGCGCCCGAACCGGTGGCCGAGGCGGAGGCGCCGGCTGCGGCAGAACTGGCCGAAAGTACGGCTCCCGGCGAGGGCGCCAGCGGGTACACTGCGGATGCCGCCGAAGCCAGCCCCGAGCCGGCTGAAGGCGAGACCGCGGATGCGGCTGCGGAACCCGCAGCCCAGTAGGAGGAGCGCCCCGATGGCCAGCCTGAACAAAGTGATGCTCATCGGCAACACGGGCCGTGAAGCCGAGTTGCGTTACACCGCGAACGGCACCGCGCAGTCGCAGTTCAGCCTCGCCGTCAATTTCCGGCGGAAGGGCACGGGCGGCGAATGGGAGGATGCTACCGAGTGGTTCAACATCGTTGTCTTCGGCGACCAGGCCGAACGCACGAGCCAGTACATCACCAAAGGTAAGCAGCTCTACGTCGAAGGGCGCCTCCAGACACGCACCTGGGACGACGACCAGGGCGTCAAGCACTACCGCACCGAGGTCATCGCGAACCAGCTCCTCTTCCTCGGGAGCCGCGACGGCCAATCGGGCGGCGGAGCCGACTGGGGCGACGGCGACGCGGCTCAGGGCAGGGCGGGCCGGCCTGCGGCGCGCGGGGCCCCGGCCGGCGGCCGCGGCGGGGATGTTGACCCCGACGACCTCCCCTTTGAATAACCGGAGACCCAGACGCGCCGGGCGCTGCTACGGCGATATGTTCGCGCCCCGAAGCCTGAGAAAGAAGACGACTTGATGAGTTCAGAAGATCGACCGCCACGCGAAGACCACGGGCCCGGCGGGGATGGGGGCGAACGTAGCGAGCGGCCTGCCCGGCCGGTGCGACGCTTCACCGGACGCCGGAAGGTCTGCCGCTTTTGTGCCGATCACATGCGCGGGGTCGACTACAAGGACATCGGCCGTTTGCGCATCTACGTCAGTGACCGTGGGAAGATAGAGCCGCGCCGCAAGACGGGCGCCTGCCAGCGGCATCAACGCCTGGTCGCGACAGCGGTGAAGCGGGCTCGCCACCTGGCGCTGTTGCCCTACACCCTCGAACACGTGCGCAAGACCGGGATCTACCAGACGAGGGGATAGGAGAGGCGGGCGCCCGCGCGCCCGGCAAACAAGCGAGGAAGCATGGCCCGTCGAGAACGCACCACCGGACTTCCGCGGGCACGGCGACGCGAAAACGTCCGGGCGAAACGGCGTATCGCTGGCCTCACGTGGGACGACCGGCGTCAGCGCTGGGCCATCCTTGGCGCGATCGGCGCGCTGCTGCTCGTCGTAGTGGGGTGGATAGCCTACCGGGAGATCGACGATCGATTCTTGCGACCCAACTCCGTGATCCTCACCGTGGGCGACGAAGAGGTCACCCTCGGGTACTTTAGCGACCGGCTGCTTGGGTTCGCGCAGACGAACCAGTCGACGACTATCGCTCTCGCCGAACAGGCGCTCCTCACCAAACTGCGCGAAGAAGCGCTGGAGATCGAGCTCGCGAAAGATCGCGGGATAACGATCAGCGAAGAGGAGATTACCCAGGAGATCGCGGCCGGACTGAGCGTCCCCATCGGCGGGATCGGCAGTTCGTTCGACACCCTCTACCGGCAGAAGCTCAAGACCGAAAAGATGAGCGACAGTAACTATCGACGGCTGACGAAGGCGGCGGTTGCCGACAAGAAGCTCATCGCTTCGTTCCGGGCGGAGCTCGGTGACGGGACCCCCACGGTGACCCTTCGCACGGTCGTTTCGAGCACAAAGGACGCGGCGGACGTCATCGTCAAGCGGATCCAGGCGGGCGACAACATGGGGACTCTCGCGCAAACGGAATCGACCGACCTCCAATCGCGGGGCCAGGACGGCATCATGCAACCGGAGCCGCCGGGCCTCCTGCCCAAGAACGTGCAGGACGCGATCAAGGGCAAGCAACAGGGGGCCGAGGTGCTCGGACCGATCGAGGTGGAGGGGAAATTCTGGGTGGTCCGCATTGAGAAGATCGACCCCGCGGGCGTCCTGAGCGACGCCCAAAAGGGGCAACTGGCCCAGGCGAAGCTGGACGAGGCCCTGCAGGCCAAGCGCGAGAGCCTGGGAGCAAGGATCTCCCAGAGCCTCGATTCCAGCGACATCAAGTGGGCCGAGAAGCACGCGAACTGACGAAGTGACTCGTGAGATTGGCGTTGGGCTCATCGGCCTGGGCGTGGTTGGCGGAGGCGTCGCGCGGGCGCTCATCGAACGGCGGGACTACTTCGGCCGCCAGGTCGGCGCGCCACTGGTGCTGCGCAAAGCGGCTGTGCGCGACCTCCGGAAGGCTCGCTCCATCGACCTCCCGGCGGGCACCCTCACCGACAACGTGGATGACGTGCTCGGCGACCCTGCGATCGACATCGTCGTCGAAGTGATTGGCGGCGAAGAGCCGGCGGGCACGTTCATCCGCAAGGCGATCGCTTCCGGCAAGCACGTGGTCACGGCGAACAAGGAGTTGATCGCCAAGGCGGGCCCCGAGCTTCTCGCACAGGCCCATGCGCGTGGCCTCGACATCATGTTCGAAGCGAGTGTTGGTGGCGGTATACCGCTCATCGCCCCCCTTCGCCGCGATCTGCTCGCGAACCGGATCACGTCTATCCGGGCGATCATCAATGGCACGACGAACTACATGCTCACGGGCATGGCCCGCGAAGGCGCCGCGGCCGAAGCGCTTCGCAAGCAGGGAATCGAGCCCGTGAGCCGAGGAGGCTACGCAGAAGCGCTCGCGGCCGCTCAGCGGCTCGGCTATGCGGAGCCCGACCCGACCAACGATGTCGAAGGCTACGACGCGGCCTACAAGCTCGCCATCATGGCGAGCCTCGGTTTCCGTTCTCGCGTGACGCCATCGCAGATCCACACCGAAGGCATCACGAAGCTCACGGCGCGCGACTTCCAGTACGCCCAGGAGCTCGGCTACGTGATCAAGCTGCTCGCGATCGCCGAACTCACTGATACTGGAATCGTGGCTCGGGTGGCGCCGGTCTTCCTTCACCCGGACGAACCGCTGGCACGCGTCGACGGTGTATTCAACGCCGTCGAGATCGTCGGCGACCTGACCGGCACCGTGCTGTTTCTCGGGAGGGGCGCGGGAGCCGACCCGACGAGCAGCGCCGTGGTCGCTGACATCCTCGACCTCGCCCACAGCATCGTCCAGGGAAACCAGGAGCGAAAGTACTGGGGCCCGGAAGGCGATGTGCCCGTGCTCGGGCTCGAGGCGCTGGAAACGCGTTACTATGTTCGGGTCACCGTGAGCGACCAGCCCGGCGTCCTCGCCCAGCTGGCTCAGGCGCTTGGCGACCACGGGGTGAGCATCGCCGCGGTGAACCAGAAAGAGTCGAACGCGGACGAGAGGACAGCGGAACTGGTCGTCATGACCCACCGCGCGCGAGAGGGAGCCATGCAGGACGCGCTTCGCGTTATCGCTGCGCTCCCCGTTGTCGCTCAGGTCAGCGCGTTCCTCCGGGTGGAAGGCTGAACATGGCACGGGAGTCGTCCCAGGCGCAGGCCATCGGCGAAATCATCGCGTGGCTCGAACAGCAGGTCCGGCAGTCCCGCGACGACCAGGCCAAGACGGTCACGCAGCTCGACCAGGTGCGGAGGCAGCTGCACGACATGGCGGACCAGGTGGCGGCAGCGGAGCGTTCCGTCCGGGAGATCGACCCCAAGCTGCTCCCCTTCAAGGGCCTCCCGGAGAAGATCCGGGGGCTCGACGAGGGCGCCGAGCAGGTGCGCCAGTCGCTCACGGCCAACCGCGCCGAGATAGAGAACGCCCTTCGCCTGTTGCGGGCGGAAGCCGAATACGACCGCCAGGAGCGCTCGGACATCTTCAAGCGGCTGGAAGCGGCCACCAACCAGCTCACCGTGCTGTTGGCCGACATCTCCCAGGTGCAGAGCCAGTCGGGGCAAATCTCGCAGACCGCCCAATCGCTGGTTGAGCGTCAGCGGGAGATGGACGCGCGAGTCGAGCAGTTCGGGCTCCGGCTCGACCGTTCGATCGAGGTCAACAAAGACCTCGAAGAGCGGATCCTGAAGGTCCTTACGGCCGACCAGGAAGACCGCTTCGAGGTCGTCTACGAACGGCTACAGCTGGTCGGCGAGATGGTGAAACGCAACGAGGAGCTGATCACCGCAGCGACAGCGGAGCAGACGATCCGGGAGCAGGTCCTGGAAGAGATCGGGGTGTGGCGCGAAGAACACTCGCGGATCGACACTCGCCTCAACGCCCTCGAAGAGTTGACGGACAGACTGCTCAGCCAGGCGGACAAGCTGCATGGCGACATAACCTTGCTGGAAGGCCGCCACTCCGGGCTCGGCGAACGAGTCGCCGGGATGCGGCGCGACATCGCTGAAGTGGTCGATCACGTCCGCGAAGAGTTCGCGAAGTACAGCCAGATGATGGAGAAACAGCGACGCAAGCAGATCCAGGGGCTGGAACAAGAACTGCGTGAGATGAAGTTCCACACGTTTCATCCTCCGGAGGAGCCGTGAGCGAAGGCCCGCCGAGGCCACGGGGCGTACTCCAGCGGTGGGCCGAGTTCCTGCCGCTCACGGAGCGCACACCGCTCATCACGCTCGGCGAAGGCGACACGCCGCTGGTCCGATCGGCACACATCGAAAAGCTCTGCGGCCTCGACGAGCTCTGGTTCAAGCTCGAAAGCTGCAACCCCACAGGTTCGTTCAAGGACCGCGGTATGGTGGTCGCCGTGGCCAAAGCCATCGAGGCCGGTGCGCGGGCCATCATGTGCGCCAGCACCGGCAACACGAGCGCCAGCGCGGCGGCCTACGCTGCGCGCAGCGGGCTCGAATGCGTGGTCCTCGTGCCGGGCGGTCGCGTGGCGGCGGGCAAGATGGCCCAGGCCATCGCCTTCGGCGCCCGGATCGTGGAGGTCGACGGCAACTTCGACGAAGCCCTCCAGGCGGTGCGTGAGATCACGGCGAAGCACCCGGTTGCACTCGTGAACTCGGTGAACCCCCATCGCATCGAGGGGCAGAAAACCGCCGCATTCGAGATCTGCGAGTCGCTGGGCGATGCCCCGGACATGCTGGCAATTCCGGTCGGCAACGCTGGCAACATCACTGCCTACTGGCGAGGATTCTGCGAGTGCGCTGAGTTGGGGCGGGCGTCGCTCCACCCCCGTATGTATGGCTTCCAGGCCGCGGGCGCGGCGCCACTGGTGAGCGGGATCCCCGTCCCCTCCCCCCAGACGGTGGCGTCCGCGATCCGTATCGGCAACCCGGCGAGCTGGAGCGGCGCGGTGAAGGCACGGGACGAGAGCGAGGGCCTCATCGCGGCTGTGACGGACGAGCGAATCTTGGAGGCGTACCGCCTGCTCGCCATGCGCGAAGGCCTCTTCGTCGAACCGGCGAGCGCCGCTTGCGTCGCGGGACTGCTGCAACTCAACAGCGAGGGGCGACTGCGTGGCGGCCGGGCAGTCGCCGTGCTAACCGGGAGCGGCTTGAAGGATCCGGACACGGCGATGGCGGAGTACAAACCAGACATCGCCAGGGCCGAGCCGACCGCCGAAAGCGTCGAACGGGCCCTCGGATGGTGAGTCGCCGGAGGGTGGCTCACGGCGGAAGGCAATAATATAGGGCCGGTGGACGTGTGGAGCGGACACGACGTCCAGCGCAGCCCGATGCATTTTTTAGCACGCGCTAAGCTGGGATGCAACCCCCATTTGATCTATTTTGCACAATTCCTACATTCCCTTGACCACGGCCCCACGACTCCTAGACTGATCCTCGGGATGAACCTGCTTCGGGCCGCTTTGCTGTTCGCTGTCTTCGGGACTGCGGTCGCGTTGGTTGGCGCGGCCACCCCGGCACTCGCCGCGGACTCGCCCGGCCGCGCCAAGGTTGGCGTGGCGCGCGGGAGCGAGGGCACTCCCTCTGGGAGGGCGATCGAGCCCACGATCCTCTGGACGGTTGCCGGAGTGGCAGTGGGCGTCGTCGTGTTCGGGACGCTCTACTTGCTGAAGCGCCAGGTCGCGGCCTTTCCGAAGAATCCGACCTGGGTCGCCCCGATCTCGATCATGCCGAGCAGGGAACTGCCGGACGAGACAAAGACCGGCGACAATCCGGCGCACGTGGCGCCCGGGCACCATTAGGGCCCATCTCTCGCCGGGACGTCCGCCTAACCCGGTATCACGACGACCTTGCAGTCTTTCGGGTCGGCGAGCGCGGCGAAAGCGGCCGGCAGTTCGTCGAGCGTGACCTTGCGGGTGACCATCGGCGAGGTATCGATCGTCCCGTCGGCGAAGGCAGCGAGCGCCTCGGCGTACTCGGCCGCGTCGTACCCCAGCACGAACTTGAGGGTGAGCTGCTTGTTGATGCCGACCATCGGGTGGATGCGGTCTTCGAGCATGCAGACGCCGACCACGATGACGCGCCCGTTGCGGTCGACCAGTTCCATCGCCTGTTCGAGGGTCCCGGGCACCCCGACGCACTCGAAGACGACCGGGGGCGCTCCCCCAGTGACCTCGGCAAGCCGGCCGGTCGCGCTTTCGTGGGTGGGGTCGATGACGAGGTCGGCGCCGAGCCGGGCGGCCAGGGCACGCCGGGTGGGGGCGGGATCGCTGATCGTGACGTACGCTACGCCCTCCTTCTTCAGCCAGAGGAGCGTCATCAACCCGATCGGGCCGGCGCCCATCACGACGGCGCGCTCCCCGGGCTGCATGTGGGCTTCCCGCACAGCGTGGAGGCCGACGGCACAGGGCTCGGTGGTTGCGGCGACTTCATCGGAGACGTTGTCTGGTACCGCGAGGAGGAGCGGCGCGCTGAGGACGACGTACTCGCCGTAGGCGCCGGGCGTCTCGGGGCTGTAGCCGATGCTGCGGAACCCGTTCGGGGCTTCCGGGGCGACGAGGATCGGGACAGAGGTCACACGAGTGCCCGGCTTCCAGGCCTCGGCACCGGGCCCGCGAGCCACGACTTCGGCGACAAACTCGTGACCCATCACGATCCCCTTCGCCTGGTCGAGCGTGTCCCAGGCGGTGCGTCCGCTGCGCCGGGAGTTGGCGATCATCTCTTCCATGAAGCGGGCGGCGTGAAGGTCGCTGCCACAGATGCCGCAGGCGCGGACGCGCGCGAGCACCTGGCCGGCGCCGGGGACCGGCGTATCTACTTCCTCAACGGTGAGGTCCTTGCCTCTGAGCACCATCGCGCGCATTCGTTCACCTCCCACGAAGCATCCGGCCGAAACTATAGCGGTGCTTGCCGATCCGCGCCCGGAACGGCGAAACTCGACGCGGTGAAGCGGCTCTTGCTGGCGACCAACAACCCCGGCAAAGTGCGCGAGCTGCGTCGCCTGCTCGAAGGCTGCGGCTTCGAACCGGTCGCCCCGGCGGACTGCGGTATCAACCTCGAAGTGACGGAATCGGGTGGTTCGTACGTCGAGAACGCGGCGCTTAAGGCTCGGGAGTTTGCGCGGGCGGGCGACTGCCTCGCCCTGGCCGACGACTCCGGCCTCGAAGTCGACGCGCTCGACGGCCGGCCGGGGGTGCTTTCTGCTCGCTATGGCGGAGATGGGCTCGGCGACATTGAGCGCAACGCCCTTCTCCTGCGCGAGCTCGCAGGATTGTCCGCCGAGCGGCGGGGGGCGCGCTACCGGGCTGTCGTCGCCGTGGCATCGCCCGACGGGGAGTTGCAGACTTTCGAAGGCGTACAGGAGGGCCGGATCGCCGAAGCGCCCCGCGGCGAAGGAGGGTTCGGGTACGACCCGGTCTTCCTCGTCGATGGCGAGCGTACGCAGGCCGAGCTCACGCCCGAAGAGAAAGACGCGATCAGCCACCGGGGCAAATCGGTGCGCGCCGCCACCGCTTACCTGCGGGGCATCGGGTGAAGGTCCGGAGGCTTGGAGCCGGGTCATGGGTCGTCGCCGGGGCGCTCCTCGTGGCGGCCCTTGCGCCCGCCTGCTCTGATGGCGAAGGATTGCTCGCCGACCCGCTCCCCTGTTCGTCTCCGACCCCTTTCCCGCCCCAGCAGCGCCGCGACCCGCAGGGCGAGTTTCGCTACCGGATGACGGTCATCTCAGGGGTCGATCGCCTTTCTGAACTGGTGAACCAGTTCCGTGTGCGTTGGCCAGATGGGAAGTTCTCTCGCGATTCGGCGTTCCGGACGGAGTTCGCACGTTACGCTGATGAGAGCACTTGCCTGGCGACAGGCCTGCGCAACCTCAACCCGCCGCTCCCGAGATATGAGACGTTCGATGTCGCCTTCGACGCAGCGGCCACGGTGATGATGAAGACGATCTCCGACGGGCGGGAGGCCATCAAGAGCCGGAACGTGAGCGACTACCGCGACTGGAACGGCGCGATCGACGGCCGTCTGAGCGAAGTCCGGCAGACGTTCCAGCTCTTGCCCCGCTAGCCGCGGGGCAGGCCCAGCCCGCGTTGGGCGATGATGTTGCGCTGGATCTCGGTCGTCCCGCCGCCGATCGGGCCCGACACGGCCAACAGGTACGACGTGCAGACGCGGCCGTGGAGTTGGGCCCACTTCGACCCGGGCTGAAGCTGCCCGAAGGCGCCCATCAGGTTCACGCCCGTGTTCGCGACTTTGATCCCGAGGAGCGCCATCCAGACCTTGCCGATGCTTGCTTCGTAGTTCGGCACTTCGCCCCGGGACTGCAGCCAGGCCGTGCGGTAGGCGACCAGGCGTCCGACTTCGACATCGAGGGCCAGGTCCGCCAGCTTATTCCGCACTTCGGGTTTGTCCCAGGGCCGCCCGCCGGGGTGGCTTTCCTTCGCCCAGCGCACAAGCTCATCGACCGTGCGGCGAGCGCCGCTGATGGCGGCGATGTTCGAGCGCTCGAAGTCGAGGGTGGTGGTGGCGACGTACCAGCCATTGTTCTCGCCGCCCAAGAGGTCTTTGGCCGGGACGCGGACGTCTTCGAAGAAGACCTGGTTGAAGTCGCGCCGGTAAGCCATGTTTGGGATGCCCTGGACGCTGATTCCGGGGGACTTCATGTCGACGACGAAGGCGCTGATGCCCTTGTGCTTTGGTACGTCCGGGTTGGTACGTGCCAGGAGGATCATCCGGTCGGCGACGTGGGCATTCGACGTCCAGATCTTCTGCCCGTTGACGACGTAGTCATCGCCGTCGCGGACCGCGCGGGTCTCCATGCTGGCGAGGTCGCTGCCGCTACCGGGCTCGCTAAATCCCTGGCAATACCAGGTTTCGCCCGAGGCCATGCTCGGAAGGAAGCGCTCCTTCTGCTCGTCGCTGCCGTGGACGAGCATGGTGGGGCCGGTGATCCCGATCGTGAACAGGCGTCCGCCCGAGGGGGCGCGGTGATAGGCCAGCTCTTCGTTGAGGATCATCTGTTCGAGGGTTGACTTACCCATCCCGCCGTACTTCTCCGGCCAGGCGGGGGCGAACCAGCGGCGCGCCCCGAGCTTCTTCGTGAACTGGCGCGCGAACCCGAGCTGTTCTTCGTTATCGAAGAAATCGTCGTCGCCTTCGAAGCCGGACGGCAGCTCCGCCTTGAGGAACGCTCGCAGATCGCTGCGCCACTGTTCGGTCTCGGGCGGGAAAGTGAATCTCATGGCGACCAGTCTACTCCGATCAGCACTCCCCCTCTCCCGGCGCACCGGGAGAGGGCGGGGGTGAGGGTCCGTGTCCTCTGGCCTCCGGCTGCCGGAGCGACCTCAGGCCCCGTGCTGGGAGGGCCGAATCACCAGCTCGTGCATCGCCGCGGCCTCGACTTCTTCCTGCAGGTAGTGCATCGGCTCGCGCTGATGCACGCGCCAGGTCTGGAGCTGATCGTCGTAATGCGCTGTCTCGGGGAGGCCGGAGGCGCCTCCGGGAACGACGTAGCTCGCGTGCTCGATGTCGCTGAAATCGATAGTCTGGCGGTAGACGGAGGTGGCGGTGAGGTTGAAGTCGGCTCCCTGTCGCCAGCGGTAGGAGGCGCACTGGATGGTATCCGCGTCGCCGCCGACCATAGCGCGCGGCGGGTCGAGGCGGGAAGCAAGATCCGGGAAGGTCGCGGAGAGGTTATGGCGCCCGCGGGTGCCATGGACGGCGTCCCACCGCCAGCCGCCGGTGTGCGGCCCACAGAGCGCGACTGTGGCTGACCAGGCCGCCGCCAACGGAGTGGGCAGCACGTCGTCCCAGGGGTGGCCCCACGGGTCGACCGACTCGCAGTCGCCGTCAAAGCGAGCGACGAGGCTTGCGATCCACTGGGAGATCATCCGGGAGAGCGGCGGCAGCGCTTCCGAGGTCACCCAGGCCCAGGTTTCGGCGCCAACCACCGGCTCGTAGAGGGCGCGCGCGACTTCGCGGCGGAAGCAGGCGTAGAGCAACGCCTCCCCGCTTCCGGGGAGGAGATTCCCGTCCCAGGCGGCGAGCATGGCCCGGGCCCGCTCCGCCTCCGCTGCGTACGGCCCGCTGCGTGCGAGCAGGCCGGCCCAGGCGCGGGCGGGCCCCGAAGTCGTGTCGCCCTGGATGGCGGCGATTTCGCCCGGCGTCAGCGTCTCGCGCCCGGAGAGCAATTCGACGATCCGCTCGGCGCGCGCGGGGGTGGCGAAGTAGGAGCCAATGTAGGGCTCGTCGCCTTCGACCACCCGCTGGTTGGCGGTAGCGATGAAGCCTTCGGGCGGGTTGATCGCCTGCGGCAGCTGCTCGAAGGGCACCGTGCCAATCCATTCGTGCTCACCGGTCCAGCCCGGCGCGGGAAGTTGGCGGTTGGCCTTAGAGCTGCGGATGGGCAGCTCTCCGCGCACGAGATAGCCGATGTTGCCTTCGATGTCGGCGGAGACCAAGTTGTTCACGGGGTCGACCCAGGGGCGTTGTGCTTCGTGCAGTTCGGCCACTGTCTTCGCCTGGAGCATGGGCCGCAGGGCTTCGAAGCCCCGGCAGGGGCGATGGGTGGCGGTGTAGCGCAACGAGAGCCCGAGCCCAGAACGGGGGTCGCCATGGACGACCGGCCCGTGGTTCGTCCGCCAGACATCGATGTCGACCGGGTCCGCGCCCCGGATCGCGATGCGCTCCGATTGGTGGCCGGCCGGCTGCCAGCCGCCTGGCGTCCGATAGCTTAACGGTTCTTTCTCGTCGAACTGCTCGATGTAGAGGTCCTGGTAGTCGGCCGAAGTGTGGGTGATGTTCCAGCCGACGCGGCCGTTATGGCCGAAGTGGGGGAAGGCCGGGAAGCCGGCGAAGGTAGCCCCGATGACGTCGAACTGGGGGCAGCTGAGATGGACCTGCCAGTAAGCGTTGGGCACATCGAGGGCGCGGTGGGAGTCGTTGCAGAGGACGGGGAGGCCGGTGGTCGTGCGCGCGCCGTGGACGGCCCAGGAGTTCGAGCCGGCCTCGATTTCGGCCAGAAATCCCAGCTGCTCGGCTGAGGCTTCGATGTCGGCGGCGGCCTCGCCGAGCAAGAGCGAGACTTCGTGGCCCGGCGGCAGGATCAACGACGAGTCGAACGAGGGGCCTTCGAGCTGCCGATAACGTTCGGGGCCGATGCGGGCGAGGAGCTGCGCACGGGCGAGCTTGGCCTGCCAGGTCCCCATCAGGACGTGCCGAATCTTGAACACGACGACCGAGTGCCACACCTCCCACGGCTCGGGCTCAAGGCCACAGAGCCCGTACTCGACCGGCAACGGCTGCCCGGAGGCAAGGAACGCGTTCACCCCCGCCGCATAGGCTTCGAACATGGCCTGCGTCTCGGGGCTCATGGCCTCGATGTCCGCGCGAGCGGCCGCCGCGAGCGAGAGCCGGCGGGCCAGCGTGTCGGCGGCGACTGCCACGGGCCCTGCGGCTTCGGCCCAGCGTCCGCAGGCGCGCCGGCGGTCGTATTCCATCTGCCAGAGGCGGTCCTGGGCGGCGGCAAATCCCTGTCCGAACCAGGCATCGACTTCGTCCTTGGCCTGCACGTGCGCGATGCCCACTCCGTCGCGGCGGATTGTGACCGGTGCGCCGAGCCCTTCTGCCTTCAGCTCGCCGTCGTATGCGGGCGTTGCCGCTGCGAAGTCGAGGGCGGATTCGGTGCGCGTCAGCGGGACCAACTCCGGAGGAAGTGCGGCAATCCTAGCAGGCCCGGCGGGCAACGGAAGGGCCCGCGCCGGGCCCGACGGCGGTTGACGATTGAGCCAGAAGGTCGCAAGGATGGGCCGCGAGGAAGGGTGCACCAACGATGGCAGAGCGTACGGCGCTGGTGACCGGTGGAGGTCGCGGGATCGGCCTCGCCGCTGCACAGCGGCTGGTCCGGGATGGCTTCCTGGTGGCGGTGGTGGAAGTGAGCGAGCGAGCCCTGGCGGGCGCTGTAGCCGCTCCTGAGGCGCAGACAGGCCAACTCCTGCCACTTGTCGCTTCTGTTTGCGACGCCGAGGCAATGCGCAACGCGGTCGCTACTGTAGTGGAGCGCTGGGGCCGGCTCGATGTCCTCGTCAACAACGCCGCCGTCAACCGGCCGGGCGGCCTCTTCACGCAGGCTGACAGCGACTGGAACGCCGTGCTCGAAGTCAACCTTACCGGGCCGTTCATCGCCAGCCGGGCGGCAGCGGGGCCGATGAAGGCCCAGCACCACGGGGCGATCGTCAACATCGGTTCGATCGGGGCGGCCGGGTTCGGGGCGTCGCCGGCGTACGCGGCTTCGAAGGCGGGCCTCGTCGGACTCACGAAGCAGATGGCGCGGGAGCTGGGGCCGCTCGGGATCACTGTGAACCTGGTGGCGCCGGGCGTGACCACGACGGAATGGGTGGCGCGCAACCTCGACCCGGCGGGAATGCAGGTCACGCAGGAGGCCACGCCGATGCGCCGCCTGGGCACGCCGGAGGACATCGCGGGTATCATCGCCTTCCTGGCGGGTCCGGACTCGCGGCACGTCACTGGCCAGGTGATCTCGGCGTCGGGCGGCTACTGGATGCCCTGATAGGCTAGAAGCGGGTCTCGCTTCCGCCTCGCACCTTGGGGTCGAGGATGTCGCGGACGGAGTCGCCGAGCATGTTGACGGCGAGCACGGTTACCGAAATGACGATCGACGGGATCCAGACCATGTGGGGGCCCTTTTCGTAGACGCCCCGGCCTTCGGCGAGCATCTTGCCCCACGAAGCTTCGGGAGGCTGTGCTCCCAGTCCGAGGAAGCTCAGGGCGGCTTCGATGATGATGGCGGCGCCGAGGGCGACGGAGGCGAGGATGAGCATTTCGTCGATAGCGTTGGGGACGATATGGCGCGCGATCACGCGCATGCCACTCGCGCCCGAGGCGGAAGCTGCTTCGACGTAGGCGCGTGAGCGGACCTGCAGGACCACGGCCCGCATGACGCGCGAAGTCCCGGGGATAAGGACTACCGCGATCGCGATCAGGACGTTAGTGCTACTCGTGCCGAGGGCGGCCACGATGACCAGTGCGAAGAGGAAAGCGGGGATGGACATAACGATGTCCATCACGCGCTGGACGATGAGGTCGAGCCAGCCGCCGAAGTAGCCGCTGATCATGCCGATGACAGCGCCGGCGAGCGTGCCGATGCCGACCGAGAGGAAGCTCACGCGCAGAGAGACGCGGGCGCCATAGAGCATGCGGCTGAGGACGTCGCGGCCGAGCTGGTCGGTGCCGAGCAGGTGTTCGCCGGACGGGCCCTCGAGGCGCAGCCCTGTGGCGACGGCGGTCGGAGAGTAGGGCGCCAGTTGGCCGGCGAAGACCGCGCTGAGCAGGAGCCCCAAGACCACAACGAGCGAGAGGGTCCCCACGGGATTCTGGCGTGCGAGGCGGAGCGACCGCCGCCAGCGGCTGGGCAGGGGAGCGATGTAGTATTCGAATCCCAGGGCGACGGACGTCTCGCGCGAAGTCATGCCAGCCGGATCCGGGGGTCGAGCCAGGCATAGGAGAGGTCGATTAACAAGTTGAGCCCCGCGAAGACAAACGCGGCGAGCGTCGCCACCGCCTGGATGACGATGTAGTCGCGGTTGTTGATGGCATCGAACGTGATCGCCCCGATGCCGGTCAGAGAGAAGATGTTTTCGATGATGACGGAGCCCCCGAGGAGGAAGCCGACCTGCGTGCCTGCCAGCGTTAGCACCGGGAGGAGGGCGTTGCGGAGGACGTGGCCGATGAGGATGGGCCGCGGGTAGAGGCCCTTGGCCCGCGCGGTACGGATGTAGTCCTCTCGGAGCACACCGAGGACTGTCGAGCGAGTCATTCGCATGATCGAGGCGGAGAAGGAAGCGCCGAGGATGAGGGACGGGAAGACGAACTGCTGGATGTTGAGCCACGGTTCTTCAAAGACGGAGGTTTTCCCTCCAGGTGGCGTCCAATGGAACCAAAGTGCGAGGTAGCTGATCGTCAGGGTGCCGATGACGAAATTGGGTACGGAGAGGCCGAGGACACCGAAGAAGCGGCTCAGGTAGTCAAACGGCGAGCCTTGCCAGGCGGCGCTGATCACGCCGAGCGGGATGGCGATGGCGATGCCGATGAGAGACGCGAGCAACGCCAGTTCGAGCGTGATGGGGAACGCGCGCTTGAGCGACTTATTCACACTCTGTTTGTTGTAGAGGCTTTCCCCGAAGTCGAGGCGGACGGCGTTCCCCGCCCATTCGAGGTACTGGACGGGGAGCGGACGGTTCAGGCCGGCCTCTTCCCGGAGCTGTTCTCGGGCCTCTGGGCTCAGGCCAGAATTGACAGATTGTGCGACAAAGACGTCGCCCGGCAGAACGCGCGCCAGGGCGAAGACGAGCAGGCTCACCCCGACGAGCACCGGGACCATCAAGAGGAGCCGGCGGACGATGTATTGCGCCATCGGCAGAAAGGATAACGCCCCGGGCAACGCGGTCGATGAGTTAGCGTTGCCCGGAGCGCTGTCTGGAAGTCAGGCGTCCAGCCAGACGTTTTCGAAGGCCTGGTAACCCCAGCCACCTGGATCGTGATACTCGTTTGGCAGGTAGTTGTGGAGCTTCGGAGACCACATGAAGTAGGTCGGCCCCTCCGCTACCGACGTAATGTACGGACGGCCAACCAGGATGTTCCAGAACGCCTGGAACGCCTGCTTCTGGTCCGCCGGGACTGTTGACGTCGTCAGCTTGTCGAGAGCGGCGTCCATGTCGTTGTCCTTGATCTTGTAGGTGTTGCGGGTAGACGTGGAGTGCCAGAGCAGGATCGCGCTAAGGGGGGCGTAGCGCGGGATGGTCCCGATGAACCCTACAGCGCCGTTCTCGACTGAGGCGGTGGCAAGCTTCGTCGAGTAGGCGACGATGTCGACGAGCTGCGCGTCCAGCGTCACGCCAAGGTTCGTCTTCAGCTGCTCCTTCATAAACTGGACCTGGTCGACGAGGCCCTGGCTGTACTGGGCGTACTCAAAGGTGACCTTGAGGTCGGTCTGGCCGGCGGCCGAAAGCAGAGCTTTCGCGGCCGTTGGATCGAACCTGTAGGCGTCGCCGAGGTCCGGTTCCTTGTCGAACCAGTCGGCCCACGGGTAAGGGCCGAGGACGTTGAACGGCTCGGTGCCGAAGGTGAGCTTGCCGAAAGCCTGGCGGTCCCACCCCTTGGAGAGCGCCTTGACGAGGCGCGGATCGTTCCCAGGGGACTTGTCGGCGCGGAAGGCGGTGTGGAAGACCGAGGTCTGCCAGCGGCTCTGCATTCGCAGGATGACCGCGTCCTTACGGGCATCGCTGATCGTCTTGAGCTGGTCCGAGCCGAGACCGTCACCGCGACCGATGTGGTACTTGTCGGCGATGAAGTTCGCTCGCGACGTGGCCTCGTCTTTGTAGACATCGTAGTTGATGCCGTCGATGTAAGGACGACCCTGGACGTGGTAGTTGGGGTTCTTCTTGTAGGCGGCGGATGTGCCTGCGGTGTACTCGCTCAGGATGAAGGGGCCCGTGCCGATCGCCTTCTTCGAGAAGTCGCCATCGGCGGCGGCCACCTCTTTGGGAAGCATCACGACTCGGCACTCGGCCAGCAGCGGAATCAGGAAGTTCCGAGGCTGCTTGAGCGTCACTGTGACGGTGTCGGGCGCGGTTACTTCTACCTTGTCCAGAGGCAGTATGACGGTGCCGAACTCGGCGCTCTTGGCGTAGGACTCGAGCGTGAACTTGACGTCATCGGCGGTGAAGGCCCTTCCGCTCACCGGCGCTACGTCCTGCCACTTGACGCCTGGCCGCACTTTGATCACGTAGACACCCGGGGAGGGGTTCTCGGGCATCGAGGCGGCCAGGTCTGGCTGGAGTTCGAGCTTCCAGGGGTTCCAGACGGCCATCTCCGAGCCGAACTTCCCGCGGAAGAGCTTGTTGTAGACGGGCGTGTAGACGTTCGCGGTTTCGAATGACGTCGACTTGATGGGATCGAGGGTTGCTGCGCGCAACGGCGCCCCGTACTTCAGGGTGCCTCCGGCCTTCGGCGCGAGCTTGGAGCCGGGCTCATTCTGGGTCCAGGCGATACCGTCGACTTTCGGGTTCGGCGTAGCGGTGGCCGCGGGGCCGGTCGGGGTGTTCTTGGTGTTGTCGTCGTCGCCGCAGCCGACGAGGGCGAGGCCGGCGGCGCCGACTCCGGCGACGGCGGCCCCCTTAAGCAACTGGCGCCTTTGAATGCGCTTCCAGTAGTTGTTCTCTCGGTCTCGGTCCACGCTTCCCTCCCTGGAAACCTGCCTGGTGTGTCGGCCCGTTGCCGGAGCCTGGGCTCTGTCCGGTTCACAGGCGTTCGCCTGCGGCCCGGGGTCGAGCATCGCTGCAGTCAATGGTGCTACGTCGCCGTGTCCGTAGCTGGATTTGTCATCGACAACTCTCGCCGGGACGCCGGCCCCGCGGCCTCGATTGGTGCGCCGCGAACGGCCGCCGTATCCCCGTGTCGATGCGTTCTTCTCCCCCTCATTCCCCCGTCGGGGGGCAGTGGTCCAAGAGGGCGTCCGGCGGCGCGCCGGGCGCGTACTTTCGCGAGCGGCACCCTCTGTTTCGGAAAGCGAGGAAACCGCGCGCAACTGCGCGGTTTGTATCATTGCGCCTGTAGTGCTGTCAACGATTGAGTAAGTCAAACTTGACTTCGACACTGCTTTTGTTTAGAAAACGGTGGGCCCTAAGTGGGCCGATCGCGGTATCCGTCGCGCGGCCTGCGCCGGGCCGGCCGCGGCCCCGAGGCAAGTCAGATCAGGAGGAGTGTGCCGTGGCAGAGGAAGCGGACCAACTGGAAGCTTTGGACACGTCGGACGTCGACCGCTGGGTGGGCAAACCGGTCGGCGGCGGGCAGCTCAAGGACCCCATCACGCGGACAGATATCCGCCGTTGGGCCCAGGGGATGCAGAACCCGAACCCGCTCTATATCGATGAGGATTTTGCTGACGAGAGCGCTCACGGGCGGTTCGTGGCCCCCCAGTCGTTCACGATCTGCGCTGACGTGGGCCACGGCGCTACGCCCGCCATCCAGGGCACCATCCCCGACTCGCACATGCTCTTCGGCGGCGACGAGTGGTGGTTCTTCGGGCCGCGCATCGCTCCGGGCGATGCCATGCGTTCGGAGCGGCTGGCGTTCGACTATAAAATCGCCCACACGTCCTTCGCCGGCCCCACGATGTTCCAGCGCGGCGACACCACCTACGTGAACCAGCACGGCGAGGTCGTGGCCAAGCAACGTTCGACCTCGATCCGCTACCTGGTGGCGAACGCCCACCGCATGAACTCGCTGCGCGAGTTGGAGAACCCCCCGGACTGGACCGACGAGGAGCTGGCGGCAGTCGAGCGCGAGAAGATGGACTACTACCGCACCTTCCACGACCACGTGACGCGCAACTTCAACAACGTGAAAGACGGCGAGCGGCTCCCGACCGGCGTCATCGGCCCCCACACGCTCCAGAGCTTCAGCACCGAGTGGCGGTCGTACATCTTTACGGTCTGGGGGTCGAGCTTCCAGGATGGCCGCCCGACTTCGAGCTCGCAGGCGGGCTGGCTGCCCGAGATGACGCGCGACGAAGAGAAGGCGAGCATCGATCCCGGCCACGCCGACGGCCTCTACTTCGGCGCCTCACGCGGGCACACGATCGACCGCTACGCCAAGCTGATCGGCGTGCCACGCGCCTACGGCTACGGTGCTTCCATGGGCGCCTGGGTGCTCGACTACGTCGGGAACTGGGCGGGCGAAACGGGCTTTGTATCGCACAGCAACATCCAGTACCGCCATCCTCCGCTGGTGGGTGACGTGACCTACCTCAACGGGATGGTGAAGGCCCGCCAGGACGACGGCGAGAGCCGCGACGGGCTCGTCCAGCTGGCGGTGGAGATGACGACCCAATCCGGCGTCCAGATGGCCCGCGGCACGGTGGAGGTGCGGCTTCCCGCCCGCTGACCGCGCGCGTACGCTTCGATGCCCAGCGGAACGAAGGAGCTGACTTGATCTTCGCGCCCGATCTGCTGTCGGGGCACGTGGCAATCGTCACCGGTGGTGGCAGCGGCATCGGCCGGGGCATCGCGCTCGAATTGGCGCGCGCTGGGGCCGACCTCGTCCTGGCCGGGCGACGGGTGGAGCCCCTGGAGAGCGTGGCGACGGAGATACGCGATCTCGGCAGGGGCTGCCTTCCCGTGCCGACCGACGTGCGCGAGTGGACCCAGGTGGAGGCGATGGTCAAGGCGACGCTGGAGCGCTTCGGCCAGGTCGACATCCTTGTCAACAACGCCGGTGGCCAATTCTCAGCGCCGTTCGAAGAGCTCTCCCCGAAGGGCTGGAAGGCAGTCATCGACGCGAACCTGAACGGCGTCTTCCACTGCACGCGCGCCGTAGCCGCATCGATGATCGCCCGCCGGAAGGGGAAGGTGGTCAACATCATCGCCGGCTTCACGCGCCGCGCGGCGCCGAGGCTGGCGCACTCGGGCGCAGCCCGTGCGGGGGTCGAAAACCTGACACGCTCGTTGGCGCTTGAGTGGGCGCAATACAATATCCAGGTCAATTGCATCTCGCCGGTGGTCCTCACCGAAGCGATGGCGCGCAACCAGGCGTCGACGCCGGGTGGCGCCGAGGGGTTCATCGCTTCCGTCCCGGCCGGGCGCTACGCGACGCTGGAGGAGGTTGGCTGGCTGGCTGTCTACCTCTCCTCGAAGGCTTCGGACTTCATGACGGGCGAGCACCTCGTGATCGACGGAGGCTACTGGCTGGCGACGGCCGTTGGCCTGCCCCGGCCCCAGGCTGGGGCCTGAAATGGAGATGACGGGGCCGCTCCAGGGGCTTCGGGTCATCGACCTCACCCAGGGCGCTGCCGGGCCCTACTGCACGCGGCTGCTGGCCGCCTACGGCGCGACAGTCATCAAGGTCGAACGCCCGCGCACCGGCGACCTTATGCGCCACGTCGGGCCTTTTGTGGGCGACCAGCCCGGCCCCGACCGCAGCCTCTCCTTCCTTCACCTCAACGTGAACAAGCTCGGGGTGACGCTGAACTTGGCCTCGACGAGCGGGCGGGCCGTGGTCGCGTCACTGATCGCTGATGCGGACGTGGTCGTGGAGAGCTTCCGGCCCGGCACGATGGACCGCCTCGGACTCTGCTATGACGCGCTCAGGGCGACCAATCCGCGGATCGTGCTGACCTCGATTTCGAACTTCGGCCAGAGCGGGCCGTACCGCGACCTGCCGGCGAGCGAGATTGTGCTCTACGGCATGGGGCATGCGATGTTCGGCACAGGTCAGCCCGACGCCGAGCCGATGTCGATGGCGCCGCGGGTCAACCTTCACTTCGCCGGCCAGACGGCGGCGGTGGCGACGATGGCAGCGGTCTTTGGCAGCCAGGCGCAGGGCATGGGCGACTGGATCGACGTTTCGATCATGGAGACCTTCGCCAGCTCCATCGACCGCCGGGCGATCTCCCTCACGGCGTTCGACTACACCGGCGAGAAGATGGTGCGCATCGCATCCGTCCAGGGCATCGCCGTCCCTCCGCCCTACAACCCCTGCGCCGATGGCTACTTCCACATTACGGTGGGCACGCCGTGGTGGGAGGCATTCGTGCGGGCGGTCGACGAATCCTTCCTGCGAGATGAGCGATTCAACCCGCCGCTTACCGACCCCCTCCTGCGCGAGGAGTTCGACGCCTTCTGGATCCCCTGGTGCATGCAGCGCACCAAGCGGGAGATCGCACAGCTTTTCCAGGAAACAGGAGGGCTCCCCTGTGCGCCGGTCAACTCAATCGCCGACCTGCTTGCAGACCGGAACCTGTTGGTCCGGGGCTTCTTTCGCGACCTGTACCACCCGGTCGCAGGGCAGGCGCGCTACCCGGGACTGCCTTTCGTGATGAACGACACGCCGGGCGCCTTGGTTCGCGCGGCGCCGACGCTCGGGCAGGACAACGTTCAGGTCTACGGCGAACTCGGGTACGCGGAGCGAGATCTCAATGTCATGGCCTCCACGGGGGTCATCTGATGAAGAAGCTGCCGCTCGAAGGTGTGCGCGTACTCGACATGGGGGTAGTGCTCGCCGGTCCGCAGGCGGCCCTCCTGCTTGCCGACCTGGGCGCCGAGGTGATCCGGGTCGAGTCCACCCAGCACTTTCCGCCCCAGACCCGCGGGATCTTCGCTCACCCGACGAAAGAATCGATCATGGCCAGCATCCCAACCGCGGGCGGCTACCCGATGCGCGAAGCGGGTGAGAGGCCCTGGAACCGCTTCCCCTGGTTCAACACGCACGCCCGAAACAAGCTGGGCATGACGGTCGACCTCAAGAAGCCACACGGGCGCGACATCTTCAAACGCCTCGTGACCATCAGCGACGTGCTCGTCACCAACCAGACGCCCGGCACGATGGAGGGGCTCGGCCTCGGCTATGACGCGCTGTCGAAGGTGAACAGCCGCTTCATTTACGTCGAAGCTTCATCCTTTGGGTCGACCGGGCCCTACCACACCTACCGGGCGCTCGGACTGCAGATGGAGGCGTACGCGGGCCACGACCTCCTCCGCCACTACCCCGACCGCGACGTCAGCTCTAACACCTGGGCGGTCACGGCCGACGCCGCCGGAGCCCTCGGCATGGCGCTTGCCGCCGAGATGGCTTTGTTCGCCCGCACGCGTACGGGCCGGGGCCAGTACATCGACCTTTCGATGGTCGAGAACTTCGTTGGGCTCATCGGACCCGCGGTGCTGGACTATTCGTTCAACGGCCGCGTCCCGGAGAGCCTGGGCAACCGCGACTACGCCGCCATCCAGGGCTGCTACCCGTGCGCTGGCGAGGATCGCTGGCTGGTGTTCACTCTGCCCGACGATGCGTCCTGGGACGCCTTCACGCGGGCTTCCGGGAACGAGAGCGCCGCGGCGGATCCCCGGTTCGCGACGGTGGCCGCGCGTTATGCCAACCACGACGCGGTTGACGGGCTAATCACGGGCTGGACGCGAACTGTGCAGCGCGAGACCGCGGTCGAACGCCTGCGCGCAGAGGGCATCATGGCCGGGCCGGTGCTCGACGACGGCGACGCAATGGCCGACCCCCACCTCGCGGCCCGCGGCTACTTCCTCGAGATCGACCAGGAGGACGCAGGCCGCCACCGCTATCCGGGCTTCCCCTACCGGTTCCACGAAGCAGAACTCTCCGTACGCCACCCGCCGGTGCGCCTCGGCGAGCACAACGAATACGTCTACAAGACGCTCCTGGGCGTCACCGACCAGGAGTACGCCGAGCTCGAGGCTGAAGGGCACATCGGGATGGAGTACGCTCCCCACATCCGCTAGCACCATCATATTCCAGGAGGGAACTCGTCATGACCTACGCATCCGAACGCGGCCTGCTCGAACTCGAGACCACGGAAGTCGATAAGTGGATCGGCGTGCCTCTGGGCGGCCAGCAGTTCAAGGAACCCTTCGGCACCAACGACATTCGCCGCTTTGTGCAGGGCGTCGCGAACCCGAACCCGCTCTACTTCGACGAGGTCTACGCGGCGGAGAGCCGCTTTGGCCGCATCGTGGCCCCACAGTCGTACTTCGGGGGCGGGCCGGGTACCGGAGCGACGCCGGCGATCCAGGGCACGATCCCCGGCACACACATGCTCTTCGGCGGCGACGAGTTCTGGTTCTTCGGGCCACGCGTGTACCCCGGCGACACCCTGCGGCTCGAGCGGATGCTCTTTGACTACAAGGTGGCGAACACCTCGTTCGCGGGGCCGACGATGTTTTCGCGGGGCGACACGAGCTACTTCAGTCAGCGCGGCGAGACGATCGCCCGCCAGCGTTCGACTTCGATCCGCTACCTCGCGGAGAACGCCATCCGCCTCGGCTCCTTCGACAACCAGCGTGAAGACCCGGAGTGGAGCGACGAAGACCGCGAAGCGCTCGAGATCGAGAAGATCGCCTACATCAAGACCCACCTCGACCTCGGCCACGGCAAGCGGTTGTGGAAGGACGTGAAGGTAGGAGACCAGCTCCCCCGGCGTCCCCTTGGCCCCCACAGCATTCAGACCTTCACGACGGAGTCGCGGACCGATGTCGGCGGCTGGGGCGCGTACTACCAGTCGGACGGCCCGTCTTCGACGATGGAAGCAGGCTGGCTGCCGGAAATGAGCCGCAACGAGGAGCGGACGAAAATCAATCCTGGCGCGGGGGATGGCCTCGTCTACGGCCCTTCACGCGGGCACGTCCAGCCGCGATATGCGCGTCTCATCGGCATGCCGCGAGGCTACGGTTATGGGGCCACCATGGGCGCCTGGGTGAACGACTACCTGACGAACTGGGCCGGCGAGTGGGGTTTCCTCGTCCACGTCGACACGCAGTACCGGAACCCCGCCTTCACGGGCGACTCGACCTACCAGATGGGCGAAGTCACAGAGAAGTTCGTCGATCACAACGGCAAGTCGATGGTTCAGGTCCGCCACGTGATGACGAACCAGCACGGCACGACCATGGCCCGCGGTATCGCCGAGATCGAGTTGCCGGCGGACTAGACGTGGCGGTGCGGCCGGGAAGCGCAGGCTACCCGGCCAGGCCGCTGGTCCGTGGAGGCGAGTTCAGGAGCGGAGGAAGCCTTCGATGACTTGCCCGAAGGCTTCTGGCTGCTCGTACATCGGCAGGTGACCCGCTTCCGGGATGACCGCGAGCTTCGCCCCGCCGATGCGTGCCGCGAAGGCCTCGCCGTAGGCCTTTCCGATGAGCTTGTCCGATTCGCCGACGATCACCTGAGTTGGAGCCTTGATCAACCCGAGGCGCTTGGCGAGTCCGCGGTCCGGGATCGGCCAGAGGAACTTGCCCGCCGTCGAGAGGTTGCCGGCCCGGTTGACGATTGCCGCCGTGCCGCTCTTCCCGTTCGCCTGAGCCGAAAGAGCCTGCTGGGCGACGTTCGACTCCGAGTCGTGCCAGGTGGCGCGTTGAAGCTGGGGTGGGCTCATGATGAACAGGTCCGGGATCTGGGCGTCTTCGAGCCAGAGGCCGAAGGGCGAGACGAGCACGAGCCGCTTCACCACCTGCGGACAGATAGCCGCGAGTTCGGCTGCGAACATCCCGCCGAGCGAGTGCCCCATGAGATCGACCCGGTCGAGCCCCAGGGCCTCTATGAACTGGCGGTAGTAGAGGGTCATGTCGAGGATGTCGTCGATGTGCTCGATGCCGGTGGAGTCGCCGAAGCCGGGGTGCTCGGGGGCGATGACGCGACGGCCCTTCGCCAGCTCTTCGAGGAAGGGTGCTTCGCCGGGGTGGCCGTCGTAGCCGTGCAGGAAGAGAAGCGGGTCGCCTCGCCCACCGTCCCACAGCCTCACGCGGAAGTTGCCGCCTGCAACGGCAAGGTCGCTCATCACCATCGTTTGCCTCTTCGGTTCGGGAGAGCGCGCGGAGGGCGCGACTCGCAAAATCAAGCCTCGAACGGCCCAAATGATTGCGGATTCCAAAGACTTGTACAACCCCCGTTTGGTTCTCATATAATTCGCCGCGCGGCGGGGGCATCGGGATACTTCGCCCAGCAGCAGGTGGAGCTGAGGGAGGGGTCGTATGGCAGAAGCAAGGCTCGCGGGGAAGGTTGCGATCGTCACCGGGGCTGCCTCGGGCATAGGCCACGCGGTCGCGCTGCGGCTTGCCGCCGACGGTGCGAAGGTCGTCGCCGTCGACGTCAATGCCGAAGGGCTGAAGACAACCGCACGGGGGATCAGAGCCGCAACGGGAACTGTCCGGACCGTCAGGGCAGATCTGTCCCGCCAGACCCAGTGCCGGAGGGTGGTGGACGCCGCGGTGAAGAACTTCGGTGGCGTGAACATCCTCGCGAACATGCACGGCATCTCCGATTTCACCGACACGAAGATCCTGACCGTCTCGGAAGAAGTCTTTCAGCGGACGTGGGAGGTCAACGTCAAGGCTCTCTTCCTGCTCTGTAAGGAAGTCATCCCCGAGATGCAGAAGGCGGGCGCCGGCTCGATCATCAACATGTCGTCGGGGGCGGCGCTCGGCGGGGGCGGCGGGACGGCCTACACGGCCAGCAAGGGTGGGGTCAACGCACTTACGCGGGCCATCGCCTTCCAGCACGCCGCCGAGAACATCCGCTGCAACTGCGTCTGCCCTGGTCCCATCGATACGCCGATGATGCACCGCTCGTTCGCCAAGCTCGGGATGACGAACCTGCCCATAGCGCCGGGGCGCATCCCGCGGATCGGGCGCCCGGAAGAGGTGGCTGCCCTGGTCGCCTTCCTTGCCTCCGACGACTCCGGGTTCATCACGGCTGCGACCTACACCATCGACGGCGGCGCAACAGGACACTAGGATTCGCGCCGGCGCAGAGCCGGCCAATCGCAAGGGGTGACTTCATGGCGACAATGCAAGAGTGGCGCGCGACGGGCGAGAAGCTTCGCAACTGGGGCCGCTGGGGCAAGGACGACCAGCTCGGGGCGCTGAACTTCATCACGGCCGCGAAGATAAAGGAGGCCGCGAGCCTCGTCCGCCAGGGCAAGGTCTTCGCCCTTGGCATCAATTTCGACGCCTACGGCCCCCAGGGAGCCCACGGCTTCCGCCGGAATCCCATCCACCTGATGAGCGTTGACGGTGGCGACCGGGAGCTCGCCGAGCATCTCAAGGGCTGGGGCGGCGCGACCGAAGCGCAGATGGTTCACCTCTGGGAAGGCGGCCCGATGCGCTTCAACGACGACTACATCATGATGCCGCTCCAGGCTGGCACCCAGTGGGACGCGCTCTCCCACGTCTACTACGACGACAAGCTGTACAACGGCTACCCGGCGGCGGCCGTGAGCAGCTTCGGCGCTTCGAAGAACAGCATCGACCAGGTCGATGCGAAGGGAATCGTCAGCCGCGGCGTGCTCCTCGACGTCGCCCACCACCGGGGCGTCCCCCATCTCCCGCCCAACACGCCGATCTCGCCCGAAGAGCTCGACGAGGTCGCGAAGGCCGAGAAGGTGACCGTTGGCTCCGGCGACATCGTCCTCGTGCGCACCGGCTGGTGGGCCACCTTCCTCGAGAGCAGGGACGGAGAGGGCTGGACGGCGGGTTCACCAGGTGTGAGCTGGCGCTGCGCTGAGTGGCTGCACAGCCATAGCTGCGCCGCCATCGCCTGCGACAACATCGCGGTCGAGGTTTCCGGCGCTGAGGTCGATGGGGTGCTTCTCCCCTTCCACCTGCTCTGCATCCGGGACATGGGCCTGATGCTCGGGGAGATGTGGGACCTCGAGGCCCTCAGCCGGGACTGCGCCGCAGACGGCGTTTACGAGTTCCAACTGGCGGCCCCGCCGCTGCGCGTGACGGGCGCGGTCGGCTCGCCGATCAACCCGCTTGCCCTCAAGTAGCCCAGCGCGCCCCATCCGCCGCACAATGCAAGGCGGGGACAGATGACCTATGGCCACTGACCAGGCGCTCGCAGGGCTCCGTGTCGTCGAATGCGGCGGGATGGTCTCGGCTGCCTACGCGGCGAAGCTGATGGCCGACCTCGGCGCTGAGGTGGTCAAGGTCGAGCCCGGTTCCGGCGACGCTTCGCGCCGTCGAGGGCCGTTCCCCCGCGGCCACGACGACGACCCGGAGGCGAGCGGACTCTTCCTCTACCTCAACGCGAACAAGAAGGGCGTAACCCTCGACCCGGGTCGTGCGCAGGATCGCGAGACGCTCCTCGAACTGCTCGCCGACGCCGACGTGTTCATCCATAACCTCAGCATCGACGAAGCGACGGGCGCCGGGATCGACTACGCGTCTATCCACGAGCGTCTTCCGTCCCTCGTCTACACCTGGGTCACGCCGTTCGGGCTGAGCGGCCCGCACGCCCGCTGGCAGGCCGAGAACATCAGCGTTGCGGCGGCCGGAGGGTGGGCCTCAGTCACACCAGGCAACAGCCTCCTGGCCGACGAGCCGCCGCTGGTCGCGTTCGGCCGCCAGGCTGATTTCCAGGCGGCAGCCCACGCCGCCGTGGTGACGATGGGAGCGCTCTTCGCCCGCAAACGCACCGGCCGCGGGCAGCTGGTCGAGGTGTCCGCGCAGGAATGCATCGCGGCAGCGCTCGAACTCGCCCTCGTCAACTTCACCTACACGGGCGCGGTCGCCAGCCGCCTCGGCATCCGCACTTCGGCGCCCATGGAGATCATGGAGTGCAAGGACGGCCTCATCTTTGTGATGACGGCCGACCCGCACCAGTGGGACGCCTTCGTGCACATGATGGGCGACCCCGAGTGGGCTTCCTGGGAGATTTTCGACGACCGTTTCAAGCGGGGCGAAAACCGCGACGCACTGCGCCCCCTCATCGAGGACTGGCTGATGGCGCACACGGTGCAGGAGGTCTTCGACATGGCCGGCGAAGCGCGACTCCCCTTCGCGCCGGTGTCCGACGTCGGCGACCTTGTGAATTCGCCCCACCTCAAGGCTCGGGGGTTCTTCGTGCGGGCCCGCCACCCGGTCGCAGGCGGGGTGACGATGCCGGGAGCGCCGTACGTTCTTTCGGAGACGCCGTGGTCGTTGCGCTCCCCGGCGCCCCTCCTCGGCCAACATAACGACGAAGTCCTGGGGCGCTTTCGAAAGAAGGTCGGGGTATGAGCCTGCAGCTGGCGCGCGTCCTGCCCCTCGAGGGAATCCGGGTCATCGACATGAGCTGGATGTGGGCGGGGCCCTACTGCTCCCTGCAGCTGGCGCACCTCGGGGCAGAGGTGATCCGCATCGAGACGAACCAGCGGCCGTGCATGAACCGCCGCGTCCCGCCTTACCCGGACGGCGTCCCGGGCCTCAATCGCGGCGGGAGCTTCAACCAGTGGAACCAGGGAAAAGGAAGCGTCCTGCTCGACATGAAGAAGCCCGAGGCCGTGGGGCTGGCGCGTGAGCTGATCGCGAAGTCGGACGTCTTCATCGAGAACTACGCGGCCGGAGTGATCGACCGGCTGGGTCTTGGCTACGACGTGCTCTCCGGGCTGAACCCGCGGCTCGTGATGGTCTCATTGAGCGGCTACGGCCTGACGGGGCCCTACCGCCACCGGGTGGCCTTCGGAACCCCGCTGACGATGATCAGCGGCCTGGGTTCGCTCAGCGGATACATCGGCCGCGGCCCGAGCGAGGTCGGCATCTCATATGGCGACCCGAATGGGGGTCTGCATGGCGCCTTCGCCCTTCTCGCGGCGCTCTGGAAGCGCGAGGAGACCGGCCGCGGCCAGTACATCGACGTCTCCCAGTGGGAGTCGCTGGTCGCGATCCTGCCCGAGGGCGTTCTGCCCTACACCATGCGTGGCGAACAGCCGGAGCGCATGGGAAATCGCGACTTTTTCATGGCCCCACACGGCATCTACCGAGCCCTGGGCGACGACCGCTGGATCTCGATAGCAGTCCGCGACGACAGGGAGTGGCAGCGCTTCGCGCGGATCATCGGCGGTGGGCTCGCCGAGGACGGGCGATTCACCAAACAGGCTGACCGCAAAGCCAATGAGGACGCCGTGGAAGGCATTGTCGAGGGTTGGACGTCGCAACGCGACGAATGGCTGGTGGCGGAACAGCTGCAAGCGGCAGGGATCGCGGCTGTGCCCGTCATGGACATGCGCGACGTCGCAGAGGACCAGCACATGAACGAACGGGGGTTCTTCGTGAGGCTCGAACACCCGGAGGTCGGCCGCCAGAAGCACGCCGGCATCCCGTGGAAGCTGTCCGAAACGACCCTGACCGTGCGGCGCGCCGCGCCGTGCATGGGCGAAGACAACGAATACGTGATCAAGGAGCTGCTGGGGCGTTCCGAAGAGGAGTACCAGCGGCTCCTTGACGAGCAAGTGCTGTAATAGGTCCGGCGGCTCGGGCTCAAGAGAAGGAGGCGACGATTTGAGCAACGCAGATGTCATCCGCGGGTTCGTGGCGGCGATGAACCGCCACGACATCGACGCGCTGGCCGCCTGCTACGCGCCGGAGGCCCGCATCTGCTACCCGGGTCGGCCCGAGCAGAGCCCGCCGGACTACGCCGAGGGCGAGCGGAACATGCTCGCGGCGGTGCCCGACTACCACATCGAGGCGACGTCGCTGCTGGAAGCCGACGGCGGGCACGTGTTGCTCGAGCTTCGCATGGAAGGGACGCAACGCCCCGACCTCGGCGGCAAGCACTTCACGATCACAGGCGCCTACGTATTCCGGCTCGAAGAGGGCCGCATCGTCGAAGAGCGCGCCTACCCGGATTCGGCGGGGCTGCGGCGACAGCTCGCCCGCGGCTAAGCGGGCTTCGCGGTCACCCGCTCCGCGACGGGCGTGTACATCCAGGCCACCGTTTTGCCCATGTCGAGCGTCGGGCTGATGACCATCTCACCGGCCCCGGAGCTCAGGGCGCTGGCCGTCGCGGCGAGGTCGTCGGTCTCGACTTCGTACAGCGCCA
Organism: Tepidiformaceae bacterium; assembly: GCA_041488155.1. Lineage (GTDB taxonomy): Bacteria > Chloroflexota > Dehalococcoidia > Tepidiformales > Tepidiformaceae > JBGPOS01. The sequence goes on from JBGPOS010000002.1 coordinate 40,647, forward strand.
GGTAGCCGTAGGGGGTCGCGGCGGGCCCCATCTGGGCGTCAGCGATTCGAAAGCGCTGGGCGGCCGCGAAGCCCTTCACCTTGAGCACGTCGGGGATGTGGACCCCGTTGTACCAGCGGTTGAACTCCTCGTCGGCGCCGTCGGTCGCGTTGCTGAGGACTACCAGGACGTGCTTGGCCATTGTGGGTGCCTCCTACTACTATCAGTCGAATTTGAAAACTTGGAGTGCGTTCTCGCGCATGTACTTGCGCAGGACGCCGTCGCGAAGCGGTAGTTCGTGCGCTTCCTTCACGCAACGGTCGAACGTCTGGATGGGGTAGTCGGCGGACCACATCACCTTGTGCTGTCCGCGCGTGTTCATCAGGTGGATGATCTCGGCCGGGACGTGCTTGGGCGCCCAGCCCGAGGTCATCAGGTAGTAATTGGCGTGCTTCTGGAGCAGCGCGACCTCTTCGAGGTGCCAGGGGTGGCCGACGTGGGTGCTCACGATCTTGACTTCGGGCAGGCTGACCAGGACGTCGTCAAGGTCCATCGGCCGCTGAAACTTGGCGAAACGAAGGGGGCCCGGCACCCCGACGTTCACGGTGATCGGCACGTCGAGTTCGATCGCCTTGGTGTAGATGGGATAGCAGAGCGGGTGGTTGGGGGGGATGTTCGTGAGCGCCCCGAACAGGCGCCCGGCGCGGAAGTCGTACTCCTTCACGGCCATTTCGAGCATGCGGACCGCGTTCATGCCCTGGGTCGGGTCGAGCATGCAGGCGCCGTAGAAGCGGCCGGGGAACTGCTTGCAGACCGTCGCGACCTGCTCGCAGAGCCCCCGGAACTTCTCCATCGAAAGGTCGTCGTAGCCACCGATGTAGGGGTTCACCGGCACGCCGCCGATGCCGATGGTGAGCAGGCCCTTCTGGATGCCGGCGGCGTCCATCTTGGCGAACATCTGGGCGGGCGTGACCCCGCCGAGCACGTCGGGCGAGCTCTTGGCGAACCAGCGCATGATGTTCGGGTCCATCTCGGTGCGGCGTTCCGCCGATGGGAAGTTCACCCAAACATCGATGTATTCACCGGGCGAGATTTCGGCCATGTCTTCCTCCTCAGGTTGGTTGGTTTCAGGGAAGCCGGGCATCAGTAGCCGCTGGCGCCGCCGTCTATCGTGTAGATGGAACCGCTGATGTACTCGGCTTCGTCGGATGCGAGGAAGGCGGCGAGCGCGGCCACTTCATTCGCCTCGCCTACGGGCTTCACGACCCCCGGCCGGGGCGCGACGATGCCTTCGCCGAGCTTCTTCTTCGAGATTTCGAGCATGGGCGTCTGGACCGCGCCCGGGGCGATCGTGACGCAACGGACGCCGTCGCCGGCGTGCTGACGGGCGATTCCGCGGGTGAGCGCGTTGACACCGGCCTTGGCCGAAGCGTAGGCGGTGCCTCCTCCAAACCCGGCCTGCGATGAAATGTTGATGACGACCCCTTTGCCCTGCGCGGCCATCACCGGGACGGTGTACTTGCACATCAGGAACGGGCCCCGCAGGTTCACGGCGATGACCGCGTCCCACGTCTCTTCGGGGATGTCTACGATCCGCGTGTCAGTGAGCATGCTTATCCCGGCGGCGTTAACGAGGATGTCGATGCGGCCCGCGGCCTGCCGAATTGCCCCGATCGTAGCCCGCACGGCCGCGGCGTCGCTGATGTCGAGGGTTCTCGCCTCGGCCTTCGCTCCGGTGGCGGCCAACTCCCGCGCGACGGCCGAGGCGGCCTCGGCGTTGCGGTCGAGCAAGAAGACGTGGGCCCCTTCCGCGGCGAAACGGCGGGCGATCGCGGCGCCGATGCCAGAACCGCTGCCGGTGACGAGACTGATGCGACCGGCGAGTCGACGCTCCATCAACCCCTCGGCAGACCGAGACCGCGGGTGGCGATGATGTTGCGCTGGATCTCGGAGGTGCCGCCGCCGATCGTCGTGGTCAGGTAGGTCATCGTGCCGAGCCCGAATTGGGCGCGCATTTTCGCCCACCTGTCCCCCTCGCGGACTTGCCCGTAGAGCTGCAGCACCTGGAAGCCGGTGTAGCTGATCCGGGTGCCGAGCTCAGAGGAGAAGACCTTCGCCATCGAGGCTTCGTAGTTGGGGATCTTCCCGGCTTCCTGCATCGACGCTATGCGGTAGGAGAGGTTGCGGCTCGTCTCCACCTCTATCACCCGGTCCGCGATCTTGTAGCGAAGCTCTTCGCGGTGGCCGGTCGAAGGCTGATTCATCGTCCGGTTCTCCCGCACGAATTCGATTAGCTCGTGGAGCGTGCGCCGCATACCCGAAGCGCCGCCAATGCCGGAGCGTTCGAAGTCGAGGAGCGCCGCGCCGATGTACCACCCCTGGTTCTCGGGACCGACGAGGTTTTCTTTGGGTACGCGGACGTCTTCGAAGTACTCCTGGCAGAAGTGGACGTAGTTCGTCATAGAGCGGAGGGGCACCACGGTCAGGCCCGGGGAGTTCATCGGCATAAGAAAGAAGCTGATGCCCTTGTGCTTCGGCGCGTCCGGGTCGGTTCGGGCGAGGACGAAGATCCAGTCGGCGTTGAGCCCGTGCCCGGTCCAGATCTTGGAACCGTTGATGACGTATTCGTCGCCGTCGCGGACGGCGCGGGTCTGGAGGGAGGCGAGGTCGGAACCAGCGTTCGGTTCGGAATAGCCCTGGGCCCACATGACCTCGCACTTCGCGATGCCGGGCAGGTGCTGCTTCTTCTGCTCGTCGGTCCCATAGAGCATCAGGACGGGGCCGAGCATGTTGAGCCCGTTGGCGTTGAGCACCGGAGCCCGCCGGTAGCCAATCTCTTCCCGCAGGACGACCTGCTCCATGATGCTGAGGGAGAGGCCGCCGTACTCCTTCGGCCAGTGCGCTGTAAGCCAACCCCGTTCGGCGAGACGCTTGTTGAATGCGACAGCCAGGGCGCGCTCGTCGGGGTCGCCGCTCCATTCGGTGCCGACCGGGGACTCTTCGAAGTCGGCGGGCAGACTCTCTTTTAGGAACTCCCGGATGTCGCTGCGCAACTTTTCCTGCGCGGGCGTGAAGTGGAAGTTCATGGCCTCCGGACCTCGATTCAGGCTTTGGCGGCGGCAGCCGGCTTCTTGCCAGCACGCTTCTTGAAGTAGGGGATGATGTGTTCGCCGAAGAGGCGGAGCGACTCCATGATTTTGTCGTGGGGGACGCGGCCTGCCTGCATAAGGCACATGATCTGGTCGACGCCGACCTCTTCCCAGTGCTTGATCACCTTGATACAGCGCTGGGGATCGCCGATGCACACTACGGCGTTGTCGACCATCTTGTCGATCTCCTCAGCCGAGGTCTCGACTTCGGTGAAATACTCGCGGCCGTACCAGGCGCGCCAGGCGCCCTCGGATTTCGCCCACTTCCCGTAGAGCTGCTGCGCACCCTGTACGTAGGCGCCCGCAGCGAAGCCTCCGACGGCCTTGGCTTCGGCGTCATCTTCGAGGCAGAGGGTGACTGTGAAGGCGGCGATGTTGTTGTTGACGAAGTGGCCAACCGGCTCGGCGCTCTTGATGCGCTCGCGGTACATCTTCACGGCGTTTTCGGATTGGCCGGGGGCGCTGAGCGAGAAGGAGAGGACGCCGATTCCTTTGTCCGCCGCGATTTCGAACGTCGACGGGCTTACGCCGGACACCCAGAGCGGCGGGTGGGGCTTCTGCACGGGCTTGGGGATGACGTTGCGAGCGGGGATGTCCCAGAACCGGCCGTGGTGTTCGAAGCTGTCCTGCGTCCACATCTTGGGGATCATGTGGAGCGCTTCTTCCCACATGTCGCGTGAGATCTCGGGGTCGATGTTGAAGCCGCCGAGCTCCGCCTCGGATGTGCCCCGCCCGGTGCCAAATTCGAGCCGGCCGCCGCTAAGGATGTCGAGCACTGCGGCGCGCTCGGCGGCCCGTACGGGGTGGTTCATGGTCAGGAGCACGACGCCATGCCCGAGGCGGATGGTCTTGGTACGCGCCGCAGCAGCGGTCAGGAACAGCTCCGGCGCGGCCGAGTATGAGAACTTCTCGGTGAAGTGGTGCTCGGTCTCCCAGACGTATTCGAAGCCCATCTCTTCTGCGAACTGGATCTGCTCGAGGGCCTGCGTGTAGGCTCGCTGGACCGCCGCTTCGTCGTGTGGGCGCAGGGCGATGAGTTCGTAGAACAGACCAAACTTCATGGATGAAGCCTCTTGCCGGCGGCCGCCGGGTGAAAGTCAAAAGCGACCGTAGACTAGCCACGCGACCAGTGAATGTCAACTAATCGCGCCGTTCTAGGTCAGAAATGCAAGCACGGCGACTGATTCAGTCGTGAATCCAAACCGCCTGCTATACAAGCCTCGAAACCGCGTATTATGCTCCGCAGGCGGGCCGATCGCTCCGCGGAGCCCGGGTCCTGCCGTTCGATTGCGCGGGGTGAGCACATGAAGTTCCACTGGTTTGCCGAAGTCACCTACCCCTACCTCCCGGATGACTTCGCTGAGCGATATCCGAGCGCCTGGGTCAATGTCCCGCCCAATCTCGCCGACCCGATGAAGATCGGCCAGACGTACCGGATGTTCCTCGACCTGATGGAATTCGCCGACCTGCTGGGGTTCGACGGACTGGCGGTTAACGAGCACCACCAGACGGCCGGCGCGATGACGCCTTCGCCCAACCTGCTCGCCGCCGCGCTGGCGAAAAACACCAAGAACGCCGCCATACTCGTGATCGGCGACAGCCTCGCGCTCTACAACCCGCCGACCCGAGTGGCCGAGGAGATGGCCTACATCGACTGTCTTTCTGGAGGCCGGCTGATCGCGGGCTTCGTGTACGGGACGTCGATGGACTCGGTCTACGCCTACGGGGTGCCCCCTGCGGAGCTGCGGCCACGTTTCGCTGAGGCGCGCGAACTCATCCTCAAGGCGTGGCAGGCCGAGCAGCCGTTCGCCTTCAACGGCAAGTACACAAAGCTCCGCTACGTGAACCCCTGGCCGCGGCCGGTGCAGAAGCCGCTCCCACCGATCTGGGTGCCGGGGAGCGGCAGCATCGAAACCTGGGATCTCGTCACCGAGCTGGACTACTGTTACGGCCACCTCTCCTTCTCGGGGATGCGGTCGGCCAAACCCGTGGTCGATGGCTACTGGGACTACGTCGACCGCCGCGGGGGGAACATGAATCCCAACCGCATGGCCTTCACCCAGATCTGCTGTGTCTCACCAACGGACGCTCAGGCCGAAGAGGACTACTACGAGGCGGTGAAGTACTTCTACCGCTACACCAACCGGGTCTCACGAGGCTTTACGAGCGCACCCGGCTACCGCAGCGCGAAGTCGATGACCTGGGAGCTGGAGCGCCAGCAGAGCAACCCGGACCGCGATCGCGCCTACAAGGGTGAGATGAGCTTCCAGGAGTACAACGACAAGGGCTTCATCGTCGCCGGCAGTCCCGCGACGGTGCGTGAACGATTGCGAGAGATCGCGAAGGAGCTTCGAGTCGGGCAGCTCATCCCGACCCTGCACTTGGGCAACCTGAACGAAGAGATCGCCGTGCAGAACACGGCGCTGTTCGGCCGGGAGGTCATTCCCCATCTTCGGGACGTGTGGGCGGAGTGGCCCGACAACTGGACGCCGAAGGCGAGCCAAGAACTGGTGGCGAACGTCAAAATCCCTGCCGCTGTCGGGGCGGGCCGAAGTCGCTAGCGCCTGCTAGTGCCCGGTCCAGTGCGGCGTTCGCTTCTCCATGAACGAGCGTACTCCCTCGGTGAAGTCGGCCGAGGCGCGGGCTCGTTCGAACTCAGCGAGATTCTCGAAGTAGACCTCGTGCGGGTGGCGCATGAGCGTCTCGTAGAGTTGACGCTTGTGTACGGCGACCGAGTTCGGCGCCCCGCCGCCGAGGTGGCGGGCCAGTTCGATCGCCCGGGCCCGCAAATCGGCGTCCGGGACCACTTCGTCGACGAGGCCAATACGCAGCGCCTCGTCCGCGTTCACAATCTCGCCGGAGTAGAGCAGCTTCGCGGTCTGCGAGAGGCCGATCAGCCTTGGCAGGATGATCGGGCCGACGGCCATGTCGGTCACGAGCCCGCGGCGGGCGAAAACCCAGCCGATACGCGCTGACTGCCCCGCAACGCGCATGTCGCAGGTCGCTAGCAGCTCGGCCCCGTAGCCGACGGCCGCGCCGTTGACCGCGCAGACCACCGGCTTCGGGATGTTGAGCCCGAACCAACCGACCGGCCAATGGGTGTCCTCGCGGATCGGGAAGCGCTCGCGCATGCCCGTCGTCGGCGGCGTCGTGTCTACGGCGCTCAGGTCGGCGCCGGCGCAGAAGGCGCGGCCTTCGCCAGCGAGCACGACGGCGCGGACCGATGAGTCGTTGCTGACTTCGCCGGCGAGGCGGGCGAGGTCGTCGAGGGTCGTTCCCCCGACGGCGTTGAGCTTCTCGGGCCTGTTGAGGCTGATAATCGCGACTTCGCCATCGCGCATCAGGAGTACTGGTTCTTCGCTCATGGTTCTGTCCTTTCGTGTCAGGTGCGCGTAGTGGCGCGCTGGCGGGGCTGAAAACAGGCACCGGCCGATGCTGGAGCGATCGGCCGGTCGTGGTCACGATGGGGTGTCGCGGGCTCTATCCGGCGGCCGCGGCGCCCTGTGGCTGCTTGAGACGGGGCATGACCTCTTTGGCGAACAGCCTGATCGACTCGAGGACCTTGGCGTGCGGGGTGCGCGCACCCTGCATGAAGAGCATGACCTCGTCGACGCCGGCGTCCACGAGGTTGTTGATGACCCGCGCGCAGGTCTCAGGGCTGCCGATGCAGGCCTGGCCGAGCTCAACGAGCTCTTCCATGGTGTGCGTCTGGCCGAGGGCCATCTGCTGCTTGAAGCTTTGGATGATGTATTCGTAGGAGGGCGGAGCTGTGCCCTCCATCCAGGGCGCGAAGAGCCTGCCGACCTGCTCCTGGAACAGGCGGTAGTTGTACTCCTGGATCTGGACGGCTTCTTCGTCGGTGGGACAGCAGAGGGCGATGCGAAGGACGGCGAAGCGATCGTTGATAACGCCCGCGGCCGGCTTCGCCTTCTTCAGCGCCTCTCGATACATCCTGACGTAGTTGTCGCTGTTCAGGTCGCTGATGCCGAAGCCGAGGACGCCCAGCCCGTGCTCGCCGGCGAACTGGATGCTCGAGGGCTGGGTCGACGCCACCCACATCGGTGGATGGGGCTGCTGGACGGGCTTCGGGGTGATGCGCCGCCGGGGAATACGAATCAGGTCGCTTTCGTACTCGAAGTACTCCTCGGTCCACATGCGGGGGATGATCTGCATCGCTTCGGCCCACTGGGCCTGGGTGTCGGCCGGGTTGACGTCGAACCCGTCGAGCTCCTCGTGGGAGGTGGCCCGCCCCCCGCCGAACTCGACGCGTCCGTTGCTGAGGATGTCGAGCGTCGCAGCGCGCTCAGCTGCGCGGATCGGGTTATTGATCTTGTAGGGCAGGTGCATGATGGCGTGCCCGAGCCGCAACTTCTTTGTGCGCTGCGACACGGCCGCCAGGAACAGTTCCGGGCAGGAGAGGCTGGAATAGCCGGGCAGGAAGTGGTGCTCGACACACCACACCGTGGAGAACCCGACTTCGTCGGCGAGCACACACTGCTCGATGGCTTCGTTGAACCGTTGCTGAACCGCGCCGGGGACGTTGGGGTCGTCGGTCGTCAGTTCGTAGAAGAGCGAAAGCTTCATACAGGGAACATCCTCCGGGCGGCGAGGCTATCGCGCCCCTTCTCGATTGTCAACGGCAAGTGACAGGCCCGCTCGGCCTGAGAATGCCAAGGGAAACTTGCCATCTCCATGCGAAACCGTAGATCGGCGCGTGCATTCAGGGTTCGTGGTGGGTCCCTGGTCCACCCATGGGGACGTCTGGCAGCTCCATTTCGCCGAGGCTCATCACTCCAGCCACCTTCCCCTCGGCGAACGCGAAGGCCATGCGCGAAAAGGCCGTGCCAACGCGCCCCCGGTGCGTCTCGACCGGGCTGAGGGCGTCGATCACGAGCGAGTACGGGCTCCGCGCCCCTTCGCTGACGGCGATCAGGCGGTACCAGAGGCGGTTGTAGGCCCGCCGAGTCCGTTCGGCCTGCTGTTCGACAGCCGCCATGCCGTCGAATGTCCCGGCCGACCGGTGCGGAGGGAGAATCGTGAAGACGATGTCGGGCGCCGAGAGTTCGCGCAGGCGGGGAAGGTCAGCGGCGGCGAGGGCGTTGACCCAGGTGGCCGCGAGGGTGACGGACGGCTCGAGATGCCTCGGCACGACCGTCCCGGGTGCGAGCTCGTAGACCGCCTCAGCGGGCGTGACATCGCCCCAGACCGCTTCCCAGCCGTCCTCTGCCTTCATCGTCTGCATGCGATGGTGCACCACCAGCCTGCGGACGCTTTCGACGGACTGCACTTCGCGCACGAGGGTCCCCATGCTCGCCTCCGACGGAAACGCCGCTTCGAAGGCGAGGTCGAATTCGCCGGTTACGCGGTCGACACGGAGGACGAACGGACACGCGCTGAGGACGGCGGTTGCCGCGTCGAGGGCGCTCACGTCGGCCTGCACGAGGCCGAGGATCTCGGTGGCGAGGCCGAATTCGGCAAGGTTCGGCAGAGCTCGCATCCGGAGTAGCCCCGCCTGCCGGAGCCGTTGGAGCCGGTTGGCGGCGGTCATGCCGGTCACACCGAGGCGGCTGCCAAGCGAGGCGTACGCGATCCGGGGGTCGGCCTGGAGCTCAGCGATGAGCCGCCGGTCGAGCTGATCGAACTTGGCTCCTGACCTGTCGTTTTCGTCGCTCACCCTTACTCCCGTGCGCTCAATGGCGCGAAGTATGACGGGCACTGCGCGGCAAGGGAAGCCTTTTCAGGCGCCCTGTCGAGCCCGCAGATTGCGAATTGATGACATCGATCCCATTCGGATTGCAATACGCAAAGATCGTCCCTAGCATGCTAGCCAACCGCACACACGGGAGACCAGCATGCGATTCGGAGTCCTCTACGAGATTCATACGCCGAAGCCCTGGCACGAGAACTCCGACTACGACCGCTACTGGCAGTGCATCGACGAGATAAAGCTGGCTGAGTCGGTTGGATTCGACGAATGCTGGGCCGTGGAGCACCACTTCACCGAGGAATTCGCCCACTGTTCGGCCCCGGAGATCTTCCTTACGGCTGTTGCCCAGCACACGACGACCATGCGCATCGGGCACGGCGTAGTGCTCCTGCCGAAGCCGTACAACCACGCGGTGCGGGTGGCGGAGCGCTGTGCAGCCCTCGACATTCTCAGCAACGGCCGTCTCGACGTGGGCACCGGCCGATCGGCGACGACCCTCGAGCTGCTCGGCTTCGAAATCGACCCCGACGACACGCGCCCGATGTGGGAGGAAGCGATCCAGGCCATCCCCCAGTTCTGGACGAAGGAACGGAACGCGTTCAAGGGCAAGTACTACAACATCCCGAAGCGGACGGTCCTGCCCCACCCCCATCAGAAGCCGCACCCGCCGCTCTGGATGGCGGGGGGACAGCTGACCTCGGTCGAGCTGGCCGCGAAGTACGGCCTCGGTTTCCTGCACTTCACCCTCCTCGACCCAGAGCAGACGTTCGAGTACGTGCGGCTCTACCGGGACAAAATCCGATTCGCAGAACCACCGGGCGGGCTGGTGAACAACCAGTTCGGCGCCTTCACCCTCGGGTATTGCGGCGAAGACGAAGAAGAAGTGCGCACGGTTGGCGGGCCGGGTGCGCTCTATTACGCGAGCGAACGTACCCGCGTGCAGGGCGCGTGGGAACGGGCTTACGGCGTGGTCCCGGAGTCCTACCGGCACTACCAGACGCAGACCGCCACGATCGACCTGACTTCGAAGGACGCCCTCCCGGGGCTGCTCAACATCGGCTCGATGGCCGTGGGCACGGCCGAACAGTGTCGCAAGACTGTCGATGTCTACGACAAGGCCGGGGTCGACCAGCTAATCCTCTACATGGAACTCCCCTTCATCAGCCACGAGCAGATCAAAAAGTCGATCCGACTCTTCGGGGAGCAGGTGATCGGACCGTTTAAGGCGGCCCGCCCGGCAGCGGCGGCGGCCAGAGCCTGAGCTTCCAGAGCCTGGCGCTCAGGGCATGAACGAACCGGCGTTGACGTGGAGCGTCTGGCCGGTGATGTAGCGGCTCTCGGGGCTGGCGAAAAACGCCACCGCGGCGGCGATGTCTTCCGGCTGGATGACTGCGCGCATCGGGTTGGCGATGCGGCCCGTGCTCGCAGCCTCCTGGAGGCTCTGTTCGTCCCCAAACTGGCCGCGCGTCATGGCGGTGTCGGTGAGACCGGGCGCGACGACGTTGGCGGTGATGTTCCGGGTCGCGACTTCGCCTGCGACCGACTTCATCAGGGCGATCACGCCCGCTTTCGAAGCGGCGTAGGGGCCCGTACCCGGCCCGACCCGGACTCCGGTGCCCGAGGAGATCGAAATGATCCGGCCGTACCGCTGCTCCACCATGAGCGGGACGACCTCTTTGCAGAAGAGGTAGCAGCTGCGCAGGTTCACGGCCAGCACGAGATCCCAGTCCGCTTCGGTGATGTCAGAGATTCGTCCCCCACGGGTGATGCCGGCGTTGTTCACGAGGATGGAAGGGGTCCCGAGCTCGGCTCGCGTTCGAGCCACAGCCTCGCGCACATCTTCAGCGCGGGCGACATCGGCCTTGAGGGCGACGGCCCTGCCGCCCGCCTGCTCGATGCCCTGCACGGTGGCGATGGCGCCGGGCAGGTCCTGGTCGATGACGGCGACGGCAGCGCCGCCGGCGGCAAGCCGCTGAGCAATGGCCCGGCCGATGCCGGAGGCGGCGCCCGTCACGATCGCGACCTGACCTTCGAACGTTTTCTCGGCCATGGTCAGACCGCCTTTGGGGAAGCCGCCGCGGCGCGTTTGGCGGCGTCGCGCTCGCGGATCTCGGGAAGCACCTCGCGCCCGAAGAGTTTGAGCGAGTCCATGATGGTCGCGTGCGGCAAGCCGCCGGCCTGGGCGACGAGGATGACCTGGTCGACCCCGCTCGCCTCGTAGGCGAGCAGCGCCTCTCGCACCAGCTCCGGCGATCCGAAGATGCCGAGCGACCCCGGGTCGTTGCGATCGAAGCTCGTGAGGTGCGAGCCGTCGCCGAACGTGCCGCCGAGGTCGATGCGCTCGGGCATCTTCCTGCCGGGCTCGAAGAAGTAGCCGATGGCGTGCATGAAGAACTGCATGGCGGCGAAGCCGTCGCGCGCCTGCCGTTCGTTCGCGGCGCAGGTGAAACCGGTCACAACGGCGAGGTTGGCGTTGACGGCGAGGCCGATGGGTTCGACGCCCGCCTCCAGGCGCTCGCGGTAGGCTGTCGCGTACTTGTGAGCGAGCTCGGGTTTGACGCCGAAGGAGAAGTTGAGGGCGCCCAGGCCGAACTTCGCCGCCTCGATGATCTTCTCCATCCGGTTGCAGGCCATCCAGAGTGGGGGGTGGGGCCGCTGGTAGGGCTTGGGGACGACGCTGCGTCGCGGGAAGTTCACGAAGGTCCCGGAAACGCCGGGGTAGATGTCTTCGGTCATCATCCCGACGATTGCACGCAGGCCCTCTTCCCAGGCCGCGCGCTTGGTCGCGCGATCCATCCCGAAGCCTTCGAGCTCGATGTCGGACGTCCCTTCGCCCGAGCCGAAGTCGACTCGCCCGTTGGAGACGTGGTCGAGCATGGAGATCCGTTCGGCCACCCTTGCCGGGTGGTTCGCCTGCGGCGGGGTCAGCACGATCCCGTGCCCGAGCCTGATCCGCTTCGTGCGCTGGCTTGCGGCCGCGAGAAACACTTCCGGCGCAGAGCAGTGGGAGTATTCCTCGAGGAAGTGGTGCTCGACCGCCCATGCGTAGTCGACGCCCAGTTCGTCGGCGAGCTCGATCTGTTCGAGGGCTTCTGCGATCACGCGATGCTCAGCGTCCGGGCCCCACGGCCGGGGAGTCTGCAGCTCGTAGAAGAGTCCGATCTTCACGTCGTCTCCACGAGGCAGAGCGGCCGCTGACCGGTGCTCACGATTTCGGGATCACAGGCAGGAGAAGGTGCGACGGCCGGTTGGCATCGTGGAACACCGTCTGGACCGCCGCGCAAGTCGTCGTGGCTTCGGCGACCGGCCCGCCCGTGTTCGGATTGCGGTCGAAGCGAGGGAAGCAACTGCTTGTCACCTCGAGGCGCAGCTGATGCCCGGCCCGGAAGAGGTTGCTGGTCACCAGCATGTCGATCGTGAGCTCGTACGGGCGTCCGGGTTCGAGCAATTCGGGCTGCGACGGGGAGTTGCGGTAACGCGCCCGCAGGATGCCGTCGCAGAGGTTTTGGGCGTAGCCGTTCGGCGCTACATCGACAAGCTTGGCGTGGAAATCGGTGTCGAGAGCCGAACTGGAGGCGTGAAGGACCAGCGTGACCGGACCGGTGACCTCCAGGGGCTCCGCCAGCGGCGGCGTGCTGTAGACGAGCACGTCGACCCGTTCCTCGGCAGGTCGCTGGTCCCAGGCGCCACCCCCGCCGATCGTGCCCACCGGGTTCAGGGGGTTGTAGAGGAAGATGTCCGGCGCCTCAGCAGCGGCAGGGAGGTCCCGGCTGAGGCCGCCGTCGCCATTGAGGCTGTTGGCGCGGCCGCCGCTGTGCAGGTAGAACGGCATGTAGTCGGTCCTGGCGAGCGGCCATTCTTGCTCATCCCGCCAGCCGGCTCCCATGACGAAGATCCGGACCGGGGCTTCGTCCAGCAGACCGCTGTCCTTGTCCTTCAGCCAGTGGTCGTACCACCGCAACTGCAGGTCCTCGAGGACGAGCGTCGCGCCGTAGCCGAAGTTTCGTTCGCCGGCCACGGCCAATGACGGCGAGTTGTGCGTCCACGGGCCCATGATGAGCCGCTGGTTGCGGCGCGCCGTTTCGTTGGCCGCTCGCTCACGAAGGCCGGCGAAGTTGCGGGGAGGACCCGCCACGAAGAGGTCGTACCAACCGCCGAGGTTGAAAGAGGGGACGGTCACCCGGTCGTGGTGAGCGCTGATGTTTACGCGCTGCCAGGAGTCGTCCTGCGAGGGATGACGCAGCCAGTCGTAGAAATAGGGGGCGAGCCCGTCGCGCCGCAAGAGCGGTAGCTCGTCGAGCGGCTGGTGCGAGACGTTCCGCCTGAGCCGCTCGATGGCCAGCATGAGGCGCTGCTCTTCCGCAGCCCGTTCCGCAGGTTCAAGGCCCAGGCGTGCGAGGTGGGGCGCCGCCAGGAACTGCGCTGTCCAGGCGGTCGTGAAGGCCAGGGCGAACGCCCCGCCCTGGTAGATCCAGCCGTCGTGGTAGTCGGCGGCGGTCATCACCGGGAAGATCGCGCGAAGGTGCGGGGGCGACGAGATTGCGGCCAGCCACTGGGTCGCGCCCACGTAGGACATGCCGTACATCGCGACCTTGCCGTTCGACCAGGGCTGGGCGGCACACCACTCGACTGTGTCGTAGCCGTCGTCGATTTCGCAGACGAACGGCAGCCATTCGCCTTCGCTGGCGTAGCGACCACGACTATCGACGATCACCACGACGTAGCCTTCGACTCCGCCGCGGATGGGGTTGAACATCGTCGATGTGGTCTGGCTGTCTTTGCCGTAGGCGGTGCGGTTGAGAAGCACCGGGTATTGGCCGGGCGCGGAGGGCCGGTAGACGTCGGCCATCAGCCGGACACCGTCTCGCATGTCGACCGGCACGTTCTTCTGAACAAGGATGTCGGTCACGCTGGCACCTCGCCCGGACTCTTACTGGCCGGATGATAATTGGATTTGCAAGACCGGCGCAAAGCGTGGTTGCAGATCAAAAGGGAAGCTCCAGAGTTCTCAGGTCTTTCTTGCATTTCCGCATCGCGCGCAGCCTCGCAGTTGCGGAAAGCAACCCCTCTCGCTAACGTTCCCACCGGGCTACGAGCCGGAAGGAGGCAGGATCCATGGGGCGACTTGACGGGCGTGTGGCGGTCGTAACGGGCGCCGGGCGGGGCATCGGCGCTTCCCTTGCGCGGATCATGGCGGCCCAGGGCGCCGCTGTTGTCGTGAACGACATCGGCGTCGCAGTCGACGGTTCGGCGACAGGCGAGCGCCCCGCGGATGAAGTCGTGGCGGCGATCCACAAGGCGCGCGGGAAGGCAATCGCCAACTACGACAGCGTGGCCGACCACGACGCCGCTGAGAACCTCATCCGTACCGCCCTGAACGAGTACGGCCGGCTCGATGTCCTGGTCAACGTCGCTGGCATCCTCCGCGACCGGATGGTGTTCAACATGCCGGAGGACGACTGGGATGCAGTCATCGCGGTGCACCTGAAGGGCACCTTCAACACGTCGAAGTTCGCCTCGATCCACTGGCGCGCGGCGCGAGAGGGCCACTACAGGCTGATCAACTTCACGTCGGAGTCCGGCCTCCTGGGCGCCCCGGGCCAGCCCAACTACGCGGCGGCAAAGATGGGCATCGTCGGCTTCACCTACTCCTGCGCAAACGCGCTCGGACGATATGGTGTGACCGCCAACTGCATCACACCCCGGGCCGCCACGCGGATGACCGGCACGATCCCTTCCGCCCGCGGCAGTTCGATGTCGGAGGAGAATCCGGAGACCTCGCCCGACAACATCGCTCCGCCGGTGGTCTGGCTGGCCAGCACCGAATCGGACTGGTTCACCGGCCACGTGGTGGGAGTCCACGGGTACGAAATCGACCTCTACAACAACCCCCAGGTGATCGCGCGGCTCGTGTCGAACTCGCGGTGGGACATCGACGCCGCCTGCAAGCAGATGGAGGCCGTCTTCAAGACGGCAACGGAAGGGATCGAACCGAGCATGCGGGCCGTTCTCGGAAGGCAGTAGGATGCGGGTGCGGCCAGCCGCCGCACCGAAGGAGGCAGCGTGTCCCAGACTCCTCTCGACCCCGCCGACTTCCGCAACGCCATGTCGCGCTTCGCCAGTGGCGTGACAATCGTCACCACCCACGGGTCAGACAGCCGTCCGGTCGGGTTCACCGCCAGCGCCTTCTCTTCGCTCTCGCTCAATCCCCCGCTCGCGCTCGTGTGCCTGGACCGGAACGCGGAGTGCTTCGATGCGTTCCAGGCGGCGTCCCATATGGCGATCAGCATCCTGTCTCGCGGCCAGGGCGACATTGCGATGCGGTTCGCCACCAGAGGCGCCGACAAGTTCGGCGGCCTCTCCGTAGAGGCTGGCAAGCTGACCGGGCTGCCTCTCATTCCGGAAGCGATCGCCCAGGTCGAATGCGAGGTGCGGGAACGCCTCGATGGGGGAGACCACGTCATCCTGGTGGGCCAGGTACTCCGAGCACTCGCAGCGGACAAGCAGCCGTTGCTCCACTACCTCCGGGAGTTCGGCCGCTTCCAGGCCGACTGAGGCCCACGACCGGGGCGAGCAGGCCATGCAGAAGATCGTGTCGCTCATCGTCGCAGCCCCAGAGGCGGACCGCGCAGCGTTTCGGGAGCGTTGGCTTGCGGAGGCGCAATCGATGGCGAGGGCTGCCGCCGCTCCGCTGCGCCAAATTGTGAACCTCGTCGACGTCTCGCTCGACGACTCGCCGCCTCTGCCTCCCTACGACGTGGTCTCGGAGATGTGGTTCGACGGAGAGGCCGAACTGCCCGCGGGTCCGGTCGGGGCGGGAGCAACCTGGCACTACCGGGTCGCGGAGCGCATCCAGCTGGACCGTCGCGGCACATGGCCAGCCGGGACGCGTTCACCGGGGGTGAAGGCTATCTACCTCGTGCGCCGTCCGGACGGTCTCAGCGCCCAGGACGCCGCCCGGCTCTGGCGGGAACACGCGCCGGTCGCCCGCGAACACCACATCGGCATGGCGAAGTACGTGCAGAACGGAGTGATCGAGTCCCTGACGCCGGGCGCTCCGATCGTCCACGGGATAGCGGAGCTCCACTTCCCGGCAATCGAGGACTTCCGGGAGCGAATGTACGACTCCCCCGAGGGGCGGGAAGTGGTGGCCGCGGACGCCGCCCGGCTCGTCGGCGAAGCGACGATGCTCCTGGCGAGCGAATACATCGTCCGGGCCTGAGGGTTCGAATGGCGATTCAGCAGATGGAGTTCGGGTTCAGCTTCTTCCCCTACGCTCGCTTCGCCGACATCCGTGAGGCCGCAGAGGTGGTGCGCTTCGCGGAAGAGCTGGGGTACACGGCGGTGATGCTCCCCGAGCACCTGCTGCCGCCTCGCTGGCCGGACGCCGACATGGCGACGAAACTCTGGTACGACCTGCCCACGCTCGCTGCTTACCTCGCGGCGACGACCTCGCGGATAAAGTTCCTCACGAGCGTCCTCGTCGTGCCCTACCACCACCCGGTTGAGATGGCGAAGGCGCTCGCCACGTTGGATGTGCTTTCCGGTGGCAGAGTCATGCTCGGGGTGGGCGCCGGATGGATGAAGGCGGAGTTCCGCCGGCTGGGCATCCCTTTCCAGGAACGCGGGGCGATCACCGACGAGTACCTGCGTGCGATGAAAGAGCTGTGGACCAGCGATGCGCCGTCCTTCTCCGGCCACTACGTTTCGTTTGACGACGTGAGCTTCTTCCCGAAGCCGGTGCGGCCCACGGGCATCCCCTTGCTCATCGGCGGCACAGGCGCTCGCCCCTTCCAGCGTGTCGCAGAGATCGGCGATGGCTGGTTTCCCATGACGGCGACGCTCAACGTCATCCGGGAGGGCATATCGGACATCGCTCGCCGGATGGAACCTCTCGGCCGCGACCCGGCCGGCCTCTGGGTGGGCTACACAGGCTTCGGCGTGGGGTCAGACCCGGAGGTGGCACGGATGCGCCGGCACGCGGGAGACGCAGCCGCCGAGCCTGTGCACCGTTCGCCGGAAGAGTCGATCGCCGAGATCGAGCGCTACCGCGCGGCGGGCGTCACGTTTCTTTCAGTGGGCTTCGAATGGCGGCAGCCGGACGAATTGAAACGGGAACTGGAACGCTTCGCGCGCCAGGTCATGCCGGCGTTTCGTTGACGCGCTGGAGCCTACTGCATGCCCCGCGGTCGAACGCCCGACGTGAGCGCCCCCTTGCCGGGCTGCTGTGCGGCGCCCAGCCGCCGTCTTCTTTATGATGCCTGAGAGCTGCCACCCGGAAGTCTTGCCGCTCTTGGCGAGCGTTCCACGAATCGACACCAACGAACGAGGTCCCTGTGAACCCGTCCGCCCGGCGACCAATCCTCATCATTGCCTCGGCGTTTGCGGTCGCGCTCTCGTTCGGACCTGTCGCTTGCGGCGGCGACGACAATGGTGGGAGTGGCGGCGGTGACGCGGTCACCATCGACCCGAACCAGGCCGAGGCTGCGTCGCACGCCGCGCTCATAACGGAGAAGGATCTTCCAGGGTCCGGGTGGACCGTCACCAAGCAGGACGAATTCTCGGATGACGACCAGCCGCTCGCCGACACTGCGACCTGCAAGTCGCTCGCGGCGAAACAGAAGGCGGCGAGGGAGAAGGCCGCTCCCGGGCGCAAAGGCCGGGCTGAAGTCGAGTATTCGCACGACAACGGCGACAACTTCGACACGTCGGTCGAAGTAGAAGTGAACGTCTTCGGCGACACGAAGGTGCCGGCCGCCGCCTTTGCAAGCTTCAAAGCGGAGATCGACAACGGCGATTTCGAAAAGTGCTTGAAGGACGCCACGCAGTCCGGGTTCGGGCAGGCTGCGGCCGGCGTGACGGTGGCCGCTAAGAGCGGCGCCAGGCCCGGGGCGAGCGCTCCAGGCGGCGGACTCGCGCAGGCGTACGAATTCGTCATTTCAGCGGGTGGCCAATCGCTCGACCTGCGCCTCGAGGCGTATGCCTGGCGTTTCGGCAATGTGGGAGTGACCGTCACGATCTCGGGGCCAAATGACCTGGTCCCCGCGGATCTGGCGAAACAGGTTCTGAGTCGCGTGCAGGTCCTGCTCGACAAGGCGAAAGCCAAGTAGTACGCCGCCGGCGAGGCGTCCCGAGCTTCCTCCCTCCTTTAGAGCCGGGTTGCTGAGTGCTACCTGATGGACACGGTCGCGAAACCGGCTGCCCCGAGGTAAGTGTCGACAACTATGGTGGATGCGGAGTTCCGTCTGTGTTGTTGTCCTGCTCGCCGCGCTCATAGCGGCGCTGGCCCGGCCACCCGGGGTAGGGTCGGTGGAAGGGGCGGTTTCGTCGCAGGCCGAGGCGGAGGGAGTGGCGGCGGGCAACACATTGGCCGGCCGAACGGCCCCACCGGCAAGGGGCGCGACCTGCTCGGGAGGTGACCAGCCTGGGGACTCCGTCGGCCACCTGACCGTCGCGGGGCAGATACGGACGTACCGTCTGCACGTTCCCCAGCGCTCGGCGGGGGGCCGGTCCCTGCCGCTGGTGTTGAATTTTCACGGGTATGGGGCCAGTGCCGCGGACCAGGAACGCACGAGTGGCTTCGTCCCAATCAGCGACCGCGAAGGCTTCTACCTCGTGACCCCCGAGGGCTCGGGTTCGCCGCCGGGCTGGGACATCAAAGGTGTCTACAACGAGAACGGCGTCGACGACGTAGGCTTTGTCTCCTCTCTCGTCACTGTTCTCTCATCGCGACTCTGCATCGACCCGCAGCGCGTCTACGCGACGGGGATGTCGAACGGCGCCGAGATGGCCGCGCAGGTGGCGTGCATGCTGCCGCGGACCTTCGCCGCGGTCGCGCCTGTGGCCGGAGCGGTCTACCAGGGCTGCGCCGGAGGTCCTGTCCCGATGATCGCATTCCACGGGACCTACGACGCCAACGTCGACTTCGAATGGGCGGCGGGAGCTGTCGCCGCCTGGGCGCGCCACAACGGCTGCGGCTCCGCCCCCGACGTGCGCATCACGAGTGCTGGTGTGCGGCGCGAGTCCTACCTCGACTGCGGCGGGAACGACGTCGTCTTCTATTCGATCCCGGGCGGCGGCCACGTCTGGCCGGGCGGCAGCGACAACGCCAGCCGGCAGGGAAGCGCCTACCACGGCATCTACGCCAGTGAGCTCGCCTGGCAGTTCTTCCAGGCGCACGCCAAACCCGCATCAGCAACGAACTAGAGCTTCATGCCTGGGCGGAGCCGGCCAAGCAGTCGCGCGCGGCCATTCATTGGGAGCCCGTTAGATTCGCGGCACCCGTAACTTTCTGTCGCTGAAACGAGATATACGGAGCGATGGTACGGGCAAGGACGCCATGGAAGTCGTGAGCATCGGCAGAGCCGGCGTCGCTGTAGCTGCAGCGGACGACGAAGGTGCGCTCATCGACCGGGCCCGCGCGATGGAGGCAGCCGCCTGGGATGCCCTCTACTCTGAGCATTACCGGGCCATCTACCGCTACGCCTGGTTCCGGGTGGGCGACAGCGCTGCCGCGGACGCCCTCGCCGCGGAAGTGTTCCTCGAAGCGGTGCGTGGGATCGGCGGCTACCGTTACCGCGGGACGTCGTTTCGAGCGTGGCTCTACCGCATCGCGCACAACCTGACCGCGGACTACTTGCGACGCTCTTTCAAACGCGCCGCCCACGAATCGGCCGAGCCGAGTGGTACGCCGGCGCTGACCGACGTTGATTTCGCTCCTGCACTCCTTGCCCGGCGCGACCTGCACGAAGCGGTCGCCCGGCTCACAGACGACCAGCAGCAGATCGTCATCCTGCGCTTCTTCGAAGGCCTGTCCCTGGCCGAGGTCTCGGCTGCTACAGGCCGGCGCGAAGGGGCGATTAAGTCACTGCAGCATCGCGCCATCGGCCGGCTGCGGGCCCTGCTCGCGGAGGTGGACTGAGATGTGGACGTTCGTCCGGGTGTGCGGAGAGGCCGAAAGGTTAGAACTGTGGCTATCTGGGGCCGGCGACCCGGACCCGGAGCTGCGATCGCTCGGCACAGTTGCGGCCCGCTGCCGCGAGTTCGCTCTGGAGACGCCGGAGCCGGCGGGCATGGCGGTAGGCCGGGCAAAGGTCCTGGCAGCCGTCGGGGCATGCTCCCGCGCAGCAGCGCGAGGCTACGGCGGCCGCGTTCGCGGGGCGGCGGTGAGCCTCGCAGCCCTTGCGGGTGGCGGCCTCCTGGTTGCGGCCGCGGCCACGGGCGGCGATCCCGTGCACCTCGTCCGCGACACGTTGGAGCGCCTGCCCATTTTCGCCCCGGCCCGGCCCCCGGCGGGTGAGGTTACGGTCGAGGGGATCGTCATCGTGGTGCGCGACGAGGGGGCGGCCTTCGACCTGCTGACGGAAGGCGGGACCATCGAGGTATCAACCTCGGGAGCAACGGTCTGGGAGGCGGTCTCGGCAGCCGGGCTGGCTGAAGGGGCTGCCCTGCGAGTTCGAGGCACGCGCAGCGGGTCCACGGCGATCGCGGCTCAGCGGGTCGCATTGATCAGCATTCCCTCGGGCACCGGGCGTCAACGCCAGTCTGAGGACGCCACTGCGGCAGCGCGACAGCAACCGGCGGCCGGCAGGACACCGTCCCCGGCTACGCGCGAAGGCACGCTCGACAGCAGCCCGACACCCCCTCCTCGCCGCGAGCCAACTCCGGTTCCAACTCGCTCCTCGGCCGCAACGCCTTCGGCCACGAGGCCGCCGCCGACGCCGGATCTGTCGAACCCGGATCGGCCCGGCCGATCGCTGTCGCCAGAGAGAGTCGCTTCCGGGAGCGGAGGATCGCGAGCTGAGACCGCCGACCCGGCGGTTGCGTCCCGCGCGTCACCCGATGTCATGGGCGCGCGCTAACCCGGCTTCATCGGCCCCGATTCGCAGCCTCCGCCCCGGGAGGAGCCGCGAAGCGTCGCCGTCGAGCAAGAGCGGAACCAACTCAACGAAGGAGCCAAGTCATGAACCCGATCAGTCGAATTGCCCTCGCGGTAGCGACCGCCCTCGTCGCCCTGGCTGCGTTGCCGCTGGCCACGCTGGCGTCGGCGGCCGCTGTCGACGCCGACGCAGAGGCGCACGGCATAGTCCACGTCGCGGACCTCGTCGGTCCCGCCTGCCCCAACCAGGACGGCGTTCGCCCCCAGGGCGAGGCCGGGTACCTGGCGATCCCGGGCCGCGGCGCCTCGCTCGACATTCGCGTTTCCCAGGTGCTTTGCCACCAGGAGCAGCGGCTCGTCATCACGATCGAGGGCCGCGAGGTTGGCGCTATCTACATCGAGGCCGGCGGGCGCGGTGTCGCTCATTTCGACACCACCGGCGAGAACGGCCTGCCCCGTGTCCATCGCGGGGCTCGCATCGCCCTGCGCACCCACGACGGACGGTTCGTGATGGGCGGTGTCTTCCGCTAGAGGGACGGGACCCGCGGGGCGGGCACCGATCGTCACCGGTGCCCGCCCCCCTTCTTTCTGTGTCGCGGGGCCGTCGCCGGGAGCCCATAATGCCGCCGATGGCGACCCTCCCCCCCGCTGCCTGCCCTCCAGGCCACCGGCCCGGAGCCCGGTTCCGTTTCGGCGGAGTCGAATTGTGCCTTCGCCACGCCCTTGGCCACCCTCCGCTCGCACGGAACTCGTTCCTGACCGCCCTCGTTGTGGGCACAATCCTGACGGCAATCAACCAGGGCAACGTCCTGCTCGACGGGCGCTTCCCGCTTGGGCTCGCCTGGAAGGTGCCGCTGACCTACTCGGTCCCCTACATGGTTTCGACCTGGGGCGCGCTGCGCATCTCGGCGGTCCGCTGACCTCGGTTCGAACTACCCGATGATCCCGTCCCGCCGGAGGGCCTGGAGCTGGTCCGGGTCAAACCCGGCGTCGGCGGCCACGACTTCATCGGTGTCCTGTCCCAAGAGCGGCGCGGCCCGAAGGGGGACTTCCGCGCCCGGCATCCGGATCGGCGAGCGCATGAGCTGAACCGTGCCCGCGGTGGGATGCTCGACCTCCTGGACGAGCCCGCGGGCCACGAGGTGCGGGTCCGTGAACAGGTCGTGCGTGTCGAGGACGGCACTGCAGGGCACGCCTGCGGTGGCGAGTTCCTGCATCGCCTCGTACTTCGTCCGCTGAAGCGTCCAGCGAGAGATCTCGGCGTGCAGTTCGTCGCCATGGGCGAGGCGGACTTCGCCGGTCTCGAAGCGGGGATCGGTGAGGAGCTCGGGACGGCCGATGGCGGCGCAGAGGGTGTCCCACATGCGCGTGGTCACGACCATGATGAACACGTAGTCGTTTGGCCCGCCACCCACGCAGGGGTAGATGTCCGTTGGCGGCCCGCGACGGCTGCCGGCGCGTAGAGCCGCCGCCTTTCCCCATTGCTGCAGACCGAGCGTGCGCATGAACATCGTCACGGTCTCCTGCATCGAGACCTCGATGAACTGGCCGGCGCCGGTACGCTGGCGCTGTACGAAAGCGGCTGTGATGGCCAGGGCCATCTGCATGCCTGTGCCGGAGTCGCCGATGGTGGGGCCCGGCATCGTCGGTGGCCCGTTGGCCTCCCCGGTCACGGAAAAGGCGCCTGCGGAGGCCTGGGCCACCCAGTCGTACGACTTGAAGCCTGCGTAGGGGCCACTGAGGCCGAAGCCCTTGATCCGGCCGTAGATGATGGCCGGGTTGAGCGCGCGCATTACGTCGTACTCGAGATCGAGCTTCTCGATCACGCCAGGCCCGTAGTTCTCCACGAAGACGTCGTAGTGCGGGACCATGCGGAGGAGCAGATCCCTTCCCTCGGGCCGAGCGAGGTCGATCGCGACTGAGCGTTTGTTGCTGTTGTAGTTCAGGAAGTACTGGGAAACGCGCCCGGCGTCGCGCGTGACGCCGCGCCCGGGGTCGCCGCGCCCCGGAGGCTCAATCTTGACGACCTCGGCGCCGAGCCAGGCAAGCATCTGTGTGCAAGACGTCCCGGCCTCGTACTGCGTCATGTCGAGGACGCGCATCCCCTCGAGTGGAGCCATCCCGTTCCCTCCTGCGCCGGTGGTCTCTTGCCAGGCGATGCTACCACCGCTCCCAGTGCACATAGTCTTCGAGCGGGACGCGCGGACGGCGGTCACGCGGGGCGTCCGCCGGGTATCCGAGGGCGATGACGTTGGCGACGACCGCACCCTCTGGGAGACCGAGTGCCTCGGCAGCGCAATCCGCCTTGTGCATGGAGGCGGGGCACGATGCGATACCTTCGGCCCAGGCCGCGACCATGACGTTCTGGGCCGCCCTTCCGGCATCGAACGGCCCTCGAAAGATGGCGAAGGGCGTACCGGGCACTCCGCCTTCGGGCAGCAGTACGACCGCGATCGCTACCGCGCATTGCCGAACATGATCGGTGGCGTTACCGCAGGCCGCGAGCTCTTCCTTCCGCGCTGGATCCTTGAGCACCACCAGGCGGATGGGTTGGGCATTCCTGGCGCTGCCAGCCATGCGAGCGGCGCGCAGGATGCGTTCGAGCACCTCGTCGTCGATGGCTCGCGGCGTGAAGAGGCGCGTGTCGCGCTTGCTGACGATGGCCCGGTAGGCTTCCATCGCTCTGGTCAGGCCCCGCGGTTCGTGCCGGCGAGTTCCGCCATGAGCTCCATCGCCTCGGTCTGGTCCGTGCTGATAGTGAGGCCCGTGGCGCCGGAGTCTTCCCACGCCCGATAGCGGCTGCGGATTCGCGCTGGCGGCCCCACGAGCGAACCTTCGTCGCAGTACTCGTCCGGCACGGCCTCCATTGCCTCCGCCTTACGCCCCGCGAGGTAGAGTTCCTGGATGGCCGCCGCCGCATCGCCGTAGCCCCGGCGAACCATCATGTCGTTGTGGAAGTTCTTGCTGCGAGCGCCCATTCCGCCGACGTAGAGCGCGATCCCAGGCTTCATCCGCCGGAAGGCTTCGCGCACGTCTTCGGTGATCATGACCGTCGTGCCTGCCTGGATCTCCAGGTCTTTGAGCGACTTGCCGCTGCCCGCCCGGCGGAATCCTTCTTCGAGCCACGGCCGGTAGACCTTCATGCTGTCGGGCACGAAACCGAGCGGCAGCCAGCCGTCGGCGACCTCTGCCGTGAGCTTGACGTTCGCCTCCGTGCCCGTCCCGAGCCAGATCGGCAGGTTCGGATTGGGGTGGAGGATGGACTTTAGTGGCTTGCCGAGCCCCGTCGATCCTTCGCCGCGGTAGGGGAGCGAGATCTCCCGGCCGTCGTGCGTGACAGGCTCTTTGCGGGCGAGGATTTTGCGCATGATGGCGACGTAGTCGCGGATGCGCCAGTACGGCTTGCCCCATGGTTGCCCGTACCACCCCTCGACGATCTGGGGGCCGGAGACCCCTAGCCCGCAGATGACGCGGTTGCCGCCGGCCAGCGCATCGACGGTGGCCATCGCCATGGCCGTGGCTGCCGGGGTGCGAGCGGCGAGCTGGATGATGCCGGTGCCGAGGCGGATGCGCTTCGTGAGCGCCGCGATGTAGGCGAGCGGCGAGATCGCGTCCGAGCCGTAGGCCTCGGCTGTCCAGACGGAGTCGTACCCTAACCTTTCGGCCAGCAGCACTTTTTCGATCGGCAGCCGCATCTCCGCGCCGGAGTAGCCGATTCCGATCCCCAGCTTCATTCGAGCCTCCCTCGGGTAGCGCAGTGTCCGTGCCCGCTTCTGCTCGCCCGATTCTAGCCGACGGGGCGCGTGCCGGTGATCCGCGGTACAAATTGCAAGAAGCTGCCCGAGGCCGTCTAATCCGGCGATGAGCGCGGCGCCGCCTTCCGAGCACGACCGCGAGGCACTCGCGAGGTACCTGCTCAGCTTCCGCTGGCCATTTCGCAACGAGGCTGTCGCCAGGCAACTCGTCGAGACGGGCCTGCCCTTGTGGCAGCAGATCCTCCAGTTCGTCCCGCAACCAAGTTCCCGCGGGACTGCCCTGGAGTTGGGCAGCCCGCCCTTCCACATCACGCTCCTTTTCCAGCGCTTCCGCGACTACGACCTCTCGCTCACCGGATTCGCCGCTGATGGCCGCCCCGAGCTGGTGCAAGAGGTCGAGAGTCCGGAGTTCGGCGAGAGCTTCACGTTCCGCTGCCGGTGCTTCGACGTCGAGCGCGACCGCTTTCCGTATGCGGACGACTCGTTCGACCTCGTGACCTGGTGCGAGGTGATAGAGCACCTGACCGAGAACCCGGTGCACGCGCTGGCGGAGATCCACCGGGTCCTCAGGCCGGGCGGCGCGCTCGTGGTTTCGACGCCGAACGCGTCGCGAGCTGACAACATCGCGAACCTCGCGATGGGGCGGAACATCTACGACCCCTACCACCTCGGGGCGCCGCTGGCGGGGTCGCGCCACAGCCGCGAGTACACCCTGGCTGAGCTGCGGGACCTGCTCGAAGGGTGCCGCTTTCGGATCGAGCGGGCGGCTGACGTCGACATCTACCCGCCCCTGGGAAGGAACCGCCGGCTCTTGCGGTTCGTGATGAATCGCTTCGTGGCTCGCTTCACCGGGAGACACTACCGGTTCCACCTGTTCGTGCGGGCCCGGAAGACCGGCGAGCCGTTCCGCTGGCACTTCCCACAAAGCCTGTTCGACTACGGGCACCTTGGCTTCCACGTCGCTCCCCGAGACGCACGCGTGACGATGGGCGACAACGAGCAGGTGCACATGGCTGTCGGCTGGAGCGATCTCGCGAAGGGGCCCGGCGGCCTGCCGATGCGGCGATCGAGCGACGTGGGCGACCTCTACGTCGTCGCCGGACCGAGCCCGGAACTGGTGAAGGTCACACTGGCGAACGGACGCGGGGAGGCACAGGCGTGGCAGGGGACGGGTGACGACCTCGAGCTATTGGGCACCAGCAAGTTTGAGGCGGCTGCCGGCAGTTGGTTGGAGGTGGTGGTGATGCTTCCCGGCGTCTACAGGCCTGGACTGCCCATCCACGTCCGGCTCGACGTGCCCGGCGGGGTCGACGTCCATGCGGTCGAGGTGCAGTAGCCCGCCGCGAGACGAGCTGGCAGGCGCTGACGAGACCGCCAAGGGGCACGTCTGTATAGTCCCGGCGTGACGAAACGGGAGGGACGACATGCGCGACTTTGATGGCAAGGTGGCGGTAGTGACCGGCGCCGCCAGCGGCATGGGGAAGGCGTTTTCCGAACGGTTCGCGCTGGAGGGGATGAAAGTCGTCCTTGCTGACTTCGAGAAGGATGCGCTGGCGGCAACCGTCCAGGAGTTCAAGCAGCGCGAGTTCGACGTGATCGGGGTGATTGCGGACGTGTCGAAGCCGGAGGCGGTCGACGACCTGGCGCGGCAGGCGATAGAGGCCTATGGCAAGGTGCACATCCTCTGTAACAACGCGGGGGTGGTTGCAGACAGCGAGCTCGGCAGGCTCGGCATGGGCACGGTCCTGCCGCTCTGGGAACATCCGATGAGCGACTGGCAGTGGACCTTCGGCGTGAACTTCTGGGGGGTCGTCTACGGGATTCACGCCTTTCTGCCGGCGATGCTGGGGCAAGACGAGCCGGGGCACATCCTCAACACCGCCTCCATCGCCGGGCTGACCTCGGGGGCTGGCCTGCCCATCTACGGGGCTTCGAAGCACGCCGTCGTCCGCGTGTCTGAGGCGCTGTACCACCAGCTGAACGAGCGTGGGTCGAAGCTGAAGGTGTCGGTGCTGTGCCCGGGCGGAGTGCGAACGCGGATCGCCCTCGCGAGCCGTAACCGGCCCGACGAGCTCTGGGAGGGTGGGAAGCGGCCTTCGCGCCAGGAGCTCGAAGCCCGTGAGGCGACGTGGGCGACGCGCACCGGGCCCACTGGTATGGAGCCGGAGGAGGTCGCCAACCGGGTGCTCGCGGCGATCCGTGAGGAGCAGTTCTACATCCTCACGCACGACGAGTACGACCAGCCGATCCGGGCACGGATGGAGGCTATCCTGGCAAGACGTAACCCCGGAGCGGCACCGTTCTAGGGGCGTCGTTGCGGCCCAGGGCATAGCGATGCGGGAACTGGACCCCAGGCAGTTCGACCGGATCCTGCCGCTGGTACCGGACCACAAGAAGGCCGGGCACATGGCCTTCGTGCACGCGATGATCGAGGGCCGGATGGCGGGCGCGGTCTTCGTGGACGACGCGGTGCGACCGCGGTCTGCTCTGGCCTGCAACGCCTCGGGTTTCTGGTTGGCGCTGGGAGAGCCGCGGTCCGACTTAGTGGAGGAGGCTCTCCCGGGGCTGGTCAACGGTCTCGCCGGTGTCGAGCCGTCCTTGCTGTTCGGAGGCTCGGAAGGGTGGACGGCGGTGCTGGCCTCCCTGTTCGAAGGGCCGGTGCTGAGGACGGAGTTCCAGCACGCACCGATCCGCGCCAGCTCAGCCCGCCCCGATGTGCCGGCCGGATTCGAGCTGCGGCCCATTGACGAAGGCATCGCGCGGCAGTTCGACGGCCGGGTCGACCCCTGGGTGGTACGCATCTGGGGCGGACCGGAGCGCTTCGTGCGCGACTGCTTCGGATACGCCGTCCTCCAAGACGGCGTGCTCGCCAGCTTCTGCACGGCCTGCGGCATTGGGGGCAGCGAGGCCGAGGTGGAGGTCGGGACGGCCATGGACTCCCGGCGCCAGGGGCTGGCGTTCGTGGTCTGCGACGCCTTCATGCGTGAATGCGAACGGCGAGGCCTCGCCCCCTCCTGGACGTGCGACGCCGGGAACGAGCCATCTCAACGGCTGGCGCGGAGTCTTGGCTTCGTCGCCTTCCGCGAGGTCACCGGTTACCGCGTCGTCCCGGGCATGCGCCGGGTCGGTGGCCGGTGGCTGGCGCCCGCCGCGGGCTAGCGCCCGGGGGGCTTCGGTTGGACCGCGCGGAGGCGTTCCGGGGTCATCGGGGCGGCAGTCGACTTGAGGCTGTCGAGTGGTTCGCCTTTGAGCTGCTTGCGGCCGTTGTGGATCCAGCCGGGGAACTGCTCAGCCCAGCGCCAGACTTCGCTGACCTCAGTGGCAAAGACGTCGACGTGGCTGACGTCAGAGTCGAGCACGAGCTGGTTGACGCCGTGCGGGGCACGGCCAGCGGCAGCGCTCTTGCGCGCCTGGGCCCACCAGGCGGGGCTGCCCGGGTCGCCGGGGGCTCTTCCGTCGGTGATACGAATGATCACGATCCACCCTCCTGCCTGAGTCTGTCAGATTCGGCGCGCCGGAGCATCTGCCGGGCCTCATCGCGGGTGAGGCGCCTCAGGGGCGCATCCCGATGACGGAGCGCACCCCGAGGCGGGTGGCCAGCTGACCCTGGACGGTGTTCACCCAGCGGCAGATGAGGGGGCGGGTCTCGCGGGGGTCGATGATCTCCTCGATGCCGAACGCCTCAGCCGTGAGGAAGGGCGAGCGGAGGCGGTTGAGCCGCTCTTCGATCTCTTCCATGCGCGCCTGGGGGTCGGGTGCGGCTTCGATTTCGCGCCGGAACGCCGCCGCGACGCCGCCCTCGATCGGCAGGGAGCCCCACTCGCCGGAAGGCCAGGCGTAGCGCAGGCCACTTCCCGCGCGCCGCCCGTGTGCCCCGCCGGCGACGCCGTATGCCTTGTGGACGATGATCGGCAGCCAGGGGACCGTCGATTGCTCGATCGCGAAGATGGCGCGGACGCCGGCACGCAGCGTGCCCTGGGCTTCGGCGGCTTTGCCCACCATGAAGCCGGGCTGGTCGACGAAGTTGACGATCGGGAGGTGGAAGGTGTCGCAGAAATCGACGAAGCGCATGACCTTTTCCGAAGCAGCGGCGTCCATCGAGCCGCCAATATGGAATGGGTTGCTCGCCATGAGGCCGACGGTGTATCCGTCGAAACGTGCGAGCCCGGCGACCACCGACTTGCCGTAGCCGGGGCTGATTTCGAAGAAGGAGTCGCGATCGACTACGTGGCGGATGAGCTTGCGAGGGTCGTAGGGACGACGGCGGTTGCGGGGGATGATCGAGAGGAGTTCTTCGTCGCGGCGTTCGGGGTCGTCCGTGGGGTGGAGGCGGGGAGCCTGTTGCCAGACGTTGGCCGGGAGGTAGGAGAGGAAGCGCCGGATCTGGCGCATGCAGTCCGCCTCGTCCTCGGCGACGTTGTCGACGACACCGCTGAGGCGAGCGTGGAGCTGGTAGCCGCCGAGCTCTTGCTTGGTTATTTCCTCCCCGAGGCCGCGCCGCACGACGGGCGGGCCGGCGACGAAGAGCTGGCTCGAATCCTTGACCATGATCGTCCAGTGGGCGGCGGCGGCCTTGGCGGCGGGGAGGCCTGCGACGGAGCCCACGACGGCGCTAACGACAGGCACTTTCGCCATCAGGGTGGCCATCGCGCCCCAGCCGCCGCTGCCGGGGACGTACGTCCTGCCGATGGCCTCGAGGGTGCGGACGCTGCCGCCTGTGCCGTCGATAAGACGGACAAGGGGGATGGTCATCTCTTCGGCGAGGCGTTCGACAAAGCGGGACTTCTCGCCACCACCGCCGTCGGCGGCGCCGCCGCGCACCGTGAAGTCCTCGCCGCCGACGACGACGGGGCGGGCTTCTATCTCGCCGGTGCCCATCACGAAGTTGGCGGGAGTGAAGCCGACGACCTGGCCGTTTTCGACGATGGTCCGGCCGGCGATGGAGCCGAGCTCCTGGAAGGAGCCGGGGTCGAGGAGGAGGGCGATGCGCTCGCGGATGGTGAGCTTGCCGCCGGCGTGCTGGCGCTCGATGTTCTCGGGGCCGCCCATCTCGGCGGCGACCGCCTTGCGGTGGGCGAGCTCTGCGACCTCGGGGCTCCAGTCGTTCGGCTGGTCGGTCATGGGATCCTGCTGGGAAGGGTGTACCTCTCATAGTAACGGCGCATTGTCTCGCCCGCGCTGAACAAATTTGGTGCGTTGAACGCACTGAACACTCTTACCGGCGTCGCTCCGCGGGACGGTAGCCCTCGACTCCCAGCAGGAGTGGGCGACCGGGCCCGAGGGCTGCCTGGATGGCGTCGTGGGCTTCGAGAAAACGGCGGCGAGTCCAGCGGTCTTCGCGGGCTTTGACGAGGGCGGCCTCGCCCGTGCCGGCGCCGTAGTAGGGCGGTAAGCGGTGGAAGCTCTGGGTCACGTACTCGGCGGCATCGAGGGCGGCGATGCGCTGCCCAAAAGCAGCGGGGTCGGCCATAGGGAGCATGGGGCTGATTGAGATGCCGATGGGGACGCCCGCGGCGGCGATCGTCTCTGCGGCCTTGAGGCGAGCCTTGATCGACGGGGCGTGGGGCTCGTAACGGAGGCGGACCTCCTCTGAATCGGTCGGCACGGAGTAATTGACGCGGATCCGTTCGAATTGCTGGAAGAGGTCGATGTCACGGGTCGCGATTGGACTGCGGGTCTGGACGGTAAGTCTCGGTTGCATTGGGAGCAGGGATTCGAGGATGGAGCGAGTGAACCCGAGCTTCGCCTCAAGCGGCTGGTAGGGGTCGGTGACGCTGGACATGTAGATGGCGTCGCTTGGTTCGAGCCGCAGGTGATGTTGGCGCGCAGTCGTCGCGCGCTCGATGAGCGAAGCCGCATTGGCCTTGACGTGGACCCATTCGCCCCAGGAGTCGCGATCGTCCGGCGTATAGGTGAAGAAGCGGGCGTAGCAGTAGTCGCAGGCGAAGCCGCAGCCGCTGTACGGGTTGAGAGTGAACTTGTAGGCCTTGATGAACCCGGAGGCAGGGGTGAGGATGGCGCCGCTCTTCCCGTAGGTAATGCGCCGGACGACGCCGAGCGACGATGGGCGCAGATCCGCCGAAGCTTCGGGAGCTGTCTGAGGGGGGTGTCCGCCCATGGATGCGGAGTCTACGAGGTGAGGCGGAAAAGACAAACGTTCGGCGCGACTAGTTCCGATGGAACTGCGGGCGCATGAGCCGGTAGAGGCGGCCTCCCGCCTGACCGCCGATCCAGGCGAGGAGCGCGAACCCGACGATCGCCGCCCAGTCGCCGGCCTCCATGGTTTCGAGGTCGAGGGCGTCGCTCAGCCCCGGCGCGTAGATCGCGGCGAACATGAGCCCGGTCGAGACTGCGACGGCCAGTTCCAGCTCGACGCGGCGGAGGCGGGACGCGGCTTCGCTGAAGGTTGTGACGCCGATGAGCAGCGACTGCCCCACAAGGGCGAGGGCGAGGGAAGCGAAGACGAGCGATTGTCCGTGCTGGGCCGTCTCACCCCAGCCGATGTTGAGCACGAGCGCGCCAAAGGCGGCTGCACCGACGCAGAACGCGCGCCAGGCGACTTCGAGCCACGTCCCGGCCGTCATGAGCTGGCCGGCCGGCTGGTGCAGGTTCGCCTTGAGCTCCCTCCCGGTCGCGAGCGCGAGGGCCGGGAAGATGTGGACGACAAGGTTGAGCCAGAGGATCTGGAGTGGGGCAAGCGGCAGTTCGTCTGCCGCGGCGATGGCGAAGGTCATCGCGAGGATGGTGCCGAAGCTGGCGGTGAGCAGGTACACGATCGCCTGGCGAAGGTTGAGCGCCACCTGGCGGCCTTCGCGGATGCCATCGACGAGCGAGGCGAGGCGGCCGTCGCTGAGGAGGACGTCCGATGCTTCGACGGCGACATCGCTGGCGCCGGGGCCGACGGCGATGCCTACGTCGGCCGATCGGAGGGCCGGAGCGTCGTTCACACCGTCGCCGGTCATCGCGACGGTCTCGCCGGCCTGCTGCAGCCGGGACACGAGGTCTTCTTTGTGGCGATGGGTGGCGCGGGCGACCACGGAGATCGCTTCGAGAGGGGTAGTGGCCAGGTCGTTGCCTTCGATGACGCTGCCGGCGGGCGCGAGGATGCCGGTTTCGAGGGCGATGTTGCGGGCTGTCTCGACGTGATCGCCGGTGGCTAGGATGAGGCGGATGCCAGCGTCGCGGCAGGCAGCGACGGCGGCGGCCGCACCGGGCCGAAGAGGGTCGTGGAGGACAACGAGGCCGAGCATGCGGAAGTGTCCGTCCGCCACCGCTTCCGCGACGGCGAAGAGGCGGTAGCCCTGGCGGGCGAGGCGTTCCGACGCGGCGGCGAGAGGCGCAGGCGACGACTGGCAGCGCGCGGCCACAGCCTCGTAGCCGCCCTTGAGAGCGATGAGGGTCTCGCCCTCCGGGCCGCGGTGGGTGGTCTGCATCACGCGGGAAGCGGCCGTGAAGGGAGTCGTCTTAACCCGATCCCATGGCCCGTTGTCGATGCCGGTAGCAGGTTGCAGCCCGGCGGCTGCGAGGACCAGCGCCGCCTCGGAAGGGTCGCCGTGCGCGTGCCATCCCCGGCCCGCGTCCCATTCGGCGACCGCGTCGCTGCAAAGCGCTGCGACGCCCAGCACCCGGATGGCGGCCGCCTCGTCGACCGGCGCGAGAAGCGCGCTGGAGGGGGAAGCGATACGGGTACGGCGTTCCGGGCCGGCGGCGTCGTTGAGCGTGACCGGGGCTTCGCGTCCGTCGGGGAGGACAACTGCGCGGACGGCCATACGGTTAAGGGTCAGAGTGCCAGTCTTGTCGGTGACGATGACAGTCGTCGCCCCCAGGGCTTCGACTGCATCGAGGCGGCGGACGAGGACGTGGCTTCGGGCGAGGCGGTGGACCGCCACGGCCAGCGAGATCGTGGCTACGGCCGGCAGGCCTTCGGGCACCGCGCCGATAGCGAGGGCGACCGCGAGCTCGACCATGAGACGCGGTTCCCGGCCCTGGACGATGCCGATGAGCGAGATGATGAGGCACGCCGCGAGGAAGACGGCGACTAAGCGCTTGCCCAGCTCTTCGAGACGAGTCTCAAGTGGCGTGGCCCGGCGGCCCGCCTGGCGCGTAGTGGCGACGATGGAGCCGAGTGAGGTCGCCGCGCCGGTGGCAGCGACTATCGCGAGCGCACTGCCAGCGACCACGGTGGTGCCCGCGAAGGCGAGCGTCGCCGGGCTGAGAGATGCGGCGGCCGGGTCGAAAACGGCACTCTTGGCGGCGTCTTCGGATTCACCCGTGAGGATGGCTTCGTTCACCAGGAGCCCGTGCGACTCGACGATTCGGACGTCGGCCGGCACGGTCCGTCCTTCGGAGAGCACAACGAGGTCACCAGGGACGAGGTCGAACGAAGGGACGTCCTCGTGGAGGCCGCCGCGGACGACCTCAGCCTGCTGCGCGGTGAGCGCCCGCAGGGCAGCGGTCGCTCGCTCTGAACGGTATTCGGTGAGGAACCCGAAAGTGGCGGCGACGATCACGGTGATGCCGATGGCGAAGGCGTTGAGGTACTCGCCGAGCGCGGCGGAGATGGCCATGGCGACGAGCAGCACAATGACGAGCAGACTCGACAGCTGGCGGGCGGCGATGGCCGGCCAGCGCAGACCGTTGGCCGGGGCCGGGTCGTTGGGTCCCCAGCGGGCGAGGCGATCCGCCGCTTCGAACGCCGTGAGACCCCGGGTCGCGTCGGTAGCGAGAATCCGCTCAACTTCGCCGACGGGGATGCGGTCGATCCCTTCGGGAGCTGAAGGCGCCGGCGTCGCTCGCCCGGGACGTCTGGCACTGCCTGCGCCCGCCCGACGGCCGAGGTGGAGGAGCCCGGACACCCCGACAGTATCGCCCTTCAGCACCGGCGCCGATGCGGCCGAACGGCCAGGGTTGGGTCCACCAAAAGCCCCCCAAAGACGAGTGTTGCGCGCCACCCGTCTCGAACGAAGAGCGGGAATGGGGCCCAACCTGACGACTTCCGGGCCGGGCACGCTACACTCGACGGCAAGGAACGGAGGAGCGATGGCGGAGCGTACGCTTGGGGACCTTGTGCGGAACCGGACCATGTCGCCGGAGATGGCCGCAACGCTGGCGGTGGCCGCGGAGGAGCGGCGGTCGTTGTTGATGGTGGCGATCCCGAGGATGGCCGGGAAGAGCACGACGATGCACGCCGTGCTCGAGCACGCCCCGGCCGGGACGGCGATGCACAAACTGTCGCGCGACAAAGGTGCAGGGCTTGGCATCCCCGGGAAGCCGGACGGTGGTTATCTGCTGATGTCGGAGATCTCGGGGGTTGGGTTCCCGGACTACCTCTGGGGCGACGACGTGCGGCTGGTGTTCGAGGCGCTGGGCCGCGGCGGGTTCTCGCTGGCAACAGCGTTGCATGCACCCGGGGTCGTGCAGGCGTTCGACGTGATCACACGGGAGAACCGCGTACCGGACGAGCAGGCGGCGCGGCTCGACCTGGTGGTGTACATCCGCAGCCTGGGGGAGTGGCGCAACCCGGTACGGCGGGCAGTGGCGGCGATGTACGAGATCCAGGGGGTGAAGGCCGGACGCCCAGACGCGCGTTTGCTCCACCGCTGGCTGGAGGCCGAAGACCGCTTCGAGGCGGTGGAAGCTCCACTGCGCGTGGGGTCGGTAGCGGGGAGCTACGGGCGTCACCTGGCGGCGTTCCGCGCATAGCCAGCGGCGCGCCGGGTGGCCGCGCCGGCGGTGGACGTACACGCACAGGCAGCAGCACAATGGGCGGCTTGCCATCTCGGCGCGAAAGAGGGAACACAATGTCCGCTGCTCCAGAACTTGACTTCGAACTCGTAGGGAAGACCGCCGAGACGGCGTTCGGGTATCTCACCGGTGCGATTACGGCCGGGATGATTTACGTGGGTGAGGCCACCGGGCTCTACCGGGCGATGGCGGGTCAGGGGCCGGTCACCAGCCACGAGCTGGCCGGGAAGACCGGCCTGAGCGAGCGGTGGGTTCGCGAGTGGTTGCGCGGGCAGGCGGCAGCGGGACTCATTGACTATCGCGGGACTGAGCGTTTCGAGCTGGGCCCCGAACGCGCGCTCGTACTCGCGGACGAGGAAACACCGGCGTCGGTCGTCGGCGCTTTCAGCGCGCTTCCGCAGCAGATGTTGCTCCTTGAGAAAGTGCCCGGATCGTTTCGGACCGGCAGGGGGCACACCTACGACGACGGCGGCCTGGCCGTCGCAGTTGGCATAGAGCGAATGATGGGGCCCTGGAACAAGACGGCGCTCATAAGTGAGGCCTTGCCGAAGCTTCCGGGCGTGGTAGAGCGCCTCGAGCGGGGGGCCAAGGTCGCTGACGTGGGTTGTGGGGCCGGGGTGGCGGACATCGCGATTGCGAAGGCGTTCCCGAAGTCAGAGGTGCATGGCTACGACAACTCGGTGCACGCCCTCGCGCGAGCAGAGGCGAACCGGAAAGAGTCGGGGCTCAAGAACGTCTTCTTCCACAACATCGACTCGGACCCGATGCCGAGCGATGGCCGGTTCGACCTCGTGACCTGCCTCGACTGCCTGCACGACATGGCGCGGCCGGACCTGGCGGCAGCGGCCATCCGGAAGGCGATCCGGCCGGACGGGACGTGGTTCATCGTGGACGTGGACTGCAATGAGGCGTACGAAGACAACCTTTCGAACCCGTTGGCGGCGATGATGTACGGCTTTTCCGTTCTCATCTGCATGTCGTCGTCTGCCTCGACTCCGGACGGGTTAGCGCTGGGGACGGTGGGGTTGCCGGAGCCGAAGATGCGCGCGCTGGCGAAGACGGCGGGCTTCTCGCGCTTCTCGCGCGTCGAGGGGTTGGAGCACCCGTTCAATGCCTACTACCTGGCGCAGGTGTAGCGTCCGCTCACTCCGCCGGGAGTCGCACGGTGAAGGTGGAGCCGTTACCCGGACTGGATTCGACGCTGACTCGGCCATGGTGAGCTTCGGCGATCCAGCGGGCGATCGCGAGGCCGAGTCCGGTACCACCCGCCGCACGGGAGCGGGCAGAATCGACGCGGACGAAGCGATCGAAGATGCGGTGCTGGGCCTCGACCGGGATACCGGGCCCGTGGTCGGCGATTGAGAGGACGACGCGGCGGCCGGCGTGATGGCAGCGTACGTCGATCGCGCTGCCTTCGGGCGAATACTTAATGGCGTTGTCGAGGAGGATCACCGCGAGCTGGCGGAGCCTCTGGCGGTCGCCGATCGCCGGTGAGGGCGAGACATCGGCGGTCAACCGGATCCGCTTCTGTTCAGCAAGCGGGGTCATGTCGCGGACAACGCCTTCCACGATGGCGGCGACGTCGAGGCTCTCGCGGGCCAGCGACACGCGGCCCTCGTCGGCACGGGCGAGGGTGAGAAGGTCCTCGACGAGGTGGGTCATGTGGTCGGACTCGGCGGCGATGGCCTCCACGTGGTCGAGGTTGGCGCTGATTTGCTGATCGGTGTGGCGGAGGAGGAGCTCGTTGTTGGCGCGCACGACGCTGATGGGCGTGCGCAGCTCGTGGGAGGCGTCGGAGACGAAGCGCTGCTGGGCTTCGAGCGCGCTCCGGATGGGGCGCAGGGCGCGACCGGCGAGCCAGAGCCCGACCGCGCCCGAGACGATCACGCCCAGTCCACCAGCGATGATGAGGACCAGGATGAGCGTGCGGAGCTGGCTGTCGCGGGCGCTAAGCGAGCGTCCGAGGTGCAAGTAGCTGGAACGCCCGCTATCTACCGGGAAGGTGAGTAGCCGGACATCGCCCTGGCTTGAGGTGACATCGGCCCAGTGGTCGCCGGCGCCCGCATCGCGGACGAGGGCGGCGAAATCGACGCCGTCCACGTTCACCTGGCGCATGTTCTCGACGATCGCCCCGGCGGGCGTCGTGGTGATAAAGAACACATCGCTGGAGATCGAGTTGATGCGATGCGGGTCCGGGGAGCGTTCTTCGGGGTGGCCCCCGCCACCCGGCGGCGCCGCGTGGTCGTCTGACTGGAAGCTTGTTCGAGCGGACCGAAGGGAGTCGTCGACTTCGCCATCGAGGGCGTCGCGGACCACGAAATAGGCAACAAGGGCGATCGCCAGGACGGTGAGTGCGAGGGCCGCGCCGTACCAGGCGGCGAGCTTCAGGCGGGCGCGGCCGAACATCTAGCCTGCCCTGAGGGCGTAGCCGACGCCGCGCACGGTGCGGATCAGTTTCTCGTCGAAGTCGCGGTCGATCTTGTTGCGCAAGTAATGGATGTAGATGTCGACGACATTGGACTCGGTGAGGATGTCGTAGCTCCAGACGCGGTCGAGGAGCTGTGAGCGGGTGAGGACCTGGCCGGGGTGCCGCATCAGCGCTTCGAGGAGCGCGAATTCCTTGGCAGTGAGGTCGAAGCGGCGGCCGGCGCGGACGGCCTCGCGGGTGCGGAGGTCGAGTTCAAGGTCACCGACGGCCAGGAGGGCGGACTCGCCGCTTGCCATGCGCGCCCTCCGGCCCATGGCACGGACGCGAGCCAGGAGCTCGGCGAGGGCGAAGGGCTTCACGAGGTAGTCGTCGGCGCCGGCGTCGAGACCCTGGACGCGGTCGGCCACCGCATCACGAGCGGTGAGCATGAGGATTGGGGTTGTGCTGCCTTTTGCACGCAGACGGCGGGCGATCTCGTAGCCGTCCAGGGTGGGGAGCATGACGTCGAGGACGATGAGGTCGTAGTCCTCGATCTGGGCCTGGGCGAGTGCGTCACCGCCGTCGGCGACCCAGTCGGTGACGTGGCCGTCTTCGTTGAGCACGCGCCGGACGGCGGTAGCGAGCCGGGCTTCATCTTCGACGAAGAGGATATGCATGGACTGATCTCAGCACATTTACCCGGCGCACACATGAGAAAACTCAAATCGGGCGCTAATCAGTGGCTTATCTCCACGGATGACCCTGCGGGGTAACGCGACGCTCAGCAGAGCGGTGCGAGACCTCGAGTAGGGAGGGGGACAGCGAATGAGCTCGAGATACGGGCGCCTGAAGACAGCAATCGCGGTGGCATCTGCCGGGGCGGTACTCCTCGGGGCCGGCTACCTCGGGACGCATGGCACGTCCAGTGTCACCGCGGCGGCCGCGGGCGCTGAGACGGCGACGGCCACGGCAACGGTTGCAACCGCTCAAACCAGCCGGGTCCAGGCGAAACCAACGACCGCCGCAAAGCAGAAGACCAGCCGGGGATCCTGATGAAAGGGATCGCCGGCGCAGCACTCGTGCTGCTCGGGGCGATGTTTGTGAGCGCCCTCGGGCTTCACGGCGGAGCGCTCGGGCAGTGGCCCTGGTTTATCAGCCGGGCTTCCGGCCTGGTGGCGTTCGGATTGCTCACGGGTTCGGTAGTGATGGGGCTGCTGGTCAGGACGAAGGTGGCGGATGGCGTGCTGGCGCGGCCGCTGACCTTCGAACTGCACCAATTCCTGGCCATTCTCACGCTGGTGCTGCTGGGCGTGCACGCCGGCTCATTGTTGTTCGACGGGTTCTTCCAATTCACGCCGGTCTCCGTGGTGGTCCCGTTCGCGGCGCCGTACCGGCCTCTGTGGACCGGACTCGGAGTCGTCGCGGGCTGGGCGGCGGCGCTCGTGGCGGCGAGCTTCTGGGCGCGAAGGCGCATCGGTCAGAGGCGCTGGCGGCAGTTTCACTACATCTCGTTTGGGGCTTATCTTCTCGCCCTGGTCCACGGTCTTACGGCCGGCACCGATTCGGGGCTGGCGCTTGTGTACCTGTTCTACGGCAGCTCATCTGCGGCCGTGTTCGCGCTCCTCGCGTACCGGATCCTCGCGCCGCGGCCGAAGCGGCAAAGGGTCCCGTCCCGCCTCCCGCTGGGCTCGCTGAACCGCTCCTGATGCGGTCTGCACCGGGCCTTAACTTCGGGCAGGCGATTAAGGACTTTCGAACTTAGCTCCAATCTCTCTCTCACGGACGGACCGGAACCTGAGCGTGCCTCCCTGAAGGGGAGAGCTCATTCAAGGAGGGGCCACATGGCCCTCACGGACATCATCAGGCGCCGTCTGTTCATTGGCGGCGCGGCCCTCGCGGTCCTGGCACTGGTTGGGACAGCGACCACGCTCGCGACCCAGAGCACCTCGGCCCAGACGCCCACGACCACGCCGACTCCGAGTGCGACCGCGCCGAAGAGCAACGAGGACCCGGCGCACGAGGCCAACGAAACGGCCGAGCAAGAGGCGGCCGAAGACGCTGGCACGCGTCACTTCGCGGGAGGTCCGGGTGGCGGCCCGAACGAAGACGCCGCGCATGAGGCGAACGAGACTCCCGAGCAGGAAGCGGCGGAACACTCCGGCACTGGCCAGCGGCCGGCTCGCCCGGGCAATGCACCGGGGGCCAGCCCTCGCACCGCCCCCAGCACGGCGCCAAGCAGCTCGCAGTAGGGCGGCTCACCATCGAGTAATCCGGGAGGGCCGTCTTGATTGACGGCCTTCCTGGTTTGTCAGCGATGTTTCCAGTTCGGTGCGGGCCTGTCATGCTTCGCTGGCGAGCGGATTGACGAAAACTTGAAGACGGGGAGTCTTTGATGGCGAACGTGGACGGGATCATTGTCGAAGAAGGAGTGGTCTTTGGGCACGGCGGCGGGCGCGAGTTGCGCTGCGACACGTACACGCCACAAGGAGCGGCGCCGGGTTCGGCGAGCGTGCTGCTCCTGTACGGCGGCGGCTGGCGGATGGGCGAGCGAGGTCGAATGCGCGAGGCCGGGCTAGCTCTGGGCAAGCGCGGATTCGTGTGCGTGGCGGGCGAGTACCGGCTCAC
The DNA here is from genome assembly GCA_041488155.1 of Tepidiformaceae bacterium. Lineage (GTDB taxonomy): Bacteria > Chloroflexota > Dehalococcoidia > Tepidiformales > Tepidiformaceae > JBGPOS01. Next base: position 79,891 of record JBGPOS010000002.1, read on the forward strand.
CCCGGAGTCGCCCTGGCCGGCGCAGATTCACGATGTCAAGGCTTCGATCCGCTGGATGCGGGCGAACGCGAGCAGGCTTCGCATCGACCCCGCGAAGATCGCGGTGCAGGGCCACTCGGCGGGCGCGCACCTGGCGTTGCTGGCCGCGGGCACGGTCGGGATGGCGGAGTTCGAAGGCGACGGCGGCAACGCGGGAGTCTCGACTGAGGTGGCGGCGGTGATCGCCGTGTACCCACCGGTGCTGTTTCATGTCGGGGACGACCGGCTGAGCGGCAGCGTGCCCGCGAACGCGCTCATGGGCGCCGCCGCCACGGAGGAGAAGGCGCGAGCAGCGAGCCCGATCACCTACGTAACGGAGAAGTTCCCCCCGACGTTCTTGCTCCACGGTACGGCCGACTCGGTGGTCCCGCCGTCGGCGAGCATCCGCATGAACGAGGCCCTGACGAAGGCGGGTGCGCCGGTGGAGATGCACATGTACGCAGGCCTCCCGCACGGGTTTGGGCGCCTGCCGAGCATGCTCGACATGGTCCAGGGGGAGTCTGCGAACTTCCTGGAGCGGCGGGTAGTAGCGCCGGCTCGGCTCCAGGGAGAGCTGGCGGAGTTGCAGGCGCTGATGGCATCGATGCAGCGAGCGGCGGTGCCCGCGACGGAATAGGGGCGTGCGTTTCTTCCCCTAACCTTCCCTCGGGTGCGGTACTGTTTGGCCAGGCGACGCCGAGCTGAGCTCCGCCTGGGAGGTCTGACCGATGGACGGGTGGGAAGGGCGTCTACTCTCGCGACGCCGGATGCTGGCGATGGGCATCGCGCTGCCGGTGCCGCTGGTGCTGGCTGCCTGCGGTAGTGGCGGCGCGGCTTCCAAGGACATTGGCCCTCGCGGGCAAGCCGCCGGAGCCGAAGCCACAATCAGCACGGGATCGACCCCTTCGCCAGCAGCGAGCGCAGTTGCCTCGGCGGCTACCCTCTCGCCCACCCCCGCCTGTGGCGACGATGACGACGAGCCGACGCTGGCGCAGACCGAAGGCCCCTACTTCACGCCGGGTTCGCCGGAGCGGGCTTCGCTGATGGAACCAGGGATGACCGGGACGAAGCTGCTGGTGTCGGGGCTCGTGGTGACCACCGGGTGCCGGCCGGTCGCGCGGGCGCTGCTCGACTTCTGGCAGGCCGACGACAAGGGCGACTACGACAACAAGGGATTCCGGCTGCGCGGCCACCAGTTCACGGATGCCCAGGGGCGGTACCGGCTGGAGACGATCCTGCCGGGGCTGTACACCGGCAGGACGCGGCACATCCACGTGAAGGTGCAGGCGCCCGGCGGCAGGGTGCTGACGACGCAGCTCTATTTCCCGAACGAGCCCGCAAACGCCCGCGACGGGATCTTCCGGTCCGAGCTTGTGATGAAGGTGCGGGGTGGAGCAGGCGGGCAGGAGGGATCGTTCACCTTCGTCCTCGAGGGCTGAGCGGGACGTAGGCGGTCGTCGCCCAGCGGAGATCGAGCAATCAGCACTTAGTCGCAGGTCAAGTTCAGGTACAGATTGCCTGATGACTCCAAGTGGACCGATTGACAACCCGAAACACCTCGATCAGTATTCCGCGCGAGCTTGGGGGTTTGGAGCGTGGGCCCAGAGTTAGCGGAGTCAAGTCTCGCACTTGTCGCGGCGATCACGGCCAGGAGGGCGCAGATTCTCGCCCGGCTTGCTGAAGGATTCACCGAGCGGGAAATTGCTGGCGAGCTCGGTCTCTCGCTTGCGGGCGTCAGGAGCCACGTCTCCTGGCTTCGAGAGGCCATTGGACTCGACTCGGGAAGGGAGCTGGGCCGCTGGTGGCGAAGCTACCGCGAAACCTGGCTGGACGGCTTGGCGAGGCTAGCCGGACTTCAGAACTAATCTCTCAGCACGATGGCACGAAGGGTACTCGGATTCTGCGATCGATCGTGCCTACGAAAGTTGATGGTTCAGTGCGACGCTTCGCAGCGGATCGCGCCAGAGGCCGGTTCCCTAGGTAGGGGCGCAACATGACCATTTACATGCTCGGTTCAGCGACATATTGGTTTACAGGGAACCCTCCAGGTTCTCCCACGACCTTCTGCGGCATCGGATATGATCTCGCTTACGACCACGCTTGGCCGATGTGCTCAACATTCGGTGACTCTCGTGACTACAATCAAGGCTGCTGGTCGCGCATGCATTACCTAGCGGGCGGCCAGTATCAGACCATCGTTCTCGCGCCTGGCACTGGAATTCAAATCAACTACGTTCGCACAGTCGACGCCGGTCCTTGTCTCCAAGGAGCCCAGTGCTCTCCGGATCTTTGCTACGATCCCCAGTTCTCGCCACCTCTGGTCATTGACTTGACCCCGGGCGCCTTTCAGGCGCTCGGATATTCGCTCGGCATTGGCCATTTCCCTGTATGGGTCGGGCAGCCCTAGGCGACTCAAACCGAAGGAGTACGACGATGGTAACCCGAAGACGGTTGATTCGAGTGGGGGCGGGGGGCTTGGTGGTGGCCGCAGCATCGGCGGTACCCATTGCGCGGAGCCTCGGGGCCGGGGCCCAGGCGGCGAAACCAGTTGGCCACGGCTAACACTTGGAGATCGAGTCGGACACCCCCCCCTTTGCCGCCCCTTCCAGGATAATCGATAGTCCCGGCCCCGGACTGGCCGCTCCCGGGTTCGTAATCGGCGAGGTCATTCTTCGCGACCGCGAATTCATCTATCTGAAGACTGGCGGGGGCGATCGGATTCTGCGCGTCGGAGCCTCTGCCCGGATCTGGAAGGGCGGCGTAGCTTCCCTCGGAGATGTCCAACCAGGGGACGAACTCACCGTCTCCGGCGAGCTGCTCGGGGACGGATCCATCGATGCGCGGATCGTCGATGTCAACGTGGGCCAGGTTCGCGGGTTTGTTGACCATGTGCCTCGATCGGGTCAGTGGGTCGTGCGAGACATCCGGGGTGGCCGACAAACGGTTGTTGTGGACTCCTCGAACCCTCCGGTCGAAGTACACGCGACTTCGGGCGAGAGTATCGATCGGCCACCCGTCGGAAAGGGCGTTATGGTAATCGGGGTGAAGCTGTCTGATGGGTCGCTTCGCGCAACGAGGATCTACTTCAGCGCTGGGCAATGACCGTAAGAGTGGGCGAAGGAGTCGTGCGAGACTCTGGTGCTCACCCTCTGGCAGTTACGGGGGTCCCAGCGCATTCGTCGCGCTCGACAGCAAGCGGCGGCATACAGGTTTGACCGGGATCGCATTGATGTCGAAGCGCCTTGCAGGGTTCGTTTTCGGGTGCGTGGTGGGCGTGGGGCGTGTCCGTTGCGTGGACGGCGGGCGGGGCCGGAGTGGCGATAATCGCCCTGCCGCTGAGCCTGCTCCTGGGGGGATTCGGCGCGCTGATCGGCGCTGGTCTTGACCGCCGGAACGGGAAGCGCCGCACACTTCCGCCCGGCTAGACTCGCCGAGGCGGGCTTCGTCCCCCGATCAAATCGTTTCGCCGAACCCGTGCTAGACTGCGCGCCGCCGGTGCCCAATCGGGGCCTTGAGTGGCACGGCCAATCCTGAACGCGAAGGTTTCGATGTATACGACTGACTTGTATGAGGGGATGCTGGCGGAGACGATCTCTGTCGAGGGGCACGGTGGGGACTCGATCAACGCCTACCTGGCGCGCCCGCTGGGGCCGGGGCCGTTCCCGGGGATGGTGCTCATCCATCACATGCCGGGGTGGGACGAGTGGTACCGCGAGGCGACACGGAAGTTCGCGCACCATGGCTACGTTGCGATCTCGCCGAACCTTTACTCGCGCCTCGGCCACGGGACCCCAGAGGACGTCGCCGTCAAAGTGCGGGCGGCAGGCGGAGTGCCCGACGACCAGGTGGTGGGGGACATGGCCGCGAGCATGCGCCTGCTGCGGGGGCTGCCGTACCTGAACGGCAAGGTCGGGATCATGGGCACCTGCTCGGGTGGACGGCATACCTACCTGACGGTTTGCCGGACGAAAGGGTTCGATGCGGCTGCCGACCTGTGGGGCGGCGGCGTCGTGATGGGAGAGTCGGACCTGACCCCGAACCGGCCGGTGGCCCCGCTCGACTACACGAAGGACCTCTCCTGCCCGCTACTGGGGTTGTTCGGGGAGGAGGACCGGAGCCCGACGCCGGCGCAGGTGGCGACCCACGAGGACGAACTGAAGAAGCACGGCAAGGATTACGAGTTCCACATGTATCCGGGGGCGGGACATGGGTTCTTCTACTACCACGTGCCGATGTACCGCCAGGAAGCGGCGGTCGATGGCTGGCGGAAGATGTTCGCTTTCTTCGAAAAGCACCTCGGCGCACCGGCCTAGCTGTCAGCAACCGGAGAGAGGGAGGAGCCACACGATGTGCACGATGATCGTCGAGAAGGCCGCACTGGCGGGCAGCGGGAAGGGGCGGGACGGCTGGTTCACGCTGGACCAGGCGTACGTCTCGTACGACCACCCGTTCCATCTGCCGCTTGAGCACGCGCTGAACATCGACTTCGTGAACGAAGCGGCCGGTCCGGCCGCGCGGGTCGCGGTCGAACTCACGCCAGAGTCGGCGCGGCGACTCGTAACGGCGATCCAGCAAGCGCTGGAGCGGGGCGAGGTCTAGCTAGCGGGTCAGGTCAGGTCGGCGATTTGCTGCTGGTACTGGACCATCCCCTGCGCGAGCGCCTGCCCGGTCTGAGCGCGGACGACGCCAAGGTTTTCGACGATGAGTCCGGCTCGAATGATCATGTTGCCGAACTCTTCCGACGCCTCGACTGTTGCCAGCTTCTCGGCCGAACCCTTGAGCAGGGCGAAGCCGGCCAGATCGCCGCCGTGGGCCTGGAGCAGATAGGGCTCGAAGCTCTCGATCATGCCCTGGGACTGGAGCTTCGCCCAGTAGGCGATGCTTTCATTAAAGACCTGGAGCGCTCTGGCCTCGCGCCCACGAACGGGCGAACCCCAACCGACGAACAACGCGGAATCTGCCATTGGTTCCCTCCTCTGTGTGGGAACGGGATTCTGCGCCTCGCCGGGCGGCATTTCAATCCCGCCGGGCTACTTCTTCCTGTTCGTTTCAACGAAGGCGAGGATGCGGCGCCAGGCGTCGTCGCATTCGGACTTGTACTGGTCGAACGAGCGATCGAAGAAGCTGTGCGGGGCGCCGGGGTAGGAGATGACCTCGTGGGGCACCTTCGCAGCGAGTAAGGCCTTGCGCAGGGTTTCGACGTCGCTCTCGGGGATCATCGGGTCGGCGCCCCCCATGAGGCCAAGGATGGGGCACTTCATGTCCTTGGCCCGGTCGGCGGGGCCGGGCTGCTGGTCGGCGAAGCCGGCCCCGGGGCGGCCGTAGAAGCCGATGGCCCCGGCCAGGCCGTGTCCCATCGAGGCCTGGTTCCAGGAGTTCGAACCGCCGTAGCAGAAGCCCACGGTGAACACGGAGGTGCAGGCTCCGCCAGCCGCTGAGCGCAGGTAGGCGACGGCGGCCGCCACGTCTTCGGCGACGGTCTCCTGGCGGCACTGGCGGACCTCGGGCATGAAGTCGAAGTCGGCGCCGCGTTTAGAGACGCCGGCCGTGCGGCCGAAGTAGTCGATGGCTACGGAATTGATCCCCTGCTCTGCGAAACGAAGGGCAAGCTCTTCGTAGAAGCTGAAGAGCCCGCGGACGTCGGGGAGGACAACCATGCCTGCGCCATTGGGCGCTTGCGGGCGGGCGACGAAAGCGGCGAACTTCGTGCCGTCCTTCGAGGCCAGGACGAGATCTTCGCTGTCGGCTGCGCCGCCGGCGATGGGCGGGCTCGGGGGCCGGGCTTCGAAGTCATAACACATGATGCGTCTCCGGGAGGTGATGTTGGGATGAGCCCGACGCGACGGAGGTCCCCGGCGGGCCGCAACGGGAACTCTACGGGTGCACGGCGAAGTGTCAACGCGAGGGAACCCGGCGGCGCGGCGGGAGTGGCCCGTGTGTTTATGTTGCCTTAGAGTCGGCACCTGCCCCGTCATCGCTACCCGAAAGGTCCTCGCATGAACCAGGAAACCGTCCGCGCCATACTCGGTCGTGCCCGGGACGGGCAGCGCACGAACCTGACGGCTGCCGAAGCCGCTGAGGTCTGCCGGGCCTACGACCTGCCCGTGCCGGCCGACCGCGTGGCCGCTGACGCGAGCGCCGCGGTCGCGGCGGCCGCCGAGATCGGGTACCCCGTGGCGCTGAAGGTGCTGTCGCCCGACATCAGCCACAAGTCGGATGCGGGTGGGATCAGGCTGGGGCTGACGGGCGAAGCCGAGGTGCGGAGGGCGTTCGACGAGATCGTCGCCAGCGCGCGGGCCTACGACTCTGCCGCCCGGGTAGAAGGAGTGCTCGTCCAGGCGATGGCCGGAGGCGGGCGCGAGGTGATCGTCGGAGCGACGACAGACCCTACGTTCGGCAAGGTCATGATGTTCGGGCTCGGCGGCATCTTCGCCGAGGTCATTCGCGACGTGACTTTCGCGCTGGCGCCGGTGACGCCCGAACGCGCCCGGGAGATGTTCACTGAGATCAAGGGCTATCCGGTGCTCGCCGGGGCGCGAGGCGAGGTTGGGGTCGACTTTGATGCTCTGGCGGGCATCGTCTCGCGGGTTTCGCAACTGGTCACCGACTTCCCGGAGATCGCCGAACTCGATCTGAACCCGGTGTTCGCGAGCCCGTCGGGGGCGGTGGCGGTGGATGCGCGGATCGCCGTAGGGGCCGTGGCGAATGAACGGCACCGCCCGGAGCGGGGGGCGATCCTGGCTGCGATGCGACGCACAATGGCGCCGAGGTCGATCGCAGTCATCGGCGCCTCAGCGGAAGAAGGGAAGATCGGCTATTCGATCGTCCGGAACCTCATCGACGGGGGTTACCGGGGTTCGATCTACCCGGTGAACCCGCGTGTCCCCGAGATCCAGGGCCTGAAGGCGTATAAGTCTATCGGCGACATTCCGGGCGAAGTCGACGTCGCAGTGTTCGCGATCCCGGCGGCGCTCGTCGCGGGTGCCCTCGAACAGGCCGGCCAGAAGGGAGTGGCGAGCGCGATCCTCGTGCCCTCTGGCTTCGCCGAGGTCGGTGAAACTCAGCTGCAGGACGACATGATCGCGGTAGCCCGGCGGCACGGCGTGCGCGTGATGGGGCCGAACATTTATGGCTACTACTACACACCATCGAAGCTCTGCGCGACGTTTTGCACGCCTTATACCGAACAGGGGACGGTTGCGCTTTCGTCCCAGAGCGGGGGTGTGGGCATGGCGATCATTGGGTTCAGCCGTTCGCACAAGATGGGCGTCTCGGCGATCGTGGGGCTCGGAAATAAGTCTGACCTCGATGAGGACGACCTCCTCGAGTTCTACGAGCAGGACCCGAACACACAGGTCATAGCGATGCACGTGGAGGACCTAAAAGACGGGCGAGCCTTCGTGGAGGCGGCGAAGCGCGTCTCGAAGGAGAAGCCGGTCGTGGTGCTCAAAGCTGGACGCACGGCCCAGGGCGCCCGGGCGGCCGCCTCGCACACCGGTGCGCTGGCCGGCGCCGACCAGATCTACGACGCGGCGTTCCGCGAGGCGGGGGTGGTGCGGGCACGGACCCTCGAGGACCTGCTCGATTGGTCGCGGGCGCTCTCGATGCTGCCGACGCCGAAGGGCGAGAACGTGCTGATCGTCACCGGGGCCGGTGGTTCGGGCGTGCTCTTGTCGGACTCCTGCGCGGACTACGGCCTTAAGTTGATGACGGTGCCGCCCGACCTCGACGCGGCGTTCAAGGAGCTGATCCCGCCGTTCGGGGCGTCGGGCAACCCGATCGACATCACGGGCGGAGAGCCGCCGGAAACCTACCGCCGCGCGATCCGCCTGGCCTTGAACGACGACCGCGTCCACGCGCTCGTGCTTGGCTACTGGCACACGATCATCACGCCACCGATGGTCTTTGCGCGGCTCCTGGCCGAGGTGATGGACGAGGCGAAGGCGGCGGGCAAGGTGAAACCGGTCGTGGCTTCGCTGGTAGGCGACGTGGAAGTCGAAGAAGCCTGCCGCTACCTCGAAGAGCGAGGGGTCCCGGCCTATCCGTACGCAGCCGAACGGCCGGTAGCGGCGCTGGCCGCGAAGTACCAGTGGGCGCGGCATGCGGGGAAGATAGCGAAGTAGCGAGCCCCCAAGGGTGAGCTCTCTCCCCCGGCACTCGGCCCCAATGGGAGCGAGAGAAGAACCTTAGGTGCTTAGACGCGGCCGACGATGTCGGGGAGCACCTGGCCGATCTGTTCGCGGAAGACGCCGTGTGCTGAGCCGTCGTAGGGGGTCTCCTGGGCGTTGATGATGATGAGCCTTGCCCGATTCCTTAGCGCGGCCTGGGGGAGGTAGGCGACCGGCGTCACGGTGAGCGAGGTCCCGATCGCGAGGAAGCAGTCGCAGCCCGCCGCTGCTTCTTCGGAGCGCTCCAGATCCGCCCGAATCAGGTTCTGCCCGAACGAGATTGTCGCCGTCTTGAGGATGCCCCCACAGGCGAGGCACGGTGGATCTTCCTCGCCTGCGCGGACGCGATCGAGGACGGCTTCGATGGGGCCGCGGCCACCGCACTTCAAACAGACGAACTCGCGAACGTTCCCGTGGATCTCGACCAAACGATCGATCGGGAAGCCCGCTTTCAGGTGCAGCCCGTCGATGTTCTGGGTCACGAGGGTGTGGACTTTGCCTTTGCGTTCGAGGTCTGCGAGGGCGTGGTGGCCTGCGTTCGGCTCGGCGCCGCGGAGCATCGGGCTTTCGATCCGGTTGCGCCAGCCGCGGGCGCGGACCTCCCGATCGGCCAGGTGGTGTTGGAGGGTCGCTACTCGCTCGGCGCCGGGGTTCAGCGTCCAGACGCCCTGCGGCCCGCGGAAATCGGGGATGCCGGACTCGGTCGAGATGCCCGCGCCCGTGAGGACGACGACCTGGCGGGACTGGCGGATCCAGCCGGCAGCGCGTTCGAGGGTCGCTTCGTTGGCGGAGGGTTGTTCGCTCATGGTGAGTTCGGCATCAGCTTACGAGGCTGACGCGGGGGCCTCGTCGGGGATGCTGGCGGCCAGCTTCTTGACGATAGAGAGGCAGTCGAGGTCGAGCATGGCAGTCTTGGAACGGAGCAGGCCCCTGGACCAGAGTTCCTTCATGCGAGCGGATTCGGGCTTGTCGAAGTCCGGCAGCGTGCCGAGCCCAATGGTGATGATAGCCGTCCACCAGAAACAGAAGCCCAGCGCATAGTCTTCGAAGAGCATGTCGTAGGTATAGGCGGCTGCCGCCGGTTTGAGTTCGACGAGCCTCGCGTGGTACTGGCGGAGCATGTCCTTGTCCCTCCGCCGATTGGCCGGCTCGAGGGAGTGCATCCACGCCTGCGTGAATTCAGGGCCGGGCGGGCCGGCGTGGATCAGCTGCCAATCGATGAAGGTGACCGCGGAATCCTCAACGTTCCGGCCGAGGGCGGGGTCGGTGCGGAAGATGTTGTCGGCGCGCATGTCGCCGTGCAGCACCGTCTTGGGCCGCGAGGAGAGAATGTCGTAGATCTTTTCGTGGATGGCATCGCACTTCGGCCCGCAGAGGATCTCGGTCAGCTCTACGAGCGGCGCGTCCTCCTCTCGGTCGAAGATCTCGCGGCCGTACATCTGAAGGAAGAGGCCGGCGAAGGGCTGCCAGGTGGCGGGAGCCATCCTCGACATCGGGTCGAGGGCGAACACGTAGCGGTTGTCGGCCCGGCCGATCCAGTCCAGCCGGGTTTCTGGTGACTCCCAGAAGCGAGCGTGCAGGCTGGCGGCCTCGAGAGCGATCTTTCGCGCGAAGGCCTCGTCCGGGGGGTCGTCCACCTGGTCGAACACTTTCGAATGAGCGGACAGGTCTTCCATCACAATGATGAAGAACTCGGACCCCGCGCTGCCGTCGGCGAAGCAACCGTAGAGCCGGGGCGAGGCAATGGGGACGTCCTTCGCCAGGTCCTGGAAGAAGCGAAGCTCCTTGGTGTAGGCGTTGCCCATCAGGGCGAAGTCGCGCCGATCCTTGATCTGGTTGGCGACCTTGACGACCACAGAGGACGGGGCGTCGCCGGGGTCGCCGGCGTACGTGATCCCGTGCAGCTTGAAGGCGTCGGAGAGGACGCCTCCTTCAAGAAAGCTGACCGCGTAGCCGGTCACTTGCTTGCCGAGCACCCCCGAGAGCCAGTCGGGGGTAATTTCTTGGACAGTCCTTGGGAAGTCCGCCGCCATAGTGCCTGCCTTTCGCAGCGACGTCCCCCTGGACGGTTCGCGGCTGCCATTGGCTGGGCATCATAGCCGGAAACCAGTTCAGCGCATCAGCGGACAGTCGCTTCGAGGTCGCGGGCGAGAACCTTGATCCGCCCGCGGTTGACTGAGGCTCGAACAGCCGAAAGGATCTGACGACCGCGATGCCGAACCCGAATGATCCACCACCAGTCGAGCAGCTCACGACGGAAGAAGCGCGGCGGATCGCCTTGCGCGCACAGGGATTCCTCGGGCCGTCCGGGAAGGCGGGCGACGTCCCGGGGATGCTGGCGCGCACCGGCGCCGTACAGCTCGACACGATCTCGGTGCTGGCGCGCTCACATGAGCTCGTGGCCTACGCGCGCCTGGGGGCGGTTGGGCGAGCGGCGGTGGAAGACGCCTACTGGGGGGAGGAGTCCGCGACGTTCGAGTACTACGCCCATGCCGCTTGCGTGTTGCCGGTCGAGGCCTGGCCCTACTTCGCCTTCCGGCGAAGGGCGATGCGCCGCAGGCGCGCGGAGAGTCGTGAGAGTCTCAACAGGGCGATCGAGGAGGTCCGCGCACGTCTGGGAGAAGGGCCTGTCACGGTCAGCGACCTCGGCGGAGCGAGAAACGGAGGTGGCTGGTGGAGCTGGTCTGAGACCAAGCTCGCCGCCGAGCTGCTCTACGTCCAGGGGGACGCGGCGTGCACCACGCGGCGAGGCTGGAAACGTGTCTACGACCTCCCTGAAAGGGCGATTCCCGCAGCCTTGCTCGGACACGAGCCAACAGACCAGGAGTGTTACGACTATCTCGTGCGACGGGCCGGAGTTGCCCTCGGGGTCGGGACCCGGAACGACATTGCCGACTACTTCCGGCTCAACGTCGGTATGCGCTGGAGTACGGATGGCTCGAAGAAGCTGCTCGATGCAGCCCTCGAGAACAGCGGCCTGGTGCCGGTGTCCGTCGAGGGCTGGGACGAGGGGGCGTACGCCGGTCCGGCCGGGCTGGGCCCCAACAACTCAGGCAAGCATCGCACGACGCTGCTCTCTCCCTTCGACTCACTTATCTGGGAGCGCCGCCGGGTGCAGCGGCTGTTCGGGTTCGCACTTTCGCTCGAGGCGTACAAGCCCAAGGGCCAGCGCCTGCACGGATACTTCAGCATGCCGCTCCTCGCGGGCGGGCGACTCGCGGGGCGGGTTGACCCCGCCCGCGAGGGCCGGACGCTGGTGGCCCGCAAGGTAACGCTCGACAGCCCCGCCGCAACGCGGGACATGGCCGCGGCGCTGCGCGAAGCTGCGTCATGGGTGGCTTGCGACACGATTCGCGTCGAGCAGGTCGAGCCGAAGGAGGCAGGGCCGCTCATACGCGCGGCTCTCTCTTGACTGTGACGCTCGTAGAGGACCGCTCGATCCGCTAGTGGGGAAGCTGGGGGATCGGCTTCCCGGAAGTGCGCGCACGTTCGAGCTCTTCGGCCGAGGGTTCCCAGATAGCCTCGATCTCGTTCCCTTCGGGGTCGAGAAACATCACGTTGGCGGAGTTCGGGGAGTTGGCGTAGCCGGCGATCCGGGTGCCGCTGGAAAGCAGGCGGCGATGCAGGCTATCAAGTGCTTCGAACGAACCCATCTCCCAGGCGAAGTGGTACATGCCGACGCGCGAGGGGTCGGGGCCGAGCGCGTCAGGAGGGAGCTGCATGAGGGCGAGCTCGTGGGAGGCGTCCTCCCGGATACCGAGGAAGGCGGGACCCCGGCCCCTGCCTCGCAACGTAAGGCCGAGGACCTCCGTGTAGAACGCGACAGCCTTGTCGATGTCGCGCACGCGCAGGGCGACGTGGCCCAGCCTGGCGGGGCGCCCCTTCTATTGCTTGCTCTGCCATTTCCAGCCCTCCAGTGGTGCTCCCGCGAATTCTACCCGCCTCGCCGCCCTACGTACGGCCGGTGTGCCAGTCGAACTGCTGCGGCTTGCGCTGCGCCCGCGGGTCGATGACGACGTGGACGAGGGCGGGGCCTTCTCCGCCGTTCGCGGCTTCGAGCGCAGGCCGCAACTCGGCGGGCTGACTGACGTAGTAGCCACGCCCTCCGAACGCCTCGATGATCCGTTCGTAGCGCGCGCCCGGCAGGAGGGCGGAGGGAGGAGGCGGCACACCGGGACGGAGTTCGCTCACACCTCCGCCGATGCCGTTGTTGTTGATGACCACGGTCGTGATTGGCAGGTTATGGCGGCAGATCGTCTCCATCTCCATGCCGCTGAAGCCGAAGGCGGAGTCGCCTTCGACCGCGACGATGCGCTTGCCCGGGTTGGCGACCGAAGCGGCGATGGCGAAGCCCATGCCGACGCCCATGGTTCCGTAGGTCCCGGCATCGAGGCGTGTGCGCGGCTCGAAGTTCGGCAGGATGGTGCGGCCGATGTCCATCGTGTTCGCGCCTTCGCTGACGATGATCGTGTCGCGCGGGAGCGTGTCGCGGACGTCCTTGAGGACTCGCTGGTAATTCAGGGGCACCGAGTCGTCGGCCATCATCTGGCCGGTGATGGCTTCGTTCTGGGCGGCCGCATTCGCGATCCCGGAGCGCCAGGTCGATTCTTCGGGGTACTGCCATGGTTCGGATTCGAGCAGGCGGTTGACCTGGGCGACGATCGCCTGGCCGTCGCCCACGAGGGCGACTTCGGTGGGGACGTTCGTCCCGATTTCTTCGGCCGCAATGTCGAGCTGGACGACGCGAAGGCCCGGCCGGTACCGCGGTGGCAGCCCAAAGTGGAGGATCCAGTTCAGCCGGGCTCCCATCAAGAACACGAGGTCGGCGTTCTGGAGTGCGTATGTGCGAGCCGCGGCGACGGACAGGGGGTGGTCGTCGGACACGACGCCTTTGCCCATGGGCGTGGCGAGGAAGGGAAGCTGCGTACGTTCGATGAAGTCCCGCACTTCGTACTCGGCCCGCGACCAGGCCATGCCCTTGCCGACGATCACCAGTGGGTTCTGGGCCGACTTCAGCGCCGTGACGGCAGCGCGCACGGCGGCGTCGGGGGCGAGCGTGCGGGGAGGATCGCCGACGGTATTGGCGGGCTCGACATCGGCTTCCGCCACCTGGCCGCTGAGGATGTCGTCTGGCAGGTCGAGGTAGGACGCGCCGGGACGGCCGTAAAGGGAGTGGCGGATGGCCTGTTCGACGTAGAACGGGATGCGGCCTGGTGATTCGACCGCGTGGGCGTACTTGGTGAACTGGCGGACGGCCATGACCTGGTCTTCTTCCTGGAAGGCGCCCATCCCGTTTTGGTCAACAGCCGAGGCGCCCCCGATGAGGAGCATCGGCCAGCAGTTCTTCTGGGCGTTGGCCAACCCGGCGATGGCGTGGATGACGCCCGGGCCGGAGACCACGGTGACTGCCTGAGGCCGGCCGGTCAGGTAGCCGGCGGCCTGGGCCGCGTAGGAAGCGGCCTGTTCGTTGCGCATGCCGGTGTAGCGGATCCCGGCACGCTGGGCCTGCGAAGCAAACGCAGTGACGGGGAACCCGACCACGCCGAAGAGGTAGTCCACACCCTGCTGCTTGAGGCTGCGCGCCAGCAGGGCGGCGCCCGTGATCGTACCTTCGTGGCTCATCGCGTTCCTCCTTGTGGGGCGCTGGTCGTAGTAGGTGCCGTGGCGCCGATTGCGCCGGCCCGCGCGAGTTCCGCCAGCTCAGTCGTCGAGAGGCCGAGCTCGGCCGCCAGGACCTGTTCGGTGTCCGCGCCCAGGACCGGCGCCGGCTCCAGGGCGACCGACGACCGGGACATGCGGATCGGCGATCCCATCAGGTGATCGCGCCTTCAGCGGGGTGCTGAACCTGCTGGATGAAGCCGCGCGCGGCCAGGTGGGGGTCGTTGAAGACGTCCATGGTGTCGAAGATGGCGCTGGCGGCGACGCCGTTTTCGCAGAGAATGCGCATCGCCTCGAACTTGGTGTGGCGCGATGTCCACTCGCTGATCTCGGCGTCGAGTTCGCCGGCGTGCTGGATGCGGAGGCGGCCCGTCTCGAAGCGGGGATCGACGAGCAAGTCGTCGCGTTCGATAGCCACGCACAGTTGGTCCCACATACGCGTGTTGGAGATCAGCATGTGGACGTAGTCGTTAGCGCCTCCCGGCGCGCAGGGGTACATGCCGGTGGGCGAACCGCCGCGGTGACCCCGGCGCAGGGCAGGCTCCCTGGCCCACTGCATGACGCCGGTGGTGCGCATGAACATGGTCATGACTTCCTGCATTGAGATCTCGATGAGCTGGCCTTCGCCGGTCACGAGCTTCTGGGCCCAGGCGGCGGCAATCGCCAGGGCCGTCTGCATACCCGTGCCGGTGTCGGCGATCGTGGGACCTGGCTTCACCGGCGGACCGTCGGGTTCTCCCGTGACCGAGAAGGCGCCCGCGGCGGCCTGGGCCAGCGGATCGAAGCACTTCCAGTTCGAATAGGGCCCGCTGAGGCCGTAGCCCTTGATGCGGGCGTAGATGATCTCGGGGTTGTGTGCGCAGAGTACGTCGTAATCGAGGCCGAGGTCTTCCATGACTCCGGGCCCGAAGTTTTCGACGAAGGCGTGGAACCCGGGGACCAGGGCGAGGAAGACTTCTCGCCCTTTGGGGTGCTTGAGGTCGAGGACGATGCTGCGCTTGTTGCTGTTGTAGTTGAGGAAGTACTGGGAGTCTTCGTCGCCGCGCGCGAAGGAGCGGCGGCCGGGGTCGCCGCGGGGAGATTCGACCTTGACGACGTCGGCCCCGAGCCAGGCCAGCATCTGGGTGGAGGAGGTGCCGGCTTCGTACTGGGTCATGTCGAGGATGCGCAATCCTTCGAGGGCGGTCCCCATGCTTTCCTCCTCCGGCGGCGATGTCCGCGGCTGGCTCGAACGCGAGCGATCCTACAGCGAAGCGTGGTTGGAGACAGTATCTCGGGTCCGAGACGTTACAGGCGGTCGCGACGGGGAGGGCTACGCCCCTCGCCGTGCCGCTACAATGCGGGGAGCGCTGGGGAGACATGGAGGGCAGCAGCGTGGCATCCCGGACAGCAGCAGGGGGCGGGCCAGTTGGCAAGCTTCGAATTGAGGTGGAAGCCCTCTACCGTGAACTGTTGGACGCATAGAAGCGTCGCGACGCCGCCGCGTTCGCTGCTCTGTTCGCCGAGGACGGGAACTCCGTGGGCTTCGACGGGAGCCAACTCAACGGGCGGGCAGAGATAGAGTCGTCGCTCCGCCAGATCTTCACGGATCATCAAACGGCGGCCTACGTCGCTAAAGTCCGGGAGGTGCGCGTCCTCACTCCGGGAACGGCGGTCCTTCGAGCTGTTGTGGGGATGGTGCCGCCGGGGCAGTCGGACCTGCATCCGGCGATGAACGCAGCGCAGACGCTGGTCGCGGTCAGGGAGGCCGGGCGGCTGTCGATCGCGATGTTGCAGAGCACCCCGGCGGCGTTTCACGGCCGGCCCGAGCTGAGCGAGAGCCTGACGGCGGAACTGCGGGAGGAGCTCCGGGCTACGCCGGGACAACGCTCGCCCGCGCACTGATTTCGACAAGGGGGCCCTCGGCGACTCGCTGGACGAGCGTTGGGCGCTTCTCAGCGCTGGAGGGCTGGGCTACAATCGGCGAGCGCGATGCGGTCGCGTCCGGTCCGCGGAAAGGGCAAAGCCCACCGCCTGTTGGTTTGATTGACGAGTTGAACCTTCTTTCTGCCTGAGTTGCGGACTTCCAGGCGTGACGAAAGGAGGCTTCTGTGTCCGAACTCCCTGAACGCCCCAATCTCGAACAGCTGCGCCACCGCGCGAAGCAGCTCCTGCGGTCATACCGCAAGGGGCAACCTTCGGCGCTCTCGCGGGTTGCCAGCGCGCTGCCCCGGCTGAGAACGGGGTCGATGCCGTTCCGCCTTGCTCAAGCGCAGGCCGTGGTCGCGCGAGAGCACGGGTTCGCGAGTTGGCCGCGGTTGAAAGCGCACATCGAAGACCTCGCGATCGAGCAACCGAAGGCGGCGTGGCCGGTCGCCGTGAGCGTGCTCCGGGGCCAGCCACCGGCGGAGATCGCGGCTGTCCTGGCCGGCCTGGCGGGACGACTCGAACTCGAAGAGCTCGCGCCGAGGCTGGCGATTGGGCGTCGCAAGATCCTGGATGTGCGGGAGGCCATGCGGCAGGACGGCACTCACGGCGTGCTCGTCGACGCGCTTATTCTCGGGGTCCGCCACCCCAATCCGAGCCTGCGCTACATCTTCGCCCACGCGATGGACATCTTCGCGGACGAGCGCTGCGCTGCTGCGCTGCTGGAACTGCTCGACGATCCCGTGCCGCGCGTCAGGCGGATCGCGGTGCACTCGATTGCCTGCGACGAGTGCAAGATCGTGCCCCTGCAACCCCTCGCGACGCAGGCGGGCTCAGATAAGGGGCCGGAACTCGTGGCCAGAGTCGTCCATATGGCGACCCGCGACCCGAGCATCCAGGTGCGGAGGCACGCCGCGTTTGCCCTGGCGCTATTCGACGATGATCGAGCGGTGGAAGCGCTTGAACTCCTGCTCGCGCGGGAGTCCGACGTGACGATTCGGAGGAACGCTACCGCTGCGCTGCGCCGCTTGCGACGGAGCCAGGCCCCGGCAGCCCCCTAGTGCCGGGGTTGCGCCTCCATCAGGTCCAGAACCCCCCGGGCGACGCTCCAGTACCTCGTGGTGGCTGGGAGGTTAGCGGCGCGGGCGAGGAGGCCGTTGACGTCTAACCCCGGCGTCTCGGCGATCTTCGTCACAGTCAGCACTTCGCGTTCACGCACGGCCAGGACTCCCGCGGACAGTGGCATTGCCGCCGCCAGCCCTCGAGGTAGAGGCTGGCGGAGGAAGGTCACGAAACAGCGGAAGAGAGCCGGGTCGAACTCATCGAACGGGCAGGCGGCGACGACCCCGGCCAGCTCTTCGCGCGTCCTCACCATGGCCGCAACGTTCTTCAAACCGCTCGCAGCCAGCGCTTCTTCGAGGCGAAGCGCGGCGGAGTCGGGTGGCTCGTCTGCGCCGAAGACGAAGTTGCCGCTCTGGAGGTACGTCACCGGATCGGCGAACCCGAGCGACGCGCACATGGCCCGCAAAGTCTCCATCCGCACCCGGTTGGCGCGCCCGACGTTGATCGCCCGGAGGAACGCCGCGTACTGCACCGGGCCAGTGTACCGGGCGCCCATGCATGTTCCGAGCGTTGATCGGCCGCTAGCAGCCCGGTTAGCTACGTCCGAGTTACGAGGTCGCGGCGGCCGCCCCGACCATGTCGGCGTGGAGCGGGGCGTCGAGTTCGTGGAGCCTCGGGAGCACTTCCGCGGCGAACAGGCGCATCGAACGCTCGGCCGTCGCGGCGGGCATCGCGCCAAAGCGGAAGTTGAGGATGAGCTCCTCGGCGCTGGTCGTCCGCTGGACGTTGCGGAGCTTCTCGAACACCTGGTCGGGCGTGCCCCAGGCCTGCGGGCGGGCGCTGTGCTCCCCCACCTCTTCTGGAGTCTTGCGCTGCAGCAACTCGCCGAACTGGGCGTACTGCTCGTAGCCCTTCGTCTGGCGGAAGCGGTCTGCCTCTTTCCAGCCGTAGTGCCGTTGGATGCTGATCTGGGCCTCGACCGTGTGGCGGAGGATCGTGTCCCAGGCCTCTGCCTCCGTGTCGAAGCAGGCGGCGTGCACGACGACGCTTGGCTGGATCGGCGTCCACCCCTTTTCTGCGCGCACCGCGTTGAAGCCGCGCACGTCCTCGCGATATTCCTCCCAGCTCTTCTGGTTGGTCATGAGCATGCCGAGTCCCGCTTCGGCTGCGATGGGCAGCGTCTGGGGGCTGGTCCAGGCCACGCGCATGCGGTCCACGAGGTCCTGCGGGTTGCGCGGACGGGGCCGGATGGTCGTTTCCGGGATGTTGTAGAACTGGCCTTCGTGGGAGAACCACTCCTGCGTCAACGCCTTGCGAAGGACCTCAAGAGACTCTGAGAAGCGGTCGCGAGATTCGTCCATGGGCACCCGGTACGCGTCGAATTCGCGCTTCGCAGCACCACGGCCGAGGCCCAGCGTCAGGCGACGCCCCTGCAGAAGGTTGTCGAGGACGCTGACTTGTTCCGCGACCACCACCGGGTCGTACCAGGGCAGGACGATGACCATGGTGCCGAAGTCGATGCGCGTGGTCCGTCCAGCGAAGTAGGTAAGGTGCTGGATGGCGCCCCCGGTCATGATGTAGGGGGAGAAGTGGTGGTCGATGGCCCAGTAGGAGTCGAAGCCGAGCGGTTCGACGAGACCGCCAAGGTGGAGCTCCTCCTCGTAGAGCTGCTGGTCTGTCACCCTCGGCGGTCCGGGACGATGGGCTTCGAAGCGATCCCAATCGCCGTAGTTCTGGTAGTTGAAGTGGACGCCGATCCGCATGATTCCTCCAGATGCGCGCTTGCCGGCCGTGGCCGTGTCGCATGCTAGCACCCCGAGGGGGCGGCGCGCCGGTCAAGACGGGCGCGAGGGACTGGCTTGGCACTGAGACTCCCCTCACCATAGTGAAATGCTCGGATTGAAGCTTTC
>JBGPOS010000003.1:0-89862 GCA_041488155.1 Tepidiformaceae bacterium
CGCTTGACGGCATCTGAATTTGTACGGAGCAACGGAGCTGTGGGACTGAAGAAGTACACGATTATGCTCGGGATTGCTCTGCTCCTGGCGGGGGCTGCAGTGAGCAACAGCCCCACCCGCGCCAGCTTCGTCGATACCTCCGCCCTCAGGGCCACCGCCAACGCCAACAGCCTGCTGGCGCCGACGTTGGGCGTACCCACCACCTCGGGACTCGGACCCAGCACCGTCGTCAGCCTCGCCTGGACGAAGCCAGCGGGGGACTTCGCCACCCAGTGGCGGGTGTTCTTCACGGCAGGCGCCTGCCCCCAGAGCTTTGGCGCCCCGGCGACGACCGTCGCCGTGACCTCAGCGAACGTCAGCCCCGGCGTGTCGAGCGGCCCGGTCTGTTTCGGGGTGAGGGGCAAGTTCCAGAACTGGCTCTCGCCACTGAGCAACCTGCGCCAGGTGAACATCCAGGCAGCCAGCAGCATGCTCTTCCTCCGGAACATCTCGTCGGGGATCATCGCCGCTTGCACCCAGCTGCCGGCCCTAACCCTGGCGACCGGCACTGCCGGGAGCAGTGTCACCGTGGTCGGGAACAGCAACTGCCCCATGACCGCATTCTTCGCGGCGAACGGGCAAGGCCTCAACACGATCGACCCGGGCACGTACTCCGTCACCCTGACACGACTCGACGCTGGGCCCGCGTCACTAAACCTGCGCCTGGGGACGGTCAACTCGTCTGGAATTTTCAGCGAGCTGGCGAGCACTGGTTCATTCACCACGTTTGGCCCAGGAACCGACACCCGCACGATCAGCCTTGGTGGCGCGCCGATCGCGCTCTCGGCCAGCAAGGTGTTCGCGATCTGGGTCGAGAACGCCAGCGGCCCGGACATCATCGTCGCGACTGACGGAACGTCGTTCGTGACGGGCCCGGTCCATCCATGAGCAACGCGCTCGCGTTCGGGCGTGCCGGGCTTCGCCGCCTGGGCCTCCTCCTGTCAGCGACCGGGCTCGTCCTCGTCGTGACCGTGGCGCTGACCGGGGGCCCTCCGGGACGATTCGTGGGCCGCGCCTCGGCTCTCGCCGGCGACCCCCACCTCGAGATAGCCCCCGGCGGCTCGAGCAGCTGGGGCGTCGCGGTGTCCGGCGTATGGGTGATGCAGAACGTCCTGCCCGGCGAGAGCCTCGGCGCCGGTGTGCAACTGCGGACAGTTGGTCTCACCGACCCGGCCGGTGCGCGCCTCAGGGTCAGCGCTGACTACGACTCGACGTTCGACGGCAACGCCCTGGCGAGCCGCATCTTCATCACCGAGATGAGCATGGGAGGCCAGTCTCTGCTCGGGTCGTGGCCGCCGGTATGCCAGCCGCTCGGCCAGCTCTCGATACGGGACCTGAAGAACTGCCTGAACTTCCCCTCGCTGCCACCACCGCCGGGCGGTGCAGGCACGCTCTTCGCGATGACGCTGCAGTTCGATCCCACCGCCGGGAACGAGCTGCAGGGGGTCAGCAGCGGGCCGTTCACGATCCTGTTCACCCTGGCGGGCGACGACCAGACGCCAGCCCCGACGGCGACGCCCACGCGCCAGCCGATCGAGATACCAACTCCCCCGCGGACGACTTTCCCGCCTACATTGATCCCGACCCCGACCTTCACCTCGACGCCGACATTCACGTCGACTCCGCAGCCGGGCGCGCCGTCGCCGACCGTGCCGATCGACGTCACGCAGGGCGCGCGCACGCCGGGTCCGGGACCGGGAGGCCCGACGCCGGCGGCCCCGAACACCGGCACGAACGCCTACATCCGCGGCGGAGGCCCCGACTTCTTCTCCTTCATGGGCGTTGCGGGCGCGCTCTGTCTTATCGGGGGCATCAGCCTGGTCGTCCTTGGAGGGCGGAGGGAACCCGAGGGTGAGGCAGAGTAAGTTGCCACCGGCCCGCGGCGCAGAGGCTGCGCGATGGCGCGTGTAGCCGGCGTCGACCTCGCGGTCGCACTTCCCCGGCCACGGCTGCCTTTCCGGCTGCACCTGCCGCGATGGCTTCTCAATGCGCTCGCCTGGATAGCGATCGTCGTTGTGGGCGTGTTCGTGGCCTGCCTCGTGACGGTGGTTGTGGCCCAACGGAACTTCGGGTGGCACTTCGACGTAGTCGTCGGCGGGAGCATGGAGCCGACGATCCACCTGGGGAGCGTGGCGATCATCCGCGACATCACGGACCCGAGCCACCTGCGCGAAGGCGACATCATCACCTACATGGACCCGGTGGCGCAGGGCCGACTCGTCACGCACCGTGTGATTGGCTTCACCGAAGAAGGGGACCTCCGGACCCAGGGCGACGCCAACGGCAACCCGGACACGGTCCCGGTGCCGCTCGAAAACGTCCGTGGGGAATACCTCCTGTCGATCCCGAAGGTCGGGTTCCTGCTTCACTGGATAACGAGCGAGAACGGGTACCTCATCCTTATCGGGGTGCCGGGGGTGCTGGTTGTGTCGTGGGAGCTGGCGACGCTGTTCGCCAACTGGCGTGGGGTGAGGCGCGAGCGGCGGAAACAGAAGCGGGCAGGTCCGCCGGTCGGGGTCGAACTGCTGGCGTCGCGGCTGAAGCCGCAACGCTCCCGCTCGGTCGATGCGAAAGGAGCGAGCTGATGCATGAAGCGGACAAGGTAGTTTCGCTGGGCGCATTGAGTTTTCGATTCGTCCAGGCGGGGCACACCGAGCTGTCGCCGATCAAGGCCATTCCGCTGCGAGAGTTCGACGGGACCGAGATGGCGCTTGCGCTCGAGGAGGGCTGTAGCTTCCTGATCGTGGATCATCGGTCGGACCCGGAAGGAGCGGGTGTCTGCCGGGTCGAACTGTGGGAGTCGGTCACGGTGGCGGAATCCGGGCCTGTACCGCTTCTGGCCGTATGCGACTCTCCGACAGATCGCCGGGCGACGTTCCGCGCGGAGAACCTGCGGGAACTCGTGGCTCATCTACGCCGCCAGGCGACCCTCCTGTGCGATGGCGAAGCAGAGTCTCCAGACTCTCGCAGTCCTGGACGTTTGAGCCGTTAACTGAGCGTTAAAAGGTCGCTCATAGCGTTAGCCCTGAGGCGCGTTGCGCCTCAAACATCACGGAAAAGGATCTTCATTCATGCGTATGCTCTGGCTGACCCGTGCCCGGTTGTTGCCGCTGATGGTGGCGGGCCTTTCGATCGCCTTGCTGGTAACGGCTGCCTGCGGCGGGGATGACGACAACACGGCAAACCCCAGTGCCACGACAGCGGCGACGACGGGACCAGGGACGCCCTCGGCCATCCCGGCGAACGTGGGAAAGAACGACAGGGCAGACATCACGGGCGCCGGCGCGACCTTCCCGGCTCCGCTCTACCAGGCCTGGTTCGACGACTACAACAAGAAGGTCGCGAGCGGGGTCAAGATTAACTACCAGAGCATCGGTTCCGGTGGCGGTGTCCAGCAGTTTACGGCCGGGACCGTCGACTTCGGCGCTTCCGACGCCCCCATGAGCGATGACGAACTGAAGGCGGCGGGCGCCGGCGCGCAGCACATCCCGATGGTGCTCGGCTCGGTCGTCGTGACCTATCAGATCGATGGCGTCAACCAGGCCATCAAGCTGGATGGCGACATCGTGGCGAAGATCTACCTCGGGACCATCAAGAAGTGGAGCGACCCGGCGCTGGCCGCGCTCAACCCCGGAGTGAAATTCCCCGACAAGGACATCAACGTCGCCTACCGTTCGGACGGGTCCGGGACGAGCTTCGTGTTCACCGATTGGTTGACGAAAGTGAGCGCCGACTGGAAGGCGAAGGTTGGCACTTCGAAGAACCCGAACTGGCCGGCCGGACAGGGCGGCAAAGGCAACGAGGGCGTGACCACCGTTGTGAAGCAGACGCCGAACTCAATCGGCTACGTGGAGCTCTCGTACGCGACGATTAACAAGCTTCGGTTTGCTGACATCAAGAACAAGGCCGGGAAGTTCGTCACGCCATCCATCGATTCGACGAGCGCGGCGGCCGCCGGTGTTTCGATTCCTGACGACTACCGCGTCTCGATCACGGATGCGAGTGGCGACACGGCGTACCCCGATGCGAGCATCACCTACCTGCTGGTCCGCAAGAGCTACGACAGCTGCTCGAAGGCGAAGCCGCTTATCAACATGCTCTGGTGGGCGTTCCACGACCCGGGGGCGCTGGCGACGACAAAAGAGCTGTTCTACGCCCCGATCCCGGCGAACCTCCTGCCAAGGGTCGAAGCGACCCTGAAGAGCATCACCTGCGAAGGCAAGCCCATCCTCGGGCAGTAGCCTCGCACAACTACGCCGCGCGTGGCACGAGAGACGCAAGCGAGGGCCAGCTCCGGAGACGAGCTGGCCCTCGTACTTTTCGCGACCGGGCGGGCTGTAGAATACCCGCAGGAGTGTCCGTCATGTCCGAAGCAGCACCTCGTCCGGATGGGGAAAGCCCGCGTAGTACGTTCCCCGCCGTCTCCCGTCCTGCGGAACGAGCCGAAGCGGCCCGCCGTCGTGGCGCCTACCCGTATCGCTTCCCACGCGACGCGCGCCGCCTCGGGGGTAAGTACGGTGTCGAAGAGAACCGTCGCCGGCTGCTTCGCTACTTCTACTTCGAGCGCCGCCTGGCGCAGGCGCTGGGCGCCTGGACGATGGCCATCGCCGAGTTCGAAGTGTCGGTGGAGAGCGGCCGGCACATCTTCTATCACGCGGACGCCGCGCGAACCCTGCGCGAGCGCCTGAGCGAACAGGAGATGCGGCTCGAGCGCATCGACGCCTTCAGGGATGCCGACATCGACCGTTTCATCGAGGAGCTGCTGCTGGCGGCAGACACGCCAGAGCTGCTCGCAGGTGTGCACCAGGTGGCCGGTCCGGCCCTCGCCGTCGCCTATCGCCAGCACATCGAGGACACAGATCCGGTCACCGACGCGCCGACGATCCGGGCCCTGCGCCGGATCCTCGTCGACTACGAGCCGATGCTCACATGGGGCGAGGGCGCGGTGGATGCCTACATCGAAGGCGGCATCGACGAAGCTCGCCTGGCTGGCTGGCGCTGGCACCTTCAGCGCGTGCTCGGAAGCATCGGCGGCGTTTCCGCCTCGGATGCGAAGAACCCTGAGCCTGTCGAGATGCGGCGTGACTCCGCGACGTTTGCGCGGGCCACCATCCCCGCCCGCGACGCCCGGTTCACCACCTTTGACAACACCGGCGACTACGACAAGGCGGATGGACAGCCGCGGTTCACACCCCACACCTACGAGGCGTGGCGTCTCGTGTTTCTTCGCACGCAGCGAGATGAAGTGGACGCGATCGAGGCGTTTGGGACGCTGCTCTGGGACATCCGCTTCACCGATTTCGATGCCGAGTATCACCTCGCCCGGATCACCTGGGACGAGTCGCGCCACACGGAGATCGGTCACCGCGCCCTGGCCGCAGCTGGCTACGATCCGTGGGAGTTGCCCAACCGCCTCGCGCCCTCGATTTGCCGAGGCGACATCGAACCTGAGTATTCGATGGCTCAGATCAACCTCTTCGGCGAAGTCGGGATCATGAAGACCATCGGAGGCCTGATTGACCGTGCGCGGGAGCGCGACGATTCGCTCGTCGCCCATCTCGCGGACTTCATCCGCGCCGACGAACGGACACACGTGAGGAAGGGCCAGCAGATCCTTCGCTCGATGACGGACATGAGCATGCAAGACCTGGAGTTGAAGACGCGCGAATTGTTCACCGAGTGCCTGATCGGACTTGGCGCGATCCCGGCCGAAGGAGAATCCCTTCAGGTGCTTTCGCGCGAGGAGATCGAGCGGCTGGTGGGTGAGTAGCCGGCAGTCCGGAGTCTAGATCGGGACGATCCCGAGGCGGACGGCGACGGCCACCGCTTCGGTCCGGTTGGAAGCGCCGAGCTTGCCGAGGATGGCGCCGACGTGGAAGCGGACCGTGCTCTGGCTGATGTTCAAGCGCTGCGCGATGACTTTGTTCGGAAGGCCGTGGACGAGCAAGCGCAAGACTTCCTGTTCGCGTTCGCTGAGTTCTGGGGCTTGCGGCTCATCGCGGGGTCGCCGGCGATCCCCACGGACCGTGGCCGCCGCCACGTTCTGGTCCATGACGACGAGGCCCCGGGCGGCTGCCCGGAGGGCGGCGGCGATGGTGCTGGTATCGGCGTCGCGGAGGAGGTAGCCTCGGCCCGGCGCGTCGTGGTCGAGGTCTCTGAAAAACGTCGAGTCGGTCCCGATAAAGACGATGGGGAGCTTGTAGGGGAGGCGGTCCAGGGCCTTGACCGAGGCGTCGTCGCGGTCAAGGAGGTCGACGAGCATAACGTCGGCCGACTCGCTGCCAAGGGCGCCGTTGACGAAGGGAGTGACGACTTCATCGACGATGATGACCCCGTCGAGGCCATCGAGCATGCTGCGCAAGCCAACGAGCACGGCGGGACAGCCGCCGAGCACCAGGACGCGGACGGTGGAAGGGCTTTCGGTCGCGATCATCAAGCGCTAGTTCGCCTCTCGTTGTGCGGTGCCGTTCGCCTATACCTGTGTTGCTCGTGGCTAGCTTTGAGGGAGGCGTTGATCTGCTGCGGAGCATACCAATCCGTGCTACCAGATGGCTCCTGTCCAGATGACTAGGTATGGACTAGATCAATGACTAGCCAAATGCATGAACGAATAGGCGGCAGACAGATGGCAACTGACCATATGACCATATACGTACAGCGGATCGACTAACCGTCGCATTGTAAAGCTACCTAAAAGCCTTCAAATCGGTCCTTTCTGGTGCGAAGTGCAACAATTAAGTCGGAACTAAATGTTTTGGAGAGCTGAACGGAGTTCGGGACCGGAGGATGTTCTGATACGGGTCGGTGTTTACCTGAACTTCACAATGCCGGGCCCCGGAAGGGCCTCCCAGCCTCCGGAGCCGCCGTGTCGGCACGCTTCCCACGGCATCGCTACGATAGGCGCGGCCCAGATCGGGCCGGGAGGCCGGCGATGGCGAGAAGAAGCTTCTGGGGTTGGGGGATGGAGAGCGATGAGCCTACAGCTGCGGAGCGTGCGGTGGCCGCGGAGAGACTCTCGAAGCGGTTCGGTGTCGCCTTGAAAGCGCCGCCCGCCCCGACCGTCGCCGACCTCGATCTGCGGGCCCCGCGTGTGGCGCCCCCAGCCGCGCTCGCGAAGTTCTGCGACAGCGGCACACACGCGCGGGCCTCGCATAGCTACGGCAAGAGTTCCCGCGACACGGTGCGGGCGTTCAACCGGCAGTTTCCGAACCCGGTCGATGTCGTCGCGTACCCGCGAACAGAGGCCGAGGTGGTGGCCGTCCTCGAATGGTGCTCCGACGCAGGACACGTCGCCATCCCCTATGGCGGCGGCTCGTCGGTTGTCGGCGGGGTGGAGCCGCCTGCCGATGCCGCGGCCGCGATCTCGATCGACCTCTCGGCCCTCGACCGCGTCCTGGAAGTCGATGCAACGTCGCGCGCCGCGCGCATCCAGGCAGGGGTGCTCGGACCGGCATTGGAAGACCAGTTGCGGCCGCACGGATTCACGCTGCGGCACTTTCCGCAGAGCTTCGAGTACTCCTCGCTCGGCGGCTGGATCGCTACGCGGTCCGGAGGCCACTACGCCACGAACCACACGCACATCGACGACTTCGTGGAATCCGTGCGCATGGTGACGCCGGCCGGGATCTGGGTGTCGCGGCGGCTCCCGGGAAGTGGGGCCGGGCCAAGCCCCGACCGGCTCGTGCTCGGGAGCGAAGGTATCCTCGGGATCATCACCGAGGCGTGGATGCGAGTGCAGGCGAGGCCACGGTTCCGCGCCTCCGCGGGCGTCACCTTCCCGTCGTTCGAGGCGGGCTACGATGCTGCCCGGCGAGTGGTGCAGGCGAAACTGTGGCCGGCGAACTGCCGCCTGCTCGACCCCGTGGAGGCGCAAAGCGCCGCCGGACTCGATGGCGACCAGGCACTCCTGATCATCGGCTTCGAATCGGCGGAGTTGCCCCAGGATCACGCCGTCTGGGACGCGGTGGGAATCGCGAGAGACGCGGGCGGCACGATCGACGACGAGGCGGTGCGCGTGTCCGACGGCTCCGATGAAGAGGTGGGCCGCCAGGGGGCGGTCGGGGCGTGGCGCAACTCGTTCGTGCGGGCGCCGTACAACCGCAACCTGACAGCGGGCCTCGGCATGATAGGCGACACCTTCGAGACTTCGATGACGTGGGATCGATGGCCGGCCTTCCACGCGCACGTCACCGAAGCCGTGAGCGATGCGCTGCAGCGAGTCTGCGGCGGCGGGACACTGAGCTGCCGTTTCACTCACGTTTATCCCGACGGCCCGGCTCCGTACTACTCCTTTTCCGGACTTGGCCGAGTCGGGGCTGAGATCGAGATGTGGTCGGCCATCAAGAAGGCGGCTTCGGACGCGGTGATCGCCGGCGGAGGCACGATCACCCACCACCACGCAGTCGGCCGGGATCACCGGCCCTGGTACGATCAGCAGCGCCCGGAGCCGTTCGCGGTTGCCCTGCGCGCGGCAAAGAAGGCTCTCGACCCGCGCGGCATCCTGAATCCGGGCGTGCTCATCGACCCCTAGATCCGGGCCGGCCTCTCTCTGACACCCGTTGTTCACCGAACTTCCACGCGCTTGCAGCTGCGCTCTTGTGACTTTCTAACCGGGGTGGCCAGTAGGTTGAAGTTATGAGTCCAGCAGGAGCACAACAGGTTGCAACAAGGCGAGCGGGACGAACGTGGACTGGGACGCGGACGGCGGCGTCGCGGCTCCACGACGACGAACAAGGGCAGGCGCTCGTGCTCTTCGTCCTGGGGCTGATCGGGTTCTTTGGGCTGCTCGCGATGGCGATCGATGTAGGCCGGGTGGTGTGGGCGCGGACGCAGATCCAGGCGGCGGTCGACGCAGCGGCGCTGGCGGCGGCGCAGAGCATGCCGGACCAAACCGGCGCGTCGCAGCAGGCCGGGATCTACTGGACGGACAACAGCGGATTCATCCGCAGCCAGGGCCAGAACGTGGCCATGACGGTCAGCTTCCCGGGCGGCAACAAGGCAGTCGCGATCCACGCCGAGGCCGACCTTTCGACGTGGTTCGCGCGCTTCTTCGGCCTCGATTCCTGGCACGTCACGGCGGACGGCCAGGGTGAATCGCAGGTGCTCGACATCGCGCTCGTGCTCGACGTCTCAGAGTCGATGTGTGACGGCAGCTACCCGGTCATCGACCAGCGGTGGCACATGAGCCCCGGCCGGACCGCGTCGGTGCCCAGGCTCGCCGGACCGATCGATGCAACGCAGACGACGATCAATGTGGTGAGCGCGGCGCCGTTTACGGCCCCCGCAGCCAGCTACTTCGGGGGAAGCGGCTACTGGGCGGGCAACGGCGGCACGCCCTACTGGCAGGCCGGGGCCCAGAAGACCATCGGCGGCGTCCTCTACAAGACCCGCACGGGCATGATCATGATCGACAACGAGTTGATGCAGATCACCGGCGTGAGCGGGAACGTCCTGACAGTGACGCGCGGCCAGCCGGACAAGCAGACATCGACGGATTCCACTTTCGCAGGGATTCCCACGGCGAAGACGGCTCACGCGGCAAACAGCGAAGTCTGGCTGAACCGTGACGGATGCTCGGCGGCCGGGCGGGCGGCCAACGGACCTTACGAACCCTACGATTCGCTGGTGGCCGACGCGCAGGCCTTCACGGGTCTGTTCAGCGGCTTCGACAAGATGGGGCTCGTCAGTTTCTCGAGCAGTGCCGCCATCAAGGACCAACTGAACTCCAACCTGAACGCAATCAGGAGCGACCTCGCGAACGCCCTGCCGAAGCCGCCTTCGGGCGGCACGAACTCGGCCCACGGGATCGCCGTAGCGCGGCAGGTCCTCGACGGCAGCGGCAAGCGCTCCAACGCACTGCGCGTGATGGTCTTCGAAACCGACGGACGAGCGAAGGAGTGGTGCGGCTCCGCCTCGTACTCGGCCTCGGCGTACGACACGACGAGCTGTTCCGTCGGGGGTGGGATAGAGGGCAACGCGACGGCGGTCTCGCACGTGATGGCTGAAGCCCAGCGCGCCGCCGCGGACGGGATCATCATCTACGTGATCGGCCTCGGTCCCGACGTGGACAACGCCTTCCTCCAGCAGCTAGCCACGGTCGGCCGGGGCAAGTACTACGCCGCCCCGACCTCTGCCGAACTGGTCGCTGCCTTCCAGGCGATCGCCGCAGAGACCCACATCGCCCTGACGAAGTAGTCGCCGGGGTACGAAGGGATCTAGCGGGCCTTCCAATTTGGTTCCCGCTTTTCAGCGAAGGCGCGCGGACCTTCGACCGCGTCCTCGCTCGAACGCCGGCGCATCTCCCATTCATAGCGCGCTACGGCTGCCTGCTGGAGGGGCAGTTCGAGGCCGGCCATCGCCGCCTCCTTTGTCGCTCGTACGGAGAGCGGCGCGCAGCGGAGGATGTCGGCCAGCCAGCGGTCGACGGCCGCGTCGAGGCCCGCCGCTGGCACGACTTCGTTGACCAGGCCGAGCTCGTAGGCCCTGGGGGCGGGTATGTGACGGCCGGTGAGCATGAAGCCCATCGCCGCCTTGAGGCCCGTCTGGCGCGGCAGGCGATGGACGCCGAGGGCTCCCGCCATCAGGCCGCGGCGGGGTTCGGGGAGGCCGAGTTCGGCGTGCTCGGCCGCCACGATGATGTCGCAGGCGAGGGCGAGTTCGAAACCCCCGCCGAGCGCGAACCCGTTGACCCGCGCGATGATCGGCTTGAAGAGGTCGAAACGCGAAGTGAGGCCCCCGAAGCCGCCTGCGGAACGGGGCAGGTTGGGCCGCTCCTTCATCCGCGACAGCTCTGCGGTGTACTTCAGGTCGTTGCCTGCGCTAAAGGCCCTGCCGCCTTCGCCCGTGAGGACCGCGACCCAGGCGTCATCGTCGGCCGCGAAGTCGTCGAAGAGCTGGTTCATCTCGGCGTTGGCGTAGGCGTGGAGGGCGTTCATGACCTCCGGGCGGGTGATGGTCACGTACGCGACGTGGCCGACCTTCTCGTAGCGGCAGAACTCCATGGGTAGCTCCTCCCTGGGTGCGGACGCGGGCGACGAGCGCCCCGTGTTGTCGACGCATCATAGTGCGCGAAGAGGCTGCTCGGGGACGGGGCTGACGCCTGCGTATCGGAGTCTCGGAGTAGGAGGCGACGGGGGCGACGCAGCAGCGTCGGCCCCCGTCCTTGCGTTTTATCCCCAGCGGGGCTGTTCTCCGAGCTCGATCCCGAGGGCGAGCTTGCCGACGATCTCGTGGACGAGGAGGGAGTTGGCCGGATGGAATCCCCCGCAGCGGACGTCGCGGTAGAGGCGTTCGAGCTCGTTGCTCTTGAACATGCCGCTGCCGCCCGAAATGGCCATCGCGAGGTCGACGACCTTCTTGGCGCCTTCCACGCCGTGGTGCTTGGCGGCCACGAGCTTGAGCGGCCACTCGGCCCCGTGGTCGACGTTGTTGGACCAGTCGTCGGCGATCCGGTCGACGTGGGGTCCCATGGACTCGAGTTCCATGGTCATCTCGGCGACGGCGTGCTGGACTTCCGGGTGGTAGGCCATCGAGCGGGTGAGCGCGAGTGAGGTACGCTTCTTGACGCCGGCGATGGCGAGGTCGCGCGCGCGTTCGGCCAGGCCGATGTAGATGTTTGCAAAGGTCGGTTCGGCCCAGGCGAAGATGGCGAGTACGTAGAGGTCGGCGGTGCCGGCGGGGAGCACCCGGGCGATGTACTTATCCGGGACGAATGCGCCCTCGAGGAGGGTGTCATCGCTGCGCGTGGCGCGCATGCCGAGCACGTCCCAGGTCTCCTTGATGCGGTAGCCCTTCGTGTCGCGAGGCATGAAGGCATGGACGATCTGGGGACCCCGGGGGTCGCTGGCGTCCATCGCGTGTATGCCGAGCCGGGTCCAGACGGGCGTGAGGCTGCCGAAGATCTTGTGCCCGGTGAACCTGTAGCCGCCGTCTACCTTCTCGGCCTTCGCGGTCGACAGAAAGAGGGGCAGGTCGTTTCCGGCTTCGCCGTGGCCTGCCCCGAACACTTCGCCGGAGGCGGCTTCACGGAGGAGCCATTCGAGCGAGGCGTCACCCATGCGGCGCATGTCGGCTGCCACGCCCGTCCAATACAGGTGCATGTTCGTGGCGAGGGCGGTGGCCGGGGCGCGATAGGCGAGGCGGCGCTGCTCCTGGCAGACCTCCGCAAGCGACATGCCCAGGCCGCCGAGGTCCTTGGGGATCGCCATCTTGAGGTAGCCTGCCTTGCGAAGCTCTTCGAAGTCCTCGCTGAAGAAGCGGTTCTCGCGGTCGTAGGTAGCGGCGCGCTCGCCGCACGCGGCAATAAGGGCGTCTGAAAGGACGCTGAGGGTTGCAGTGGCTGCCATGGGTTTGGTTCCTCCTTGTGGCTGGCAACGTTGAGGAACTCATACCCCGATCGGCGTTGCCCGTCAAGCAGTCCAAGGTTGTGCAACGTTGCTTTACGGTGTCCTAACTACTGGTATCGGCATCTGCGCTAGTCCATACTTGCCCTATGGAAGAGGCAGACCCCGTAGTGCGGGACCCTTCGCTGGTGGTGCGAGGGGGCGACGACCAGTTCCTGCGCCAGATGCAGCACGAGGTCAGCGACGAGGCGCGGAGCCTGGGGGCGCCTTTCGTCACGCTCGACCTGCTGTTCTATGTGTACCTGCGGCTGTTCGCGCGCTTCGGCTACTTCACGTTTGGGCCCCTGATCATCGACACGCGGCTCATCGGCGACATTGTCGACCGGACCCTCCCACGTGGGGCGGCGGCCGGGGAGGACCCGATCTACTCCGATGATTTCGTGCGCTTCTCGCGGACCTTGATGGACGAAGTCCGGCGGAGCGGCTATCGGCGCATCGACGAACTGCACTTCCTCCTGGCGTTCATGCGGGTCGACGAAGGGCTGCCCTCCCGCGTATTCGGCGAGCTCGGCGTCGCGCCGGAACAGGTCGAGGAGTTCGCGCGCAGCGGCGGAAACGTCGATCCGGGGCCGGCGAAGCTCTACTCGCCGGAAGAGGCGGCGGAGTACCTGGGGGTCCACGTGCAGACGGTGCGCGGGTGGATTCGATCTGGACGGCTGCGGGCGAGCCGCCTGGCGGGTCAGCGCGCCCTCCGGATCAGTGCTACCGACCTCCAATCGGTGCTGGAGCCGGTCGGGCCTGGAGACGTCTGATCAAGCTGACGCCTCCAGCGCGGCGTGGCGCGCTATACTCGACCACCGGAAGGAAGGCCGACGCGATGCCGCTATTCACCATCCGGCGAGAGATCCCCGGCCTGAGCCGCGAAGAGCTGGACGCCGCCGCCTACCGGGCGATCATGTGCGCCTTCGAATTCCCTGGCATGCGCTGGGTTCGCTCCTACTGGGACGCGCCAAGAGGCGAGATCACCTGCCTGTACGAAGCGCGTGATGCGGAACAGATCCGCGACCACGCCCACCGCTCGCGGATCCCCTGCGACGAAGTGCGCGAGGTGATCGAAGTCGCGCCCGAGCAGTATGTCCGGGTGGAGAGCGAAAAGGCGACGGGGACGCGCGGTTAGACACCAGCCCGGCCGGCTTAGTCGGCGGCTGAAGCGATCGGCGGAGCCGGGCTATTCGCGGATGAGCAGGGCGCGGGCGGGAGCGCCGTCCGCCCCTTCGACTAACAGCGGCAGGCAGACGAGCTGGTACGGGCCAGGCGCGACGCCGCGAAGATCGAGGCCTTCGAGGATAACCACGCCGGCTGCGAGCAGCGTGATGTGCGTGGGCGCCGGGTCGTTCCGGGGAGCGATGGAGAGGTAGTCCGCGCCCACGAGCCGCACTCCGCGTGCAATCAGGTGGCGGGCGCCGTCCTCCGTGATGCCGACGAAGCCAGGGTCGAAGCTATCGGCCTCCCACAGGCGCGAGTTGGGGGTCTTGAAGAGCAAGCGTTCGGCGCTCGCCGGCAGGTCCAGGGCCTGGAGGGCAGCACGATCCAGGTCCGTCGTCATTGAGGTGGCGTCGACGACCCAGGCCGCGCCGATGAGAGCGTCGAGCGGTAGCCCGTCCACGCCGGTGGCGCCGTCGATGAAGTGCACCGGGGCGTCGACGTGGGTGCCGGTGTGGAGCCCGAAGTCGATGCGGCTGAGGTTGCAGACGCCACCCGAGGCGATCGCCTGGACGCGCCAGATGCTCACGTCGGGGTCGCCCTCGTAGACGGGCATCCCCGGACGTATGGGGACAGTGACATCGAACCACTCCATCGCCCGATCCTACGGCGGGAGGGGTTCGAGCGCAGCGCCGCTCCGAGAAAGCGTGGGGTCGAAGGGCGGGGAAGGGTGCGACCGACTACGATGACGCAGATGGCGGATGCTCCCGCCCCTCCGGCGAGCTCCTCCCCGTCGAGGACGGGCGGACTTGCTATCGCCGCGGCGATCGTAGCTTTCGGCTTCCTCGGGTCGCGGCTGCTGGGCGTGCTGCGCACGGTCGCGATCGCCGACGCCTTCGGGTCGAGCCCCGACCTCGATGCCTACTGGGTGGCCTTCCGCGTCCCGGACCTGATCTTCCAGGTGCTGGCGGGCGCGACCCTCGGGAGCGCCTTCATCCCGGTGTTCGCGAGGTTGTACCGGCGCGAAGGCGAAGAGCGCGCCTGGCAACTGGCCAGCACGGTGCTCAACATCGTCACCGCGGCGACGGCGGCGCTCTGTCTGCTCGCGCTGCTGCTCGCGCCGCTGCTCGTGCCGCTGCTGGCGCCCGGGCTGGGGAAAGACATCGGCCGCCACGACGAGCTGACTGCCGAAGCGGTGAAGCTGACGCGGCTGATGCTCCTCTCGCCGCTGCTGTTCGCGATGAGCGGCATGGTGACGGGCATCCTCAACGCCCGCCAGCGGTTCTTCCTCCCGGCCGTCGCGCCGATGCTGTACAACCTGGCGATCATCTTCGGGGCGGTGGCCCTGTCGGGGCGTTGGGGCGTCGACGGACTGGCCGTCGGGGTCGTTGCCGGGGCCGGACTGCACCTCGCCGTTCAGATCCCGGGTCTGGTGCGCGAGCGGATGCGCTTCCGCTTCAGCTTCGCCTGGCGCGACTCGGCGGCAAGAGAGGTGGGACGCCTGATGGGGCCGCGGGTGGTGGGCCTGGCAGCAGCCCAGGTGAACTTCCTGATCACGATCTTCTTCGCCTCCAAAGTCGGCGCGTCGGCGATCTCTGACCTCACCTATGCCTGGCTGCTTGCCGGATTGCCGCTGGCGCTGTTCGGCATGGCGCTCTCCACGGCCGTCTTCCCTCGGCTGGCCGAGCACGTGGCCGACGAGGACATGGACTCCCTTCGCGACACGGTGTCCCGAGTGCTGAGGGTGATCATGTTCCTGACCATCCCGGCGGCGCTCGGCCTGCTGCTCTTGCGGGAACCCGCCACGGTGCTGCTGCTTCAGCGCGGGGAGTTCACGGGAGCGGACGCCGCCGTGACCGCCTCGGCCCTGGGCTTCTACTGCATCGGGATCGTTCCGCAGGCGGGGATCGAGATCCACAGCCGCGGCTTCTACGCCCTTGGCGACACGCGCACGCCCGTGCTGCTCGCGGTTCTGGCGGTGGCAGTGAACCTGGGGCTCAGTGCCGCCCTCTGGAGCCGCTACGAACACGAAGGGCTCGCGCTGGCAGTGTCGTCGGCGTCCTGGCTCGAATGGGTGCTGCTGTACTGGGCGTACGCGCGTCGCACCGGGGCGAATACGGCGAGCGACCTCGCGGCCATCGCTCGCTTCGCCGTCTGCGGCGGCCTGATGGCCCTGGCGATAGCGGCCGGCTTCATCGGCTTCGACACAACCGGGCGCAGCGCGAACGTCATCACGGCTGTGGCGGGCGCTGTGGCGGGGGTGGCGGTGTACGTCGGGATGGCGAACCTGCTGCGCATCCCAGAACTCGGAGAGGCGTTCGCCCGGCTGCGAGGCCGCTTCGGTCGCGAGCCGTCGCTACCGGCGGCGGAGGGGACAACCGGCGAGGAGTTCGCCGAATTGCGATGAACGGCGCCAGGGTTCATACTTCGCACAAATGTTCTTCCGCGACTTCCTGACGATGGTGCCGTGAGCGCCGCGCCGGACATCCGCGAGAGGTTGCGAGCCGCGCTCAACCAGCCTTCGCGCGGCCCCATTGCGGTCCGCGCCGAGAGCGTCACCGAGCTTTCCGACCTTTCGGCGCTGGGCGGCCGCTGGTTCCAGTCGGCCGATGGCCCGGGCTATGTGATCGAAAGCGTCTACGAAGCCGGGCACGAACACGGCAACATGCCCCTCCACCGCGCGCTCGCGCTCGACACTTCCCGGCTGGCCGGCCAGTGCCGCGATGACCGCCTGGCTGACTGTCACTGCCGGGACTTCCTCTACATCGACACCGAGACTACGGGGCTGGGCGGATCTGGCACCCTGGTTTTTCTCGCGGGTGTGGCCCGCTTCGATGGTTCCTTGCTGCGGCTGCGCCAGTACCTGCTGCCATCGCCGCAGTACGAGGGCGGGCTGTTGGGCGGGCTCGCCGGAGAGCTCGCTGGTGCAGGTGCCCTCGTGAGTTACAACGGGAAGTCGTTCGACGTCCCTGCCCTCGAAGCGCGCTACATCCTGTCCCGGATGATTCCGACGTTCCGGGGATTGCCCCACCTCGACCTTCTGCACCCGAACCGGCGACTGTTCCGGGGGACGTTCGACTCGCACCGGCTCGTGCGGATGGAGTTGGAGCTGCTGGGCTTCGAACGAGACGACGATTGCCCTTCGGCGGAGGTGCCGGAGCGTTACTTTCGTTTTCAGCGCAGCGGCGACCCGACACACATCCTGCCGGTGTTGCGACACAACGCCTGGGACGTCCTTTCGCTTGTGGCGCTGGCGGCGCACCTGGCTGCGGTCTGCGATGGCTCCGGCTTCCCGTTCCAGGCGGCCCGAGCGGCTGAATATGCCGGCGATCCGGAGCGGGCGGTCGTCCGCTACGAGTCGGCTATCGCGACGGGGCTCAGCCGGGCGGAGCGGATTGAGGCGCTGGAGCACCTCGCGAGATGTTGTGCTCGGCTCGGGCGTTACGACGAGGCGGCCCGATGGTGGCGCTCGCTGATCGATGAGCCCCGCAGCCGCCGGCTCGTCCCTTACGTCGAGGCCGCCAAGATCGCCGAGCACCGGACGCGCCAGCGAGAGGCCGCGCTCGCCCTGGTGGACGAGGCGCTGGATCTCGTTGGCCGCGGTTTGGCTCATCCGGGCCCGGAAGGCAGCACCACGAGTGTCGCAGCGTTGCGGCACCGGCGTGCGCGCCTGGCGTCGCGCGCTGCGAGGGGCTGAGCCGCGTCCGCTCGCCAGAGTCAGTCGTCGGCGCCGCGCGCTGAGGTGGCTGCGCCCTTCCGGGCGGGAATCTCGGCCGCCACTTCGCGGATGACGTCGAGGACTCCGTTCTGGACCGCGTCGCGGGCGGCGCGGATCGCGCTGAAGACGGCGCGCGCGTTGGAGCGCCCGTGCGCGATAACCGTGACGCCTTCAACGCCGAGGAGCTGGGCGCCGCCGTATTCGGTGTAGTCGAGGCGGCGCTTCACTTTGCGGAGTTCGGACATGAGGATGAGGCCGGCAGCGCGGTTCCACGGGGTCAGCTCAACGGCCTTGCGCAGCTCGCCGAACATCAGGTCGGCCATGCCTTCGGCGAGCTTGATCACGACGTTGCCGGTGAAGCCGTCCATCACGATGACGTCGGCGGGCGCGAGCGTAAGGTCCTTGCCTTCGACGTTGCCGATGAAGTCGAGGCGGCTGGCGCGAAGGATCTGGTTCACCTCGATGACGTCCTGGCTGCCTTTGCTGTCTTCTTCGCCGATGGAGAGAAGGGCGACGGAGGGCTTCGCGATCGCAAACATGCGCTCCATGTAGGCGGCGCCCATGTAGGCGAATTGTTGGAGGTGGACGGGGCGGCAATCGGCGTTCGCCCCCACATCGAGCATCATCGTCACCTTGTCGTCGGCGGAGGGGAAAAGGATGGCGAGCGCGGGGCGGCCGATGCCCTTGACCCGCCCGAGGGTGAGGAGCGCGGCGGTCATGGCGGCGCCCGTGTTGCCAGCGGTTACGAAGGCGTCTGCCTGCCCTGCCTTCACGAGCCGAAGCCCGACGTTAATTGAGGCCTGCGGCTTCGCCCGGACGGCATCGGTAGGATGGTCCTCCATCGTGATGACGTCGCGGGCATCAACGACGCGCAGTCCGGGAATCTCGGTGGTGCCGGCGAGCTCCCTGCGGATGGCCTCGATCTGGCCGACAAGGATGAGTTCGACTCCGAGGCCACCCGCCGCCATCAGGGCGCCGTCGATAATCTCCTGCGGGGCGTTGTCCCCTCCCATGGCGTCGACGACGATGCGTGCGGTCATCCGCCTGCCCTCCGTGCCATCACGATCATGCGGTCGCTCTCGTTCGTCAACGGCCCGAGGTCGTAGTCGCCGTAGACGTCAAGCGGCGTAAGGCCGGCGAGGCGGAGGAGGTGCTCGAATTCGAAGCGGTACACGTAGCGCAGATGGTGTTCACTCTGGGAGCGCCGGACGAGGCCGTCGGGCCCGGTCCGTTCATAGGTGACTCGCAGGACGCGAAGCTGCTGAGCGAGGTCATCTTCGTGGACCTGCCACGCGTCGAAGGGCTCACCTTCGTTGGAGGAGCCGGTGAAGGCGAGGATGGGCTGGCCGTTCGTAGAGGGGTCCAGCCAGGCCGCCGGCCCAGGCAGGTCGACCGCGAGGAGTCCGTTGAAGTGGAGGCAGGCGCCTAGCGCGCGCAGGACAGCGATCTGCTCGTCGCTGGTTGCGCAGTAGAGGAAGACGTCGGCCGGCACGATGGCGAGGCCGTAGTGCTCGGGCTCGAGGGTCAGATCGGTGACGCGCCCTTCGATGAAGGTGACGTCGATCCCGAAGCCGTCGGCACGGGCGCGGGCGCGTTCGAGCATGGCCGGTGAAGGGTCGATCGCGACCACGTCGCGGCCGGCCAGAGCGAGCTTCACGGCGATCCGGCCGGTGCCCGTGCCCACTTCGAGTACCGGCCGATCGGTGCGGCCGGCGAATGACTGCCAGAGGCCGACGTCCCCGAGCGAGCGGTCGTGGAGGAGGTCGTAGAAGGCGGCGTCTATGGCGTAGGGGTCGTCTGGCACGGAGGGATGCTACCAGAGCGCAAAGTTGGGGGGATCCGGATCGCCCGGAGAGGCTGCCGATGGCATAGTCGGGCGGTGCCCTACATCATCGCCGAGCCCTGTATCGACGTGAAGGATGGCGCCTGCATGGACGTGTGCCCCGTCGATTGCATCGCCACCGCGGACGATGCCCCGATGTACTACATCGACCCGACGCGCTGCATCGACTGCCGCGCCTGCGAGCTGGTCTGCCCCGTGGCGGCGATCTTCGCGGACTTCGACCTGCCCGAGAAGTGGGCCTCGTACACGAAGATCAACTCTGCGTTCTTCGCAGGCCAGGCAGCCGGCTGAGCCTCCTGTCGAGCGCCGTCATCCGCTACACTTCGTCCACTTCGAAGCACCGGACCAAAGGAACGGAGAGAGCCATGCAGATCGCACCCATCCCCAGCCTCGACCCCGAGGTGAACGACATCCGGCTGAAGACGGCCGCGATCGTCGCCGACGACATCATCCCGAACGAGGACAAGCTCCGGCTCCCCGGCGAGGAATCGCGCCGGCTGCGCCACCAGATCCAGGACCGGGTAAAGGCGGAGGGCCTCTGGGCGCCGCACCTGCCGATCGAGTACGGCGGCATGGGCATCGGTTTCATGAAGCACGCCTACATGAACGAGGTGCTCGCCTGGAGCCCGTTCTCGAACCCGTTGTTCGGCGTCGTGGCTCCGAATTCGGGCAACCAGACCATCCTCATCAAGTACGGCACCGACGAGCAGAAGAAGAAGTGGCTGGAGCCGCTCATCCGGGGGGAGATCGAGTCTTGCTTTTCGATGACGGAGCCGGATCAGCCGGGCTCGAACCCCTACGCGATCCAGACACGGGCGGTGCGCGACGGCGACGATTGGGTGATCAACGGCCACAAGTGGTTCACCTCGAACGCCCGGCGCGCGGCCTTCGCGATCGTGATGTGCCGCACCGAAGACACCGACGGGGACGGCGGCAGCCGTGAAAAGATGACGCAGATCATCGTCCCGACCGACACTCCTGGCTTCAACGTCGTGCGCAGCGTGCCCGTGTGGGGTCACGAGGGCGGCGACCACTGCGAGATCCTCTACGAGAACGTGCGCGTACCGGTGACAAACCAGCTGGGCCGCACCGGGACGGGGCACCAGGCAGCGCAGGATCGGCTCGGCGCAGGCCGTGTCTTCCACTGCATGAACAGCGTCGGCCAGATGTGGCGGGCGTTCGACCTGATGTGCCGCAGGGCGATGACGCGCGAAGTGCACGGGGGCATGCTCGAAACGAAGCAGTTCATCCAGGGCTTCATAGCCGACAGCTATATGGACATCCAGGCGGCCCGGCTGATGACGATCCACACGGCAGAGGTCATCGATTCTGGGGGCGACTCTCGCACCGATATTTCGGCGATCAAGGTCTTTGTGCCGGCGGCTCTCGAACGAGTCGTGGACCGCGCCATCCAGGTGCACGGCGCGATGGGCGTCTCGAGCGACACCCCGCTGGAAGGGATGTACCGCGGCGCCCGGACGCTGCGCATCGCAGACGGCCCGGACGAGGTGCACCGGATCGTCATCGCCCGCAACGTGATGAAGCGCTACCACGACGGGATGAGCTGGGACTTCGGCGTTTGACGAGGCCGGTGGCCGTTGGCTATTCGCTGTTCGGTTGGCGCGGGCGTTTCGCGGGGCCCGTGACGAGGTCGTAGCTTCGGCGAATCCAGGGGATGGCGATGTCCCACTCGGCGTCGGAATGCACCGCGACCGAAACCCAGCCGTAGCGGCCGACGTAGGGGGCGACGGACACGAAGGGGAAGGTCAGCGCCTCGCTCGCTTCGTCGAGGGTAAGCTTGAGGCTCATGCGAAAGCCGTCGCCCTCCGGCGTCGCCATGACGAAGATCTTGCCCTTCGCCGTCTTGAAGACAGGGTGGCCCCACTCCCACGGAAAGTCCTCGCGTGCGCCGTCGAACTCGAGGGCGAAGGCGCGTAGCACTTCGAAATTCACGGCTGACACGGGTGGATTCTAGCGGGTGCGCTGGCCGAGGTTCCGGGCGTGGGCCATACTCGTGGCCCGTGAGGCGCCATGGAAACGATCCTTGTCGGACGCGACCGCGAACTGCCGGGCCTTGTGACCATCACCCTCAACCGGCCGGAGAAGCTCAACGCGATCGGCTTCCGCATGC
Source organism: Tepidiformaceae bacterium (assembly GCA_041488155.1). Classification (GTDB taxonomy): domain Bacteria; phylum Chloroflexota; class Dehalococcoidia; order Tepidiformales; family Tepidiformaceae; genus JBGPOS01. Next base: position 21,276 of record JBGPOS010000003.1, read on the forward strand.
ACCAGGAGCTTCAGCAGGTCTGCCACGAGCTGCGTGACGACGCCGAGGCGCGGGTGGTCATCTTCACCGGCGCTGGGCGGGCGTTCTCGGCCGGGGCTGACGTCGGCTCCAGGAGCCGCACCGGCGAAGCGGCGCGGCCGCCACTGGCGCGTTCGGCCAACGTCCTGGAGGAGCGGCTGCGGTCGAGCGCAGGCAACCGCACGTCGGCAGCAATCGAGGGGTTGGACCAGGTGACGATCGCGGCCGTCAACGGTCTCGCTATCGGCGGCGCGGTCGTCTTCCTGGCCTGCATGGACATCCGCCTCGCGGAGGAATCAGCCTGGTTCTCCATCCCGGAGGTCGACCTCGACATCCCGCTGACCTGGAACGCACTGCCGCGCCTGATGCGCGAACTCGGGCCGGCCCGGACCAAAGAGCTCGTGATGGCCTGCGACCGCTTCACGAGCGAAGAGGCCTTGCGCTGGGGCTTCCTGAACCATGTCGTACCGGACGGGAGGTCGCTGGAGCGAGCGCGAGAGCTGGCAGCAAAGTTGCTTGCGAAGGACCCGATGGCCGTAGCGCTCACGAAGTCGGCGACGAACGCCCTGGCGAACCTGATGGTGCCCGCGGAAGTGACGTACAACGACCGCGAACTGTTGATGCTGTCCCGGCTGCTGGCGGCCGAGCGGCGTGCGGGGGAGGCCCGGAGCTAGGAACGACAACCGGTTGCCCGCAGCGAACCCTCACCCCCGGCCCCTCTCCCTGACCGGGAGAGGGGTGCCCCCCGGTAGAATTCAAGGATGGCAGAACCAACATTCCACCGCGACAACGTGCCTTCCGCACGGCGGCTGCGACAGAGACTGACTCGGTCGGAAGAGCTTCTGTGGGAAGTTCTTCGTGACCGGCGCTTCGAGGGACGGAAGTTTCGTCGCCAACACCCTATCGGCGCGTTCGTTGTCGACTTCTACTGCGACGAATTGAACGTTGCGGTCGAGATTGACGGGGGGATCCACGACTTCGGCGGGCGGAGTGAGCGTGACCGACTGAGGCAGACGATCATCGAGGCGCGGGGAACGCGGTTCGTTCGCCTTCGGGCAGAGAACGTGGAACGGGACCTTTCGGGCTCGTTGGCACAGTTGCGCGAGGCGCTGACTCCCGCGCCCCCCGGCTCCTCTCCCTGACCGGGAGAGCGGAGCCACCGGCGGCCAACCCCTTCTCCCGCGCACGGGAGAAGGGGAAGGGGATGAGGGATGTCGCGCGACAGGTGGACCTGTGGGGCTCGCTGGCAACCATTGCTGCTCGCAGAGGCGCTGGTCCCCTCACCCCCGGCCCTCTCGCTTGGCGGAGAGCGGAGCCACCGGCGGCCAACCCCTTCTCCCGCGCACGGGAACGGCGAAAGGGGATGAGGGCGCGGTCAAGCTCTGGCGGGAACCCCAGAGCTAGCTCGCGACCCTCGGCAGCGCGAACCCGAGCACCGCTTCCAGTTCGTCGATTGCGCTCAGGGTGTGGTCGACTTTGATCGTGTGCATGCCAAGTTCGCGGGCGCCCTTGAGGTTCGCGCCGAGGTCGTCGAGGAAGACCGCCTGGTGCGGCTCAACGGAAAGGGCTTCGCAGGCCATCCGGTAGATGCGTGGCTCCGGTTTGCGGACGCCGACCTTCGCCGACTCGATCACGACTTCGAACAGGCCCTGCACGTCGAGTCCCGACGTGCGGTTCTGTTCGGGGCGTTCGCGGGCGACGTTGTTCGTGATGCAACCGAGGCGTACGCGTCCCCGCAAGGCTTCGACGACGGCCAGCATCTCCGGGCGGGGTGGGAAGCCCTGGAAGAAGAACTTGAAGAAGGCGGCACTGGTCGCGTTGCCGCCCTGGGCGCGAACGATGGCGTCGAACTCCGCGGCGAATTGGTCGACGGTCAGCTCGCTGCGTTCATAGCGAGACCACGGGCAATTGTGGCCCGCGAAGATGTGCGTGCGGGTCGCGTCGGAGATGCCATGGCCGCGCGAGAAGTCGATGATCGCGGTGACGGGCGAAACCGTGAGGACGCCGCCAATGTCGAAGATCGCGGCGCGGATCTCCGTCACGCGTTGACGCCGAGCTCGTTGCGGATCAGCTCGCAGATCTCGAGTGTGACGCCCTCGCCCTGCATCGAGGCAGGTTGCATCTGGTTGAGGGTGACGGCGATCGAGAGACCAACTTCGGGGTCTGCGAAGGCGATGGAGCCGCCGGCGCCAGGATGACCGAACGCCGTGGTGCGGGGGCCAGTGGCGCCGTGGATGCCGTTCATCTTGCCGCCCATGAAGAACCCCGCGCCCTTTCGCAGGGGAAACATGATGACCCGGTCTGCCGCCTCGGTGTAGATGCGCTGCATCAGCGGGATGCGCTCCTTCGAAACGAGGCGGACGCCTCCAATTTCGCCACCGTTCGCGAGCGCCCCGTACATCTTCGCAAGTGCGCGAGCGCTGAAGTGGCCGTTGGCCGAAGGCAGGCAGGCTTTGCGGATGCGCATGTCGTTGAAGTTGTAGTCGGCGTTTGGGGGCATGGCTTCGAACATGGGGTGATCGGCGGGAATCTGGGCGGCGCCCGGGACGACGCGGCCACCACTCAGCTGCGTCAGCGTAGTGAGGCGGTCTTCGACGCCGTCCGGGATGCCGACGTACATCTGGCCTGCGACCCCAAGCGGGACGGCGATATCTTCTTCGATAACGTCGCGGATGTGACGGCCACTCGCGCCCTGGACGATGCCGCCGACGACCCAGGCGTAGGTGAGGGCGTGGTAGCCGGTGGCGGTGCCGGGCTCCCAGGCGGGCGTACCGTTGGCGATCCAGGCGAGGCCCGCTTCCCAGTTCGTGATGAAATCGGCGGTTGCCGGCTTCGGCATGGCGTGGAGCCCAGCCTGGTGGCTCATCGCCTGGGCCACGGTGATCTTGCCCTTGCCGTTCGCGGCGAACTCGGGCCAGTACTTCGCCACAGGGGCTTCGTAGTCGATCAGGCCGCGGTCGGCGAGGATGTGAAGCGCCGTGGCCGCGACGCCCTTCGTCGTCGAGAAGCTGCTGAAGAGCGAGTCGGACTGCACGGGCCTGGTGTCTGCGGGGCCCATGGTGCCGGCCCACGAGTCGGCAATGACCTCACCGTAGCGGTAGGCGCAGGCCTGGGTGCCGAGCTGGCGGCCTTCAGCGATCTGCTTTTCCAGCAGGGCCTGGACCTTGGCGTTGATGGCGGTCTCGGTGGTAGTCACATCGGGCTCCGAAGGGGATATTCGAAGTATACCGGGGTGGCTTTCCGCCGGTCGAACGCGCGGGGTAAAGGCCAGGCTAGGCCACGCCCAGCTCCGAGCGGATGAGGTCGCAAATTTCGAGCGTTACGCCTGCACCGGGGCCCGCGTACTGCATCTTGTTGATGGTCACTCCCACGCTGAGTCCAACTTCGGGGTCGCAGAAGCCGACCGATCCGCCGGCGCCGGGGTGGCCGAAAGCGCTGACGCGAGGCCCGGTTGGGCCGTGGATGCCGCCCGCTTCGCCGCCCATGAAGAACCCGATCCCTTTCGTCATCGGCATGCCGAGCACGCGGTCCACGTCGGTCGTCATCACCCGCTGCATGTGGGGGATCCGATCCTTCGAGACGAGACGCACGCCGTCGACTTCGCCACCGTTCGCGAGGGCTGCGTACATCCGGGCGAGGGCTCGGGCGGTGAAGTGGCCGTTGCCGGAGGGCAGGCACGCCTTGCGGATGGCCATCTCATTGAAGTGCTGCCACATCGCCTCCGGCATCGCCTTGAAGAAGTCGCTGTCCGGCGGGAGGCCCATGTTCTCCCCCGCGACGACGATTTCTAAGGTTGCCAGGCGGTCTTCGACGCCGTCGGGGATGCCGACGTACATCTGGCCGGAGACGCCGAGCGGCACGGCTATCTCTTCTTCTATCACCTCGCGGATGTGGCGGCCGCACGCGCCCTGGACGATGCCCCCGACGATCCAGCCGTAGGTCACGGCGTGGTAGCCCGTCGCGGTGCCTGGCTGCCACGCGGGCACGCCCTTCTCCATTCGGCGGATGCCGGCGTCCCAATCGGTGATGTGTTCGTTGGTGTAGGGCGAGGGCATGGCGTGAAGGCCAGCCTGGTGGCTCAGCGCCTGGGCAACGGTGATGCGGTCCTTGCCGTTGGCGGCGAACCCTGGCCAATACTTCGCGACCGGGGCGTCGTAGTCGATGAGCCCGCGGTCCGCGAGGATATGGACGGCCGTAGCAGCGACGCCCTTCGTCGTCGAGAAGCTGAGGAACAGGGTGTCCGGCTGGACCGGACGGGGGTCGTCGGGGCCCATCTGGCCGGCGCAGGCGTCGACGACGACGCGGCCGTCCTTGTAGGCGCAGACCTGGACCCCGATCTGGCGTCCCTCCGCGACCTGGCGTGAGATGAGCGCCTGGACGCTGGCGTTGACGGCGGTTTCGGTCGTGGTCATGGGCGGGGCTCCAGGGAGGGAAGTAGCGGGAGTATAGCCAGAACCGCCCTCTCTTGCCGTCGGGCCATCTGCCGTCCCAGAGCAGCTCCTACTCGATCGGAGGGATCGTAAGGCCGAACTTGGAGAAGTCTTCGATCCTGATGCTGAGCCATTCGTCGGCGCACTCAAGGAAGCCGCCAGCCAGGCCCTGTACGGCCTCTCCCTGCCTGATTCGCTTGTTGGCGCCCGGGTCCGGCCGAGATGTATTCACGCCGTTCAGCAGACGGTCGAGGTCAGCCTTGACGAACGGCCTCGTGGGGTCGGGACGCGTTTCCAGCTTTCTGGCGGCGAGGCATTCGCTAAATGGCTTCCAGCGAGGATCTATCGCGGGGTTCTTCGCTTTCTCCTCAGCAGATATGTGGCGGTCGTCCCATTCGGGCACAGAGAACTTGCCGCTCACCGGACTGATCCAGCGATTGAACGGTGGCGGTGGGGGACCGTCCTCGCGGGTGTGGGACGTCGTGTCGTTGGGTGGTGTTCCCGCCAGCGAGGCGGCACCAGTCACCACCACCGCGAGTGCGGCGCCAAGAACGGAACCGCAAACCACTAACAGAGCTAGGTAGATCTTGGGTCGCTTCATTGAATCGCCTTCCAATTGAACGGACGCTCGACTAGGCTCAGTTGATGTTGATGGTCAGGTACTGCACGTCACTGTAGCGGCCAGTAACGGGCTGACCGGTAATCCATGCCCAAGTCGAAGGATTGGTCGGACACCGCGCCCCGCCATACGCGCCGCCGTCGTTGAAGCACCCTTCTGCGTAGTGTTGAGTGGCCCAGGTCTCCCCATGAGATACGCCGGTGTCCTGATGGAGGTGAGCGCCAGTAGCGCATCCGGCGGGCGTTCCTGACGCCGGCTGGGCGACCGAACCAACGTTCCAGCCGCCGCTCGTCGTGTTGTTGAGGTTGAAGTTCACGAGCCAAGGCTGCCAGAGCGGGGTCAACGCAAACGGATTGTTCCAGTACATCCACGTCTGTACGGGCACCGCCAGATTGATGTGTTCGAAGTACACGTCGTGCACGTCATAAGAGTCCGTCGGGTCAAAATGGTACGTCCACACCCGGAGAGTCTTCCCCACATAAGCTGAACACATTCCAGACACGTCTTCGGCATACGCGTACCCGCCCCGGTCGCGGCCTGGGAGATAGTCGAGCTGCAGATAGACCGACCCAAGCGCCGCGATGTCCACCGGCCGAGAGCCAGCATGGGTACCGGTGACGTGATCCAGGTTGTCGTCCACCAGCCTGCATGGGGCAAACGGGTCGGGCTTGTTGTAGAACGAGGGATGCGCGCGATTCGGCTCGGGGTCGTAGCATTGAAGGGTCGTCACGTTCCCGGTCAGTCCCGCAACGACTGATATCCGATATCCGCTGGCGCGGGCTACGCCGTAGACCGACAGAGTTGCGGTGAGAGCTGCGGACGCGAGGAAGGCGCACGCGGTCAGTTGGAACGTACCTCTGCGCAGAAACATCAAGCCTGATCGCCCCCAGTTTCCGCCTGGCCTTTGCAACCAAGCGGTTGGTAGCCAACCTGGTTCCCGTCGGCCGTGCGGCTTGAACAGTAGTTATTGCGCGCGGGCACACAAAGTCGCACGTTCGGGGTACCCCGACCGGGTCCACCTCACTGGTCGGGTTTTGGGATCTGGCGGGCGTTGTTGAACGCCCAGATGGCCGCCGCACCTGCGCGGCTTTGCACCCCCCAGCTTCCGGAAGACTCGCCTCAGGTGTTCCTTGACCGTGTGCTCGCTCATTGGTGGAAGGATCGCACGCGCGATCTCCTTGTTCGACTTGCCTGCGGCCACAAGGCCAAGTACCTGCTTCTCACGCGGGCTTAGACCGTCTATGGCTCCGCTCATCGGTGGCGTGCCTGCTCTTTCCGCCTCGGAAGAGTGGTCCCCAACCCGCCGAGATAGCGTTTCTGCCAGTCAGTACGGCGCGCAAGGCTCCGTCGATCTCAAAACGAGAGTCGCCCGTTGATTGTTCCCACTATCCGGTCCGAGCCATTCCCAGCGGCCCGGGGCGGCCGCGGCTACCTTGCCGCGACGGCCTCCGGCTCCGGTTCTTCCTCTTTCGCGAAGGTGTCGCAGTCGCGGGCGGTGAAGCGGTAGGCGTTGCCGGCGAAGTCGACGACGACGCACTGGTCTTCGTGGAACTCGCCAGCGAGGATGCGGCGGGCGAGCTCGTTTTCGATGCGGCGCTGGACCGTGCGGCGCAACGGGCGTGCCCCGTATTGCGGGTCATAGCCTTCCCGGACGACCTCGTCCCTCGCCGCGGAGGTCAGTTCGAAGTCGACCTTGCGGTCGGCGAGGCGCTCGCGCACCTCCTCGACGAGGAGGTCCACGATCTTTTCGAGTTCGGACCGGGTGAGCGGCTCGAAGATGATGATCTCGTCGATGCGGTTCAGGAATTCGGGGCGGAAGTGCTCGCGCAGGGCCTTTTCGATCGACTCCTTCAGCCGGCTCTGCTCGGGCTCGCCTTCGGTGCGGCGGGTGAAGCCGAGGGTTGCTCGTTCCTGCGCCCCCGTGCCGAGGTTGCTCGTCATAACGATGACTGTGTTGCGAAAGTCGACCGTGCGCCCGTGGCCATCGGTGAGACGGCCGTCGTCGAGGATCTGCAGAAGGGTGTTGAAGACGTCGGGATGGGCCTTCTCTATCTCGTCGAAGAGGATGACCCGGTAGGGGCGCCGCCGGACGAGCTCCGTGAGGCCGCCGCCCTCCTCGTAGCCGATGTAGCCCGGAGGGGCGCCGATGAGGCGGCTGACGGTGTGGCGCTCCTGGAACTCCGACATGTCGAGGCGGACCATCGCGTCTTCGTCGTCGAAGAGGTATTCGGCAAGGGTCTTCGCCAGCTCTGTCTTCCCGACCCCGGTGGGCCCGAGGAAGATGAACGAGCCGATCGGCCGGGTCGGATCCTTCAGGCCGGCGCGGGCGCGGCGGATAGCGTCGCTCAGGGCCACGATCGCCTGGTCCTGGCCGATGACGCGCTTGTGGAGGTAGTCCTCCATCTTGAGCAGCTTCTCGCCCTCGGTTTCTTCGAGGCGCGATACCGGGATGCCGGTCATCTGACCCACGAGGGAGGCGATGTCTTCCGGCGTGACCCGGAGGTCGATCTTGTGCTCGGCTGCCCAGGCCTGGCGCCGCTCCGCGTAGTCGGCCTGGAGTTGGAGCACTTCCTGGCGGACGCGAGCCGAGGCCTCGTAGTCCTCCTTCTGGACGGCGCTCTCCGCCTGGAGGGCGAGGTCGTCGAGCCGCTTGCGGATGTCGCGAATGTCGTCGGGGAGTGCCTGGGCGTCGATGACGTGCTTGCTTGCCGCCTCGTCGATGAGGTCGATCGCCTTGTCCGGGAGGTGGCGTTCCGTGATATAGCGGCTCGAGAGATGGACCGCGGCGTCGAGCGCCTCGTCGGTGATGGTGATCTTGTGGTGGGCTTCGTACCTCGGGCGCAGGCCCTTGAGGATGAGGATCGCGTCTTCGACGCTCGGCTCCTCAACGTAGACGGGGGAGAAGCGGCGTTCGAGCGCAGGGTCCTTCTCGATGCGCGTGCGGTACTCGTCGAGGGTGGTGGCTCCGATGGCGTGGAGCTCGCCGCGGGCGAGCGCCGGTTTCATGAGGTTGCTGGCATCGATAGCGCCCTCCGCCCCACCCGCGCCCATAACGTTGTGCAGCTCGTCGATGAAGAGGATGACCTCGCCTTCGGACTGCTTGACCTCCTCCATCACTGCCTTGAGGCGCTCTTCGAATTCGCCCCGGAACTTGGACCCGGCGACGAGGGCGCCCATGTCAAGGGCGAGGATGCGCTTGTCCTTCAGGTTGTCCGGGACGTCGCCGGCGTGCAGGCGCTGGGCGAGGCCCTCGACGATCGCCGTCTTGCCGACACCTGCTTCACCGATGATCACCGGGTTGTTCTTCGTCCGGCGGTTGAGGATCTGCATGACGCGGCGGATCTCGACCTCGCGGCCGATGACCGGGTCGAGCTTGCCTTCGCCGGCCAGGCGGGTGAGGTCGGTCGAGTACTTTTCGAGGCTCTGGTAGCGGCTTTCGGCGGTCGGGCTCGTGACGCGAGCCTTCCCCCGGATGTCCTGCAGGGCCCGGTAGATGCCTTCCTTGGTGACGCCGAATTCGGCGAGCAAGCGGGTGGCGCCGCTCTCTTCGTTGTCGGCGATGGCGATGAGGAGGTGCTCGACGCCGACGTATTCGTCCTTCAGGCGGTCGGCTTCGGCGTTGGCCATTTCGAGCATGCGGACGACTTCGGGGGTGGTGTAGATCTGGACGACGTCGTGCTGGAGCTTCGGCATCTGCGCGAGCACCTGCCCAACGCGGCCGCGAAGGCGCTCGAGGTCGACGCTGAGCTTCTGGAGTACCTGTTGCGCGAGGCCCCCCTGGAGGCCGATGAGCGCCGCGAGCACGTGGGGGACGCCCCACTGGCTATTCCGCTGCTGGCGGACGAGCTCCTGGGATTGAGCGAGGACCTGCTGGGCCTGCTCGGTGAATCGATCCTGTCTCATCATGTGATGTAAACCTCCGGTTGTTGGAATGAGGGACGTGGTATGTGGGATGAGGCCTATCGACTGGCGCGTTGGGCGTCGCGTTGTCGCCCAACTGCTGCTCGAAGAGCCCCGATTACCCGTGACAGTTCGTGCGTTTGTTGGTTCAGTCTGGCGAAGGTGGACTGGTCTATGTAGCCGGCATCAATGGCGACGTAGAGCAGTGATCGAACTTCGGCGCAGGAGCCCTTTGAGATAGAGAGCATGTGGAAGAACTCAGCACGGCTTCCTCGGTCGTAGCCTTCGGCGATGTTCGACATGACTGAGACAGCGGCGCGCTGGAGCTGATCTCGAAACGCATAAAGCCGAGTCACCGGCGCGCTTTCCGCGACGCTGTTTATCTCCCGAACCAGTTCGCGAGCCATCTGCCAGGCGAGGAGGTCTTCGAACCCCTGAACCTTCCGCCGAGTTGCCTCATCCCTCATCCCGCGTCCCTCGTTCCTCCGGCGTATGGCGCCGGAAGGCGGGTGCTGCGGAGCCGGTCGAGCTCAGCCCTGGTGGCCGCGAGCTCTTCCATCAACACCCGGAGCTGCTCGCCCATGCGGACGATGATTTCGACGCCCGCCAGGTTGACCCCGAGCTCGTCGATGAGGCGTTGCGCGTGGCGGATGCGCTGGATGTCGCTGTTCGAATACATGCGGATGTTGCCGCCCGTGCGCTTCGGTTCGATGAGGCCGGCGCGTTCGTAATAGCGGAGGGTTTGCTGGTGCATCCCGACCATGCGGGCCGCGATCGAGATGACGTAGCAGGGCTCGTCATCGGAAAAGCCGTCCTGTGGTGGCATGTTGCGGAGTCGTGGCACGGGAGCTGGCCTCCTAAACCCTGTGGCCAGTGCGGGCGCCGCTGTGGAGGCCCCTGAGCTCTTCGAAGTGCGCTCGCTCTTCTGAGTTGAGGTGTTCCGGCAGCTGGACGCGGACGCGGGCGTAGAGGTCGCCTTTGCTGTCTTTGCCGAGGACGGGCATGCCCTTTCCGGCGAGGCGGATCTGGCGGCCGTTCTGTGTGACTTCAGGGATGCGGAGCGCGACGCGGCCGTCCAGGGTCTGCACCTCGGCTTCGCCGCCGAGGACGGCGTCGGTGTACGGGACAGTGACGTCGAGGTAGAGGTCGTCGCCTTTGCGTTCGAAGCGCGAATGAGGGAGCACGGTGACCACCAGGTAGAGGTCGCCGGCGGCGGCATTGCCGCTGCCGGGACGGCCTTCACCCGCGACCCGGACGCGGGAGCCGGTCTTGACGCCGGCCGGCACCCGCACTTCGAGGCGGCGAGGGCGGACGACCTGGCCGGCACCGTCGCAGGTGTGGCAGATGGCGCCTGCGACTTCGCCTTGCCCACCGCACGTGCGGCAGGACTCGGCCGACTGGAGCTGGAGGGTGCGCGCCGTGCCGTGGAAGGCTTCTTCGAGGGAGACTTCGACCGGAGTTTCGACGTCCTGGCCGCGCCGGTTGAGGGGCTGACCGCGGCGGCCGCTAGCGCCGCGGAAGAGGCTTTCGAAGATCGAACCCAGGTCGCCGGACTCCGCACCGAGTGTGCTGCCGTCGGGCCCGTGACGGGCCCAGCCGCCGGCTGACTGACGCTTCTGCGCCTCTTCTATCTGGTCGGCGTACTCCCAGCGGTCGCCGTACTTGTCGTACTTCTTGCGCTTGTCGCCATCGGAGAGGATCTCGAAGGCGGCGGTGACCTCTTTGAAGCGCGCTTCGGCGGCCTTGTCGTTCGGAGTGACGTCGGGGTGGTACTTGCGGGCGAGTTTCCGGTAGGCGCTGCGGACGTCCTTTTCGGGCGCGGAACGTGGGACGCCAAGCACTTCGTAGAGGTTCTTCTTCGCCATTGCACGATTACTTTACAGCCGATTGGCGCGAACCTGCAATAAGGAGGCGAGCAGGTATCTTGATAGTCCTGCTATAAGAGATCGGGCCAACGCAGCGGAGCGACCTCGACGGTTTGCCGTTCTTATGAAATTCCGATCAACTTCTGGGAACCCGCTGCGCTGCGCCAGCGTCTTGAAGGACGGAAGCGGCGCCCCCCGAGGCGCGTTCCAGGAGTTCGACGATGGGACCTCGTACCAGGTTAGTCCTGCTGGCCGGAGCCCTGGCGGCCGTTTTCGCGACCGTCGCCGCCTGCGGGGACGACACCAGCGTGAGCGACAGCAAGGGAGGGGACGTTCCGAGCGCCACTGACGGGGCGCCGGGAAGCAACCAGTTCTCTGCGCAGGGCGATGTCGCGAAGCCGGCGATCGCGCCCGAATCAACCGCGGCCACCAGGAGCGGCGCGGGTGCGAAGGCGCCCGTCCCAGACACGACCGGTGGTGGCCAGGGCCTGAGCACCACACTCGACCGCAAGATCGTCTTCAACTCGGCGATTGGTCTGGGGGTGAGCGACGTCGCCTTCGCCTTCAACGAAGCGAACCGGATCGCGGTTTCCAACGGTGGCTTCGTCGAGAAATCGCAGTTCTACGGCGACTCGGCCGGCGCGAAGCAGCGTGGGCAGGCAACGCTGACCCTTCGCGTGCCCGCCTCGAAGTACCAGGATGTTCTTGCCGGGCTGCGCGGGATAAAGGACGCGAAGGTGAACACCGAGTCGGCGCGTTCGGCCGAGGTGACGGAGCAGTACACCGACCTGCAGAGCCGCCAGCGCAACCTGGAACGGACAGAAGGGCAGTACCTCAAGCTCCTGGAACAGGCGAAGACGATCCCTGAGATTCTGACCGTGAACGACCGGCTTGACTCCGTGCGGGGTCAGATAGAGCAGATCCAGGGACGGCTGAAGGTCCTCGACCAGATGACAGATCTCGCCACGATCGACGTGTCGCTGGCGCTCGCCGTGCCGGGCAAAGCCCCGGATTCCGGCGGGCCGAAGGGGATCGGCGAGGCCTTCGCCGATGCCTGGGAGGCTTCCCTCGATGCGCTTCGCTACCTCGCCAACGCGGGTGCTGTGCTCGCAGTCGCCGCCATCTGGCTGACGGTTCCGGCCCTGCTGATACTCGGCGGTGCGCGGTTCGCGAGGCGCAGCAAGGGCGCGGCAGCCTGACGACGCGGCAAGTGGGCCTCTCCGCTCACGGCTGACGCGGAGAAGGCCCGGCCGTTCGGCCTGCAGCCACGCGACCTCCGGCCCTGTGGCGTTTACATCGCATAGAGACACTCGATGTGAACGCCACGCCGGAGGATTCCTATGGTCGTTGCCCGGCCCTCTCCCAGGACTGAGACCCGCTTTGAGAGCGAGGCCGCGCAGATCATCCGGGCGCGGGCGATCTACAAGACCTACGACGCGGGCGAGGTCGCGGTGCAGGCGCTCCGCGGCACGCATCGAATCTACCCGGTGCGCTTCTGAGTCGCTCCAAGCCAATGCGCCACGACGACCACATGGTGGTCGCTCAGGAGAGGGCGGCGGACGTTCGGCCCTGTCCGGTCAGGCTCGGCCATCGGCGGAAGAAGTAACGCTTGGCGGTCTCGACGAGTACCAGGTAGGTGATCACCATGCCGGCGAGCGCGAGGAAGAAGTTGAAGGGCAAGGCCTGAAACCCCAGCAGGTCAGCCAGCGGCGAATAGGGCAGCACGACAGCGACGCCAACACAGATGAGGGTCGTGACGAAGAGTGGACGGGAGGGACGGCTGCGCCAGAACGGGATGCGCTGTGTACGAAGGAGGAAGATCACGAGCGTCTGCGTGCAGAACGACTCGACGAACCAACCGGACTGGAACAAAGACTCGTGCGCATGGAAGACCTTTAGCATGAGGCCGAACGTCAGGAAGTCGTAAACGGAGCTCGCAGGCCCAAAGACCAGCATGAAGCGGAAGATCAAACCGATGTCCCAATGAGCGGGGCGCCGCGTCAACTCCTCATCGACTCGGTCCGTTGGCAGGGTGAGTTCCGAAACGTCGTAGAGGAAGTTGTTCAACAGGATCTGGGTCGGGAGCATCGGAAGAAAGCTCAGGAAGAGCGAAGCGCCGGCTGCGCTGAACATGTTCCCAAAGTTCGAGCTCGTGGCCATCATCACGTACTTCACGGTGTTGGCGAACGTTCGCCGACCTTCCCGGATCCCAACTGCGAGGACACCAAGGTCCTTCTCCAGGAGCACGACATCGGCTGATGCCTTGGCCACATCCGTTGCGTCGTCGACCGAGATCCCAACATCGGCCTGGCGGAGTGCGGGCGCGTCATTAACGCCGTCTCCGAGGAAACCCACGTCGCGACCCTGTCGCTGAACCGCAGCAACGAGTGCTGCCTTCTGTTCCGGCGTGACCCTCGCGAAAACGGTGTTGTGCTCAACGAGCTCGGTCAAAGCCGATGGGGTGAGGTTCTCGAGTTCGGCGCCGGTGACAGCACCCCGCAAATCGATCTCCAGTTCGTTACAGATGTACTTCGCGACCGCCGGGTGGTCTCCGGTCAGGATCTTCACCTCGATGTTGAGTGCGTGGAGTTGAGCGAGCGCCTCCTTCGCGGCGAGTTTCGGGGGATCGCTGAAGGCCAGGAAGCCGATGAGATCGAGACCCGCCCCGGCCTGGGCTTCGATTGGACCGCCAGCGTCCGGGCGGACGGCGACGGCAAGAGCCCGTGCTCCACGCGCGAGGAGCCTGTCCAGCGCGGCTGCGGCTGTCGTTTTCCAGTCATCGCCCCAGGCCGTGCCCGTTTCGCAACGCTCCAGCACCTCCTCGGCGGCGCCTTTGGCCACAATCCAGCGGCTGCCGTCCGGAGCTGCCAGTAACAACGCTGCGGACCGCCTCTGGTAGGAGAACGGCATCTCATCGACGACCACCCATCCGGCTCGCGATCCCGCTGCCGCACGCACTCGCTCATCAGCCGCGAGGGCAGCGTCGAGGGGGTTCGCCGAGAGCGCATGGACGCCTGCTTCGAGCCAGGAGGCGGACCAATCGAGGACTGGTCGTTCGCCTTCGGACGGCGGTCCAATCACCTCTTGGAGGGTAATCGTCCCCTCGGTGAGCGTCCCGGTCTTGTCGGAGAAGAGGGTCTCGATGTTGCCTAGGTCCTCGATAGCGACGAGATGACGAACAATCACCTTCTGTAGTGCCAGGCGCCGTGCCCCCAGAGCGAGGCTGACGGTGACTATCGCTGGAAGAAGCTGCGGCGTCAGCCCGACTGCGATTGCCAGCGAGAAGAGCAGGGCCGCGAGTACGCCGTGGCCGAGGAGCGAGTTAGCGGAAAAGATGAATACTGTGAGAGCGGCGGTAACGGTTACAAGGAAAAGCGAAAAGCGTCGGAGTCCACGTTGGAACTCGGTCGTCGGTGGCCCGCCCTCGACCTTCGCGGCGATCTGTCCGAACAGCGTCTGTCTGCCGGTCGCAACGACCAACGCCGCGCCCCGACCGCTTCGAAGAACGGTGCCAGTTAGCACGATCGAGCTCAGCGAATCTGAGTCCGAAGTGGGGACCGCCGACTTGTCAGCGGGCAGTGACTCTCCCGTAAGGACGGCCTCGTCCGCGCTGAGGTCGAGCGACTCAACGAGCCGCGCGTCCGCCACGAGAATGTCACCGACGTCCAGAACGAGAAGGTCTCCCGGGACGACCTCGCCGGCCGGAAGGCGCCGCACCTCTCCGCTTCGTTTGACCCGTGCTGTGCGCGTCAGACTCGATTCGAGCGCCCTTACGGCGAGGTCGGCGCGGTACTCATCCAAGAAGCCGAGCGCAACGGACAGCACCACGATCGCCAGGATGATGCTGGCGTCGGTGCGCTCTCCCACGCCCAGCGAGACGAAGGTTGCCGCCAAAAGCAGGCCAAGTAGTGGGTTCTTCAGTTGTCGGACGATGATCCGAATGGCCGGGTGGCCCCCCGCCGGCAGCGAGTTGGTCCCGTACTTGAGGAGTCGAGCGGCGGCCTCCGCCTCAGACAGACCTGCCGTCGTACATCCCAGTCCCTCGGCTACCTGCTCGACGGGAGCCGAGGCGAAGGCGAGAAGTTGCGCCCTCGGGTCTCCCGCTATCGCCGTGGCTGGTGACCGATTCGGCGGGGAGTCCCCGGCGGCTGGTTTCCTGAACGGCATCGGCAGATCGAATAGTAGCGGGCGGGCCGCCACGAGGACGACGCGAAGCCACCGCCCGCTGGCCTGTCGCGGGAACCGCGACTTCTCCGGGGGACGGCCGGTCTGGCCTCGGTGCCGCGCGCCGAGGCACTGCGCTACGAGTGACCGCGTCGTCGCGGTTTCTTGTTCGTGCGGGCCGGCGTAGCATCGAGTCCGCCAGGCCGCGATTCGCAGTCGCCGGGCGTAAGGCCGATGCGCACCGCGAACTACGTCTTCTCAGTCACGTCGATCATCCTCGGCCTCGCGCTGGTCATCTTCATGCTGAGCCAGACGACATCGTGGAACATCGGCACGGCGATTGGCGTGGTGCTCGTACTCAACGGGCTTGTACGGCTCTGGTTCGCGCAGGACGACAACTGATCTCGCGCTGCAAGCCGTATCCTGTTCAGGAATCCGCGCGCAGAATGATCGGCGGTCATGGCAAACCCCCAGTCGTTCCTGATCCCCGTCACGAACTCGCCTGCCAGCCTCGAAGGGGTCGCCATTGCCTGTGGCTTGGCCAAGCAGCGGAAGGGCAAGGTGTTCGTAGTCCACGTCATCGAGGTGCTCCGTTCTCTTCCGCTCAACGCCGAGATGGAGGCCGAGGCGCGGAGGGGTGAACAGCTCCTCCGCCGGGCAGAAGAAGTGGCCTCGCAGAACGGTTACCAGGTGACCGGCGAACTGCTCCAGGCGCGCGAGGCCGGCCCGGCGATAGTCGATGAAGCGAGGGATCGCAAAGTCGACGTAATCGTCATGGGAGTCGGCTACAAACGCCTCATCGGCGCTTTCCAGGTTGGCAGGACCGCCGACTACGTGCTCAAGAACGCCCCGTGCCAGGTGTGGGTGGTGCGGCAGGCTGTCGCCCCGGCTGGAGTGGCCGAACATGAGTAGCGGGTGACCCAATGAAGGTGCTGATCATGGGCTGTGGGCGCGTCGGGGCGCGAGTCGCGGAGACCCTCGACGCGGGTGGCCACGACGTAACCGTATTGGACCTCACGTCGACTGCCTTCCGGCGGCTGCCCGACTCGTTCCGCGGGACGCGCGCCATCGGCAATGGGATGGACGGCCCGGTGCTCGAACGCGCGGGTATCAAGGAGGCCGACGCGTTCATTGCGGTCACCCAGGGGGACAATCGTAACTACTTTTCAAGCCAGCTCGCCCGGGAGATCTACGGCGTGAAGCGTGTACTCTGCCGGATCTATGACCCGAATCGTGAACAGATCTTCTCGGAATTGGGGCTGGAAACGTTCAGCCCGACACGCCTGGGCGCGGAGATTATGGTCAACATGCTGCTGGCCGAGCCGGCGCATGGGAGGTAGCCAGCGATGTACGTGATCGTGGCAGGAGGCGGGAAGGTCGGGTTCCATCTCGCACAGGAGCTGCTCGACGCGAACCACGAGGTGCTGGTCATCGAACGGGAGGCAGCACGGGCAGCGGCAGTCGCAGAGGAGCTCGGCGGGAACGCGGTGCAGGGCGACAGCTGCGAAGTCACGACCCTGGACGCCGCCGGCGTATCTCGCGCCGATCTCGTCTGCGCCGTTACCGGCGACGACGAAGACAACCTGGTGATCTGCGAAGTCTCACGGCGAAGAGGCGTGCCGCGAACCATCGCCCGCATTAACAACCCGAAGAACGAGCTGCTGTTCAAGAAGCGGGGCATCGAAACCACGATCTCTGCCACCCAGGCCGTGCTGGGCCAGATCGAACAGGAGCTGCCCACGCACGAGATGATTCCCCTGTTGCAGCTCCACAGCGGGCTCGAGCTGGTGGAGGTCAAGCTGCCCGACACCTCTCCCGTGGCGGGACGCTCGGTGCGCGAGGTCTTGTTGCCTTCGGAGTCGCTGATCTCGCTGATCGTCGACCCGGGAGGCGTCCCTCGCATCCCCAGCGGCGAAACGCGACTCAACGCCGGGGACGCCCTCGTCGTCGTGACCCGTCGCGAGAACCACGAGATGTTGCGCGAGGCGCTCATCGGTTCGACCCACGGACTGGATACCTGAGCGGCTGTGAAGCTTGCCTACCTGGGCCCGGCTGGCACCTTCGGCGAGGAGGCGGCGCTCCGGTACGCCCCTGGCGCCGACCTGCTGCCCTTTCCATCGCACGCAGCCGTGGCGGCGGCGGTCGACTCGGGGATGGCGGACGCCGGTGTCCTGGCGATTGAGAACTCGATAAACGGTTCGGTCGCAGAAACGCTCGACATCCTCATCCACGAAACGACGCTGCAGATCCAGGGCGAACTGGTACTCCCTATCGAACACAACCTTGTGGTGAAACCGGGCACGCGGGCAGACCAGGTGAAGGCGATCTTCTCCCACCCCCAGGCGCTGGGGCAGTGCCGCAAGTTTATCGACCGCTGCTTCCCCAAAGCACACGTCGAGGCCGCGCTTTCCACCTCGGAGGCGGTCGAGCGGACCCTCGCCCGAGACGGCGATGCGGCGGCCATTTCGAACCTGCGGGCAGCCGATCTCTACGGGGCGGAAGTGCTGGCACGTTCGATCCAGGACACGGACAACAACGTCACGCGCTTCGTCGTTGTGGGCCGCGGCAAGCCGGCGTCGACCGGCCGGGACCGTACGTCGATCGCCTTCACCTTCGAGAAGGACCAGCCGGGTTCCGTGTCCGGCGTGCTCCACGAGTTCGCAAGGCGGAAGATCAATTGCTCGAAGCTGGAGAGCCGACCCACCCGGGCCGCGTTTGGCGAGTACGTGTTCCTCGTCGATTTCGAAGGCCACGTCGATGACCCGATTGCGGCGGAGGCGCTGAACGCAATCCGGCCGCTCTGCGCCGACCTGAAGGTCTTCGGCAGCTACCCGCGCTGGCAGTAGACGCCGTCCAGCCGGGCGCTTGCGACCGCCCTACTGCCCTGCGACGATTGAACCGTGCAGGACGAGATCTACCGCGAAATCACCGAGGCCATGGAGCGCGGCGAGCACGTGGTGCTGGCAACGGTCGCGCGAACCCGCGGTTCTACGCCACGCAAGACGGGGGCCAAGATGGTCGTGCGCGTTGACGGCTCGTTCTTCGGCACGATTGGCGGGGGATGCGGCGAAGCAGAAGTCTGCAGGAAGCGATGGCCGTGCTCGACGACGGCAAGCCACGGATCGTCACAGTCGACCTGACGGAGCCCACGGACGGCGAGGACAAGATCTGCGGCGGTGTAATGGATGTGTTCGTGGAGCGGCTGGCGTAGGTCGTCCGGGCAGAGGGCAGGACGGGGTAAAGCCGGATTGGCAACGGCGTCGTATCCTGTACCATAACCGGTAGTGGCCTCCCGCCCATCGGGGGCCAAGAGGAAAGCGTATGTTCGGCTCACTGGGAGCGCCCGAGCTTCTGATCATTGGTGTCATCCTCGTCCTGCTCTTTGGAGTGGGTAAGGTGAGCGGACTTGGCCGCGAGCTTGGCTCGTCGATCAAGGAGTTCCGCAGGGCGGTCAAAGACGAAGACAAGGAGGGGCAGACGGCCCAGGCGCAGATCCAGCCGCCTCCGGCCCAGGCTGCGGCGCCGCAGTACACCCCTCCCGCGGTGCAAGCCGCGCCCGCCCCGCCACCCGCGCAACCCCAGGGAGACCCGAAGACTCCGAACGTCTTCTAAGTCCCGCCCGTTCGAACATTTGCGACGGCCTCCCGGCTATCCGGGGGCCGTCGTTGTGCTTCTGGTAGACTTGGCGCATGCGCACTCGCACCCGGATGACGCTGGCGGAGTTCCTCGCGATCCCCGGTATCGACGGGAGCGGACTCGAGCTTGTCGATGGCGAAGTAATCGGCTGGCCTGAGTCTGTGGCCGCCTACTCCGCGGCCGCAGCGTTTGGCCCACACCGCCTCCGGGCCGAGGAGTTTCTTGCGCTGCCGTCCGTCGAAGAGCGGCGGTGGGAACTATTCGACGGAGAGGTCGTATGCCGCGTGGCCCCATCGTTTGATCACGGAGCGCTTCAACTCGAAGTTGGCCATCTGCTGCGTCCCTTCGGTCACGCCGCAACAGCAGCCCGAACGGTCATCCGGGGATCGGGCGATCGTCGCGACAGCGCGCTCCTTCCGGACGTAGCGTTTTTCAGGCGTGGCGCTCCCCGACCTCATGGTGTGGTCATCGAACCGCCGCACCTCGTGGTCGAGATCCTGTCGGCCGGTCAGAGCCACGTGGAAGCGCGGGCGGAAGCAGACGTTTACCTTGCTTTCGGCGTGGAATCGGTTTGGCTAATCGATCCGGATGTGCGGTCTGTGGATGTCTTCGAAGGCGGAACGCGGAGGACGTTGGTCGGCGGAGACCTCCTCACGACGGCGAGCGTGCCGGGGCTGGAGATCGCGGTTAGCGGCCTCTTCGCGGTCCTCGACGAGCCGGATTAGCGCGCCGGCGGCCAAGTCGCCCCTGGCCTTCTGGTAGACTTGGCGCATGCCCACTCGCACCCGGATGTCGCTGGCGGAGTTCCTCGCGATCCCCGATGTCGAAGAGCGGCGGCTTGAGCTGATCGACGGGGAGGTGTGCGAGAAGGTGTCACCACGATGGATTCACGGCCGCCTGCAACTCATGGTGGCGTCGTTGCTGGAGGAATTCGGTTACGCCGCGGTCGAGGCTCGCACGCTCATCGCCAACCCTGGGACACGACGCCCGAGTGCGCCCCTCCCCGATGTCGCGTTCTACCGCGAGGCTCCCCAGACCGATGACTGGCTGCGTGACCCGCCGAACGTGGTCGTCGAGGTCCTTTCGCCCGACGAACGCCCGAACGAACTGCGGCTCAAGATCAGTATCTATCTCGATTTCGGAGTCGAGTCGCTGTGGGTCGTTGACCCCGAGCGGCGGACGTTCGAGGTACACGAGCAAGGGTCGGTGCGGACGTTATCCGGGGAGGAAGTGTTGGGATCCCCCGCAGTGCCGGGCCTGTCTATCAGGATCAGCGACATCTTCGCGCGGCTTGACGAGCGGGGGCCGAGAGCGCGCCGGAGCTAGCCCCCGGCCACGGCGGGGACGATGCTCACTTCGTCGCCGTCCTTGAGCGCCGTCCCAAGGCCGTCGATGAAGCGCACGTCGTCGCCGTTCACATAGACGTTGACGAAGCGACGGAGTTGGCCGGTGTCGTCCATAAGGCGTTCACGGATGCCGGGGTAGGCTGCTTCGAGGTGGTCGATGCAGCCCGCGAGCGTGCCGCCCGCTCCCGGGACGGTGGGCTGGTTCGCGGTCAGGCCGCGAAGGGGCTGGGGGATTCTCACGGTGATTGTCACTGGTCTTCCGTTCCTTGAGTGTGTTTGATTCGGCGGCGACGTGACGGAGGTCGCTGCTAGCCTTCGACCACGTCGCCGGCGACCGGGTCGACGCGTACGCCCTTCGTCTGGGCCCAGGCGAGGCTGCGCTCGATCTCGCCCGCTTCGCCCTCGAGCTCGAGCACAACCCAGCCCGTCTTCTCATCGACATCGGCCATGCGGACGTTGGTCACGACCTTGAACTCGTGGCCGAGCAAATAGATGAGGGGCTCCTTGATGAGCACTTCTGGGAAGGTGAATCGCACTCGTTTGATCGCCATCAGGCCACCACTTCCTGGGGCTGGAGCGCCCCGTACGCCAGGTCGAAGCTTTCCACCGTCGCATCGATTTCGAGCGGCGGTTTGAGCGAATCGGCCACCGCTTCAACCGTCTTGAAGCCCGCGCCCGTGATGAAAGCGACGGTCAGCTCGGCGGGGTCGATTCTACCCGCTGCTGCCAGCTGTTTGACCGCCGCGACGGTGACGCCCCCCGCGGTCTCAGCGAAGACTCCTTCGGTTTCGGCGAGAAGCTTGATCCCCGCCACGGTCTCGTCGTCATCGACCATGGCGCAGGCGCCGTCGGTGTCGCGCAGCTGGACGAGGCTGTAGTAGCCGTCGGCGGGGTTGCCGATGGCGAGCGACTTGGCGATGGTGTTCGGGCGCTGGGGCCGGAAGTTCATCGAGCCTTCGGCCCAGGCTGTGGCCACGGGCGAGCAGCCAGTGGCTTGCGCGCCGCTCATGCGCGTCTTCGGGGCGGCTATCAGACCCACCTTCGCCAGCTCGTCCAGCCCCTTGCGGATCTTCACGAACAGCGATCCGCTGGCGATCGGGACCACGCAGTGGTCGGGGGCGCGCCATCCCAGCTGCTCGGCGACTTCGAACCCGAGGGTCTTCGAGCCTTCCGCGTAGTAGGGGCGGACGTTGACGTTGACGAACGCCCAGTTGTACGCACCGGCGAGTTCGGCGCAGAGCCGGTTCACGGCGTCGTAGTTGCCCTTCACCTTGACGAGAATCGGGGCATAGATGCTCGACCCGAGGACCTTGCCCTGTTCGAGGTCGTGGGGGATGAACACGACCGCTTCCATGCCGCCGGCGGCGGCGTGGGCGCTGACGCTGTTGGCGAGGTTGCCGGTGCTGGCGCAGGCCAGCTTCGTGTAGCCGAGTTCCTTCGCCCGTGTGCTGGCGACCGCTACGACGCGGTCCTTGAAGGACCAGGTGGGATTGACCGTGTCGTTCTTGATGTAAAGGTTCGGGAGCCCGAGGGCTTTGCCCAGGTTCTTCGCATGGATGAGGGGCGTATAGCCGGCGCCAATATCGACGGCGGCGTCCGCATCGCAGGGAAGGAAGGCTTTGTAGCGCCAGAGGCTGGCGGGCCCCGCTTCGATCGACCGCCGGGAGACACTGCGCCGGAGCGAATCGTAGTCGTAGGCGACTTCGAGGGGTCCGAAGCAGTACTCGCAGACGTGCAGGGCCTTCAAGGGGTATTCGCGATGACACTCGCGACAGCGCAGGTTGGTTGCGTAACTCATGCTCAACTCCGTCCACGCGGGCCGTTCCAGTGCCCGGGGTAGGGCGAGGCGCGCGGCCTCGCTTTCCGAAACGATGTGGTACGGGGGCCCCTTTCCAGAGGGGCTAGAGCATGACCATTCGGCCCGTGAGGGAAACCATGAGCAAACTCCTCATTTCCGCGTGGGCCGTTCTGTAATCTGGAGCGCTGGCGCTCTCATCTTCCTCCCGTCGTGTGTGGGAGGCCGGAGTTGGCACCTTGGCCTTGCGGCCAGGTTGCCGGGGCTTCGAAGGGCCGGATCCCTCCACCCCGTCTTGATAAGCGCGGCCACGACTGCGGTTCCGCTTATGGTACGCAGAACGAACACGAATTGGGAAGTGTCGAGATTGCAACTGCCGGGCGCAACGCGGCCAGAGCCCAGCCCCAGTAGAATCCCCTCATCCAATCCAGCTGCTGGAGGGTTTAGATGGCCGACGAGATGGGCCTGTTCGACGCGGTCTACCACTGCCGGGCGATGCGGCGGCTCAAACCCGATCCTGTGCCGGAGCCGGTGCTCCTCAAATTGATCGAAGCCGCGAACCAGGCGCCCTCCGGATCGAACGCCCAGAACGGCCGCTGGATCATCGTCCGGGACGCAGGCCAGAAGCGAAAGCTCGCCGATCTGAACAACACCGCGGTTCAGGCCTACGTTGGCCCACAGAGCGCACGGCCGCAGGCGCTGCCCCACCAGTCGGCCGAAGCCCGCCAGCGCATGCTCCAGGCGGTGCTCTGGCAGGCAGAGCATCTCCACGAGGCGCCGGCGCTGGTCATCGCCTGCCTCGAACTGGGAGCGCCCGCCCGCGACAGCTTCTCCGCCGGGGCCGGAGCAGGCGGCTCGATCTGGCCGGGCGTGCAGAATCTCCTCCTGGCCGCGCGCGCCCTTGGGCTCGGGGCTGCGCCGACGACGCTGGGCCTCGCTAACCGGCCCGCGGCGAAGGCGATCCTCGGGTTGCCGGAGACCATCGAACCGTTTTGCCTGGTGCCGGTGGGTTGGCCGCTCGGCAAGTTCGGGCCTGTCACGCGCAAGCCGGTGGCAGAGATCCTTCGCTGGGACCGCTGGTCGTAGCCACCAGGCGGACCCCCGCCTGCTGGTGGGCCCGATCGGCTCACCGGAATCGGATCGTTCGGCCCTCTATTCTTGGCTCTATTGGCCGCAGAGTTGCGCTGACGAAACGAGTGGAGGTGGTTGCCATGCCCGGTCTTATCAAGTGGAGCCCGTTCGATGAGTTGGCCAGCTTCTGGCCAAGAGACCTGTTCGGGCGGGTCGCGCCGAATGGCGGCGTGACCGTCGAGTGGAGCCCGCGCTGCGACGTGACGGAGAAGGACGGTGAAATCGTCGTCCACGCTGAGCTTCCTGGCGTGGACCCCAAGGACATGGAGGTGTCGATCCGCGACGGCGATCTCTACCTTCGGGGAGAGAAGCGGACGGAGAAGAAGGAAGAGGGAAAGGGCCGCAAGTACAGCGAGCGTTTCTTCGGCTCGTTCGAACGGACGATTGCGATCCCGGCCAACGTCGATGAGACGAAGATCGAAGCGAAGCTGAAGGACGGGGTGCTGGAAGTGCACATGCCTAAACTGGCAGTGACAGCGCCCGCTTCGAAGAAGATCGAGATCGCGGTCGGCTAACCACCGGACGGCTGGTCCAGCGCCTGCGGTGAAACCCTGTTCCACCGCAGGCGCGCGCTCATCGAGACGGCGACCCGCACTCGGAGGCGGATCATGGTACTGACCCTCATTGGATCCCAACCTATCGGCGCTGCACTCCTTCCGGCGCGAACAAGGGCAGACTGCCCTCACGGCGACTGCTGGGTGGTCGATGCCGCCTCGCACAGGATCGTGCGCGGTCGCTGTCACCTCTGCGACGAACAGCCGGCAGCGACCGCGGTCGCCGCTGGGGCCAGGTCGTGAGTATCCTGAGCCGGGTTCGTGGCGTCTTCGTGCGGGGTGCGCGCCTGGTAGATCCAGCGAAGGCCGACGTGCGCGCTATCATGCCGGAGGGAGGTTCGTTGACGGCGACGAGCATCCACGCTCCAGGGACCGGGCCGCCGGCAGGCGAGGAACGGGAGCCAAAGGCCAGTGACGACTGAC
Source organism: Tepidiformaceae bacterium (assembly GCA_041488155.1). Classification (GTDB taxonomy): domain Bacteria; phylum Chloroflexota; class Dehalococcoidia; order Tepidiformales; family Tepidiformaceae; genus JBGPOS01. The sequence goes on from JBGPOS010000003.1 coordinate 45,157, forward strand.
GCCGGGTTGGGTATCCAGCATCGAGAGGAACAGGCGTCGCTCTTTCGGGCGGTGCAGCAGCTCGAAACGGTCCTCGCGGCCCGGCGCGACGATGACCGCTGGTATGCCTCCGCGCGGGCGGCTTTACGAGGCTGCACGCTCGCAGTCGAACATGCCCTGGACTCTCTTACGGGCCCGGACGGTTTAGCCCTGAGCGTCGTCGAGGACGAGCCGCGGCTCATCCCGGAGCTCGAACGCCTCGAAGCTTCGCTTGCCAAACTGCTGGTCGAGCTCTGGGAGACGAAGGGCCACCCACAGGCTGATGGCTTTGCCGCCCGCCTGGACGACCTGGCGCGCGGCATGAGGCACGCAGCCAGCGAGACCTTCGAACTCGTGTACGAGGCCTTGAATTCGCCCGGCCAACAGGACTGACCGCCCGCCCGAGGCGCAACTAAGCGAGCCCGGACAATTCGTTCGCGAGCCGTTCAAGCAGGGCCAGGCGTTCGCCGTGCCACTTGCTGGCGAGGCCGCTCGAGCTGGGAATCACCCACACGACCGTCGCGCCCACAAGCTCTGGCTGCCGCCCGTAGGGACGAGCGGCGAGGTCGGAAGATTTCAGCGCCAGCGCGTAGCGGCCGAAGAGCTGGAAGATCCCTCGCCCGCTGAAGACCGCGACTGCAGGTTGGTTGCCGAGGAGCTCGCTGCGAAGACGGCGCGCGCCTTCCCGGACCTCGACCGCAGAAAGCTCGCTGGCGCGGACGGTGGGGCGCGGACAGAGGTCGGTGAAGCCGATGCCGGCCTCCTCCATGAGCTTCGCGTCGTCTTCGGGGCCAACGGGCCGGCCCACGAGGCCGCTGGCGATGAGCTGCCGCCAAAACGGGTTGCCGGGACGAGCGTAGTAGTGGCCCGCTTCGGCCGAATAAATCGCCGGGTTGTAACCGACGAACACCATTCGCAGGCCGGGCCGCAGGTAGTGGGGGAGCGTGTTCATCGCAGCGTCGGCAGCTCGAAGCGTACCGCCGGGTGCTGCAGGTGGAGCGCCCTTGGGACCGCGGATCCGCTCGCTGGCAAGGCGTAGCGAAGGATCAGTGTTCGTTCTTCGCCTGGCGCGAAGCTCAGGCCGGTTTCGGCTGCTGATGCAAGGGAGGGGAGTGGCGACAGGCGGTCGCCGCCGTCGGCGAGTTCGAGACGAAAGTCATCGGGCGATGGCTTCCAGGATTCCCGCGCGGTCACCGCGAGCCTGATGACGATCCGGTCCGAGGGGCCCCCCGCCGGCGTGGGCTCGAGGTCCGGCGCCTGGACGACGGACACGACCCGGATGATCCGGGTTTCGTCTTCGTAGGCGGCGCGAACGGCGACCCGCGTCTCGCCAACGAAGTGGTCGATGAGCGGGGGCAGGGCGAAGAACGTGAAGATCGAGCCGGCCGCGATCCCGAGCACGGCGCCGAAGGCGATGCAGCCCGCGCGGCCTTCACGGGACTGCACGTCTTCGTCGCGGACGGGACGGCGGACGGGAGGCGCATCGTCGTGCGTCATCGCAAAGGAGGAGGACCGACCGCCAGGGAAGACACTATGCCTTCGGCGGAAGCACGGTCGCCTCGCCGTCGACGACGAGCTTGCCGTCCTGGTTGGTCACCGTGGTGTGGAACTTCGCCCACTGGCGCTTATCGAGCTTCTCCGTGCATTCGACGCGGGCCGTGAGCGTATCGCCGATGAAGACAGGCGCGCGGAACTGGAGGTCCTGCCCGGCGTAGATAGTGCCGGGGCCGGGCAGCTTCATCGCCAGCACCGTCGAAATGAAGGAGGCGCTCAACATGCCGTGGGCGATGCGCTGCTTGAACATCCCTTCAGCGGCGGCCACGGCGTTGACGTGGGCGGGGTTCATGTCGCCGGTGATGCCCGCGAAGAGGTAGATGTCGGTTTCGCTGATCGTCTTGGTGAAGGTGGCCGAATCGCCGATCTGCAGCTCGTCGTAGGTGGGCATGGGCGGTAGGTTACAGGCGGCAGCGGTCTGGGCACAGCAGACCGAACCCGGTGTTAGCGGAGGCGCGTCGCGACCACCTGGGTGAGGGCGGGGCCGAAGGACGCGAGCAGACGGTCGTCGTCCGCGAGGCGTTCGAGAAACTCCCGGAGCAAGTTCGCGTCGGGAAGGGCGGCTTCGCCGTCGATCTCCCAGCCGAGCGGGGCAACGTTCGCCAGGATGATCGAACCGCCAGTCCGAACCAGGCGCACGATGTCTTCATAGAGCGGCGGGTAGTCGGCCCAATCGCAGTCCATGACCACGAGGTCGTAGGGGCCGCTGAGGGCGGAGATGACCTCGTGGGCCGCGCCCTGGTTGAGGCGAACTCGCTCTTCGAGGGCGAAGCGCCGAAAGTTCTCAGCAGCGATGGCAGCGTGCGTGGGGTCGATCTCGATCGTGTCGAGGCGGCCCGTCGCGCCGAAAGAGGCGGCGACGTGGAGGCCGCCGTAACCGAGCCCGGTGCCGAGTTCGAGCACGTAGCTCGCGTGCATCGCCCGCACGAAAACGCCGATTTCGCGCGCCGAGAGCGGGGTCGGCGGAAAGACCGTGCAGCGGTGATTGTCTCGGTGGGGCTCGTACTGCGCAGCGACATCGGCATAGCGGTCGGGGCGGCGCGCGACCAGGCCCTGCGCGTACTGCGTCGATTGCTTCACGACGCCATTGTAGGCCGAACGGACGGTGCCGGTTGGGGTCAGAGTTCGAGTTCTGCGACGATTGCGAGGTGGTCGCTCGGGTAGAGCGTAGGGTCGCCAGGCTGGGGTTCGTTGGCGCCCAGGCGAGCGGCGACGGCGCTGATTCGGCCGCGCAACCAGATGTAGTCGAGACAATTGGGGTCGCCTTCGGTGTCCATCGTGGCCGCCTGGATGCCCGAGGGCCAGGTGACATCCGGTTCGACGCCGTGCACTTCGCAGTAGGCGGAGCGGAAGCCAGCTCCTGTCATAACGCGGTAGGCGGGTTCGGACGGCGGCGTGTTGAAGTCTCCAACGACGATCGTCGCAGTCGCCTCCGGAGCTTCGGCGAGCCAGGCGCAGATCGCCTGCGCCTGCTCTTCCCGGACTTCGGGCTCCTCCGGCTTGTGGTGGAGATGCGTGTTGACAAACCAGACGGTGCGCCCGCCGGGGAGGGCCACGAGGGCGCGGTGGACGACCCGCCGCGGCTCAGCTGCAGCTGTTCGTGGGCAAGCGTCTCGCCGATCCCGGCGAGGATCGCGTTGCCGAAGTTCGGGAAGCGTTCGTGGTGGGCAGTGAGGCTGCGATAGTGCCGGCTTGGGAGCTGGGCGGCGAGGAACACGTCCTGCCCCTGATCGCCAAAGACGACCTCCTGAAGGCCGATCAGGTCCGCGTCGATGGCCGCGAAGGCCGCGGCGAGGAGCGGACGCCGTTCGTCGTAACGGTCGTTGGTGTTGCGGATGTTGAAGGTCGCGACCTTGAGGCGCATCGCGGTCTAGGGCGCGCGCTGAGTCGTGCGGGCCGAGGCCGTCCAGCCCCCGTCCACAACGATCGCCTGGCCGGTGACGAACGACGAGTCGTCGCTGGCCAGCCAGAGGGCGGCCTGGGCGATGTCGCCGGGCAGGCCCGCGCGCTGGATCGGCTGCAGGCGGGCGAGGTTCTGGCGGACGAGCTCGGGGTCGAGCGGGGCGGGAAGGGCCGGGTTCGCATAGAGGATGGGGGTGAGGATGCCGCCGGGGCAGATGCAGTTCGCGCGCACGCCCTTGTCTGCGTTCTCAATCGCGCACACGCGGGTCAGCTGGATGACGCCCCCCTTGGCCGAGCCGTAAGCGCCCTGGCCCTGCATCCCGACGAGCCCGGAGATAGAGGCGGTGGTGACAATCGAACCGCCGCCGTTGGCGATCAGGTAGGGCAGGCAGTGTTTCATCCCCAGCCAGACGGCTTTGAGGTCGACCGCGATGATGCGGTCGAAGGTTTCTTCGGTGCAGTCGACGATCGGGCCTTCGCCGCCGCCGATGCCGGCGTTGTTGTACATCACGTCGAGCTTGCCCCAGCGGTCGACCGCGGTCCGGACCAGGGCGCGGACGTCTTCAGAGCTGCTGACGTCCGCGCGGACGAAGACGCAATCGGGCCCGACTGAACGAGCGACTGCTTCGCCCTTCTCCTTCTGGAGGTCGCCGATCACGACCCGGGCGCCTTCGCGGACGAAGAGGTGTGCGGTTGCTTCGCCCATGCCCGATGCTCCGCCGGTGATGACCGCGACCTTCCCGTCGAGTCTGCCCATCTCTGCCCCCGGTTCGAAGTGTGGGGCGGATAGTAGCATCCGATGGGACAGGGGACAGGGGACAGGGGACAGGGGACAGGGGACAGGGGACAGGCGACAGGGGACAGGGGACAGGGGACAGCGGTCGCCAGGCACTGTCGGCGATGATTCGGCCAGCCCCTGGGGACAGGTCGCCTTTTTACGAACGTTTTACGCGAACGGCGGCACATCGGGCGGAATGGCGAGGGTTGAGCGAGTGCGCGTACAGTAGGCGATTGTTAGGGTTAGCCGTGAGTGGCCGCGGCGCGGCCGCCCCCGCCGGTGGAGGGCATCACATGAGCTCGATACGAAGGAAATCGTTCGCGGTCGTGGCAGCGTCGCTCACGATGGCCGCGATGCTGGGCGGTTCACTTGGGTTCGTCGCGGCCGGCGCGCGAGACCCCCTTGGCAGCGGCTTCAACGTCGTCGGCGGGCCCCTCTCTGGCGACGTGGGCCCCGCGGCTTTCGTGCAGTGCCTGCCCGCGAGTTCCTGGAAGGCCATCTACATCTGGAACAGCGCCAACCAGCAGTGGCAGCACTTCTTCAACACCACGAAGGGCTTCCCCGCCTACATCAACCTCGGCCAGGCTGGCGGGATATCGACCATACCCAAGCTCTCCGGCGTCGTCCTGCTCATGGACAGCGCGGTCTCGAACCCGTTCCTCAAGGACACCTCGGCGCAGGCCTGCCCCTGAGAAGGGATGAGGGATGAGAAGCGGGGGATAAGGGGCGGGACCCGGCCTACTCGATAGCGGGCAAGAGTTCCGTCAGGTGTGCGATGGAGCGGTCGGGGAGAGCGGCCGGATTCTCGCCGAGTTCGAGGCGGCTGCGGTGGATCCAGACGGCGTGCAGGCCCGCCTTGTGGGCTCCGCCGACGTCGGCGTAGAGGTTGTCGCCTACGTGCCAGGCTTCGCCGGGCGCAGCCCCAACGGCCTTCAACGCATGCTCGAACACCGCGCGGTGGGGCTTGCCCCGGCCGAACTCGCCTTCGATGACGATAACGTCCATGTGCCGGGCGATGTCGAAGCGGACGATCTTGTCGCGCTGCAGCGCCGCCGGTCCATTGGTGATGAGGCCGACGCGCAAGCCGGCGTTCCGGAGCGCTTCGAGCGTCTCAATGCTGTCGTCGAAGAGCCGGAGCCGGGCGCGGTGCTCGGCGGCGTAGCGGCGCGCGATGGCACGGGAGGGCGCCGGGTCGAGGCCTTCGGCGTCGAGGGCGGCCCGGACGACCTGTTCGCGGGCGTCGTCGAGCCGGACGCGCCAGTGGCCAACAGCTTCCTCGTCGTGCCAGAACTTCGTAGCCTCGCGCCGGATGGCAGCACGAAGGACGTCCGGATCCGCGCCAAGTGCAGGCGCGATCTCCTGGCAGACCACCTCCCAGGCAACGGTCATCGCAGCGACACCGTCCAGGAGGGTGTCGTCCATGTCGAAGAAGACGGCGCGCGGAGTCTGAGTCGCCACGTCGTACTTAGCTTAGCCCAGAGGGCCGCTGGAGACCCCGGCCGCGCTATCCCCCGACCCTGAGAGCCGCCGGGAGCTCATGCAAGTGCTCAAATGATCCGGTCGGGTATTACCTCGCCTTCGGCTCAAAGAGCGGGGGACGCCTCCAGAGGAGGCGTATACTTCGTTCATGACAAGCAGGGGCGTCGTTAGCTACACGGAAGGGCGAGAGCGGCAGATGGGCAAGGTCTCAACGACGATCACCGTTGCGAACAATGTTGACCTCGCCGACGCCCGGCGGGGCATGATTCCCGCGGCCCGGGTTCGATCGGCGGTCCTTACCAATGTGATGGTGGACACGGGCGCGATGCTCCTCCGCCTTCCGCGGGACGTGATAGAGCGGCTGGGATTGACGGTCCTGGAGGAGGTTGCCGTGATGACCGCGCTCGGGCCAGGCACAACTCGAATGTACGAAGGCGTGCGCCTGGAGATTGAGGGGCGGCGGGCGAACTTCGAATGCCTGGAAGTGCCGGCTGGCACTCCGCCACTGCTGGGTGTCTTGCCGCTCGAACGCTTGGGGCTTGAACTCGACCTCAAGCATCAGCGGTTGGTGTTGCTGCCCGACTCCGGCCCAGACAACTACCTCACCATCCTCTAGGGAGTTAGCCCGACCCCAAACTCCGTCCTGGGCGCCGGACGCGTCCAGGAGGATGTCGTGCATGTCGAAGAAGACAGCGCGCCGCATGAGCCGGGGACGCCCCCAATAGGAGGCGTATACTTCATCCATGACGGTCGAGTCGGTCGCAAACCAGCCAAAGGGGCGGACACGTCTGGTGGGGAAAGTCCACGCGACGATCGTCGTGTCGAATGTCTTCGACGAAGCGCGGGCCGATGATGGCGAGCTAGCGCCCGAAGAGGTTCGGACGCTGATCCTGCATGAGGTCCTGGTCGACACCGGCAGCAACATGCTCTGCCTGCCGGGCGCGATGATACGGCGCCTCGGACTTCGCAAGCTGCGCGATGTCAACGTGGCAACGGCCGTGGGCGAGAAGACGGCGGCAATCTACCGAGGCGTCAGCCTGTCAGTCGAAGGTCGCGTCGGCACGTTCGAATGCCTTGAGACCCCCGGGGGGGAGATGGCGCTGCTGGGCGTAATCCCGCTCGAAGCGCTCGGCATCGAACTGGACCTTCAAAGCCAGAGGCTCATCCTGCTTCCCGAGCGTGGAAACGGCACCTACATCACGGTCCTGGAGTGGCGGATCCGCCCGGAGCGTTGAGCGGGCCGGTCAATTCCTCCGCACAGCCAGTATCACCTTCGTTCCCTCCAGATCCTGCTCCGCCCGATGGGCTTCGGCCGGCGGATCTGCTGCCACGAGGGCCGTGCTCAACGTTTCGCCTTTGATGTAGGGCGCCAGTGACTCCATGACGCGCACGATCGCGCCGTCGCCCCGGTACCAGGTGGTGATGCGGTCGGCGAGGTCGAATCCGGCCTCGCGGCGCATCTCCTGGATCCGGCGCACGAGTTCGCGGGCGAGGCCCTCGTCAGCGAGCTCGGGTGTGATGGTGGTGGTGACGGCCACCGTGTAGCCAGACTCCGAGGCGGCGGCGTAGCCAGGCCGGTCCTCGGCCTGGAGCAGGATGTCTTCGGGCTCGAGTTCGTGGCCTGCAGCCGCGACCGTGCGCCCGCGGCGAACGGACTCCGCGACCTCGGCCGGCGGCAGCATCGCCAGCGCGTCCCGAATGGCTGGTACCTCCACCCCGTACTTACGGCCAAGCACAGGCAGGTTGGGCTTCACGGTGTAGCGGACGACTGCCGTCTCGTCTTCGATGAGCGTCAGGCCTTTCGCGTTGAGCTCTTCGAGGACCAGGTTCTCGTTTCGCCGCAGGGCGACCGCCTCTTCGGCGGCGCGTGGCCGGACAAGGATCTCGGCGACCGGCTGGCGAACCTTTATCTGGGCCTTCGCCCGCGCCGCCCGCCCGAGTGAGCAGACACGCTTCACAAGTTGGGTCTCTTCGTTGAGCCTTTCATCGATCTGTGAGCGGTTGGCGGCCGGCCAGGCGGCCAGGTGGACGCTCAGCGGGGCGTCCGCGTCGAGCGATCGCACGAGGTTCTGCCACAGCTCCTCCGCGATGAACGGGGTGAAGGGCGCGAGCAGCTTCGATAGCGTCACGAGGGCCGTGTACAGGGTGTGGTACGCGCTCTGCTTGTCCTCGTCGGACTCGCTGACGCCCCGCCAGAAGCGCCGGCGCGAGCGGCGGACGTACCAGTTCGAAAGGTCGTCGACGAAGGCGTCGATGGCGCGAGCGGCGTCGGTCGGATCGTAGGCGTCGAGCTCGGCGGTGACCTTTTCGATAAGGACGTTGAGTTCGGAGAGGAGCCAACTGTCGATCTCGGGGGCCTGCCCGGCAGGCGCCCGCCGGGGGTCGACCGCATCGATGTTCGCGTAGCTGACGAAGAAGCTGTAGCTGTTCCAGAGCGTCAGGAGGAAGCGACGAAGGCCCTCTTCGACGAGCGACGGGCTAAATCGACGTGAGGAACCGGCGGGGCTGGCCGTGAACATGTACCAGCGGGTGGCGTCCGCGCCGTGCTTCTCGATGACATCCCAGGGCTCGGCCGCGTTGCCGCGGCTCTTCGACATCTTGTTGCCCTTTTCGTCCTGGATGTGCCCGAGGACGATGACGTTGCGGAAGCTGATCCCGTCGGGGACCGCCTCGCAGGCCTTGAGAAGCGTGGCCTCGGCGTGAAGGGTGTAGAACCAGCCGCGCGTCTGGTCGATGGCCTCGCAGATGTAGTCGGCGGGGTAGTGGCGGAGGAACTCGTCTTCGTTCTCAAACGGGTAATGCCACTGGGCGTAGGGCATCGCCCCGCTGTCGTACCAGGCGTCGGCGACTTCGGGTACGCGCCGCATGACCCCCTGGCACTTCTCGCAGCGGAGGGTGACGGCGTCGATGTAGGGCCGGTGGAGGTCGTCGAGGGCGGCAGCCCGCTCCGGTTCTATCGCGCGCTCGGCTAACTCGCGCCTGGAGCCGATGCAGGCGCTCTCGGGGCAGGACTCGCACTTCCAGAAGGGCAGGGGAGTGCCCCAGTAGCGCTCGCGGCTGACCGCCCAGTCAATGTTGTTTTCGAGCCAGTTGCCGAAGCGGCCGTGCTGGATGTGGTCGGGGTACCAGTGGATGCGTTCGTTCCCTTCGAGCAGCGCTTCGCGCCAGCGCGTCGTGCGGATGTACCAGCTCGGCTTGGCGTAATAGAGCAGCGGCGTGTGGCACCGCCAGCAGAAGGGGTAAGTGTGCTTGATGGAGCCCGACTTGAGCATGAGGCCGCGCGCTTCGAGGTCGCGGATGACCTCGCCGTCGGCCTGCTTGGCGAACTGGCCTGCACCCGGCAGGCCGCTGGCCATGGTGCCGCGCAGGTCGATCGGCTGGGCGAACAGGAGCTGGAAGACCTTGCCCTGCTCGAAATCCTCGCCGCCGAAGGCCGGGGCCGTGTGGACGATGCCCGTGCCGTCGTCGAGAGAGACGTACGCGGCGGGGATCACACGGCGGAGTCCGTCCGTGGAAGCCGGGTCTGCGACAGGGCGCAGGTGGCCCTGCTGGTCGAATCGCAGGACATCGTGGCCGAGGAGCTCCGGGCGGTAGAGCGGCTCGTACTGGAGGCCGACGAGGGTTTGACCCAGCACGGTGGCGACGTGCGAGGCCTGGCCGAGGACTTGCTCCGCGAGCGCCGTGGCGACGACGCAGTATTCGCCGTCGTGCTCGTAGACCCCGTAGTCCGCATCGGGGTTCACGGCCAGGGCCACGTTCCCGGGAAGGGTCCAGGGGGTCGTCGTCCAGGCAATGAGGCTGACCGGCTCGCCCGCCACGAGCGCAACCCCCGGTACTCCTCCCACGCGGAACTTCACGTAGACGCTGGGGTCGGGCGTGTCGTCTTCGTAGCCCTGGGAGACCTCGTGATCGCTCAGGCTCGTGTCACAGCGCGGGCAGTGCGGGGTCACCCGGTAGTCCTGGTAGACGAGGCCATGATCCCAGAGCTGCTTAAAGAGCCACCAGCAGCTTTCGATGTAGTCGTTGTCGCAGGTGACGTAGGGCTGGTCGTAGTCGGCCCAGAAGCCAATGCGGTCGCTGAGACGAGTCCACTCTTCGACGTAGCGGCTGACGCTTTCCCGGCACTTGTCGTTGAAAGCGGCGATCCCGTAGGCCTCGATTTCGAGCTTGGACTGGAAGCCGAGTTCCCGTTCGATCTCGAGCTCGACCGGTAGCCCGTGGGTGTCCCAGCCGCCTTTGCGGGGTACACGAAAGCCTTGCATGGTCTTGTAGCGAGGGATGAGGTCCTTGAAGACGCGGGCAAGGATGTGGTGGATCCCGGGGCGGGCGTTGGCGGTGGGTGGACCCTCATAAAAGATGAAGAGGTTGTCCGCGGGGCGTTCTTCGACGCTGCGGCGGAAGACCGCGTTGCGCTGCCAGAAGTCGAGGATGCCCTCTTCCAGCCGCGGGAAGCTCACCTTCGGATCGACCGGCTTGAACATTGCTGCCCTCCTGGGCCGAGATTATGTGAGGGGGATCTACAACCAGCAGTGACGCTGTGCCGTACCCTCATAGGAGATGGCTGCACGAATGGGAACCGGCGCTCAAAAAGAAACGCCCGTCCCCGGACCAGGGACGAGCGTGCATGCCCGCGGTACCACCCTGCTTCCCGCCAGAGGCGGGCACTTATCGAGGCGCCAACACGCCCCTGCCCTCGCTAACGGTGGGCGTCGCACCCCAGGTGCGCACCTTCCGTCCGGGTCTACTTGCCGCTTCTGGCGGCGTTCGGCCGGAAGCTCAGGAGGGATCTTCGCGCCTGCTGCCCGCGCCCCCTCGCACCGGCCGGGGCTCGCTGGACAGGCTGGCCGACGCTACTCGTCTCCGTCATCGCCTGTATGCACCAGTACACCAGCGGGGCGGGCGAGATGTCAATGATCCGCCTCGCCTTCCTGGTGACCGGGGTGCTCCTCATTGCGTCGGCCTGCGGCGGCGTCGACGACAGCGAGAGCTCGGCGCCCACGCCAGTGCTGTCAGCGACACCCGGCGCTTCGCCCACGCCGTATACCCGGACCGAGCCCACGAAGCAGCCGACCGAATTCCGGGTTGCGTTCATCAACCTGATGAGCCCCCTCACGCTCGATGCGAACGACCCGGTGGCCGACACCACTTTCGACGACCGGATGGGGATCATCATCGAGGAACTGCGGGCGTTTAGCCCGGACCTCGTGGCCTTCAACGAAGCATCCGTCACGAAGGCGCACGGGAGCGCCGCCGCGAGGCTGGCGCGCGATCTGAAGATGGAGCTGCAGTATGCCCGCGCGAACCCCTGGTTCCCGGGACAGAGCAAGGAGCAGAGCGACGAGATTGCCAAACAGATCGGCCTCGAAGAAGGCGAGCTCGTGCTGAGCAAGTGGCCGATCCTGCGGGCCGAGCGAAGGGGCCTCAATCCTCGCACTTCCGAGACGGGGGAGGGCCGGGCGGCGCTGCATCTCGTCATAAAAGGCCCTCCGGCGCTGGGCGAGATGGACGTCTACGTCACGCATCTCACCGGCGGCGGGGACAAAGTCCGTGCAGCCCAGGCGGCCGACTTCGTGTCCTTCATCAAGCAGACGCACGCGACGGGCCCGCTCCTCGTGATGGGCGGGATGAGCGACCCTGTGGGGTCATTGACGTACGAGGTGTACGACGCGGCTGGCTTGAAGGACATTGGTGATGTGCTGGGTGTCGGGACGTGTTGCCGGGACAAGGTCATTGGCATCCAACCGCCTTTGAAAGACCGGACGGACTTCCTGCTCACCGAGGGCTGGCCGGCGACTTCGGTTGCAGTGTTCGGCGACGTGCCGAAGAAGCGGGCCGACGGCACCATGCTCTACGGCAGTGACCACAACGGCCTGCTGGTTGTGTTCCCGATAACCTGGGCAGACCCGTAGCCGCGGACTCGCGCGTGGGGCGAGTAGAACATTCGTCCTGTATACTCTGGTCATGTCCCAGGCAGATGAGCGATTGGTGGCGGCGACTGTCACCGCCGACGACGCGGAGGTCGAACGGTCGCTGCGCCCCCGCGCCCTCGACGACTTCCCGGGCCAGGAGCGCGTCAAGGAGAACCTCTCGATCGCCATCGAAGCGGCGCGAAAGCGCGGCGACGCGCTCGATCACCAGCTGCTCTACGGCCCGCCCGGGTTGGGCAAAACCACCCTCGCAACCATCCTCGCCAACGAGATGGGGGTCGCCATCCGCACGACGAGTGGGCCCGCGATCGAACGGCCCGGCGACCTCGCGGCCGTCCTCACCAACCTCAAGCAACACGACATTCTTTTCATCGACGAGATCCATCGCCTATCGCAGGCGGTCGAAGAGATCCTCTACCCGGCGATGGAGGACTTCGCCCTGGATATCATTATCGGGAAGGGTCCGGGTGCGCGTTCCGTGCGGCTCGTGCTGCCGAAGTTCACCCTGATCGGCGCCACGACCCGCTACGCGATGGTCAGCCCACCCCTTCGCGACCGCTTCGGTTCGGTCTACCGGCTCGACTTCTACGACGCCCCCACCCTGGCAACGATCGTGAAGCGAGCGGCGAGCATCCTCGGGATAGGGCTGCCCGAAGATGCGGCGCAGGAGATAGCGCGGCGATCGCGAGGGACTCCGCGGATTGCCAACCGCCTGTTGCGGCGAGTCCGAGACTACGCGGAGGTACGCGACAATGGCACCCCGTCGCTCGGCGCGACCCGTGCGGCTCTCGCCCTGCTGGAGGTCGACGACCTCGGCCTCGACGAAACCGACCGCACGGTCCTGCGATGCATCATCACGAAGTTCGGGGGCGGACCTGTCGGGTTGGACACGATCGCAGCTTCGATCAGCGAAGAGGCAGACACGATCATGGACGTCTACGAGCCGTTCCTGTTGCAGTGCGGCTTCATCCAGCGCACTTCGCGCGGCCGGATGGCAACGCCGGCGGCCTATCGCCATCTCGGCATCGCCGTGCCGAACGGCTTCGACGCCCAGGCGAAACTCTGGTTCGAAGCCGCGGAGGAAGACGCTTGAGCCGCCAACTCATCTCGTCCGGCGGCAAGTGGGAGCCGATCGTCGGCTATTCGCGCGCCGTCCGGGTGGGGGATCTGGTGTTTGTCGCGGGCACCACGGCAGCCAACCCCGACGGGTCGGTTGCTGAGCCCGGCGACGCGTACGGTCAGGCACTTCGCTGCTTCGAGATAATCGCTACAGCGCTGGCTGAGGCCGGGGCAACCATGGCGGACGTGGTGCGCACGCGCATGTACGTCACCGACATTTCGCGCTGGCAAGAGTTCGGACGTGCCCACGCCGAGTTCTTCCGGGGCGTGCGACCGGCGGCAACGATGGTCGAAGTCAAAGCGCTCCTCGACCCGGCGATGCTGATCGAGGTGGAAGTAGAAGCGGTGATCGGCGATGCGAATCCCCGGGTACCAGCCTGAGACCCCTTGTGAGGGCGGCCCAGCGAGACGCTCGTCCCCGCAATCGGAATCGCGAGGTGCGGCCAACCCGGCTGCGACCCGGTATAGTTGATGCTTCGAGGAGCGAATCGCTGACATGACGCTAGAACCCGAAATAGCCTACTTCGCGCAGAACCTCCAAGAGTGGCTCCGGCACTACCGAGGGCAGTTCGCGCTCGTCAAGGGAGCCCGATTGGCGGGGACCTTCACCACCTTCGCCGAAGCATACGAAGCTGGCGTCCGCGAGTTCGGACTCGAACCGTTCCTGGTGAAAGTTCTTACCGACGTCGAAGAGCAGGTCCAATACCCGGCACTTGCGGTCGGCGTGCTTAATGCCCGCCTATAACCACTTTCTTCGGGACCACAACGGCAACCAATCCCCAGAAGCCCTGGTGGCAGCCGGGGCATTCCTTCCCTTGGAGATTCACGTGCCGGCGGCGGTCGCTCAACTTCTGGCCGATCGGGGCCTGCCGATTCCGCCTCCGGTCGCGGGCGTGGGACTAATAGATACGGGCGCGACGCTGACCTGTGTGCATGAGTCCGTTCTCGCGGGGTTGGCCCTCAACCCGGTGAGCACGGTCACGTCGGGAACCGCCAACGGGCCGGTGACCCAAAGTATCTATCCAGCTCGATTGGTGTTTCCTACCGTCGGGTGGGCGGTCGACCTTGCCGGCGTAACGGGAGTCAATCTCGAGGGCCAATTCGTCATGACCACTCCGCCTCAGCCGATCCTCTGCCTCGTAGGCCGGAATCTCCTGCGAGACTCGATTCTGATTTGGAACGGTCCCGGCGGATTCTGGACGATCACTAGATGAGCAGCGCAAGTTCGCGCTGCAGGGCGCGGTCGCCCGCGTAGCCTCCCGGATCCTTACAATCAGGGCTCGGCCCGGCTCGTGGCCGAGCGACTTTATGCACAAGAAGACAACCTTCCCCAACGGCCTGAGGCTCATCACTGAAGAGCTCCCGCATACCTACTCGGCGACCGTAAGCATCTACGTCGGCGCCGGTAGCCGCTACGAGCGGGACGAAGAAGCCGGGCTCTCGCACTTCCTCGAACACATGCTGTTCAAAGGCTCGTCGCGGCGGCCGACGGCACGCGAGATCGCCGAGGCAATCGAATCGGTTGGAGGCATGCACAACGCAGCGACGGATCGCGAGGTGACGGTCTACTACGCGAAGGTCCCGCACTCGGCCGTCCTCGAGACCATCGACATCCTTGCCGACATGGTGCGCGAGCCGGTGATGGATGCGGACGAGCTCGAGAAGGAGCGCAACGTCATCCTCGAAGAATTGGCCGCAGTCGAAGATAGCCCGGCGGAGCTTGCTGGCATCCTCATCGACGAGACACTCTGGCCGGACCAACCCCTCGGACGGAACGTCGGCGGGACGCCCGGGAGCGTGCGGGACCTCCCGCTCGCCGCGGTCAACCGCTATCTCAGGAGCCAGTATGTGCCGTCGAACCTGGTGGTTGTCGTAGCGGGCAACATCCGGCACGACGAAATCGTCCAGGCCACCTCGCGCTGGCTGGGAGACATGCGCGCGTCGACCGCGGCCCCCTGGTACCCGTTCGAGGCCCGTGAGGGCGCTCCCCGCGTCGCAGTGCGAGAGAAGGCCACCGAGCAGGCGAACATCTGCCTCGCCTACCCCAGCGTTGCCCTCGATCACCCTGACCGCTTCGCGGTTGACCTGCTGAGCACGGTGCTGGGCGAGGGAATGTCGAGCCGCCTGTTCCTCGAGTTGCGCGAAGAGCGGGCGCTGGTCTACGACGTGCACAGCTACCCGAGCGAGTTCCGCGACACGGGCTCATTCACGATCTTCGCTGGCTGCGACCCCGAACGCGTCCGGGTGACAGTCGAAGCCACGCTGGCCGAAACGGCCAAGCTCCTGAAGTCATTGCCGGCCGAAGAGCTGGCCAAGGGCAAGCAGATGGCGCGGGGCCGGATCCAGCTGCGCATGGAGGACACGCGTTCGGTCGCCGGTTGGCTCGGGTCGCAGGAACTCCTCCTTGGCTCGATCCTGACCGTGGACGAGGTGATCGCCCGGATCGACGCGGTCACCGGCGACGACGTACTGCGCGTCGGCGCGGAGCTGCTGCAGCCGGAAAAGGTGACGCTGGCGGCGGTCGGGCCGTTCGAGGACGACTCGGTGTTCAGCGGCCTGTTCTGATGCCCCGGCAGGCCTTCTTCGGCCCGCCGCGAGACACGTTCGTGGCGGGCGGCGCGCACATCACGGTCTACCTGGTGCCGGTGTTCGAAGGCCGCCTCGTCGTATTCGATGTGGACGAGGCGGCGGCGCGGGGGAGGTGGCTCCCCTGGGACGTGCTCCCTTTCGGCGGCAACCCCTACGAGTGCGCCTCGGCGCTGGCGGACGACTGGTGTGGCGTTTCGGTCGACGACCTCGCCCTGGTCGACGCGATGTCGTTCGCGGCCCCGGACGATGGCTGGGAGCTTGCGCTCGTCTTCCGGGCGCTACTGCTCGAACTTCCGCCGGGCGACGGCGTACGGTCGCCATACGTCTTCAAGCCCGGCGAATACGATGCGATCGGCCCGTTCGACCCCATTGACCTCGAGCGCTGGGTCACCTCTGCGGCAAGCGACACGACCCCTCCCGGTGCAACCCCTGAGCGGCGGAATCTGCTCTTTTAGCAACTGCCGTCATAGCCGGCGACCTGCTCTCCCAATCGACGAAGGTTCGTTGTAGGCTAGTCCTCCCTGACCGGCCGGCGGGCCGGAAACAACTACCCGGGGATGGAGAACTCAAGTGGCAGAGATAGCGGAACGCGGCTACGCAAAGGCCGACGCGCTCGTCAGCACCGACTGGGTTGCGGCCCACCTCAACGACCGCAACGTCCGCATTGTCGAATCGAACGAAGACCAGCTCCTGTACCCCTCGGGGCATATCCCCGGCTCGGTGCAGGTCGACTGGGCGGCTGACCTCAACGACCAGGTGAAGCGCGACTACCTGGACCGCGCTGGCTTCGAACGGCTCATGTCTCGCATCGGCGCGACGAAGGACACGACCGTCGTCTTCTACGGCGACAAGAGCAACTGGTGGGCCTGCTACGCCTTCTGGGTGTTCCACTTGTTTGGGCACACGAATGCCAAAGTCATGGACGGCGGCCGGCTCAAGTGGGAAAAGGAAGGCCGGACGACGACCCGGGACGTGCCGAGCTACGCCGCCACGAAGTACACGGCGCCCAACCGCGACGACACGAAGATCCGGGCGTTTCGCGACCAGGTTCTGAAGCACCAGGCGGCGCGCCTGCCGCTGGTCGACGTGCGCAGCCCGCAGGAGTACAGCGGCGAGCGGACTCACATGCCCGAATACCCCCAGGAAGGGGTGCTCCGCGGTGGCCACATCCCCGGCGCGAAGAGCGTGCCCTGGGCGCGGGCGGCGAACCCCGACGACGGCACCTTCAAGTCGGCGGCCGACCTGCGAGCCATCTACGAGCAGGAGCAGGGACTCAAGTCGAGCGACGACATCGTGGCCTACTGCCGGATCGGCGAACGCAGCAGCCACACCTGGTTCGTGCTCACCTACCTGCTCGGCTACCCCAAGGTGCGTAACTACGACGGCAGCTGGACCGAATGGGGCAACTCCGTCGGCGTGCCTATCGAGAAGTAGGCTGGCCGCATGACGGACGTCCCGGCCCCCCTGGCCGAGCTCATCGAGGATTTCGCCTTCGTCGAACGCAACGAGCGTGCCGAGATGCTGATCGAATACGCCGACCGCTTCCAGGAAGTGCCGGCGGCAGTCGCGACGCGTCCTTTCGGTGAAGAGAACCACGTCCAGCGCTGCGAGTCAGAGGCTTACGTCTGGGCCGAGGACAACCCGGACGGGACGTTGAAGTTCCACTTCGCCGTGGAGAACCCGCAAGGGCTTTCGGCGAAGGCCTGGTCGGTGATCCTCGATGAGACGCTCTCGGGCCAGCCGCTGGACGCAGTGGCGTCAGTCTCGCCAGAGGCCGTCCTACAGGTCTTTGGGAAGGACCTCTCGATGGGCAAAGGCCAGGGCCTGATGGGGATCCTCGACCTCGTGACGCGGGCTGCGAAGCGGCGGCTGGCGTAGGATCGTCCCCTCACCGACCCCCCAGCTCCGGGTGAGCGAGCATCGCCTGGATTTGCACGCGCAGGGTAGGCAGGTCGCGCTCGATGACAACCCACACCGCCTCTAGGTCAATACCGAAGTACTGGTGCGCAAGGATGTTCCGCATGCCGATGATGCTCGCCCAGGCGACCTCGAGATGGCTCGCACGTAGTTCTTCGGAGAGAGACCGGACGGCTTCGCCCAGGATCTCGAGGTGATGCACGACCCAGGTCTGCACTAGCTCATCTCGATCGAACGCAGAGCGCGTTCGGGGTGCGTGCCGATCGATGCGCTCGATTGCTTCAAGGATGTCGAGCAATCGCTCGCGGTCATCTCTCACAGGGGAAGAGCTTCGCGCAGTACTCGTTCGCGGATGCGGCCACGAAGGCCGTTGGCGGTTACGACGTCCACCGGTTGCCCCAAGAGCGCCTCGAGGTCGCTGAGAAGCCCCCCGAGGTCGAAGAGGCTGCGGCCCGGGTCAAGGTCGACGAGGACATCGATGTCACTGTCTGCGCGCGCGTCGCCTCTGGCGGCGGAGCCGAAGAGTCGCACATTACGCGCTCCATGCTGGGCGGCGATCCGGAGAATTTCGGCTCGGTGCGCGCGCAGGTCTTCGATTCCGATGATCCGCATGGATTGCATTGTAGCGCGGACGGGAGGGTGCTCAGGAGGCAGGCCCACCGGCTGCTGGACGGCCCGCGGCTACCCTTCGTCCTCGCGCAGGACGGCGAAGAGTTCGCTGAGGTCGAGGCGGAAGTCCTTGAGGACGGGCCCGGCGTCCAGCTCGTCCGGTGCGCGGTGGACCTCGGGGGCGGCGCCCGGACGGTAAACCCCCCACTGTTTCGAGGTCTGGGTCGACGATCCAGGTCAGCTTCACTCCGGACCGCAGATAGAAATCGACTCGCTCCATCACCCGCCCGACCCGGTCATCGGGGGAAAGCACTTCGATGGCGAAGTCGGGGACGACTTCGACCACAGCAGGCACGCCGCGCTTGAAGCGGCTACCGAGGGTCACAGAGATGTCCGGGAGATAGATTCTCTGTTCGCGCCGAAAGAGGTGCCGGAGTTCGGTGTCGACTCGGCCTTCCTTTGACCGCTTGAGGTAGGAGTGCAGAGCCGCGATCAGCTCTGAAACAATCGCACTGTGTGGGGGACCTGGCATCGCCTTCTCGGACACCTCTCCGTCGATGAGCTCGAGATACGGCTTCGTCTCCTCCAGCGCGAGGAACTGCTCTACCGTCATCCGCGTCTTCAGGACCATGTGGGAAGTATAGCCCGAGGGGGCGAGGCCGGCGTCGCGCGGCTCGTGACCCACTGCTCGGCTACAATCTGCCCGTGGAAGTTCGCGTCCAGTACGTCACGACCAGCGACGGGGTAAACATCGCCTACGCCGCGTTCGGCGGCGGGCCGGGCGTTCCGCTGGTGATGCTCAACACCCAGATGCTTTCACACCTCGTCAGCGCGCAGGAGCAGGTCTGGGAGAAGGAGGGCCGCGAGACCGAGGACCTGTCGCGCCATAGACTCGTGGTGCATTACAACCCGCGCGGCAGCGGCCTCTCCGATCGCGACGTCGGAGACCAATCGCTCGATGGGCGGGTTCGTGATCTCGAAGCGGTGGTCGACAGGCTCCAGCTGGAGCGGTTTGCGCTAAGGGGCCACATGGGGTCGAGTCTCGTCGCGATAGCTTATGCGGCGAGACATCCTGACCGGGTGTCCCATTTGATCCTTCAATCTGGATTTGCCCGCGGCCCGGATTACTGGGAGCAGCCCAGACAGTTGGGTCTGCTTCCGCTCGCCGAACACCTCTGGGACGACTTCACTGAGGCGTTTCCTCGCGCAACAGCGTCTGTCTTTGGACCCTGGGATGACACCCGGCGAACGCCCAACGGGCTTACCGTCGGCGAGATGGCTGGCCGATGGGCGGCACACCTGCGACAGTCCATGACTTCTAGAGACTTCGTCCACTGGGCAAAGGCCGAACGTGAGATCGACGTGACTACCGAGCTGCCGAGGGTTCAAGCCCCGGTGCTAGTCCTCGTCTCGCCGCGGTTCGTGCTCCAATCTCTGCCGGCGTCGGCGACAACCCTGCTCGCCTCAACGCTGCCTGACGCCCGGCTCGTCTCGCTCGACGGGGCCCTGGGCAGTCTGGCGCGGGCCACCGACGACTTCCTGGGGGATAAGCCGGCGCCGCCCGTTGCAGCGCCGATGCCGCCTTCCGCCGCTTCCGCGTTCCGGACCATCGTCTTCACCGATGTCGAGGGGCACACCGAGATGATGCAGCGGCTGGGCGACGCGCGGGGGAGGGAGGTGTTGCGTGAACACGAGCGATTAACCCGCGAGGCGCTTGTCGCCCACGGCGGGACCGAGGTGAAGGCGATGGGCGATGGCTTTATGGCCTCCTTCGGCTCCGCCACGAAGGCACTGGAGTGCGCGGTGGCGCTCGAGAAGGCGTTCGAGGCTTATTCGGCCCGCGGGGGAGAGCGGCTGCTGGTGCGGGTCGGGGTCAACGCGGGCGAACCCATCGCCGAGCAGGGCGACCTCTTCGGTACTGCTGTGATCATGGCGGCGCGTATCGCGGGGCAGGCAGCGGGCGGGCAGGTGTTCGTTTCGGACGTGGTCCGTCAGCTGGTGGCGGGGAAGGAATTCCTGTTCAGCGACCGCGGCCCCACGTCGCTCAAGGGGTTCGACGAGCCGGTGCGAACCTGGGAGCTGCTCTGGTAGACGAGCGAAACGTGCGGCGCTCCCTCTCCCGGGAAGCCGGGAGAGGGTTGGGGTGAGGGCGGTGGCGTACGTGGGAGACGAACGAGGCGGAAGGCGCTGTTTCGGGCCCGACCCGGAGAGACATGGTGGGGCCCATGCAGCGGCGCGAGGCGGCCGCGGCTACCCGGGTTGCTTCGTCCAGAGAGCCCGCCAGGGCTCTTCGCCCCGGATGGCGTTGCGGAAGGCTTCGCGTTCGAGGGCCAGGAGGCGTTCGAGCGTGCGATCGAGGACGTCGTCGCTGGCGCTCGAAACCGCGTTCAGGCGGGCGCGCATCGTGGCCAGGACGTTGCGCTCAACGAAGCTCCGCACCGTGTGTGGCCAGACGAAGAAAGAGAAGGCTTCGGGCGCGCCGAAGTCGCCACGGTGCTTCCCGAGCCACAGGTACCGTTCCTGGATGCCCCCCACCGGTTCGACGATGGCGACAAGGGGGCCTTCTTTGTCTGTCGTCCGCGCGTCGATGAGCATCCGTTCGGCGAACAGGTTGAAGCCAACAATGAGGACGTCGGCGTGCGTCAGGACCTGTTCGAGCGCGTTGAAATCGACTTCCAGGCCGTTGTCAGTCAGCATGTCCTGCCTCCCGAGCAGAAGTGCCGCGGAACGCAAAGGGGGTGGGCCGTAGCCACACCCCCTCGTGCGTCCCAGTGATAAGAGCGAGGGCTGCCTTCCTTAAGAGTCGGCAGCGTCTCCGCGAGAGTGATGCCTAGTACATCGGCGCAGAAGGCATCCCTGCCCCCTGCGGTTCGGGCCGGTCAGTCACGAGGCAGTTCGTGGTGAGGACCATGGCTGCGATGGACACGGCGTTCTCGACCGCCGAACGGGTGACCTTCGCCGGGTCGATGATGCCCTTGGCCACCATGTCGCCGAACTCTTCCTTCTGCGCGTCGTAGCCGATCCGCTCGCTGCCTTTTGTGAGCTTGCGCTTCTTGACTTCCTCGACGATCACCGAACCGTCCTTACCGGCGTTGATGGCGATGCGACGGAGAGGCTCTTCGAGGGCGCGGCGCAGAATCCGGGCGCCGGTCGCTTCGTCGCCTTCGAGCTTGACCTTTTCGAGGGCCGGGAGGGCGTTGATGAGGGCGACCCCGCCGCCGGGGACGATGCCTTCTTCCACAGCCGCGCGGGTGGCGCTGAGGGCATCCTCAACGCGGTGCTTCTTCTCTTTGAGCTCGACTTCGGTGGCCGCGCCCACTTTGATGACGGCGACGCTGCCCGCGAGCTTGCCGAGCCGCTCCTGGGCCTTCTCCTTGTCCCAGTCGCTCTTCGCCTCTTCAAGCATCGCCCGGATCTGGGAGATGCGGGCGTCGATGTCCTTCTTTCGGCCCTTGCCTTCGATGATCGTGGTCTCTTCTTTGGTGGAGGTGATGCGGCGGGCACGGCCCAGGTCAGTGACGTCGACGCTATCGATCGTGCGCCCGATCTCCTCGGAGATAACCGTGCCGCCGGTGAGGACGGCGATGTCGCCAAGGTTGTCCTTCTGGCGGTCGCCGAAGCCCGGGGCCTTGACGCCGAGGACGTTGATCGTGCCGCGAAGCTTGTTGACGGCGAGGGTGGCGAGGGCTTCGCCCTCGATGTCGCCGCAGAGGAGGACCAGGTTCTTTGTCACCGAAAGGATCTTCTCGAGCATCGGCAGGAGCTCCTGGACCGAGCTGAGCTTCTTATCGGTGATGAGGACGTACGGGTCCTCGACGACGGCTTCCATGCGCTCAGGGTTCGTCACGAAGTAGGGGCTGATGTAGCCGCGGTCGAAGGCCATGCCGTCGACGTACTCGACTTCGGTGGCGATGCTCTTCGACTCTTCGACGGTGATGACGCCGTCCTTGCCGACCTTCTCCATGCACTCGCCGATGAGGTCGCCGATGGAGGGGTCGTTGTTGGCGGAAATCGCGGCCACCTGCGCCATCTGGGCGCGCTCGGTGACCTTGATGCTGTTCTTTCGGAGGGATTCCACGATGGCGCGCGCGCCGACTTCGAGGCCGCGCTTGAGGCCCATTGGGTTCGCGCCTGCCGCTACGTTCTTGAGGCCTTCCTGGACGATCGCCTGGCCGAGGACGGTGGCCGTGGTCGTGCCGTCGCCAGCGATGTCGTTGGTCTTGGAGGCAATCTCCTTGGCGAGCTGGGCCCCAATGTTGTCGAAGGGGTCTTCGAGCTCGATGTCCTTGGCGATGGTCACGCCGTCGTTGGTGATCGTGGGGGCGCCGAACTTCTTGTCGAGCACCACGTTGCGGCCCTTGGGGCCGAGGGTGATCTTGACCGCGTCGGCGAGTGCGTCGATGCCACGCTTGAGTGAGTGGCGGGCTTCTTCATCAAAGAGCAGCTGCTTGGCCATAGAAGGCTAACCTCGGAGGTGTTTTAGAGTGCGGGAGGAATATTAGCACTCTTTGTCAATGAGTGCTAATCGGGCCTTCTGGGCAAACGGGAGCGCCGTTGACTGGCGTGCTAGTCTTTGCGCGCCTGGGGCCGGCAAGCCAAACTCCGAGAGAGGACAGTACGCGGATGAATTGCCTGACCTGCGGCACGGCGCTCGCCGAAGGCGCGATCTTCTGCCCGAATTGCGGGACGAGGCAACCTGCCGGGTGTGCGAATTGCGGGGCGTCGCTCGCCCCTGGCGTGGGGTTCTGTTCGTCGTGCGGGACGCCAACGGCGCGAGTCCAGGCCGCACCGGCCCCTCCGCCGCCAACGGTTTGTCCCCGCTGTGGCGCCGGGCTGACGGCGGGCGCCTCGTTTTGCGGGGCGTGCGGTAACAGCGTCGCGGCTCCGGCCCCCATCGCGGTCCAGGCCCCGCCTCCCCCGCCGGTCGCGACCGCCTGCCTGAACTGCGGCAGTCCCCTCCGGCCCGGGGCAACGTTCTGCAATAGCTGTGGCACGCGCGTGGGGGCGGCAGGAACGGCGCCTGCCGCTTCACCGTTCGGGCAGGGAAGGCCGGCAGGGGCGACGGGTCCGTTTGCCGCTCGACAGGCCGCCCCTCGGGTGCAGGCGCGACCGGCGGCGCGCGGAGTTGTCGGCGCGGCAGTGGCCCTCGGCCCCCGGCAGATCGTTGTGCTGATCGCACTCGCCGCAGCCGTCCTGAGCGTGTTCCTCCCCTGGGCGTCGGCAGGCCCCATCGACGTGAAGCCGTTCACCGAAGGCGCGCGCTTCCGCCTGGGAGACTGGCTCGACCAGGATACCGTCGATGGGCTCGCGGTCGCGGCCGTTGCCGGTGTCGCGTTGCTCCTGATGCTCGTCCAAATAAAGGGTGGTTCACAGGCACGGATGGCGGGGCAGGTCGCGAAGACGTTGACGGGCCTGCTGGTCCCTCTCGCGCTGATGGAGATGCAGTTCATCCTTTCCAAGGACGGCATCAGCCTGGCGATAGGGATGTATCTCCTCATCGGCGGCGCGGCCCTGGCTGCGATTTCCTCGTTCATCCCCCAGAGGCTCTGAACCGGAGCGCAGGGACAGCGGCGCACAAGTTCGAGGCCGTGACCGCGGAGCCGTCGGCCCTGTAACCTGATCGGTACGCTATGACGTACACACCGTTGCGCCATCCGTTTATGGAGCGCCTGCGAAGCCAGGTGCTGTTCGCCGCAGGCCCCATCGGGTCGACGCTGCTCGGCTTCAAGCTCAAGGAAGAAGACTTCGGCGGCTACGACGGCTGCCCCGAATACCTCAACGTTGCGAACCCGGCCATCGTCCAGCGGGTCTTCCGGATGTTCTACGAGGCGGGATGTGACGCCGTTGATGCCTGCTCGTTCGGGGCGAATGAGGTGGTGCTCGCCGAGTATGGCCTCGCGGACCGCACTCGCGAAATCAACCGCCTCGCGGCGCAAGCGATAAACGTGGTACGAGACGAATTCAGCACACCCGATTGGCCTCGCTACAGCTTCGGGACGATGGGCCCCGGCACCCGCCTGCCGTCGCTTGGGCACACAACCTGGGACGCCCTCGTGCACAGCTACCACCAGCAGGCCCTTGGCCTCATCGAAGGCGGCATCGACGTGCTCAAGGTGGAGACCTGCCAGGATCTTCTCCAGACCAAGGCCGCCCTCGCTGGCGTCAGCGACGCGATCGCAGAGACTGGCCGCCGCCTCCCGGTCATCGCCAGCGTGACGATCGAGACGAACGGCACGATGTTGCTCGGTTCCGACATCGCCTGCGCGCTCACGACGCTCGAAGCGATCGACGTCATCGACGTCATCGGCCTCAACTGCTCGCTTGGCCCTGAACAGATGGTCGAGCACGCCCGATACCTGGCCGAACACTCGCGTCGACCTGTGTTCGTCGGGCCCAACGCCGGCCTCCCCGAGCTCGTCGACGGCGAAGCCTGCTACCCGCTCTCGCCCGAGGAGTTCGCTCGCTACCAGAAGATCTTCGTCGAAGAGTTCGGGACGAACATCGCGGCCGGCTGCTGCGGGACGACGCCGGCGCACATCGAAGCGCTCATTGCGGCCGTCGGCCACCGCCCGCCCAAGCCCCGATCGGGGCAATACGAAGCTGCCTGTAGCTCCCTCTACACGAGCGTGCCGTTCAGGCAGGACACGTCGTTCCTCGTCATCGGTGAGCGGCTGAACGCCACCGGCTCCCGCGCTTTCCGCGACCTCCTCCTCGAGGGTGACCTCGACGGGATGGTTGCCGTGGCCAAGGAGCAGGCGAGCGAAGGCGCGCACGTCATCGACGTCATGGTCGACTACGTGGGGCGCAACGGCGTGCCCGACTCCGAGCTGCTGGTCGGAGCGCTGCGCACGCAGTCGACCCTCCCGCTGGTGCTCGACTCAACCGAGCCCCCGGTCATAGAAGCCGGGCTCAAGCTCTACGGCGGTAAGGCGCTCGTCAACTCCATCAACCTCGAAGACGGCGAACGGAAGATCAGCCGGGTGCTGCCGCTGATCAAGCGCCACGGGGCGGCGGTCATCGCCATGGTGATCGACGAGGAGGGCCAGGCCCGGACGACGGAGTGGAAGCTTCGCGTAGCCCACCGGATCTATGACATCGCCGTGACCCGCTACGGGATGGAGCCCGGCGACCTGCTCTTCGACATGCTGACCTTCCCCCTCAGCGGCGGTCAGGAAGACCTGCGCGGCGACGCGATGGAAACCCTCGAAGCGATCCGGCGCGTGAAGCAGGAGCTGCCAGGCGTCCACACCGTGCTCGGCATCTCGAACTGCTCGTTCGGGCTGAAGCCGGCCGCCAGGCGGGTCTTGAACTCGGTGATGCTCTTCGAGGCGATCGAGCACGGGCTGGACGCCGCCATCGTGAACGCCCGGCAGATCGTGCCGCTCGCCCGCATCCCGGAGGAGCAGCTGCAGACTGCACGCGACCTCATCTACGACCGGCGAAAGCCAGCGGGGGCGGACGGCGAGGGTGGTTACGATCCGCTCACCCGGTTCATCGAGCTCTTCGAGGGGGTCACGGAGGAGAAGCGGACGGCCGCCGACCGCGCTGTCCTGCCCGTGGAGGAGCGGCTCCGCGCCCGGATCGTAGATGGTGATCGGCGGGGTATCGATCGGGACCTCGATGAGGCGCTCGCGAAGATGGACCCGCTGGCGATCATCAACGAGCACCTGCTCGAGGGGATGCGGGTCGTCGGCGAACTCTTCGGTGCCGGCAAGATGCAGTTGCCGTTCGTGCTGCAGTCGGCAGAGACGATGAAGACGGCCGTGGCCTACCTCGAACCCCACATGGAGAAAGCAGGCGGGGCCGGTAAAGGCACGATCGTGCTGGCCACGGTGCGGGGCGACGTGCACGACATCGGCAAGAACCTGGTCGACATCATCCTCACCAACAACGGCTACACCGTGCACAACCTCGGCATCAAGCAGCCGATCCAGAACATCATCGAGAAGGCGAACGAAGTTGAGGCGGATGCCATCGGCCTGAGCGGGCTGCTTGTGAAGAGCACCGTCGTGATGCGCGAAGACCTCGAGGAGCTGAACGCCCGCGAGTTGTTTCACTACCCTGTGCTCCTCGGCGGC
This sequence comes from Tepidiformaceae bacterium, assembly GCA_041488155.1. Classification (GTDB taxonomy): domain Bacteria; phylum Chloroflexota; class Dehalococcoidia; order Tepidiformales; family Tepidiformaceae; genus JBGPOS01. The sequence continues at coordinate 71,127 of JBGPOS010000003.1, forward strand.
GCGGCCCTCACGCGCAAATACGTCGAACAGGACCTCCGCGAGATCTATCGGGGCACCGTCTTCTACTGTCAGGACGCCTTCGAAGGGCTGGCGACCATGGACCGCGTGATGGCCTCGGCGCGAGGCGAGCTGGTGCATTCCGGCGAGAAGTCGAGCCGTCGACGCGGCGCTGGGGACTCGGCCCGCGGGGGCGAATCAAAGGGTCCATCAGACCGCGAGTACGTCCTTTCCGACGTCCGGCGGGATGTACCCGTGCCGGCGCCTCCGTTCTGGGGCAGCCGGGTCGTGAAGGGGCTGCCGCTGCGGGATATCTTTCCCTTTGTCAACGAGATAGCCCTCTTCCGCGGGCAATGGCAGTACCAGAAGGGTCAGCGTTCGGACCGCGAATACGCGGACTTCGTCGAGAACGAAGTGCGGCCCGTGTTCCGTCGCTGGCAGGAGCGGGCGATCGCCGAGCAGCTGCTCGTGCCCCAGGTCGTCTACGGCTACTTCCCCTGCCGGTCCGACAAGAACGACCTCCTGGTCTGGCCTTCCTGCGAACGAGGCAAGCCGGTCGGCGAGCCACTGCGATTCCGCTTCCCGCGGCAGCCGAGCGGCCGGAGGCTCTGCATCGCCGACTTCTTCCGCGATGGCGCGGGCGGCGAGTTCGACACCGTGGCCTTCCACGTGGTCACCATGGGCGCGCGCGCCAGCGACTTCGCCCAGGAGCTGTTCGCCGCCAACGAGTACCGGGAATACCTGCACTTCCACGGCTTTGCTGTGGAGTGCGCCGAAGCCCTGGCCGAGTACTGGCACCGCCGGATCCGGCAGGAGCTCGGGATCGTAGACCACGACGGGAAGACCGTCCGCGAGCTGTTTGCGCAGGGATACCAGGGGAGCCGCTATTCGTTCGGTTACCCCGCCTGCCCGGACCTCGAGGAGCAGGCCGGGATCGCCACGTTGCTCGACCCCGCTCGAATCGGCTGCGAGCTAAGCGAGACGTTCCAGTGGCACCCGGAGCAGACCACGAGCGCAATCGTCGTCCACCACCCCGAAGCTCGGTACTTCGTCATCCGCTAACCCTTCTGCCGTTCAGCGAACCTCCAGGTAACCGAGCGCCGCCGTCCTCAGACTCCGCAACCCCGGGTTAGGGACTCCCCTCGCCGTTCGCTGTACCCTAGCGGCCATGGCAAACCTGACCGGGAAGAACGCGCTCATCTTCGGGGTCGCCAACGACCATTCGCTTGCCTGGGGTATCGCCCAGGCTTTCCACCGCGAGGGAGCGACCCTCGGGTTCGGGTACACCGTGCCCGTGCTCGAAAAGCGAGTCATCCCCCTCGCCCAGAGCCTCGGCAGCGACTGGATCGAGTACTGCGACATAACGTCCGACGAGAGCATCGCCGAGACCATGGCCAAGGCGAAGGCTCGCTTCGGCACGATCGACATCCTCATCCACTCGATCGCTTACGCGAACCGCGAAGACCTTGCCGGCCGCTTCATCGACACCAGCCGTGATGGCTTTCTGCTTGCCCACAACATCTCGGTCTACTCGCTCATCGGACTCACCCGCGCCGCTCTGCCCCTCTTCTCCGAAGGAGCGAGCGTCCTCACGCTCACCTACTACGGGGCCGAAAAGGTGGTCCCGAAATACAACGTGATGGGCGTCGCCAAGGCCTCGCTCGAAGCGACCGTCCGCTACCTCGCGAGTGACCTGGGAGCCCAGGGCGTCCGCGTCAACGCCATCAGCGCCGGCCCGATCCGCACCCTCGCCGCGAGCGGCATCAGCGGCTTTCGCGACTTTCAACGGAGCTTCGCCGGTACGGCGCCCCTGCACCGCAACGTGACGATCGACGACGTGGGCGAAACGGCTGCCTTCCTTTGCGGGCCCGGCGCACGGGCGATCACCGGAGAGGTCCTCTACGTTGACAGCGGCTTCAACATCATGGGGATGCAGACCAGCGACGAAGAGTCGCGGTGAGCCTTGCCGCTGGCCCGGCGGCCGTGGGCCATCCTGCGATCGAGCCCTACGACCGGGGGCGACACCGTGATGGCCCCTGGCAGGTCGTGAACGCCGTCTTCCTTGAGTACGGCTTCCCCTTCGCTGAGAGCGATTACGATGCCGACCTCCAGGACCCTGCTGCTTTCTACGACGGGCGGCGTGGCTGGTTCGCGGTCGCAGTCGACCAGGCCACTCGCGTCGTGGGCTGCGCCGGCGTGACGGACGAAGGCGCCGGGGTGTTCGAGTTGCACCGGCTCTACGTCCTCGCGGAGGCGCGTCGCACTGGCACGGGCAGCAGGCTGGCGCAATGGGTGCTGGACACCGCCCGAGCCCGCGGGGGCGCGAAGATGGTCCTCTTCAGCGACACACGGTTCCTCGATGCTCACCGCCTCTACGAGCGGATGGGTTTCCGCTGCTGGTGCTTCCGTTACTCCCAGGACCCGTGGTCGAGCCCAGAATGGGGCTTCGAGCTTGACCTTGTGTCTCCGGCGGTGGACCGCGCGTGAAAGGACGGGCGCACCTTCGCGCGCTCCTCGGGGCGATCAAGCCGGTGACCGATCGCCTGGTCGAGCAAGGAGCAGAAGTCGTCTGGCTGGCGGGGAGCCACGTCCGGGGCGAAGCCACCCCGCACTCCGACGTCGACCTGGGAGTGATTGCGGCCGGGGGTGCGGGCCCCGGATACCGGCTTCAACGCCAGGGAAACCTCCTTCTCTCGATCTCCTGGACGACCGCGGCAGCAACGCTCAGGTCGTTCGGCGATCCGGCCGTGCTCGGCGCGGCCGTCCCCGGCTGGCGCCAGGCGGTGCTCGTCTACGACCCCTCGGGAACCGGGGAGAAGCTTCGGGCCGCCGCCCTCGACTTCACCTGGACGGCCGTCTACCAACACTGCGACCGCTGGGTGGCCGAGCAGGTGACCGGCTACGCCGAAGAGGTGCACAAACTCGCGAACGCCATCACCCGGCGCGACCCGCTCTCGACCGCTGTGCAGCGCAACGTCCTCGCGACTCGCCTGGCGTTCGTGCTCTCCGTGCACCGCCGCATCCTGTACGACTCCGAGAACGTCCTCTGGCCGCTCGTAGCGGGGAGCATGGGGGAACCCTGGTCGAGCGAGCAGGCTGCCGCACTCGCTACCGCTGGTGAATCACTCGAGGCATCCAGCAAGGCGGCGCTCCGTCTCTATTGCATCGCCGCCGCCGAGGCGGGCCCGCTGCTGGATCGGCGTCAGCGCGACGTCGTCGACGGCGCTTTGCGGCTCGCGGTCGAGCTTGCGGACGCGAAGCTGAGCGCGCGGCCGGCCCTTCCCCGCTGAGGGCACGCGTGGCAACCTCGTTTCTGGGCCAGCCGCCTTGCCGCTGCCTCAGAGGTGTTGCATGCCCCGCCCCCGCTGTCTCTGGTGCATGGAGCCGCCCTTCGAAGACGTCGCAGTGCTTAAGTGGCGCGGCGAAGAGCGCGAGCGTCTGACCGTTCCGCTCTGTCGGAAGCACCTCGCGCGCCTCAAAGAGGCCGGGGCCAGGGGCCGCGAGACGAAGGGCTGGTTCTACAAGGTCGGCTGGTGGTGAGGACGGCGCAGGTCGAGCGAAGCTGGAGGTTGGGCGGGCCGAACGAATCTCGGCTGATCGGCTAATCTTGCGGCGATGAAAGCAATCGTCATCGTCGACAAAGCCCTCACCTATCGCGAAGTCCCCGACCCCGTCGGCGGGCCTGAAGACCTGCTCGTGCGGGTCCGCGCCGCCGGACTCAACCGCGCCGACGTGCTCCAGCGCATGGGCGGGTACCCCCAGCCCGGGCCGAAAGCCGAGTTCGACATCCCCGGCCTCGAGTTCGCCGGTGAAGTCGTCCAAACCGGCGCACGGGTCGAACGGTTCGCCGCGGGCGACCGCGTCATGGGGCTGCTGGCGGGCGGCGGGTATGCAGAACTGGTCGTCATCCATCAACGCGTGGCGATGAAGGTGCCCTCGAACCTCTCCTGGCACGAAGCAGGTGGCACGCCCGAGGTCTACATCACCGCCCACGATGCGCTGCGCCAGTGCGACCTCGTCGCGGGCGAGAGCGTGTTGGTCCACGCTGCCGGGTCCGGCGTCGGCGTCGCCGCGGTCCAGATCGCGAAGGTGATGGGAGCGTTCCTGGTCGTCGGCACCGCGGGGAGCGATGAGAAGCTCGCCCGGGCAAAGGCGATCGGCCTCGACGTTGGCATCAACTACCGCACGCAAGACTTCGCCGAAGAAACCCTGAAAGCGACCGGTGGCCGCGGCGTCGACGTGGTGCTCGACGTGATCGGCGCCGACTATTGGGAGCGCAACATGCGCGTCCTCGCGCCCAAGGGCCGGATGATCCTCGTCGGGCTGATGAGCGGAGCGGTCACCCAGGCAAACATCGGAATGTTCCTGGCGAAGCGGTTGCAGGTTCGCGGCACCACCCTTCGCGCTCGCCCACTCGAAGAGAAGGCCACGACGACGCGGCTGTTCGAGAAGAGCGTGCTCCCTCACATTGCCAGCGGGCGGGTCAAGGTGGTCGTGGACCGCGTCTTCCCACTGGCCAAGGCGGCGGACGCCCATCGCTATATGGAAAGCAACGCCAACTTCGGCAAGATCGTGCTCGACGCCGCCGCGGGGTAGGCCTCCCGGGTGACCCCCGAGTTCGGACAGGCGTTGCTCCTCTGGCCCGCCGCTGCCGACTTTACTGGAGTGCGACGCGGCCCGAGCTACGGTGGAGGCATGCCGGTAGTTGAGACGGACGGGCCGTCGCCTTCCCAGAATACGGGCCCGGAGCCTCTGATGCCCGCCCGGTGGGCGTTCCGGCTGAGCCGGCCCGCGCTCGTTCGATTGGCCCTTGGGGCGGCCGTTGTGCTCACCGGCGCCGTACTCCTCGCAAGACTGGGAGACGGCATCCCGGCGGCGGGCGGGGCGCTCGAAGACGCCAGTGTGCCGTGGTTGGTCGCCGCCTTGGTGGCCGAGCTCCTCTGCTACGCCTGCATCGGCCAGCTCCTTGGCCGACTGCTCGGAGGGTATCGCGGGCCGGGACGGCTCGTCCCCTTTCGCTCGGGGTTGGTGATTTACGGGCTCGGCAGCCTGCTCCCGGGATCGCCGGCGCCGGGGTTCGGGATGGCTGCAATCGAGCTGCGACGGCGCGGCTTCAGTTCGAGGCGGCTCAGCCAGGCGTTCCTTTGGTGCAGTTGGTTCAACGTCCGATCGTTCCTCGCGCTCGCAGCCCTCACAGGGACCACAGCGACGTTCCGGGGCCGTGTCCCCTCCGACGCGACCGGCTTCGTAATCGGCGCGGTCTTGCTGGTCATCGGTGGCCTGGTCGTCACTTCTATCGCGGTTTCGAGACCGGCCCTGGCCGAAGGAGTGGCTGTCCTCGTCGGCAGGCTCAATTGGCGAGGCTCGCGCCCCTCCTGGTCGCCCTCAAGGGCCGCCGGGGCGAACTGGCATGCGGACGCAATGGAGTCGCTGGGCAGTCGCCGCAACCAGGTTCTCATCGGCTGTGTGGCCCTTGGCTCATGGGTGGCCGACGCGATCTGCCTGCGGCTGGCGCTCATCGCCGTCGGCGTGCATGCCGGGATGGGTATCATCCTGATCGCCTATGTGGCTTCGATGCTCGTCTCGCTGGTTCCTCTCCTGCCGGGCGGGTTCGGGCTGGTGGAGGCTACTGTCCCTGCTGTCTTGCACCACTACGGCTTCGACCTTGAGGCCGCTGTGGCGGGGACGCTCGCCTGGCGCGGATTGGCGCTTCTCTTGCCAGCCATCGCGGGCGGCGTGGCTCTCGTCACTCTCCGGCTCCAGCCCTCGCGAGTTGTCCAGGCCGCGGATTCGGTCGTGCTCGAAACCGGCTGAGCACGCCCCCGACGGCGCCCCTCGGCCTAACTCTGACCTGGCCCTGCCGACTTCACCATCGAGTGCACTTCTGTCGTTAGTTCGTGGACCTTCGCGGTCAAGTCGAGCACCTGGCGCGAGAGTCCCAGGATCTCGTCGTTCACCTTCCACTCCACCTGGGTGAGCTCCCATTGGTGGTTGGCGATGACCTGGCGCCGCTCGTCGGCGCGGTTCTGGCTGATCATGACGAAGGTGCTCAGGAAGATAGCTTCGAGGGAGACCACCATCGTCAGCAGGCCGAACGGGAAGGGGTCGTCGACGAAAGGCTGACCCTTGGAGATGAGCCAGTAGCCGAACACAGCGATGTGGATGTAGACGAACCACATCGAGCCCGAGAACGCGGTGATCCCGTCGGCGACCCTGTTCTGCGTGCTTCTCGCCCGTTCCTCGGCGTACCGGATGAGGTCAGGATGAGTGGTGGCCTGGACGACGCGGCTGAGCGCCATGCGTTAGGTCTCCCGGATCGAAAGTGGAGCGTCCGCCCCGCCGTTCCCGAAGGAAACTGTCGCATCCGGGCGTGCGGGGTGGAAGGTGAGGAGGTCTAAGTCCTCAGCACATTTACCGGGCGTTTCGAGTAGCCCCCGGGATGCGCACAGTCATGGCGCGCCCAACCAGCGCCAGCGACGGGTCTCACCAACTCGCACGACTTGCCCGGCGCTCGGAGGTGGGAAGTGCCCGCCGAGGACGGTGAGCCCGTCAGCCTCGACTCGCGCGACGAGGGCCACGCGAGAGGCTGTAGACATTGCCGGTTCCCTATCGAACGGAGCCGTCAGTTCCGGAGTGACGATCTCGGCCGGATGATGCGCGGCGTCGCCCGTGATGACCGCTCCCTCGCCGCCATTCGAGACGAGAATCGAGGCGTGACCAGGCGTGTGTCCCGGAGTTCCGAGGAAGCGCACGCCCGGGGCCGGTTCGTAGCCATCCTCGACCGGGAGGAGCTGTCCCGCAGCTTCGATAGTCCGGGCCGAACGCGCGATGTCGGCGCTCTTCGTCCCCGACCAGAACTCCCACTCAGTCTTCGTGACGACGTACTCGGCGTTGGGGAAGAGAGGCCGGACTTCGTCGCCGTCGCCGGTGACGTTCCAGCCGATGTGGTCCGCGTGCATGTGGGTGATAAGGACCGCGTCGACTCGTTCCGGCGCGATCCCTGCTCGTTTCAGCGCCGCGGGAAGGAGACCAACGACCCCTGCGAAGCCCGCTCGCCCGAGGGAACCGAGCACGGGGCCGATGCCGGTATCGACCAGGAGCAGCTTGCCCGCAGCGCGGATCACGAAGGTCGTGAGCGGCATCGTCACTGTCCCACTGGCGTCCACGCCGCCGAGGGCGCGAAAGGCTTCGAGGTCCGCCTCCGGAAACATCGTGAGGAGCGGGCAACTGAGCTCTCCGTCAGAGAGGGCGTCGACCGTGATGGACCCGAATTGAAGCCGTTGCATCGTGCGCCTCCGATGGGTTTGCGGCATCGTAGCATCGACCGCGCCGTCCGCCGCGATAGTTGGCTCTGCGCGACCCCGGTGGCATCATCCCCGGGGGCGACTAAGCGGACAGATTCGCCCCCTTTGGAGAACCTGCGATGAGTGCGCCAACATACTGTCCGCGCTGTGCCGCGATGTTAACGACGAAGTTCGATGGCGGGCGCGACAGGCCCGCCTGCCCGGCCGAAGGCTGCGGATTCATCCACTTTGGCGACTTCTCCATCGGCTGCGCGGGCGTGGTCATCCGCGAAGGGCGGGCCCTTCTCGTCCAGCGAGGCTGGCAGCCCTTCGCCGGGTCGTGGCAGATCCCGGGAGGCTACGCGGAACACGACGAGCCGCTTGCGGAAGCGGTCGAGCGCGAAGTGCTCGAAGAAGCAGGGATCGAGGCCCGCGTCCGCGACGTGATCGCCTTCCGCCATTCGCTCGGCGGGTCGGTGGGGGGGCCGAGCACGAACCTCTACGTCGTCTTCCGGCTCGACCTGCTTAGCGGCGAACCGCGTTGCGATGGCGACGAGATCCGCGCCGTGGGCTTCTACACGCTCGAAGAGATGGCGGCCATGGAGAGCGTGCAGGGGCTGTCGCGTTGGGCAATCGAGAAGGCCCTCGCCCGCCCGCCAGACCACGGCTTGCGGCCCGAGACGCAGGGGCCTGGCGCCGGCCGGCCCGGCTGGCAGCTCTTCGGGCTCCAGCGGCCCGTCGTCTGAGCAGCGCGGGCGGCCTCCCTGTCACCGGCCCGCGGCTTCGAATCGGCCTGTGTTATGCCGATAAACTAGCTATGGAATCAACGCACAGCCGGGCGGGGCTACCGGTCTTCCCGGGAGGCGCTCGGCCGCCAAGAGAGCCGGCGTTCCGCCGGGTGGGTACGCGCGTCTTCGCGCTGACCACGCTGGTTGGCACCTTCGCCTACCTGGCCTGGCGCATCGGTTACACAATCGATCCGGCGGCCTGGTTCGTGGCTATCCCGCTCCTGGTGGCGGAGATACACAACGCCGCCGGGCTCGTCCTCTACACCGCACAGCTCTGGGACGTCGATGTGGCTCCGCCGCCGCGCGTGCCCCTGCCCATCAACCGCCTTCGTGTCGCCGTCCTGCTCCCGACCTACAACGAGCCCGAGGCCATCCTCCTTCCGGTGATCGCCGCGGCGGTCGCGCTCGAGCCGGCTCACGAGACCTGGGTCCTCGACGACGGACACCGGCCGGAAGTGCGTGAGCTGGCCGACACGCTGGGGGCGCGTTACCTGAGCCGTGCCGGGACCGAGCATGCCAAAGCGGGGAACCTGAATTACGCCCTCGACCGCATCGAATCGGACGTGGTGGCCGTGCTCGACGCCGACCACGTCGCGGCTCCCGGGTTCCTGACGAAGACGTTGCCCTATTTCCACGATGCCACTGTGGCGATCGTCCAGACCCCGCAGGACTTCTACAACCGCGACTCGTTCGAACACGAGGGCGCACAGCGCGGGCCTGGCTTCAACGAGGAAGCGGTGTTCTATCGGGTCATAGCGCCCGGCAAGAACAAATGGGGCGCCGCGTTCTGGTGTGGCACCGGTGCGCTGGTGCGGGTCGAAGCCCTCCGTTCCGTCGGCGGCGTCGCAACCGACTCCGTGACCGAAGACATCCACACCACGATTCGCATGAACCGCCGGGGCTGGCAGGCCGTGTACCACAACGAAGTGCTCGCACGCGGCCTCGCCCCTTCGGACTACGCCCAATACGCCCTCCAGCGCAACCGCTGGGCCACCGGCGCGATGCAGGTCCTGCGCATGGAGAACCCTCTCTTCTCTCGCGGCCTCACGTTCGGTCAGCGCCTAGGCTTCATGACGACGCTTGCTGGCTGGTTCGACTCCTGGCGGGCGTTTCTCTACATGACCATCCCGATCGCCGTCGTGCTAACGGGCGCTTCGCCGATCGCAGCCCCGGGGAACATTTTTGTCCCGCTTTTCCTGGGGACGTTCATCGCGCAGTTCGTGGCGCTGCGACTCCTCGCGCGGGGCTACTACCCCCCTGTCCTATCGCTCGTATTCGAAGTGCTGCGAATGCCTGCCGTGTTGCCCGCGACATTAGCGGTCTTCAACCCTCACAGGCCTCGCCGCTTTCGGGTGACCCCGAAAGGCGCTTCGACCGCACGCGCGCAGATGCCCGTGCCGCGCCTGCTCTCGGGCCTGGCGGCGGCTTCTGTTCTCGCTTTGGGGTTCTTCGCGGCTACGATGGCCGGCCTGACGCCGTTCCACTACCACACGCCCGCCGCTTCTATCGGCGCGGCCTTGTTCATGATGGGCAACCTCGCCCTGCTCGTCATAGCCATCCGCCGCATCCGCGACGAACGATTCTCTCCCGACAGGCGCGGAAGCCATCGATTCGACGTGCAAGTCCTCGCGCGGATGAACGGCCGCCCGTGCCAGGTTACCGACCTCTCGATGACCGGTTGCCAGGCGATCGTGACCACGCCCGCGCCACTGCCCGGGGCGAGGGCTCGCCTCGAGTTCAGCCTCCCCGACGGCCCGCTCTCGTTCGACTGCGCCGTGCGCCGGGTCGTGGGGGAGCACGGCAACACAATGACCATCGGATTGGAGTTCGCGACCGGACAACGGCCGGCGCTCGGGCACCTCGCCGTGCAGCTTTTCAACAGCGGAGCGACAACCCGCGACCGGCTCGATCCTGCACCGGAGACTCCGGCCACCGTTCGTCGCGCCGCCTAAGACTCAGCCAACTCAGTTCACGGGGCCTGGCGGCGCGCGATTCGGCCATCCCAGCGTAGCCACTCTATCGATCCAGACTCGCCTCGGAGGAACTCGCAGCGCTCGCCCCGGTGTGTCCCTTCGGCAACGACCGCCCGATCCGAGGCGTAAAACACAATGCGGGCGGGCTCCGGGGGGAGCGGCCGGAGACGGCGTTCGGCGAACTGGCGCTCGGGCGTCTCATCCACGACGTGGGCGCCATCGGGTCCGGTCGTGACCCGAAGATGCGCCAACACCGCGTGGTACGAGCCCTCATATTCTTGCTCCGGCTGGCTCAGCGCGGGATCGGGCGCGGGGAGCGCTGCTTCGATGCCGAGGAAGTGTTTGCGGCAGGCTTCTGCCACGGTCTGACGAGCTTCGCGGCCGCTGTCGGAGTTAGTCAGCACTGTGACCGCGTAGCCGTGCCCCGGGAGCATTTCGAACGACGAGAGGTGGCCGTTCGTCGCGCCGCCGTGCTTCACGATGCGGTCCCCCCCGGCGGCATCCAGCATCCACGAGACGCCGATGTGATCGCACATGCTGCCGGCCTCGGCCAGCGGTTCCTGCATCAAGGCAATGGACGCCGGCTTCAGAACGGGCGCAGTGTCGAGGCCGATGTGCAAGGCCGCGTAGCGCAGCTGGTCGTTGACCGACGAGATGACGCCGCCCCCGGGAGCGATGCTCCGCGGAGTGTTCCAGGGCCTCGCGACCTTCGGACCTTCGGCGGTGCGAATGTGCCCGGCCGCGACCGCGTGCGTTATCGCTTCCTCCGGGAAGTAGGTCGAGCGGGTCATACCGAGAGGGTCGAGGATAGCCTCACGGATGATCGTTTCGAACGGTGCCCCCGAGACGGTGGCGACGATGTGCCCGAGGACGTAGAACCCGGCGTTGCTGTAGCTGAAGGTATAGCCAGCCGGTGTCACCTGCGGGGACCGGGCCATCTTGGCCACGATCGTGGCGAGCGCATCGTTACCCCGGCCGGTGTCACGGAAGTAGTCGCCGACGAAGCCGCCGTGATGGGTGACGAGGTGGCGCACTCGCAATGCCGCGGCATCGCCCTCGGATGCAAGGCGGAAGTCCGGCAGATACGTCCGCACGGTCGCCTCGAGGTCAACCAGGCCCGCTTCAACGAGGCGCATCAACGCTGTCGCGGTGAACGTCTTCGAGGTGGAGCCGATCTGAAAGAGCGTGTCCGGATCGACCGGGAGCGGGTGGTCCGCGTTCGTCACACCGAAGCCGGCGGTGTAGGTCGCGCCGTCGTGGATGACCCCGACCGCGAGTCCGGGGACTTCAAGTCGAGCCATCTCGCTGCGCGCGAATTCGGCTATCGGCCGCGGGAGTGGATGCGATGGTAAGTCCAGGATCACGGTCGGGAGTGTAGCGCACGTCTGCTCCGCCGGCCGCGCGTCGATGGCCCGCAATCCAATCGCTGCGGGTATGATTCCCGCCATCCTGCCTGGGGCGCAGCCGATGTCCACCGAGATTCGCCACCACTTCATCCGGGCCAACGGGATCCGCATGCACGTCGCCGAGGCCGGCGAGGGGTTCCCGGTGGTCTTCTGCCACGGTTTCCCCGAACTCTGGTACTCGTGGCGCCACCAGCTCCCGGCACTCGCCGAGGCTGGATTCCGCGCGATCGCACCCGACATGCGCGGCTACGGTGACACCGACGCGCCCCCCGATTCGTCCGAGTACCGTACGAGCGTCATTTGCGCCGACATCGCCGGGCTGCTCGACGCGCTCGACCTGGAGAAGGCGGTCATCGTCGGGCACGATTGGGGCGGCTACCACATCTGGCAGTTCGGGCTTCGCTACCCCGAACGGACCGAGCGCCTCATCGGCCTGAACACGCCTTACAACCCGCCTGGCCCGGTGCCCCCTTCGGCCGCCCTCCATGCCGCGTTTGGGGCAGGCGACCGCGGCTACTACATGCTCTACTTCCAGCAGCCCGGTCAGGCCGAAGCCGAGATCGAAGCCGACGTCCGCGGCAACCTCGCGAAGGTGATGCACCGCTTCGACCGCGCCCAGGACCTCTGGACGTTCGCCACCGTAGGCGGCGACGGCAGCGGCGTGTTCGCGCGGATCGAGCCCGGCGGGACCCTGCTGACCGAGGCCGAACTCGACGTCTACGCCGCCGCCTTCGAACGCACCGGCTTCCGCGGTCCGCTCAACTGGTATCGGGCGATCGATCTTTCGTGGGAGGAGTCCCGCAAGCTCAGTGACCACCACATCCGCGTCCCCGCGATGATGATCACGGCAGAGAACGACCTCATCCTCCGACCCGAGATGGCCGAACCGATGCGCGAGTGGATCTCGGACCTCCGCATCGAGCACATCAAGAATTGCTCGCACTGGACGCAGCAGGAACGCCCGGCCGAGGTCAACGCCCTGATCATCGACTTCCTGAAGGACCTGAGGTAGCGGGCGAGTCGGCGACCGGGCCCTTGGCTACTGGCAGCTGGCGCCCGGCGCGCAGCAAACGTCGCCACAGAACTGCGCTATCCAGCGCATCGCCTCCGGATCGAGGCAGTAGCAGGTTTCGCCGTCGATCGTGCCGCGGACGATGCCGGCTTCCTTCAGGACCTTGAGGTGTTGGGAAACAGTCGATTGGGCGAGGGGAAGAACGTCGAGCAGGTCGCCGGTGACGCAAGCGTTCCGCTTCGCTAGCTCCGCCACGATGCGGATCCGGGCGGGGTTGCCGAGTGCTCGAAAGATAGCAGCTGCCCGCTCTTCTTCTGTTGTCAGCCCCTCGATCGTTTTCATGCCTTCGCCACGTTGGGTGTTGACTTCTCCCAGATGATATCGTAATTTTGGGTAACTATCCCCTCACAGACCGTATGACGTAGGCTGGGGGAGCGATGCGAACACTGACCACAGTATAGTCAGGGCGGCGTGAATACGAACGTTCTCTACTGGGGAGACAACCGGGACGTGCTACGTGCCGAGATCCCGGACGAGTCCGTAGACCTGATTTACCTAGATCCCCCCTTCAACTCGAAGCGGGATTACAACGCCATCTTCCGGGATGAGACGGGGGCTGCTGCCCCGGCTCAGATCAAGGCGTTCACCGACACTTGGAAGTGGCACATGGCCGTGGACGCCTACCAAGAGGTGATCACGGCGCACGACTCCGGCAACGTCGGCAAGCTCCTCCAGGCGATGCATGACGCGCTCGGGCCCAACGATGTGATGGCCTACCTCTCGATGATGGCGGTGCGGCTGGGCGAGCTGTGGCGGGTGCTGAAGCCTTCGGGATCGATCTTCCTACACTGCGATCCTACTGCCAGCCACTACCTCAAATTGCTGCTTGACGCCCGTTTCGGGAAAACGAATTACCGCAACGAGATCGTCTGGCACTACCGGAAGTGGCCGAGCGGTCGCGCTCAGTACCAGCGGAATCACGATGTCCTGTTCTTCTACTCAAAGGCAGACTCGCGGGATCGGTACTTTCAAGCGCACATGATGGACCGGACAGCCTCGACTCTTAGGCGTTTTGGAACCAAGAAGATCATCAGCGGGCACGATGCCGAGGGACGGCGCGTCCCTTCTCAGATGAGCGATGAGGACTCGCCTGGCGTCTGGGGAGATGACGTGTGGGATATCGCGCGCATCGCCCCGATCAAGCAGCGTTATGAGACCCAGAAACCGCCAGCCCTGTTGGAACGGATCATCGCTGCCGCCAGTAGGCCAGACGATATCGTGCTAGATCCCTTCGCCGGGTGCGGCACGGCCATCGTTGAGGCGCATCGGGCCAATCGGCAATGGATTGGAATCGATGTCACCTACTGGGCGATCGCGACCATCATCGAGTACATGACCGACGAATTCGGCGCGATCAACATCCCCGTGGTCGGGAGCCCGACAACCGAAGATGAGGCCAGGCGCTTGGGTCACATGGACCCAATCAAATTCGAGCAATGGGTTGTGAAGGGGCTACTCGATGCGAGGCCGACGGGGGGCAAACCCGTCGATGGGGATAAGACATTCGTCGACGACCAGACGATGACCGGGAAGAAGTGCATCATCGAAGTAACTGTCATGCGTTCCAAGAAGCATTTCGATGCCTTCCTGCACCACGCGGCGCAAGCCGAGATGGGCATCTATGTCCTACTGGACAAGCCCACCTCCGGGATGGTGGCAGCGGCGAAGGAAGCGGGTTCATACCACTCTCCAGGCTGGCAACGCGACTTCCCGAAGATTCAGATACGCACCGTTGCTGAGTTGCTGAACGGCAAACCGCCGGAACTGCCTCCCCCGTTCAGACAACGGGGTAAGGGCGCCGCCCTGATCCCCGTGGTACCCTAGCGGCATGGGTGGCACACCGCGCAGCAAGGATAAGCCCCGGCCCTCATATGAGGACGGCAAGTTACGCGACCCCTCGATCGCGGCGAAGATGGACCCGACGGTCGGCGAATCGGACTTGCTCCGACTGATCAAGCGGGCGGCGGCTCCGGCTCGGCGGCGTCATTCTCCGGGGTAGTCTCTGAAGCTCTTGTAGAGTCATCCGGGAACAGCGATGGCTGTAAGACGGGGGCTTCCTCACGAGTCGGTCGCCGGATGCGCACCGGCGGCGTGCCCTCTTGGTTATCGAGGCGCAACAGGTCGTCATCCTCTGTCTCCAAAAGGGGAATCCGGTAGCGGATCGCCGCCGCTAGATGTGCTGCGTCCAGTGGTTTTAGCTTGGGATCGTCCTTGTACGCACGGACCAGCCGCCGGGCTTCCTCCCCCACTTCAAAGTCGAGCTGCGCCACTACAACGTAATCTCGCCGGAAGAACTCCGCGATTTTCGCCTCAGCGACATCCGCGCCCTCATCGCCCAGATATGCGACTTCGGCTAGGGCGAGCGCGGATACTGCAATCTCGATTTCGCCAGCCTTCGCCGCAGTGATGATCGATTCACATTCGTCCTTGTTTCGGGCGGCGCCGCTCAGATAATCGATAACGAGGCATGAGCACCAGAGCCGCCGGGGTGGTGCCACGACAATCTCCTACCGTCGTGACTTCACGAACTCGACAGAGTCGAGGCCGCCCGTCAGGTCGGGAATACTACCAGCGTCCGCAAACGGCGGCTCCATTCGTTGCGCGACGGGTCGGATCTCTTCGATTGCGCTGATCGATCTAGGGATACCGTTGGCGAAGTATCGGACAGAGCCGGTCACGGCGATACGCCGCTTCGCGAGGGACAGGATCTCCTCTTCATGCGCAGGATCGAACGATGCGTTCACTGCTGCCCCGGTCACTCTGTCCCAGATGGTGAAGGTCCGTTGGTTGTGCCAGTTGATTCGCTCCAGCATGCCCTCGATGGTGCCGAGCGTGCGGTAACCGCCCCGGAGGAGATAGTCAACCTTCTCAACGGTATCCTTCCGCATGACCCCAACCGGATCGTCATCGGCCGCGACACCGATTTCGCGAACACCCAGGCGGCCGCGGAAAAGTCGGCCAGTTGCCTTGATATCCTCCAGCACCTGCTCATTGAAGCCAGGAGGCGGTGCCTCCGGCCTAGCGAACTCGCTAAGTCGCTGGAGGCCAGTAGCAAACGTCTCCAGAGTTGTCACGCCGTCCGAGACGGGCCGCACTGCCACAGTCGGGACGGACGACTCAAGGCGCTCGACGACCCAAGCTCGGCCTGTCGCCTGTCTCGTGATCGCGAAATCGAGATCACGAACGATTCGCTGAATATCCTCCAGCGCCCGGATCAGATATTCAAGACCTAGCTGGGTCGCTCTCGGCTGGATGCGGAACACTAGGGACCGGGACATGCCCTTTACTCCCTCAGCGAACCCCGCAACACGATGGACGTGCGAAAGCCGGGGCTGCTACTCTAGATTGCGAAGCCCCGGAACTACAAGCCCCAACTGGTCGAGACCGCCCTGCAGGGCGGTCTCTTAGCGTCCGGTTCCCACCGGCGCATATTCGCCATAGCGGCCGTGGCGCACCTTCGCTACGCGACCCTTGATAGTGTCGAACATCGGGGTCACGTCGTCACGATGGTTGTAGCGGAACGTGTACTCGTTTACGTAGGTCTGGAGGTAAGCGGCGCCGACCGCGTGATGAGCACCCCGGATGCCGTTCTTGAGCAGGCTCCAAAAGCCTTCGATCGTGTTCGTGTGAACGTTGCCGCTAACGTAAACTTTGGCCCGGTGGTTGACGCGGTGGTGCACATATCCCCGCTTACCGATGCCGCTGTAACCCCTCGATTCGTCCGTGAACACGGTCGCATCGGGCATGATCCGCTCGACGACTAAAGGCACAAGTTGCGACTTCTTGACGTTGGGGATCACCTTCGCGGTGACCTTCCCGCCGCGCTCGACGGCCCCGATCACGGCCGTCTTGTTTGCGAGGGAGCTAGTCGTGTGCTTCACATGTGCCTTGTTGCTGAGCTTTCCACCAACCCAAGTCTCATCAACCTCAACCTCGCCGGAAAGAGGCCCGCCGTCTTCTTCCATGAGCCTTCGGATCTGGGTGAACATGCGCCAGGCCGTCTTGTACGTGACCCCGAGTTCTCGTTCCAGTTGCTTGGCGCTGATCCCGCATCGCGTCGAGCCCATAAGGAACATGGCGTAGAACCACGACTGAAGGGGCGTCGTGGACTTCTCAAAGATGGTCCCGGCCAACGGCGCAACGAGCGTCCCGCAGTAGTCGCAGGCGTATTGCTTGCGCCCCGAGCGGCGATGGTGCTTCGTCACCCGCTCGCACGTCCGGCAGGTGATCCCGTCCGGATAGATGAGGTCGAGAACCGCGTCTAGGCAGGTGTCTTCGTCGGGAAATTCAGCGTTGAACCGAGAGATCGTGTACCGTTCCATGCAAGGATCGTACCCGATTCTATACGGTCTGTCAAGGGATAGTTACCTAATTTTGCGATGGCAGTCCAATCGTAATTTTACGAACTCTCCAGGAGGCTCCAATGACCACCAGGTCCGATACCGAAATTCGAACCGAGGTTTCGAAAGCCTACGCCAGCCGCGTCCGCCCCGTCCTCGAGCGCGGCGAGAAGATCGAAGTTGTCGCCAGCGGCGAGGCTTCGTGTTGCGACGACTCCTGTTGCGGCGCCGAAGTCGAAGGCTCGACTGACGTTCAGATCACGAACATCGCGCGGCTCTACGCTGATGCCGATGTCTCTGACCTGCCCTCCACCGTCACGGATGTCTCCTTCGGTTGCGGCAACCCGACGGCGATCGCGGCCCTCAAGCCGGGCGAGACTGTCCTCGACCTGGGCTCGGGCGGCGGCATCGACTGCTTCCTCGCGGCGAAGATGGTGGGCGACTCCGGGCGCGTCTATGGGGTCGACATGACTCCCGAGATGATCGCCCTCGCGCGCAAGAACGCCGAGAAGGTGGGCACGAATAACGTGGAGTTCCGCCTGGGCGAAATCGAGCACCTTCCACTGTCCGACGCAACGGTCGACGTGATCATCTCCAACTGCGTCATCAACCTTTCGCCAGACAAGGACCAGGTCTTCCGCGACGCCTATCGCGTGCTCCGCCCCGGCGGCCGCCTGCAGGTGTCGGACGTCGTCTGGAGGAAGCCGGTGCCCGAGTCCGTGAAGAACGACATGGAGGCCTGGGCGGGCTGCATCGCCGGCGCGCTCGTCGAATCGGACTACCTTGGGAAGATCCGCGCCGCCGGTTTCACCGGTGTAACGAGCGACGCCACGGAGTACCCCGGCGGGAAGGGTATCGCTTCGGCAAGCGTGGTCGCCTACAAGCCGGCTTAGACTTCCATGGACGGGCCGAGCGACGGGCGAAGCTGGGCTGTGGACGATATGATGGCCCGGTGGCTTCCAAGATGAAGTTCAAGGTCGTCCTCGTCCGGTCCGACGAAGGAGTAAGCGTTTCGTGCCCCGGGCTTCCTGGCTGCTGGTCGCAGGGCGAGACGGAACAAGAGGCCCTTGCCAATATTGCCGAAGCAGTCCGCGAGTACCTGGCGGCGATCGATGACACCCTGCCCGGCAGGGATGTCCGAGAAGTAGAAGTCGCCGTCCAGGGTGCCGCGATTGCCGCGGGTCTTAGCACCTCGGCGCGAGGCTCGTTCCTTGCCACTCCGGGCATGGCCGCTCATACTTAGAACTTGATCCGCTCCGGCGGATCGTTTTTGCGTTGGATTCCTTCTGGGTACCGTGAACCCGAGCCCGGGTGGCGCAATTGGCAGCGCAACCGATTTGTAATCGGTAGGTTAGGGGTTCGAGTCCCCTCCTGGGCTCCAACGCAGAGGGTTCACGGGGCGCCCGTGGAGGGATGGCCGAGTGGTTAATGGCAGCAGACTGTAAATCTGCCGCGCTCAGCGCTTCGTAGGTTCGAATCCTTCTCCCTCCACCAGAAGATAGCTCTTAGCTGTTAGCCTCTGGCTATTGGCTCCAGTCTCACTCAACGAGAAGCGCCGCCGTGAGGCGACCGGACAGGAGACCTCGAACGATCGAATGCCGAGGCTGAAAGCCAGGAGCTAACAGCCAATGGCCAATAGCCCGTAGTCCCGCCCTCATAGCTCAGCCGGCAGAGCGCGTTCTTGGTAAGAACGAGGTCTCCAGTTCGAATCTGGATGAGGGCTCCAGCCATACCACCGGGACCGGTCCGCCGGCTTCCCGGAGCACACACCAGCCCGGAGGACAGGACCGATGGCGAAGGCGAAATTTGAGAGGACGAAGCCGCACGTAAACGTGGGGACGATCGGGCACGTGGACCACGGGAAGACGACGTTGACG
>JBGPOS010000004.1:0-88896 GCA_041488155.1 Tepidiformaceae bacterium
CAACCTGGGCTTTAAGCACGTCGCCCTTGATCTGGCCGGCTATCGCCAGGGCAGCGGGAATCCCGGGACGGCCGTTAGCGAGTGACCCTGGGTCCGAGAACCACCACGTCGGCGAGTACGCGGTTCGTTTGTGGGTCGTACCCACCTGAGATCGTGACCCGGTGGCCGATCGCGGGGCTGTCCCCGTGTAGCACTGCGTCGCGGGCGAGGCCGCTCTCCAGCAGCAGGAGACGCGTGTCGGCACGCAAGACCACCTGGAGCGTGCCCTTCGCGGTCTCCACCGTGATGACGTTGCCTTCGCGACCCACGATGGTACCCCTGATCCCCACGAAGCTCGGCCGCTGGGGCGCCTGGCCTGCATCAGGCCTGATTCCCGCCGGGAACGGGCCCGAGGGCGGACCAACTGTGGGAGAGCCCCCGACCGCCGGGGTCGCCGTCGACTCGGGCACGATCTGCACGCTGAACACGCCGCTCGGCTCGCCAGCGAGGGTCGCCAGGATGCGCGTGCCGAGGGCCGTGGCTGAATTCGACAGGAGCGTCTCAGCAGCCGTGCCACTGATGCGCACGAGGAAGCGGTTTCCCTTCCCATCGTCGAGCACGAGCTGCCCGCTCTTGCCGTCGCTTGAGATGGTGAGGGTCACTACCTTCCCGTCGAGCGCTTGTTCCAAGCGATGAAGCTGCTTGGCGCCGACCCGCTCGCCAGGGGCCAGGCGCCTTGAGGTAACGGCGAGCGTACTCGCCACGATCGAACGGTCCTTGCCCACCAACCCTCCGACCAGCACCGGGTCCCCGGGGTGGAGCGAACCGTGCTCCTGGGCGGTCTGGTCGTCGACGACGGAGGTTGATTGGGAGACCGCCACATTGAGATCGCCGAGCTCCGAAGAGAGCGTGACACGCTGGGCATCCCCTTCGCCCGTCGCGCTGGCGACCACGCCGGAGACCTGCACGTAATCGCCAGGCGTCAGCACCTGGGCCGAAGCCGATTCGACATCGGAGAGGAGCGCCTGTGAGACGAAAAGGGCGACGAGCGCGAGCGACCCCAAGAGCGCTGCAGTCCCGAAGGCGGTGAGACCCCGGTGCATCGCCAGGACGCCACCCCACGACCTGCCACGGCGACTCTCGGGAGGGTGGATCGCTTCGCGGGCGGGAGGGCGCGCCTCCGACTCAGCGGCACGAATGTAGCGTTCGAATCGAGCGCGGGCAGCCGGCATCGCCGCTCCGGCCTGCCGTTCTACGCTCGCGAGTGAGGCCCGGAGCGCCAACGCGGCATCCTGAAGGGCGAACAGTTCGGCCTGCTCCGCATCGGTCGCGCCGGCCGGGACGGTGCCCGTGGCCAGGAACTCTTCGAGCAAGCTTTCGATGCGTTCGGCGCTCATCGTGCGGCGTTCCCGGTGTAATCGAGGTCGGCCAGGGCGCGCTGCATCGCAGCGAGGGCCCGGCGCTGGAGGTTCTTCACCGCGTCTTCGGAACGTTCCATGAGCCGGGCGGTGTCAGCAACCGACTTGTCGAGGATGAAGCGAAGGGAGAGCACGGTCTGCTGGTCTTCGGTGAGCGCCTGCATGGCGGCGGCGAGGTCCTGGCGCAGGTCTACGATTTCGGAGGCATCGGGGAGGGATGGGGCAGTTGTCTCCATCAGTTCCTCCTCGTAGCCGCGCCGGCCAATCTTCTTGATGTGGTCGCGCACCAGGTTGCGCGCGATGCCGATGAGCCACGCTTCGATGGGGACACCCCGGTAGTCGAAGCGGTCAGCCCGCGCATAGGCAATCTCGAAGACCTGGGAGGCGATGTCCTCGGCCTCTTCCGTCCTCCGAAGGCGGTAACGGACGAAGCTAAACACTGGCCGATAGTGCGCATCAAAGATTGCGCTCCAAGCTTCGGGGTCGCGAGCCACTGCCCGAGCGGCGAGCGCTTCTGCTTCAGTTCCGCCAGGCGCCGCGCGGCCGGTGTCTTCTGACCTGTGATCGCTCACTACGAGCTTCACTCTACGTATGGCCAATCGCAGGAGAAAGGTGACGGCGCCAGACGGGGCAGGGGTCGGCAGGCGAAGGGCTGGTCAGCCCGAATCGCGGGATCCGAGGTAGGACATTGTCTTGCGATACTGCTCTTCGCGGATGTGGCCGGCCGACATGAGGTAGGTCGTTATCTGATCGAGGGTGAGTATGCTGATCAGGTTGATGCCGGCCGCCCGAAGCGCGGCGCGCCCACCCTCCTGGCGGTCGATCAGGGTGACTGCGTCGCGCACGACGAGGCCCGCTTCAGACAGCGTCGCGGCCGTCTGGAGGATGCTCCCGCCGCCCGTGATCAGGTCGTCGATGATGAGGCAGGTCTGCCCGCGGACGTAGATGCCTTCGATGACATCGGCTTTGTCCGCGGAGGGCGGGTGGATGTAGATCATCGGGGTGGAAACGCTGAGCGAGAACGCGGTCGCGACGTGCAGGCCGCCGAAGGGCACGCCAGCGACCAGGGTGAACGGCTGGACGTGCGGATTGCGCATCGAGAGGAGCGTTTCCAGCTCTTCTTTGATGATCCTGGCGCAGCGGGCCAGCGCCTTGGGGTTGCTTATCAGCCGCCGCAGGTTGACGTAGATCGGGGAGTGCACCGCCGTCCGCCCGAGCGTGAAGTCACCGAAATCGATGGCGTTGAGCTTCCACAGCTCTTCCGCCAGCCAGAGGTTACCGGGCGGTTTCGTGGACCTGGTCAAGTCTCACTCCAGGGGCCGCAGGAGCCTATGTGCAAAGGAGGCCGTGCCATGGGCTCGGCCTCCTTGATTTCGTTGCCCGGATTAGTGTCGATTCCCCGCGCGTTTCAGGAAAGCTTCCCGTTCGGTTCCACCCGGCTCTGCTCGAGAGCCGCTTGGGTGAGCGCAATCGCATCGGGGAACGACTGTGGCGAAGCCCCGCGGCCGCGACGGCCGAAGGGCCCAATCAATCGACCTGCCAAACGCTCCATCTGACTCGGTCGGTGGTCATGCAAGCCTCCCTGGAAGGAGCCTCTGTGATTCCGGAACCATCCGGAAACGTAGACTTGAGGGCCGGGCCTGTCAAGACGTTTTGCAAGCTCGACGCACGCTGGCTACGCCCGTGGACGGGGCTGACGCGGC
This sequence comes from Tepidiformaceae bacterium, assembly GCA_041488155.1. Taxonomy (GTDB): domain Bacteria; phylum Chloroflexota; class Dehalococcoidia; order Tepidiformales; family Tepidiformaceae; genus JBGPOS01. The sequence goes on from JBGPOS010000004.1 coordinate 3,101, forward strand.
TCGTTCACCGCGTTGGGCGGACGGCGGCCTTCGAGCACGGTGAGGACGTTCTCGGCTGCCATCTCGGCCATCTTCGAACGAGTGGCCAGGCTGGCGCTGGCAATGTGTGGCGTGATGACGACGTTCGGGAAGGAGAACAGCGGGTGGCTGACTGGCAAGGGCTCGGGGTCGGTGACGTCGAGCGCGGCGCCGCCGATTCGCCCCGCGCGGAGCGCCTCCACCAGGGCGTCCTGGTCGACCACCTGGCCCCGGGAGGTATTCACCAGGATAGCGGCCGGCTTCATGAGTGAGAACTCTGGCGCTCCGATCAGATGCCGGCTCGAGTCGTTGAGCGACGTGTGCAGGGTCACGAAATCCGAGTCCCGCAGCAATGCTGGAAGCGAGGCCCACTCCACCCCGAGGGATGCCTCGAGGTCCGGTCTCCGAGTGCGGCCGGTGTAGAGCACGCGCATCGAAAATCCTGCGGCGCGACGCGCCACCGCCTGGCCGATTTCACCGAGGCCGACGATGCCGAGCGTCGCGCCGAAGACATCTGTGCCGAGGAAAGCTGTGGGAGACCAGGTCTTCCAGCCGCCCGCACGGGTGTCCCGATCGCTCGCGACGACGTTTCGGGCGGCCGCAAGCAGGAGCGCGAAGGCGAGGTCGGCGGTCGTTTCTGCCAGTACGCCGGGGGTGTTCGTCAGCCAAACACCAGCTGCAGCGGCCACCGCGGGGTCGACGTTGTCGTAGCCGACGGCCACGTTGGCGACCACCCTCAGTCGCGGCAACGCCGCGAAAAGCTCGGCATCGAACCGGTCCGTCACCATGGCCAGGACGGCTTCAACACTGGTGAGCCGCTCGAGTAGCTCCCCTCGCGAGGGCGGCAGTGCTCCGGGCCAAATTTCGACCTGGTGTCCGGCCTCGGCGATGACGGCCGGGGCCCGGCCCGGGACCGCACGAGTGATGAATACCTTCGCCACAGGCACAGTCTCGCCTCGAGATGTTCCACACGGAAGTGGCGGGATGGCGCGTTCCGGCTGGAGGTGTCGAAAATGGCAGCAGCGATCGATGTCGCGGAGGTAGCTGATGACCGCCCCAACCACCGAAGCCGAGCGCGAGGCCGAGAAGGTCTCACCGTCCGAGTCTGTGATCGGCTCCATGGTCGAGTCGGCGGGGCGCCTGTCGCTCGACCCAGAGATCGTTGATCTCTTGCGTTCCCCGTGGCGCGAGCTTCATGCGCAGCTTCCGGTTCGGATGGACGACAGGAAGCTGCGCATCTTCAAGGGCTATCGCGTCCAGCACAACGGCGCCCGGGGGCCGTACAAGGGGGGCGTGCGCTTCCATCCCCAGGCCGACCTCGATGAGGTACGCGCCCTGGCCATGCTCATGACCTACAAGTGCGCGCTCATGGAACTGCCGTTCGGAGGGGCGAAAGGTGGCATCACCTGCGACCCGGGCCGCATGAGCGAAGGGGAGCTCAATCGCCTCACGCGCACCTACACCCAGCACATCGGCAGCGTTCTCGGCCTGCATCGCGACATACCGGCCCCGGACATGGGCACCAACGCGCAGACGATGGCCTGGATGATGGATGCCTACGGCCAGCGCTACGGCTACACCCCGGGGATCGTCACCGGCAAGCCGGTGGAGCTCGGCGGGAGCTTCGGCCGCGACCAGGCAACGGGGCGCGGGGTCGCGACTTGCATGCTCGAATACACCGCCGTCGAAAAGGTCAACGCCCAGGACGTCCGGATAGCCATCCAGGGATATGGCAACGTCGGTTCGTGGACCGCCCGCATCGCCAGCGGCCACGGCTTCAAGGTGGTCGCCGTCAGCGACGTCAAGGGCGGGATCCACAACCCGGCCGGTCTCGACATTGCGGCTGTTGATCGGTGGGTGACCGTCGCCGGTTCGGTCGCCGGGTTCCACGATGCCGTCCCCATCACAAACGAACAGCTGCTGACTATCGACTGCGACTACCTTGTGCCTGCGGCCGTAGGAGAGGTGCTGACCGGAAGGAACGCCCCCGACGTCAGGGCCCGCGCAATCATCGAAGCTGCCAACCACCCGGTCACGCCCGGCGGTGATGCCGTCTTCGCCCGTCGCAACATTCCCGTCCTGCCCGACATCCTCGTGAATGCCGGGGGCGTCACCGTCTCCTACTTCGAATGGACGCAGAACATCCAACAGTTCCGGTGGCCCCTCGAACAGGTCAACGAGGAGCTCGAACAGCGGATGCGGGCGGCATTTGCCGAACTTCTCGCCCGCTCGGCCGCCGACGGCACCCGGCCACGCCAGGCGGCGTTCGATATCGCCGTCGAGCGAGTGGGCCGAGCGATTCGCCTCCGCGGTTTCGTCTAGGATCGACGGGCGGCGCGGGCCAATACCCGGCCAGGCGGAGGCCGGCGCATCGCCTCACGCTGCGCGCCAGATCCCCGAATCGATTACGATGACGTGAACGATGAACGCTTGGTTCCGCCTCACCTTCGATTCGCTCAAGTACCGCGACTTCCGCGTGCTATGGCTCGGGACGACGCTTTCGTTCCTGGTCTTCATGATGTCCTTCGTCGTCCAGAGCGTCGTCGCCTACGACCTGACGGGGCGGAACGGCGCGGTGGGCTTCGTCTCGCTCGGGATGGGGGTCTCGACCCTCCTCGTGGCGCCGTTCGGCGGGGTCATCGCCGACCGCGTTTCGAAACGCAGACTGCTGCTTATCGGCCAGGTGTTGATCGGGTTGGACTTCGTCGCAGTCGGCGCCCTCATCCTGACGGACCAGATCACGATCCTCTTGCTGGCCGCGTCGACCTTCGCGCTCGGGACCATCTTTTCGTTCATCGGGCCGGCGCGCCAGGCCTGGATCGGCGAACTCCTGCCCAGGTCTTCGTTGCCAAACGGAATCGCCCTTCAACAGGTGGCGATGACCGGGACGCGCATCGTCGGGCCTTTCCTCGCGGGCGGTCTCGTGGCGCTGCCCTTCATCGGCTCGGGCGGCACCTACCTCATGATGGGCGGCGTCTTTGCGATCGTCGTGGCGACGCTCGCGGCGCTCCCCGGCACCGCGCCCCGGCCAGCGACCGAAAGCAAAGTGTCGGTCATGGACGACATGCTCCTTGGCCTGCGCCACGTCGTCGAACGGCCGCGGCTTCGGGTGCTGGCGCTGTCGTTCATCGGCGTCGTGATCGCGGGCTACTCCTACCAGGTGGTACTGCCCGGCTACCTCCAGAATGAGCTCGGCCGATCGACCAGGGACATCGCCTGGATGCTCGGCGTCGGCGCCGTCGCCGGGCTGGTGGTGACCATCGCGGTCGCGGGCCTGGCGGGTTCGCGCCATGCCTGGCCGTTGATGCTGGCGGGAGGGGTTGTGCTCGGCATCGCCCTCGTCCTGGCATCGGTCGCATCAAATTTCACGCTCGCCCTGGGCACGATGCTGCTGGTGGGCGCGGGCACGAGCGGCTTCCAGTTGCTGAACAATGCACTCGTTATGCAGGAGACAGACCCGGCCTTCTTCGGCCGCGTGATGGCAGTGACGATGCTCGCGTGGGGAGCGAATGGGCTGGTCGGCCTGCCGTTTGGGCTGCTCGCCGATAGCGTGGGCGAGCGGCAGACGCTCTTCGTGATGGGGATCCTTGTGCTCGCCGTGGTCGGAGTGACCGCGCTCTTCCATGTTACGCTGACGCGCAGGCAACCACGGCCGGTCGTCGCTGTCGCGAGTCTCGCGCAGAGCGATTGAGGCCGGCACTTCCTGGGAGCAGAGACACCGACATGGGACGTGAGGAGATAGCCGCTCTCATCGCGATCTTGCGCGCAGAGCAAGAGCGCGGCACCGAATCTCTGGCCCTTGGCACCTGGAAAATCGGGTTCGACCGCAAACGCGGCACGTTCACGTTCGACAAGTGCGAGAACGAAGGTTACTGCGAAGAGCGCCCGGCCGTGATCGCGCTCAGCGGCGCGGTGCTGGACGCCGGCGGTCCGTTGTTCGGCTAGCCCCCCGGCGGAGGCCGGCAGGCCTCGCTCCACCTGTTTGTAGCTTGCCGGCCACCGAGAATCCCCTTCACGGCGCGGGCCTTTCTCCACTTATGTCCTCCCACAACCGATACTCAGAGCAGAATGGTGATGCTCACTCCACCCCGGCGGCCGCTCTTGCGGCCCATCCTCAACGTCCTCCTCGTGGACCCTCGCCTCGATGAGGTGCGGCGCGTCTTCGATCTGCTCCAGAAGGGCGGCGAGTTCCACGTTCACGGCGCTCGCGGCGCGGCCGATGCCCGGCGCGAGCTCGAGTCGGGCGCATTTGACGTGGCTCTCATCGATTTCGAATGCTGGCGAGGCCGGGCCGGTGCGTTGGCTGCCCACCTCGCGGAACACCACCCGGACCTCACGGTGGTCCTCCTCACTTCGAGCGAGAACGAGCGCGACGCGCTCGATGCCCTCCGTTCCGGCGCCCACGACTTCTACAGCCGGGCATATCTCGAAGACGGCGAACACCTTGCAGCGCGGTTGCTGGCCGCGGTCGCCGAGAATCGCTCTTTGCGACGGCGAGACACGATGGTCCGCTGGCTGGAGCGCGAAGCTCGAACCGATCTCCTCACCGGGCTCCACAACAGGCGTGCGTTCGATGAGCGGCTCCCCGAGGTCTGCAGCAGCGCCCTGCGAGATGGGAACCCCGTAGCCCTCATCCTGCTCGACGTCGTCGGCACCGGTGTCGTCAATGACGTGCACGGCCAGGAAGCTGGCGATGGGATGATCCGCCGGACTGCACTCGCGATAGCCCGCTCAATCCGGGGTGGCGACTTCGCGGCCCGCATCGGCGGCGATGACTTCGGCATCATCCTCGCAGACGGCGAAATGGACCTTGCGCGCAGAGTCGCGCGGCGCATTACCCACGAACTCGACCAGCTCAACGCAGCCAATGAGGAAGGCGAAATCCCGGTCGAAGTAGCCTTCGGAGTGGCCTGTGGAAAGCGCTGCAGCCCCCAGGAGATCTTCAGTGCGGCGGACGCCGAACTCACAGGCGGCAGGAGCGGATCTGCGGTTGTGCCGCTCTTTGCCGGCAGGCGGGACCCCGACGGACCCTCAGTGGCATAGCTGTTTCCGAGACCAGAGCCAGGCCGAGGCTCCTACCGTCGGCTGTCCGCGGAGAGCCGCGCTACCGCGTCGACGATGGCTTGCGTACCCTCGCGGCCCCGGCCTTCAGCTTCGAGCATTCGGAATATCTGGTTGACAAGCGCCGCCCCGGGCAGCGGCGTTGCAGTCACCGCAGCTGTCTCGAGCACAAGGCGAAGGTCTTTCTGCATCAGCTCGACCATGAAACCGGGGGCGAAGTCGCCGGCGGCGGCCCGCGGCCCGAGGTTCGATAGCATCCACGAACCGGCCGCGCCGGCGCTCACGACCTCCAGCATCTTCGCCGGTTCCACGCCAGCTCGCCGGGCAAGGACGATCGCCTCGGCCATCGCCAGCAGGTTCAGGCTCCCGGCTACCTGGTTGCAGAGCTTGACGACCTGCCCCGCGCCGGTCGGACCGACGTGGACCACCGTCCGGCCCATCGCCTGCAGCGCCGGCAGACAGCGTTCGAACACAGACGCTTCGCCGCCCACCATGATCGCCAGGGTGCCCGCTTTCGCTCCGACATCGCCGCCGCTGACCGGCGCATCGAGCATGTCAACGCCCTTTTCGCGCAGCGCCCGCGCGACCTTTCGGGCGACTTCGGGCGAGATCGTCGAGCAGTCGACGTAGACAGAACCCGGTCGGGCCCCTTCGATGACGCCGCCAGCGCCCAGAGCCACCGCCTCGACGTCGGGCGAGTCGGAAACGCAGCTGAAGGTGATTGACGCCCCGGCCGCCACCTCTGCCGGCGATGACGCCACCCGCGCGCCGTCGCCTCGCAGAGCATCCGCCTTCGCGGGCGTGCGGTTCCAAACGGTCACCGGAAAGCCGGCCTTGAGCAGGTTGCGAGCCATGGGAGCCCCCATGATGCCCATGCCGATAAAGCCGACCCGTTCTTCGTTCATGCCCGGACGCCTCGTTTGGGGATGGCTGAGAGCGCAGCTTAGACCAGGGGAGCGTCCCAGGGGAGCTTCTGGCGAGGCGGTTCGAGAAGCGGTTTGACGACGCCGTCGGCGATCACGGCGATGATTTCATAGCCCGCGTAGAGCGATGGATCCATGCCACGCAGGGCCCAGCTGAGCTTCTCTTCTTCGGCGTAGGTCGCCGCCCCCAGGACAGCCAGCCCCCGGATCGGCGATTGTCGCCCGGGAGCAGCTTCGGCCTCCCGTGCTTCGCGCAGGAGGCTACGAAGGTTTCGGCGAAGGGCGGAGCTTTGCTCGTCCGAATCGGGCTTCGGGCTGCCTAACACGCACGACGGCCCGTCCCCGAGATCGTTCGCGCTCCAGGCGTCCTCTGCCGCGACGACCTGCGATTCGTCAGCGGTCGGCTGCTGGGCAGCGAGCACGATCCGCTCGGCGAGCGCCGAGCGGTCCTCGTCGCTCGCCGGCAGCCGGTAGAGCGCCGACGAGTTCAGCTGGTACGAACCCGGCACGCGATTGGTGAACTGAGCCCAGTGCGCGGCCATGCCGCCGAGGATGGTTATCACCGAGCCGGTGGTGCTGGTCCGCCTGAGGTGCAGCTTCACGGGCCTGCGCAGCTCCAGGCGGCCGTCCTCCAGCCGCCGGGCCGCGTTCAACGCAGCCATGAACGCCCCGATAGCAGGCTCGCCCACCGGGAGCGGCGCACCTCGCGGCGCCCAGACGGCGACCGAGCGCCCTTCGTCGTCGAGCCTTTGTTCGACCGACGAGCGCGCCGCTTCGAATTCCAGGGTGGCATCGGCGGCGAGCGTGTTGAGCACAGTCACGTCGAGTTCCCAGCGCCTGCCGATCGTGATCCGGCCGGTCAGCACTCCACCTGCGGATTCGGTGTCGCTCTGCGCGGTACTGCGCGCGTAATGGCTCCCGAGCCACTGGTTGAAGAGGCACAGCGCCAGTGTGGAGGGATCGGCCGGGTAGGTACCCTGGCCCACCGTGGGTGGACCTACTCTTCCGCGGCTGCTGGAGCGCTGGGCGCCTCCTCGACGGCTTCGGCCTCAAGCCGCAGCCGGGGCGGGTTGACCGTCGCCACCACGATCGCGGGATCAGTCAGGATTACGACCCCGGGCGGGACGGGGATGTCGCCCACCGTCAGCGACATGTCGAAACTCTTGAGCGGCGAGACGTCGATTTCGAGCGTGTCGGGGATCGAGAGCGGGAGACAGCGGACGGACACCACCTCGAGGCTGTGAAGCAGGGTCCCGGCAAGGTCGTGCACCGCCGGGGCGTCACCGACAAGGCGAATGGGCACGTTCGCGAGGATCGGCCGGTTCGGGTCCACCTGGAAGAAGTCGACGTGCAGCGGGTCGCCCGTCCCCCCGGCGCGGTCCATTCCGCGGAGGATGACGTGGCGCGGTGCAGGCTCGCCGTCGATCGCGAGCTCGAACATGCCGCGCACGCCGCTCACCTTGACCGTGCGAATGAACTCGCGGCTATCGATTTCGATGGCAACGGAGGGGAGTCCTTTGCCGTAGACGTTGCCGGGGAGGCGTCCTCCCAGCCGCAGCTGTTTCACCTTCTTGCCGAGCACAGCGCGGGGCTTTGCCTGGATTGTCAAACGGTCTGCCATTGGGTCGTCCTCCGTGGCACGCGCGAATACGTGGCACAACAGATCTAGCCTAGCGGGGCGGCCCCCACCGTCAAATCGCGAGGCCCGCAACAACAGGACCGCCCAGGGGACGGCCCTCGCGGACGACGTTGGTCTCCTCGGCTCAGGCGGGCTTGAGCGCGTTGACCTTCGCGCGTACTCCTGCTTTGTCGGAAAACCAGTCGACGTTGAGGGCGGTGTACTCCGCCTGGTCGGCGGGAACGTCGTCTTCTGCAAAGATGGCCGTCACGGGACAGGCGGGCTCGCAGGCGCCGCAGTCGATGCACTCATCGGGGTTGATGAAGAGCATCCGGTCCTCGCCTTCATCGAAATGAATGCAGTCCACCGGGCAGACCTCGACGCAGGACTGGTCCATGACGTCGATGCAGGGGGTCGTGATGACGTAAGTCACGCTGGCTCCTTTTCCTTGGCCACGAAATGTCGCAAATCAGCCCGAACCGGGCACGAGGAGTCTACTACCCGACCCGTAATGTGTGAAGCAAAGCACAGACCTCAGGGTGGGCCCGGCGAAGCTGTCTGGCGGCTCGGCACAGGTACGCCGGAACGCAGGTCCACGGCGTAGTACGAGTTGCTCTTGAGGGCGGCGATGAGCTCTCGCTCGTCGCGAATGTCATGCTCGAAATAGGTGGCGCACTTACCGACATCGCTGATAGCGTGCGAGTCGGTCCCGCCGGTGCCAGGCAGCTTCATCATTTCGCACAGCCGCCGCGAGAAATCGTTCTCCTTGTCGCTCCCACGCCCATTGAGCTCTTCCAGAGCCTGCACATACTGGTAGGCGGGGTTGCGAGCAGCCTTGTCCAGCGCCGTCTGGTAGTCCTCGTCGTTGCGGCTGAACCAGGGCATCTGGCGGCGGTACGGGTGGGCGGCGACGAGCGTCCCCTCAGCCCGCTCGACATAGCTCGCCAGCTCGCGGCTGCGGTGCATGCCGAAGACGTACTTGTCGATGCCGAAGGCGAGGATGTGGCCGTCGTCGGTGCTGATTTCGACCCCCGCCATGACGAGGAAGTTGTGCTTGGCGCGCAACTCTTCGATCGATTTGTAGTCCCAAACCGTGTCGTGTTCGGTGAACACGATGGCATCGAGCCCGCCCTGCTTCGCCCGGACTATCAGGTCATCGGGGTTGAGAACACTGTCGTGGGACCGGGGCCAGGTGTGGGCGTGGAGGTCGATCAGCATCGCAGGTTAGAGAGGTACTATAGCGACGCATCGGAGGCCTGAGCAACGCGGCCGAAGCGGTGCGGACCGGCGCGGCCGCTATCGCAGAGCTGCTCGACCGGGCGACCGGCGCCGTGTGCATGGCGATGCGCGAAGCATTGTGACGGGCGGATCGCTCACGCGAGCCACTCCGAAAACACTCTGTTAACAGTCGCGGCCGACAATAGGAGCATGGAGACTCCCCTCACTCACTGCGAACACCGCTGGCGGTACTTCGTCAACCTTTCGAGCCGAGCGATCCGCGTTCGCCATTGTGAGCGCTGCGGCGTTCGCGGCCTGCTGCCCGCTGGGGTCGCGCCGGTGCCTCTTCGCCAGCCTGACAAGGAACGCCTGACCGCCTAGCGGCGATTCTCTCGGGCCACGCGTTCGATCCGCGCCTGGCGCTGGTTCGGCTCTTTCCCCTTGAAAGTCGGCTGGTAGTCGCTTTTGCGCCCCTGCACCTGGGCCGCGTGCTGCCGATCGTGGCGGTAGAACGACCGCAGCCACTGCATCACCGTGAGCGTCCCGAACATTGGGCTGGTGGCAGTACGGTCGAAGCCGTCCAGGGCAATACCGTCGATAAGCCCGAAGGTGTACGCCCGCTCGAGCTCCAGGGCCCGCAGCATCTCTTCCATGGTGTGCTCGTTCGCGCGTTCGATGGGGATCGCGACGGCATCGCCAGCGACCCCACGAAGGTCGGCGTTCTCCGACGCGAGCGCGGCCCGCACCCAGGCGTCGTAGTTTCGTTCCATTTCCCAGAGATGGGCGAGCTGCTCCAGCGCCGTCCATTGCTCCTCGCCTTCGGCGTCCACGGGCACCCGAAGCGCGTCCTGCCCGTTCAGACTCCTGGCGGCAGCCACGAGCGCGACACGTTCTTCGACCATTTTGGCCTTCAGTTCATCGACCTGGGCCTTCATCGCCATCGTCAGGCATTACCGGCGCGGCCTGCGCGGTCCGCCGCCAGCGTCTTCAGCGAATCCTGCTCGACGAGCAGGACGTGTTTCGCCACTCCCCGGTAGGTCCAGCCACCCGGGGCGGTCTCCCGGTTGAACTCCTCGTCGGTCATACCGATCAGCGAGCCGACAAACCGGGCCCGTTCGCCGAGCCATTCGGCCACCAGCCGCTCCATCGGCGAAGGTGTGATCCGCGCCTCGTACCGCCCTTCGAAGACCTGGCCAGCGTGGATCTTTTCGTGGTCGATATCGTTGGTGATGAGCGCCCAGAGGTCCTTGCCCTGGGCGCAGACGTGTGATGAAGGTTGGGGCAGCTCCGGGTCGGCCGCCTCGAGGAGGGCGTCAACGGTCGCAAGCGTCGACGCCATGAGCTCTCGTATCGTCTCGCGGACTGTGGCAGCCATCGGCTCCTCCTCATTCTTGTTCGTGGCCAGTCTAGACTTCCCGCCGGGCGCAAGCGACGGCCCCGGGCGCATTGCGCGTTGCTCTCATTCGCGTCCACGATCGCCGGGGGCGAGGAGAGGAGGAGCCGGTGCGTCTGCGCAACCCTTTCCCGAGCGGGGCGCGTTTCGCGGCGGACTGGCTCGTCGTCGGACTCGGGAATCCCGGCGAGGCGCACGCCCGGAACCGCCACAACCTCGGCTTCTGGGTCGTTAACGACCTCTCCCGGCGCTCAGGCACGCAACCGAAGAGCACAGGGCGCACGATGCAGATAGGCGTCGGCACACTCGGCGAACAGCGGGTGGCGCTGGTCAAACCTCGGACGTTCGTAAACCTCAGCGGCAAAGCCGTCGCCCAGGCCGCCCAATGGACCGGCTGCGACGTCGCCCACATCGTGGTCGTCTACGACGATCTCGACCTCACCGCCGGGGCGCTGCGGATCCGGGCCGGGGGCGGCTCGGGCGGTCACAACGGCCTCAAGAGCATCGTCGGCGCCATCGGGCCCGACTTCGTCCGGATCCGCGTCGGCATTGGCAGGCCGCGGTTGGACGGGGAGCCGAGCTGGGATCCTGAAGTAGTCGCAGCCTGGGTGCTGAGCAACCCGGCCGGGGAGGATCGCACCCTCCTCGAGGAGACCGCAACGCTGGCGGCCGACGCCGTCGAATGCATCATCGCCGAGGGCCCGGACGCAGCCGGGTCGCGCTTCAACAGGCGCTAGCCAGGGCTCTCGTCAGGCGAGGCCGAATCCGAACGGGGCCTCCGGGTTGCTACTCATACAGGCCGCCCGCCAGGCGCCGTAGAAGGCTCGCTGTCCCGGCATCCGCACCGGCCGCATCGGTGAAGCGCTCGGTCCCGAGAAGAGCGGCCACGATCCCCGGCGGAAAGAGGGACTCCGGATCGCCCCCGGGCAATTGCGACCGGTGGGCAGCGACCGCTGCCAGCTTGGCACTCTCGACGAGCTTCACGGAGACCTCGTAGTCGAACGTGTCCGAGCCGATCGCGGACGCTGGCGGAGAGGGTGGGTCGCCCATCATCGCGATGCACTTCTCGTACTGGGGCAGAAAGAGGCTCCGGGGGAAGGCCGCCAGGAGCAAGCGAGGCCGCTCGCTTCGCATCGACTGCCAGGCGGCGAGCACCCACCGGTGCACCGCGACGTGGTCCGGGTGTCCGTAGGCCCCATCGGCGCCGAGGGAGAGGACGATGTCCGGCTTCCACCGGCGCAGCAGGCGCCGTAACCGGCTGGCACCGTCGAGCGGGGCGAGCCCCCCATCGGGCAGCCGCCAGAAGTGGGGCTTGCCGGCGCCCAGCACATCGCAGGACTTCGCCAGCTCGCGTTCGCGCACACTCCGTACGGTTGCCGGGGCCGCGCTACGGCCATCGATCTTGCCGTTCTCGCCCGACGAGACGCATTCAATGTGACACTCCCACCCAGCACGCGCCGCGAGGGCGATGAGGCCACCAAAGCTGTAGGACTCGTCGTCGGGATGAGCGATCACGGCCAGGAGCGTGGACACACCGACATGCTACCGTGCGCGGTACTGTCGCCAGCGTGGTTGGGGCTCGGCCTCAGTGTTAGAGTTGGCGAGCTCAAATCTCCGGGAGGGTGAAGAAGATGCCGGGAAGGCTCGAAGGCAAGGTCGCCATTGTGACAGGGGCCGGACGGGGGATCGGGCGCGGAGAGGCCCTCCTCCTTGCACAGGAAGGCTGTTGCGTGGTGGTCAACGACCTCGGGGGAAGCACGGGAGGCGAGGGCGCAGACCGTTCGCCGGCGGACGAAGTGGTGCGTGAAATCAAGGGCATGGGCGGGGGCGCCGTCGCCAACTACGACACCGTCGCGAGTATGGAAGGCGGCGAGCGCATGGTGAAGCAAGCGCTCGATACGTTCGGCCGGCTCGACATCCTGGTTAACAACGCGGGCATCCTCCGCGACCGCATGGTGTTCAACATGAGCGAAGAGGAATGGGACCTGGTCATCGCCGTCCACCTCAAGGGCCACTTCACGGTGACGAAGCACGCCGGCCTCGTCATGCGCCAGCAACGGAGCGGCCGGATCATCGGCACAGGTTCGGAATCTGGCCTCGGGAACATGGGCCAGGCGAACTTCTCGGCAGCCAAAGAAGGCATCGTGGGGCTCACCCGCACCCTCGCCCTCGACCTCGGCCGCTACGGCGTAACGGCCAACGCCATCCGTCCGCGGGCAGGCACACGACTGACCCTAACACCTGAACTTCGCGAGGCGATGGAACGCGCCCGGGCCGCGACTCGCAGCGGCGGCGCGCAGGAGTCCAGCGCCCAGGGCGCAATCTCGATGATGGACGAGCTCAAGCCGGAATTCGTTGCCCCGCTCGTCGTCTTCCTTTGCACCGACAGGGCGGCCAACATCAACGGCCGGGACTTCATCGTTGGAGGCAACGAGATAAGCCTGATGTCCCTCCCGGGACGGGAGCGGACCATCTACCGCGAGGGTGGATGGACCCTCGACGCGCTGGACCGCATCTTCCCGACCACCATTGGCGCCGGCATCAAGAACCCGATGCCGGCCCAACCGCCGAAGGAAGCGTAACCGGCCGCCCCCGGGCACTCTCGGAGCTTGCTCGCCTTCGTCCGTCGGGATACGGTGCCCACATTCGCACCGGAGGAGGCTCGCCCATGACCATGATCTCGTCGTCCTGCACCCTCCCGGCGCGGTCCGCGCTCTAGCAGCCTTTCCCGCTGCCTTCGACTCGAACCGCCCCGGTTGCTGCTTCCGCCAACGAAGGCGGCTTTGCAACGTGTCGAAGGAGACCCGTGACAACCGAAGGAACCACCGAAGACGTCGGCGCGCACGCCGACGCCTTCGCGCGCTGGCTGCGCGCTACCCACTCCCCCGCCCACTCGCGCAGGACGGCCGAACGCAACGCGGCCTTCCTGCTGCCTCATCTGACACCCGGGTTGCGCCTGCTCGACGCCGGCTGCGGACCGGGCAGTATTACGCTGGGACTCGCGCGCGCGGTCGACCCCGGAGAGACCATCGGCCTCGACCTGAGTTCCGAGTCCATCGCAGCAGCCCGGGCCGCTGGCACAGCTTCTGGCGTCGGCAACGTCCGCTTCGAAGTGGGAAGCGTTTACGACACTCCCTTCGAGGCGGACACGTTCGATGTCGTGTTCTTCCACGCCGTTCTCCAGCACCTCGACGAGCCGGTCCCGGCGCTCGTCGAGGCAGCGCGTGTGCTGAAGCCTGGCGGGATCGTCGCTCTCGCTGACGCGGACTACGGCGGAAGCATCATCTGGCCCACGAGCCCGGTCCTCGACGGGGCGCTCCGCCTGATGGAGCGCGTGCGGGCGCACAGCGGCGGCGATGTCTTCGTCGGTCGAAAATTGGGGAGCCTGCTGGCCCAGGCGGGCTTCATCGCTATCTCCGGCTCGGCCAGCGCGGGGAGCGACGGCACCTCCGAGGCGGCTGCTGCCACGGGCGAGTTCTGGGCGCGCTATTACGAGACGCCGGAGTTCCGCGAGCATGTGGGGGCGCTTGGCTGGACCTCCGCGAACGAGCTGCGGGCCATGGCGACCGCGTGGCGCGCCTGGGGAGCTGCGCCCGGCGCCTACTGGGCCCGATTCTGGTGCCAGGCCCTCGCCCGCAAGCCCTGACCCGCGGCCTCCGGTCGCTGGTGGCCGCTAGTCGTCCAGGAGAGCGAAGAGGTCGCTTAGTCGGAGCGAGAAACCAGGGAGAGAGCTCGAGGTAAGCACGCCACCGCTCGGCACCCTTCTGCCATCGTGTTCGTCGTGAAAGACCTCGACCTCCCGGCCTTCGGGGTCGATCAGCCAGCAAGCATCGACATCGTTGGCTCGGTAGAATCGGCACTTATCTCGTAGCTGCCGCATCGTCTGTTCCGGCGATCGGATTTCGATTGCCAGCGTCGGCGGGAGCGATACAAGGTCATCACCCTGGGGTTTGCCGGGGGCCCAGTAAGCAACGTCCTGTACCAGGTACTGCGGATTCCCCGCGGCGACGAACATGACGTGTGGTTCGACACCGGCCCTGCCGCCCGCTGCACGGGAGTAGTCGAAGAGGTAGTGGCTGAGCGCGACCGCCAGCGTCCAATGCTTCCTTCGTGGGGACACCTTCTGGCTAACCCGCCCATCTACGTATTCGAGGTACGGCTTCTCTTCCGGTAGCGCGAGATATTCTTCGAGCGACATGCGTCGCCCGTCGTGGTTCGAGCGCGGGGGCTTTGGGACCTTCGCGGGCCGGATCGCCATGGTCACCTCAGTATACGTCCGAGACCCCGAGGGCTGATTCAAGCCAGAGCGCCATTGTTCGGCCAGCGATGCCGCCTCTTGGCAAGTGTGCTGAGATGGATTCTGCCGATGCAATTCAGCGAGTCGTTCCGTGCCATGGACACCGACATCGACGTCGTGATCGAGGCGCTAGCGCCGCCGATCGACGCCTTTGTGTCGCTGAAGCTTCTGTTCGAGCAGCAGGAGCAACGCTTCTCCCGCTTCCGGCCCAACAGCGAGCTGTGCCGCCTCAACCGCGGAGAAGCGATCACCGACTCGCTGTTCGCCAAGGGCTGCCACCTCGCGTTGGAGGCGCACGAGTTCACCGGGGGGCTCTACAACCCGATGGTGCTGCCCGCGCTGGAGGAGGCGGGTTACCGGACCACTTTTCGAGATGTGCGAGGGGGAACGCCCCGGACACAACGCGTGCCGGACCCAGGGGAGTGCATCGACATCACCGGCGACCGGGTGCGTCTGACCGCAGGCGCCGTCGACTTAGGCGGGATCGTCAAGGGTTGGACGGTCGACCTCGGGATCGAGCTCCTGGGCGGACGTTTCACGGGCGTGTTCCTCAACGCGGGCGGGGATCTGCGCTGCTCAGGCTCGGAGGAGGGCCTCGAAGGGTGGTTCGTGACGATCGAAGCGGGGAGCCCGGGTGGCCCGCCGCCCTGGGAGGGCGTGATGCGAGGCGCCGTCGCCACATCGACGACAAGGAAGCGCCGCTGGCAGACCGACTCTGGCGCCTTCGCCCACCACCTCATCGACCCCCGCTCGGGCCTACCCGCCGACTCGCCGTTCGAGCAGGTGACCGCGTGGGCCGCGGAGACCTGGCGGGCAGAGTGCTGGGCGAAGGCCGTGCTGATAGGGGGACCGCCCGCCGGGGAGCTGGCGGCCTCTTCGGGGGTCCGCGTAATGACCTGCGACCACGACGGCTCGTGGAACTCCTGACCGGTCCAGTCGCGGCTTAGCGCCTGAGCCGGGAGAGGTCGGTCACGAAAACACTGGGCCCTGAGCGTTCAGCGGCCCCACCAGCTCTCTCGATCGTGACGACCGCGCTTTCGTAACTCTTCAAACCGAGGGGGACGATAGTCTCGTAGCGAGCAAACCCGTTGCCGTCGGAGTTGAACGTCCCGAGGCTGTGGTACTTGCCGCCCGAATTGACCCAGATCTGGTACGTCTCGCCCACCGGTCGTTCCGGCAGTTTGTTGGCCACGAACCAGACCCGCTTCTGTTCTTCATCCCAGACGAGGCGTCCGATCGCCGACGCGTTCTGGTCCACGGAGATCACTTCTGCGACGTCGCTGTCGGGCGAAAGCAGCGCGAGCAAGAGGTCGCGGTCTCCCTTCGCCGACTGGCGGAGCTCCGTCGAAGTCTTTTCTTCTGCGCTCAGACGCCTCGTCAGCGCTGCGATTTCGACCTTCTGCGAGAGGGCGTCGTCGATCTGGGTTTTCAGGTCCGTGTTCTGGACCCGCAGATCGGAGATCTGGCCCCGTACGGAAACCATTCCGGTGAAGGCGCCGATGGCGACGAAGACGGCCGCCAGGGCCGCCGCGGCCGGCACGAAGCGAATGATCCGGGCGATTGGCCCCGGTCGCACGATCCCGGTGGAAAGAAGGACTTTGCGTTTGAGCGTCGCCGGCGTTTTCCGGAGGGGGACGCTCAGCGCCAGGCTTGCTGCCAGGCGCTCCGAGGCGTGGATGTTGTCACGGCAGCGTTCACAGTCGGCCACGTGCAGGGCGACGATCCGCTCCACTTCGGGTTCGAGCGCGCCGATGGCGTATTCGTCCGCCTGCTCCTGGGTGAGATGCATGACTTCCATGCCATCGGCCTTCAGGCCCGCACGCTGGGCTCAATGGCACGCCGGAGCTTCTGCATGCCGAGTCGAATTCGAGTCTTCACGGTCCCCAGCGGCTCGTGGAGGCTGACGGCTATCTGTTGTTGCGTAAGGCCGTTGAAGTACGCCATTTCGAGGGCAATGCGCTGTTCGACCGGGAGGTCCACCAGCGCCCGGCGGACGAGCAACTGCTCCTCCTTGACCTGCGCCGCGAGCAGCGGGTCATCTGATTCCCCGGGAAAGAGCGGCTGAGCGCCGTCTTCGGGCGTGCCGAGCGACGAACCTTCCCTCCGCCTCCGCCTGCCCCGCGCCCGGAGCTCGTCGACGGCCCGGTTGCGGGCGACGCTCATCAGCCAGCTGAGGAAGCGGCCTCTTTGGGCGATGAACGTCTCGGGGCGCCGCCAGATGCGTACGAAGACGTCTTGCGTCGCATCCTCGGCGAGCTGCGTGTCGGCCAGCACTCGTAGCGAGGCTGAATACACGAGATCCACGTAGCGGTCGTAGAGGACAGCGAAGGCGTAGTCGTCGTGGGCAGCTACGGCAGCCATGAGTACCTCGTCGGTCCACGAAGCGCGGGCGGCACAGGCCTCGCCCGCGAGACGGGTAAAGTCTCCCGTCCTACCGATGCTACGTGCTCCGGACGTGTCCGGATTCCCCTGCCACATAAACTATCCGGTTCGAAATGATACACCGGCCTGATCAGTTGCAAAGCCCCTTCCGTCGATCGCCTTTACCAGGGCTTCTTGGGAAGGCCCTCCGTTTACGCTTCATTGTCCGCCGGCGCTCGACACTGGACGAAGATACAGAGGGAGCAGTTGCCCACTATGAACATCTTCCGTCCCGTAGCGATCGCCGTTGCAGGCGCCGCACTGACACTCGGTGTCGCCTGTTCATCGTCTTCCCCGGCCGCCTCTTCCGGCAGCCAGCCAGTGGCCCAGCAGACTGATCAGCGTGCAGTACCCACCAGCGCTACGATCGCCCAGCTCACCACCGCCGACATCGTCAAGCTGGCGGAGCCGGCCGTCGTTCGGATCGAGACGGGCTCGGGCGTCGGCACGGGATTCGTGGTCGCCCAGGACGGCTACATCATCACCAACAACCACGTGGTGCAGACCACGAGCACCGTCCGCGGGCGCACCTCGGGCATCAAGGTCACGATGAGCGACGGCAGCGAATACCAGGCGACGCTTGTCGGCGCCGACACCAGGTCGGACATCGCCGTCATCAAGATCGACGCGACTGGCCTTACGCCCCTCAAGATCGGCAGCCTGGACAACACCGTCGTCGGCCAGGACGTGGTGGCCATCGGCTTCGCCCTCGACCTGAAGGGGGGCGAAGGCCCTTCGTACACGGTCACACGGGGCATCGTTAGCGCCAAGAACCGGGCGATCGCCGAAAACTCCGCGATCCTCGGGGCGATCCAGACCGATGCCGCGATCAACCACGGCAACAGCGGCGGTCCGTTGCTCAACCTCGCCGGTGAAGTCATCGGCGTAAACACGGCCATCGCCCCCGACGGGGTCACCGGGGCGCAGGCTCCGGGGATCGGCTTCGCAGTCGGGGCAGACACGGTGAAGGCCGTCTTCGAGCAGATCCGCTCCAAGGGCAAGGTGAACCGCGGACTGCTCGGCATCCAGGGGTTCGAAGCGCTCCGCCCGGCGAAGGCGAAGGAACTCGGTCTGCCGGCTGGCACCCGCGGCGTCTACCTCAGCCTCGATAACGCTGTCGCCGCCGGCGGGCCGGCTGCCACCGCGGGCATCAAGACCAGTGATGTCATCACGAAAGTCGCTGAGTTCCCCATCCGAGACGAGAGCGACCTCGCCATCGCGATGATCCGGCACCAGCCGGGCGACCAGGTAGACGTCGAGCTGTTCCGCGGATCGAAACAAATGACGGTGCAGGTGACCCTCGGCACTCCCTCGGCCCAGTAGTCCCCCGGCCGAGACCCGTCGCCGCCGCCCCGCTCCCTCGGGGAGGCGGCTTTGTGTTCGCGGCTGTCCGCGCCCTAAGCTCGCGAGGTGGCCGCGCCTGAACGCATCGTCTCACTCGTCCCTAGCCTCACGGAGCTCGTCTGCTCGCTAGGAGCGGCAGGCGTGCTGGCCGGCCGCACGCGGTTCTGTACCGAGCCGGCTGACCTCGTCCACGATGTGCCAGTCGTGGGTGGGACGAAGAACCCGGACGTCGCGCGGATCGTCTCCCTCAAGCCCGGCCTCGTCATCGCGAACAAAGAGGAGAACCGCAGGGAAGACGTCGACGCTCTCCGCGAGGCCGGGCTCGACGTCCTGCTCACCGACCCAAATTCGGTCGACGATGCGCTTGAGATGATTGCCTTGCTGGGAGCTCGCCTCGGCGTCGATGGCCAGGCTGCTGAACTCCTTCAGGCGATCCGGGCGGAGCTGGCGGTGCCGCTCCCGACTGCCCGGCCACGAGTGTTCGTCGCGGTCTGGCGTTCGCCGCTCCTCGGCCTTGGACGCGACACCTACGGCCACGATTTGATCGAACGAACCGGTGCGATCAACGTGCTCGGCGATGTCAGCCGTTATCCGGAAACGAACCTCGACCACCTGGCGCGGCTCAAGCCCGACACCATCCTCCTTCCCGACGAGCCTTACGCCTTCCGCGAGCGCCACATCGCCGAATTCGCCGGGATCGCTCCCGCGAGGCTCATCGATGGCAAGCTGCTCTGGTGGTACGGGCCCCGCCTCCCGCTCGCGCTCCGCACTCTCAGGTCACTCTTCGCCGAGACCCTGGAGCGAACGTGAGCGCAGCGGCCCGCCTGCGAGTCGTCCCCGCCGAAGAGTTCGCCGCTGCGGCGCTTGACGCCTTCTTCGAATCGACGGACGGCCTCCCTTCGCCCGTGGTGGGATTAGCCACCGGCGCTTCACCCGCGCCGCTCTACGAGGCACTGCGAGCCGTCGCGGAATCGGGCGGCCACGACATATCGCGAATTCGGCCGTTTGCCATCGACGAATACGTCTGCGCTCCCGGCCACAAGTGTGCCAACCGCGCGTACTTCGCCCGTTTCTGGGAGTCGATCCCGGGCGCTCGTCGCGTCGAACAATTCGACCCCTCAGCCAGCGAACTCCAGCGGGAGGCCGAGGCCGTTGCTGCGCGCCTGGAAGGCGCGGGAGGGCTCGACCTCGCCGTCCTGGGAGTCGGGCTCAATGGCCACCTCGCCTTCAACGAACCGGGCACGGCGCGGGATCAGGGCGCCGGAGTGGCGCAGCTCCAGCCCGAGACGCGGGCCGCCGCTGCGAAGTGCTGGGGAGCTGACCCGCCCCGCCTGGGGCTGACCCTCGGGCTCGCCGAGCTGCTTGGGGCGCGGCGCGTCCTTCTCCTGGCGCGGGGAGCAGAAAAGGCAGCTATTGTCCGGCGCCTCTGGCGCGGCCCGGTCGGCCCGGAATGCACCGCAAGCTTTGTCCGGCTCCACCCCGGAGCGGTGGTCCTTCTCGATCAGCAAGCGGCTTCGCTGCTCGACGCTTAGCCCGCCGTGGATCGTCCACCCTCACGGACGAAGGCGAGCTCGCCCCGGCAGACGGTCGCCGCCACTCTGAGGTCGCTTTCGAGCATCACCACGTCCGCATCCATCCCACGCTCCAGGGCCCCTTTTCGTTGCTGAGCCCCGGCCACCCGTGCCGGGTTGGTCGAGCCGATTCGGAACGCGGTGGCGAGGTCTATCCCAAGGAAGGCGACCGCATTGCGGAAGTGCTGGTCCATGGTCGCGACGCTCCCAACGATCGTCCCATCGGGCCGCACGGCCTTTGCCCCGCTCACCTCGACGTCCTCGCCGCCGAACCGCCCACCCTCGGCGCCAGTCCCGGCAAGGTGGAGGTTGTCGGTCACGATGACCGTGCGCGCCGCGCCGAGCACCCGATACGCCAGCCTCAGCGTCTCCGGCGCGAGATGGGCGCCGTCGCAGATGAGCTCGCAGGTTACGGAGTCCTCGAGAAGAGCAGCGACGATCGGGCCGCCCTCGCGGTGGTGGATCGGCCGCATCGCGTTGAAGAGGTGTGTGACGTGCCGGACACCTGCCTCGAAGCCCGCTCGAGCCTCAAGCGTGCTGGCGTCAGTGTGACCCATTGCCGGGATGGCCCGCGCGCCGGCGATGGCGGCCGCCAGCTCGAGCCCTCCCGGGAGCTCAGGCGCAAAGGTGACCTGACGGATCTGACCATCGGCGGCGTCCTGGTACCGGACGAACTCCTCCCGCAGCGGCGGCCTGAGCATGCCGGGGTGAAACGCCCCCTTGCGCACCGGGTTGATGAACGGCCCCTCAAGGTGGAACCCCAGCGGCTCGGCCCCTGCGGTCGCTTTCAGCGCCGGGCCGAGCCCGGCGAGGATAGCAACCGTCTCTGCATCGTCGCGCCCGAGCGTGCTGACGAGATACGAGGTTACGCCGTTGCGCGGCGCCCAGGCGCTGTAGGCAGCGATACGCTCCGGATCCCGGGTGAAGAACGAGTGCCCGCCGCCGCCATGGACATGGACATCGATGAAGCCAGGTCCAACGGAAAGCCCGGTGGCGTCGAGCTCCTGAGCGCCTTCAGATTCGATCCCGCGGCCGATGGCGACGATCCGCTCACCGGCGCAGAGAAGGTCGGCGCGCGACGGCCCGGACGGCAGGGCCAGGACACCGTTCCGGATGAGTAAACGTCCGGGCATGCCCCCTCCTCCAGTTTCTTGACCCCCCGCGACGGCGGCCACTAAGGTGGCCCGAAAGCGGGTTACCTGTGCTTCGTCTCCGCCCGAACCGACGCGCCGGAGCTTTGGCGGCCATCTTCGGGGTGGCCCTCGGCGCAGTGTACCTGATGCTGGTGCTGTTCCTTCGCATCGACGGCTACCTCTTCCCCGGCAACGAAGCCTCCGTCCCGAGCATCCCGGTGTTCATCCCTGGAACCAGCGTCGGCGCCGACGTCTCGCTCCCCGGGGTATCGTCCGCTGCCCAGCCGTGGACGGCCGCCTCGCGGCTGAACATTCTCGTCCTTGGGCTCGACCGCCGCCCCGATGAACCGATCGACGGCCCTTCGCGCAGCGACACGATGTTCGTTGCGAGCATCGACAAGCAGGAAGGCCGGGTGCAACTCCTCGCCATCCCGCGCGACCTCTGGGCCGAAGTCCCTTACGGCGACAAGCCCGGCGATTGGGCCCAGGCGAAAATCAACGCCGCCTTTTCTTACGGCCAGTTCTACCGGTACCCGGGCGGCGGAGCGGCCGCGGCCGTGGCCGCCGTTGAGCACAACTACCACATCGACATCCACCACTACCTCGTGATCGACTGGGTAGGCTTCGTGGAACTCATCGACGCCATCGGCGGCATCGACATCACGGTCCCCGTAGAGATCTCGGACTTCGGCACCGACGTCCTTGACATCTTCCCCAACAACACAGTCAGCGCCGGACTTCACCACATGGACGGTCGCCAGGCACTCGGCTACTCGCGCGTCCGCGTAGATGGCGACCTCAAGCGAATCGAACGGCAGCAGGGAGTGATCAAGGCTGTGGCCAGTGAAGCTGTTAGCCTTGGCCTCGTCGCGAAGCTTCCGGAGCTGTGGGACGCCTACCACCAGGCAATCCGCACCGACATCGACGACGGCCTGGTCCCCGGCTTCGCCCTCCTCGCTCGCCAGATCGATCTGGGCAGGCTTGAGACCTTCTCCCTGGGGCCAGACCTCTACCCTGGCATCGCCGAAGACGGTGACCTGATCCTGCTCCCGAACAAAGACGAGGTCTACGACACAATCGACCGCTTCCTCGCCGACCCGCGCACGCGTGACGAAGCCCCGGTACTGGCCCTCGAGTACCCCCCGGGCATGGAAGTCACCGCCCAGAAGGCCCGTGATCATCTCGTCGCCTATGGCGTGCCGGCGGCGTTCATCCGCTTGCTGCAAGGCGATAGCGGCCCGCCCGGTATCTTCGACCTGACCGGAAAGGCGTACACGGCTACCAAGCTGACCGGCCTCTTCGGCCTCCGCCAACTGCCGCGGCAGGGGACGACGCCTGACGGTGTCGATGTCCTCGTCCGCATCGGGACTGCCCTCGAAATGAAGAACCCGTGACCGGTGGCCGGCCGCCGAGAGCGACCTGGCGCGAGACAAAGCGGCTCATCGCCCTCGATGTCGACCTCTTCGGGGACTGGCCGCTCGCATTCGGGACGTTCCCGGCCAGCCGCCCCCGCTGGATGCTCTTCTTCTACTTGCTTGCCACCGCCCACATGTTCCCGGCGGTGCTCCTCTACCGTCTCCAGGCCTTCTTCTTCGATGCGCGCCTCGCACCCATAGCTACCGCCGTGAGCCGCCTCAATCACATACTCTTCGGAGTCACCATCGGCCACCACGTGCGCACCCACGGGGCCCTCTACATCGCCCACGGGCACGTCGTGATGGACGGCGCCATCACCCTCGGCCATCGCGTCCAGATCGCGCCTTTCGTGACGCTGGGGCTCACGAACAGCGAAGGCCAACCCTTCGACCTCACGGGCCCAACGATCGGCGACGACGTCAACATCGGCACCGGCGCGAAGGTGCTTGGCGCTGTTCATGTCGGCGACCACGCCAAGATCGGCGCGAACGCGGTCGTGCTCCACGATGTCCCCACCGGTCACACCGCCGTCGGCGCCCCGGCCCGCAGCTTCCCGACCGTCACCCGGGCCCAGCGAACTGAGTTCGACCGGGAAGCGCCAACGGTGCAGGCGGGCTGATGCGCCTGCTCTACACGATGTACCAGGGCAACCCCTATTCGGGCGGGCAGGGGGTTTACCTCTACCACGTCACGCGAGAGATGGCCGCCCGGGGACACGAAGTCCACGTCATCGCCGGCCGTCCCTGGCCAAAGACGGCGCCGGGCGTCCACTTCCATCAGATAGAGTCCTACAGCTACTGGTCTCACTTCGACGACTGGGACGAGTACATCAGTCGACCACCGCTCTCCTACTTCCACCCGGTCAACTTTTGGGAGTTCTTCGCCACCCGGCACACCCTTTCGCAGCTCCTTCTGATATTCAGCCTGCGCGCCTACAGGCTCATGAAAGAGCTGGGCCCCTTCGACCTCGTGCACGACAACCAGACCCTGGCCTACGGCCACCTGCTGATGCGGCAGCACGCCCCCCTCGTCGCAACCATCCACCATCCGCTTTCTGTCGACCGCGATAACACGCTCCTCCAGGCAGGGAGCGTCCTCCAGCGCCTGCGGCGCTCGCTCTGGTTCCCCTGGGTGATGCAGGAGCGGGTAGCGCGCGGCGCCGACGCCGTCGTGACGGTCTCGGAGACCGCGGCGAAGTCGATCGAACGGGCCTTCAAGGTGCCTCGCGACAGGCTCCACGTCGTCTACAACGGAGTTGACACCGGCACCTTCCGGCACCTGGCCGGTGTGACGCGCGAGGACGGCCACATCGTTTGCATCGCCAACACCGAGGACGCGAACAAGGGCATCAAGTTCCTTCTCCAGGCCTGCCGCCAGTTGCGAGACGAAGGAGAGTGCTTCCGCCTGACGATCGTAGACAAGCCGGCCGCCGACCTGAACGTCGCTCCCCGCATGGTCCGCGCGCTTGGTCTCGAAGATGTCGTCGCATTTAGCGGCCGGCTTGACGACGATTCGCTCGTCGCGTTACTCAACCGCGCCACGTTCGCGGCTTGCGCCAGCCTGTACGAAGGCTTCGGGCTACCGGCCTGCGAGGCCGCAGCCTGTGGCACTCCGCTCCTCAGCACGTCGGGCGGGGCGTTGGCGGAGATCCTCGAACCCGGCGTCACCGCCCAGGTCGTGCCTCCCGGGGACTCCAGGGCGCTCGCCGAGGGTATGCGCCGGCTGCTCCACGATCGTGCCCTGCGCGACCAGCTCTCCGCCACCTCGCGGGCGAGCATCACGTCGCGTTTCAGTTGGCCGAAAGCCGCTCAGGCGCTGGAGGAGATCTATCGGTTGCAGACGCGAGCAAGACCGAACACTCGAACAAGTGTTCGCGGTATTGCCAACCGTCACGCGCCTGAGCAATAATTAGCCATCTCGCGTTACGCTTGGCGGAGGTGGCAACTATGCCCCGCGGACCAGCACGACCTCATCCACCCTTCTCTCTGAAGGAAGCCCGTCGACTCTCTGATGCGATTCGAGCCCACAACGCCGGGAAGCCGATGAACCTCATTCTTCTAGCGCAAGCGGTGAAGGTCAGTCCTCATAGCAGCGGTTATCGCGACTTCATCGCTGCCTCCTACCGGTACGGCCTCACGACCGGGAGCTACAAGTCTGAATCGATCGCGCTGACTCCACTGGGAGAGGCCCTGACGGCGCCGCGAACCGCCTCCGAAGAACTGGAATTGTCGCGCAAAGCGATGCGCAGCGTGGCCATCTATGACCAGATGCTCGCGCACTTCTCCAACAACAAGCTTCCACCCGTGAACTTCCTTAAGAATACCTTGATTCGCGAACCTTTCAGCGTCCCGTCCGTATGGGCCGAGGAGGTGGCGGCAAGCTTCACCGCGGACGGCGAAATGCTCGGGTTCGTGCGCCAGATCGGCGACTCGTCGTACGTCGTGCTCGACGCCGGCGCACCAGTTGCCAAGCCCGATTCGTTGGTGCCGGGCGCGCTCGACGAAGACACAGTAAATCTTGGCGACGACACCTACGTCGATTCTCTAAGCCCTCCCGTCGCCCCGACCGGCAAGGCCCAATCTGTGCAAATCTTCGTGGCGCACGGGAGGAGTCGAAAACCACTCGAACAGCTCCAGAAGATCCTCTCCGAACTCCAGATCCCATACGTCGTGGCAGTCGACGAACCCCACGCAGGACGACCGATCTCCCTCAAGGTTGCTGAGTTGATGCATGCGTGCTCGGCTGGCATTTTCATCTTCACGGCGGATGAGGAGTTGCGTGACACGGACGGCACGGTCGTGCGTCGCCCCAGTCAGAACGTGATCTTCGAATTGGGAGCGGCGTCGCTGCTCTACGGCAAGCGTATCGTCATCTTCAAGGAGAAAGGAGTCACATTCCCGAGTGACTTCAGCGACATGGGCTGGATTGACTTCGACGGTGACGATCTCGCTGCAAAGTCGCTGGAGCTTATCCGAGAACTGATCGCCCTCAAAGCGGTCCGCCTTGTGTCGGCCACCTCGGAGTAACTCGGGTGCGGCGGGAGAGCCAGGAGACTCGATTGCCTGGAGCAGTGGCGGCCAATTAGCGATGACCTGGGGAGCTGCCCTCTTCGCAGTCTCGGCGGTCGATTCTGGTAGACTTCGCGGGTATTCACGTCCCGGTTCAGTTGGGCCCAGGCGACCGACAGCTTGGAGGAGATCTACGGCCGGGTGGCGAGGGAGCGAAGCGAACGGCTGGGCCCCGCTGCGTCGCTACAGGGCCGCACGGCAGTGCGTCGTCCCCAACCGGCGCCCGCCCAACCCAATCAGAGCCGCGACTGACAAAGAGCGGGCCGTCACCTCGCCGCAGCCGCCGCAACGCGCCACCAACCGCGCTAGAACTCTTTCGCTTCGGCCTCAGTCGTCATCAGCGCCCGCCCGATCCAGAGTGCGATGTAGAGGCCGCCCATCGTCGCCGCCGTGACCGGTATCGCCAGTATCCAGTAGCTCTTCCGCAGCACCCCGAGCGCGTAGACAAGGCCGCAAGCCGCAGCGGCCACGCTGATCGCCATCCCGTAGCGGCGGGTCTGCTTCACCGCGGCCTCATCCATGATCGACCCTCACTGGCGCCCGCTCCGCGAGCGAAGTCCTTGTACCACTCCGGCCCCTTGGAGCAAAGAACCCGTGTCCCGAAATGTCGCCGCCGTCTGTCCCCTGTCCCCTGTCCCTTATGCCCGATAACCTCCACCGGTGCCGAAGAACGTCGTCAACGTCGACTACTCGCGGTTGTTCCGCATCCGGTCCGGGGAGCGGGTGCTCGACGTCGGTTGTGGAAACGGGCGGCACACGATCGAGGCAGGCCACTGGGACTGCTCCATCGTTGCCCTCGACCTCGACCGGGAGGAGTTGCGCCGAGCTCGCTACATGTTCGCCGCCGATCGAGACGCGGGTGTCCTGCGGGGACGGGCCGAGTTCGCCCGCTCGGACGCCGAGCATCTTCCCTTTCGCGACTGCGCCTTCGACAAGATCATCGCCACCGAAGTCCTCGAGCACGTCTTCGACGACGAGCGCGCGATGCGAGAGCTATTTCGTGTCCTCCGTCCGGGCGGCGAAGTCGCGGTCTCATGCCCTCACCACCGCGCCGAGCGGCTCTTCTGGGCCATGAGCTGGGAGTACTGGCATTCGCCGGGCGGCCACGTCCGAATCTACGGCGAGGGCGAGCTGCGAACGAGGCTCGAGCGCGCCGGCTTTCGCATGGGCGCCGAACGCGGGCGACACGCCTACCAGAGCATCTACTGGTTTCTCCGCTGCCTGTTTGGAAAGGACAACCCGGACTTTCTCGTCACGCGGAGCTTCTGGCGCTTCATCGGCTGGAACCTGCGCCGCCAGCACCCGTTCTTCGAGGCGATCGAAGCCACCCTCGATCGCGTCGTGCCCAAGGACTTCGTGCTTTACGGGCGCAAGCCGGTGACCGCTTGAGGGTCGAAGTATCCGGAGCCAGGGCGTCCATCACGCCGCTCGCCAGCCCACGCGATGATCCCGGGCTCGATCGGGTCTACACGGTCGATCCCCGCCTCCTCGGACTGTCGACCGCGACCGTCGGCGCGAAGCTGCTGGACCTCGGTTGCGGCGCTGGCCGCCACGAGCTGGCCGTCGCCGGGTTGCCGCTCAAGGTCGTGGGCTGCGACCTCTCTCGGATCGAGTTGCGCACCGGCCGGTATTTCGTCGCCGAGGACGCGAAGCTTCGTCCACACGCAGCCGACCCGAACTGGCTCCAGGCGGAGGGCCGATCGCTGCCCTTCGCCGCGGGCACCTTCGATTGCGCCATCTGCTCCGAGACCCTCGAACACGTCTACGACGACACCGCCGTGCTGCGCGAGCTCAGGCGCGTGGTACGCGACCGTGGGCGACTGGCCGTCTCTGTGCCCGCCTACTGGCCGGAGCGAGCGCTCTGGCAGCTTTCCTGGCGCGTCTGGCACACCGAAGGCGGCCACCTCCGCATCTACCGCCTTGCCGGCCTCCTGGCCAGGCTGCAGGCCACGGGCTGGAAGCCCTACGCCATCCGCCGGCGGCACGCCTTCGAGTCGGTCTACTGGCTGCTCGGCGCTGTTGGCGGCGGCGGCGATCCCCCCTGGTGGCCCGCCCGGACCTGGCGGCAGCCCACGAACTCGGCAGCGGTGCGAAGTTCGCAGCCCTGGCGCGAGGTCGAGCGCTGGCTTGCCTGGCCGCTCGCCAAGAGCGTTGTCGTTTACGCTCGGGCGGTCTGAGCGTGCGGATCTGTTTCCTGCTCCACCAGGGGAACATGTACTCGGGTGGCCAGGGCGTTTACCTCGCCGCCCTGTGTCGCGAATACGTCGCCCTCGGGCACGAAGTCCACGCCGTCGTCGGGCCGCCCTACCCGGACCTGCACCCGGCGGTAGTCCAACACCGGCTCGAAGGGTACTCGACCTTTCGCCTGTTGGAGCAGGGGTCGGCCTTCTGGCGCCGGCCTCCGCCGTCATTCTTCGAGCCGCTCAACTTCTACGAGCTCGCCAGCTCACGGGCCGGAATGTTCTCGGTGATGTCGGCGTTCTCGCTGCGAGCCTTTGAGGTCGTGGCCGGGTTGCATCGCCGGACGCCTTTCGACGTCGTCCACGACAATCAGTCGCTCGGTTACGGCGACCTTCTGATTCGCCTGTTGGGCGTCCCCGTGGTGGCAAACATCCACCACCCGCTGGCAGTCGACCGGGCGAACGCCGTGGCCCAGGCGGTGAGCATCCGTGCGAAGGCCGGACGCGTGCTCTTCTACCCGATCCACATGCAATTCATCGTCGCCCACGGCGTCGACCGCGTGGTCACGGGGAGCCGGGCGAGCGCGCGCTCCGTCTGCTCGGCCTTTCGCCTGCACCCGGACCGGGTCGAAGCGATCCACGACGGGGTCGACCCGGAGGTCTTCCGGCCGCTCGGGCTCCAGCGCACACCCGGCCGCATCCTCTTCGTCGGGAACAGCGACGACCGCAACAAGGGCGCACGCTACCTCGTCGAGGCGCTCGACCTGCTACGCGATCGTGCCTGGGAACTGGTGGTCGTCGACCGCTTCGAAGCGCGCGTCGTTCGCGAACGAGCCGCGGCGCTCGGCCTCGAAGGGAGGGTCACGGTGACCGGCCGGATCACGTCTGCCAGCCTCGCGCAGGAGTACAACCGGGCGCACCTGTTCGTCTCCCCTTCGCTTTACGAAGGTTTCGGGCTGCCTGCCGCCGAAGCGCAGGCCTGCGGGACGCCGGTCGTCTCGACCACAGCGGGCGCCCTACCGGAGGTGGTCGCCGAAGGCGTCACGGGCCTCCTGGTCCCTCCTGCGAATCCGGACGCCCTCGCGGCAGCAATAGCGCGGCTGCTGGACGACCAAGTCCTCGCCGGCCGGCTGGGAGCCGCCGGGCCGGGCCGTGTCCGGGAGCAATTCACCTGGGCCGAGACCGCACGGCGAACGCTCGCTCTCTACGACCGGATCATCGCCGGACGTGCCATGGATCGCGCGCGCGCCGTCATTGCACCGTAATGGTCGCCTTCATCTGCGGGTGATACTCGCAGGTGATCCTGTAGTCCCCCGCTGCTGGCGCGACCCAAATGAGCAGGTCCCCTCGCTTCATGTCACCCGACTCGTTCTTGCGATTGATCGTCACCGTGTGCACCGCGGTCTCAGAGTTCGTGAAGTACACGGTTTCGCCGGCCTTCACGGAGAGCTTGTTGGGGATGAACTCGAGTCCGGCCTGGTCGATCGCCGGCGCCCCCGCCGGCGCGGTGCCTCGCTTCAACACCCTCGGTGTCGTCGCCCCTGCGTCGGACCCGTCGCTCGACGAGCCGTCGTCGCCGCAGGCGCCAGCGACCCCGGCGATCAGGAGCACACCCGCGAGGAGCATCGCCGTCCTCAAGATCCTCAAACTGACGCCGAAGCGCATCGGTCAGCCTCCGCCGGTCGATTGCCTGTGTTCAGGTAAGCACAACAACGCCTCGAAGCGTAGCCGCCCACGGCGGGAATCGGATGCGCGGGGAGAAGTGCGATGCGGCCATCGAAGGCATCTATGGAAGCTGGCACCGGTCAACGCGACTACCTCGACGGCAGCGAGCGGACGCATCGAGCCCTCATCCCCGTACCCCCTTCTCCCGATGCGCGGGAGAAGGGGGTACGGGCGAGCGGTGCTGCGCTGTGGCACCCAGCAGGTTGGTATGCCAAGAGTGAGGGCCTCCTTGCGGAGGCCCTCAGCGGACAAGAGGCGGGGTGTACGACTCTTGTTGTCTGACTCAGGCGGCCTCCGCTTCCGCCTCGAGGGAATCGTCGCCCATGTTCTTCCAGCCCATCCACGCGAGTCCCATGACGAGGGCGCCCAGGCCTGGGCCGACGATGTAGATCCAGAAGTTCTTCCACTCGTTTGTGACCAGTGCGGGCCCGAAGGAGCGTGCCGGGTTCACCGAGGCTCCGGTCCACGGGACCGCCACGAAGTGGATGAGCATGATCGCGAAGCCGATCGCGATTGGGGCGTTCATCCCCCACCCCTTCTTACTAACCGCCACATTGAAGACAACGAGGACAAGGAAGGCGGTGAGGACCGCCTCCAGGAGCAAGGCCTCTCCTTTGGCGATTCCGCCCCCGAGAGCGTGCCTGCCGAGGCCGCCTTCGAAGTCGTTCGGAATGCACCACTTGAGGAGCAAGGAACCGAGAGCTGCACCGGCCAACTGGGCGACGATGTAACTTGCGCCGACCACTGGTTTGATGTTGCGCGAAACGAGCATCGCCAGCGTTACCGCGGGGTTGATGTGCCCGCCGCTAATGTTTGCCGTCCAGGCAACGGCGACAAGAATGCCCAGGCCGTGGGCGATGGCAATAGCCGTCAGGGTCGCCGCATCGAGCCCCCCCGAAATATTGACGGCGGCGACAACCGCCCCCGTCCCGCAGAACACAAAGAACATCGTCGCCAGGAATTCGGCGATTACAGCCCGCTGTTCGTTTCGGGTCAGCATTTCCATGACCGGTGTCCCCCGAGCGAAGAGCCCCGCCGGACCCTCTTCGGAACGAATCTAGGCGGCAAATGCTAATCTTGTCAAGCGCTTTAGCCGTTCCAGCTTGACCTTGAGAAGGCGCTGGTGGCTCAATGGTCTTCCGTGGCTACCGTGCCCACCCAGGTCTGCCCGCGCTGCGGCCAGGTGCTGCCCGACATCAAGGGCTCGCGCATCGCCGTCTGCCTGCGCTGCGGCTACAAGGACGATTGTTGCTGATTGGAAGGTCTGTGGGGCCCGCTCGTCAGGCCGCCTGCCCCGGTTTGCCGTCGAGCGCTGCCAGTTGAGCCCTCATCCTTCGGATCCGCCGGATTCGGTGCGTCGACACCACCATCGACACGTCTTCGAGGAAGACCGGTCCGGCACATCGCCCGCAGCGGACCACGGTTGAGGGCTCTCTCTCCGCGGCCCGCTGTGCCGCGGAGACGCCTGCGACCGTAAGTGGGGCGCCGTTGACTCCGACCCATTCACCGCTGATGAATCCGCAGTGCAGGCACTTCAATTCGCCCTTGACCAGCATCTCGTTTGTCCTCGCCGGCGATGTCGGCCCGGCCGGGGCCTTCACCATTTATCTACGGCAGAGGTAGACCAACTGCGCATTCCCGCGCGGTCAATCGGGGCGAGAAGATCCTGGTGACTTACTCGTGCGTAACTTCTTCGATCCGGAACTGGATCAGCCCCGACGGTGCGGCAACCCGGACCTCGTCACCTGGGCGCCGGCCGAGTAATTCCCTACCCACCGGCGACTCCACCGAGATCCTCTGATCTCCGGCGTTCGCCTCGCGTGCGCCGACGAGTTTATAAATAGACTGTCTCCCGGTATCAAGCCGCGTGACCGTCACCGTCGACCCAAGGGCGGAGCGGTCGTGGGACTGCCGCTCGACCACAACCGCACGCTTGAGTGAGTTCTCCAGCCTCTTGCGGCGCTGTTCGTTGAACGCGAGCGCCTCGCGGGCGGCTTCAAGCGGGGCGTTTTCGCGAAAGTCCTTGTCCTCCCGGGCGTGGGCGATAGCCTGGATGAGATCCGGCGTCTCTGCGGTTAGCACGGCGAGCTCACTCCGCAGCGTTTCGATGCCTTCCGCGGTCATTTCAAGGGGAGACTGCTCGACCCGGACGGCGTTCGAACCCGCCGCCCGGCCACCAGAGCGTCTGACCCGAACGTGGATGCCGTAGTTCGTGGCCGTGTAGTTGCGCTTGCGCAGAAACTGAAACCACAACTTGAGGGCGCTCACCCTGTCGGGCGCGTTCGGGTCGGAAGGTTTGATTTGGCTCTCGACGTAGGATTCGACGCGGCTTCCACTGAGCATCGCGACGGGCATCCGCTCGCCCGCGTGTTCAACGTACCGCCTGACGAACGTCTCCTGTGCATGTCTCTGATCGGGCTTTAGTGTTTCGAGGTAGTCATTCAGGGCTTCGCTCAGCGTCGCCTGAGTGCGGTCGAGCGCCTCATTCGTCATAAGCGCAGCTTATCATCGATTGGGTGAGCGTGCGCTCGGACGATGGCTTGGCTCTGGACTGGGACGGCCTGCGGGTGCTGTTCCCGGAATTCGAAGATCCCGGCCGCTGGCTGGTCCTCCTGCGCCGTCACGCTGCTCTTCTCGAACAGGCGGCGCCGCGCGTACGCGTGACCTCGGTGCCTCCCGAACTGGCCATCCGCCGGCACTACGCGGAGTCCCTCGAACTGCTCCGCATCCTGCTCCAGGAGACGACCGCGGCCTCGGTCGGCGATGTCGGAAGCGGCGGCGGGTTTCCCGGCCTTGTGATGGCCTGCCTGCTGCCGGGAGCGGCCTTCCACCTTGTGGAGCCCCACAAGAAGCGCGCGCACCTTCTGCAGGAGATGTGCGACGCCCTCGAGTTGACCAACGTAACCGTCTTTCCCGTCCGTGCCGAGGAGGCGGGGCGGGGTCCCCTCCGCGATTCGCTTCCGCTCGTCACTGCCCGGGCGGTCGCTGCGACGCGAGTGCTGGTCGAATACACTGCTCCGCTCGTTGCTGCCGGGGGAATGATCTTGCTGCCCAAAGGAAGCGGCTTCCAGGACGAGCTCATCGCGGCGGGCGGGGCTATCTCCGCGCTCAACTGTCGGCTGGAACGGGTCGTAGAGCTGCGACCCGAGATCAGCCCGCACGCGGTCGTCGTGGTGCTACAGAAGCTGAATGAGACGCCTTTGCGCTATCCTCGGCGGCCCGGGATGGCGGAAAAGCGGCCAATTTGAAAAACATTAAGGCGATTATTCCCATAAGCCGTTCCAATTGAGGGAAGCTGTGCTATAGTTCGCCCGATCACCGGGGAACTCCGGAAGTGGGACCAGGGACTCAGGCCGGTCGCCTGTTCGGATGCGCGCCCCGGAGTCATGCAGGAGGCAGCATGGATCCCAACGCGATTCTCAATCGAATTATGCGGTTGGCCCGGCTCGACACGGGCGTGTTCGACGAGGTGCGCGACGATCAGCGCGAACTCGTGCCCGCGATCGCGATCGTGGCTATCAGTGCGCTACTCGCCGCGCTAGGGGGCTGGCTTTGGCTCCTGTTCGATGCGCCGAGCGGGGCGAAGGTGGACTTCGGCAACGTCTTCGTGAAGATCATCCTCATGGGCACGGTCTTCACCGTCGTGCTCTGGGCCGTATGGGCAGCCGTCACCTACGTGGTGCTCGTGCAGTTCTACAAAGAACAGGCTGACCTCCAGATGCTCCTGCGGACGATGGGCTACGCAGCCTTCCCGCTGAGCCTCTCCCTCCTCATGTTCGTCCCCGGCCTGAGCCTTGGGTTCGCCGTTGGCGCCCTCGTGCTCTGGTTCGTGATGAGTACCTACGCGGTCCAATCGACGACATCAGGCCAATCAAACCACGTGGTAATCGCGAACGCGGCCGGCTTCCTTGTGTTTGCGCTCGTTATGGCGCTGCTCGCCCGCTCTACCGGAATGGGTACGAGCGTCTTCCTCTCCGAGCGGCACGCCCAAGAAGAAGGCAAGTACTATAAGGCCGACGTGCCTGACATCGCGTCGAAGCTCAACGACCTCTTCAACCAATCGAAGTAGTCGTTTCGCTCAGCCGGCCGAATCGATCACCTGCAAGAGAGCCAGCCCCGAGGGGCTGGCTCTTTGTCGCGGCGCCCGGTTTCGCAGCGCCGCCCGTGCCGGGTAGTCTTTATCTCTCGTGACTGCGCAGCCCCTGCCCCTCGACCGGCGCAACGTCTGGCTCTACTACGCCTTCGGCTTCTTCATGGACTTCGCGCTCTGGGCCGGGGTCTGGATCAAGTACCTGATCGATGTGCGCGGCTTCGAACTCAAGTGGCTGCTGTTCATGGACCTCCCCTTCTGGCTCCTCGTGGCCGTGCTCCAGGCCCCGACGGGCGCCCTCGCCGATCACATCGGCCGCCGCAAGGTGCTGGTCCTCGGCGCCGTCCTTTTTTCGATCACCGTCCTGGGCTTCGGCCTCACCACGAACTACTGGATGCTGTTCTTCGACTACGTGATCTGGGCGTTCGCAATGTCGCTGCGGAGTGGCACCGACCAGGCGCTCATTTACGACTCGCTCAAGGCGAGCGGCCACGAGAGCCGGTTCCAGCGCATCGTCGCCCGAGGGTTCGCCTCCACCCTGATTGCCGGGATGGTCGGAGTAGCCCTCGGGGGCGTGCTCGCCGATCGATTCGGGCTCGCCCTGATGGTCCAGGTAAGCGCTATCCCACCCCTGCTGGCGGCCTGCGTCGCCTTCGCCATGCGCGAGCCGCCGGTGCGGCGCGAAGAGCGCCACTACTGGCGCAGCCTGGGCGCCGGGCTGACGTTCGCCTGGAAGCAGCCCCAGCTGCGCTACACACTGCTGATTGGCTCCGTGCTTCTGACCGGGACGTTCGGCCCGGTCATCCTTGTGCAGCCGTTCCTTCTCAACCACGACGTGTCCACTGCCCTCTATGGGATCTACCAGGCGCCCCTGCGATTGACCTCCGTCGTGGCAGCGCTCCTTGCTGGCTGGGTAGGGAGCCGGACGCAGACCGGCCGCATCATCGTCCTAGCCTGCGCGACGATCATCACGGCCTATATCGGGCTCGCGGCTGTGCCTTACACCGCCGCGTTTGTGTTGTTCGCACTGCCGTCCCTCGTCTCCGGCCTCACGAACCCGATCATCAGCGGCCATCTCAACGAACGCATCCCCAGCGAGCGCCGGGCGACCGTCCTGAGTGTCATGCAGCTCTGCTTCAGCCTCCAGGTCGCGTTCTTCGAACCGGCGCTTGGCTACTTCGCCGACGACATCTCGCTCAAGGCCGCCTTCGCCTTCGCCGGCGCCTATTTCCTGGTGCTCATGCCCCCGCTCCTCATCCTCTGGCGTCGAGCGCACGGATTGGAGCGATCGGAGAGTGTAGCGGTCGTAGTCGCCGAGTCCGCTGGCGGCGGCTGACCCTCAGGCCAGGGCCTGTTTCAGGGCCTCGCAGGCCTCCGCGACGCCGCGCTTGCCGCCGTCGAGCATCGCACTCAGTTGCAGGAACACGTGAGGCATGTCCTCGTACACGCTGAGCTTCGCCGGGACGCCGGCGTCCTTGAGCCTGGCGGCGAAGGCCTTCGAGTCGTCGAGTAGCGGGTCGAGGGTGCCCACGATGAGATGCGCTGGCGGCAGCCCGCGAAGGTCTCCAAACAGCGGCGCCACGTAGGGGTCCTTATCGCTCGCTCCCCCGGAGAGGTAATGGTCCCAGAACCAGATCATCGCCTGCCGGGTGAGGATCTTGCCCTCTCCGTTCGACACAACGGAGCCCCGGTCGACGTTGTGTTCGAACGCGCCGTAAAGCAGGAGCTGGAGTTTCGCCGAGGGGCCGCCTTCGTCTCGCAGGCGCAGCGCCGCAGCAGCAGTGAGGTTCCCTCCGGCCGAATCACCACCGATTGCGAACCGCGAGCCGTCGGCGTTCATCTCACCGGCGTGAGCTACCGCCCAGCGTATCGCCGCAACGCAATCGTCCAGCGAAGCCGGAGCGGGGTGCTCCGGTGCGAGCCGGTAATGGACGCTCACGACTACCACTCCAGCCCCTTCGGCGAGCTCGGCGCAGAGCTTCTGGTGGGTGCCCGGGCTGCCGATCACCCAGCCACCCCCGTGGAGGTACACGAGAAGGGGAAACGGTCCGCCCCCCCTTGGCGTGAAAACCTTAACTGGGATCTCGCCGGCCGGGCCGGGAAACGCCCTGTCGGCGATGGCGACTGACGCCGGCATCGGCGCGTTGAAGGCGGCGAACGCGGTCTCAGCTCCGGCGCGGGCGAGCGCGGCGGGCTGTTCCCACATTGGCGGCACGTTCGCGACCTGTGCCTGCGCCGCCATCATTTGCAGCAATCCTTCAACCTGCGGGTCCATGAGCATCCCTCCGGGTCATCACGGCGGGGTCTGATTGACCCGCCAGGCGAGACCGAATCCTAGTGGAAGAACTCGACAACCGCGAACCCGCGCACCGATGGCTCCCCCTGCTCGTTCTGGATGGTTACGTCGATGTCGGCCCGGCGGCGGCCCGCTTCTTCGTAGACCCGCGCGATCTGGCCCAGGATCGTCATCGGCCGGTTGGTGATGTCGGGCCTCCGGTGCGCAGCGCGGACGTGGCGCACAAAGCCGGCGTCGCCCAGCCACTCAGCCACAGCGCGGTAGATGAGCCCAAGCTTCAGCGGGCCCGGCACGAGCGTCCCGGGCATCCCCTGCGCTCGCGCTGCCTCGATGTCGTAGAAAAAGGCCGGGAAGTTCCAGGTCATGCCGCAGAAGCGGATCACCTGGCGCAGATCGGGCGTCAGTTGGAGCGGCGTGATGGCGTCGCCTTCCCGGACGGAGTCTGCGGAGACGCTCACGCGGACTCTCCGTCCCGGGCGTTCGCCGTGTCGTACTGCATCAGCGTCCGGGCGCTGCGCGCCACGACTTCGCCCGACTCGTCCCGAAACTCCGTCTCCGACCGGAAGTAGAGGCCGTAACCGAAGCGGCCACCGAATCGTTCGGTGATGTCGGCGAGACGGCCGCTGACGGTCAGCTCCTCGCCGAGCCGCAGGGGCCGATCGAATTGCCATTCGTTGCTGATGAGCAGGCTGTCCGGGAGGACATCCGGGAGGTCCATGCGGTCGCTTTCGCCTTCGAGGGCAGCCAGGACGAAACCCGGGACGGGTTCGCCGTCGCCCGGAGCGGCCTGGCCTTCGCCCAGGTAGATATCCATCGTCCGCTCCACCGCGCGCCTCGTGACTCGAACGGGCAGGGCCGGAGTCGTCCGGCCGATAAGCGAGCGTACGTCGGGAGTGAGGAGGGACTCTTCGGGCACCGCCAGAGACTACCCCCGATGACACCTCGCCTCAAACGGCGGCCGTCCGCGTTTGCTACGCTTGGTGCGACGTGATTTACCTCGACCATGCCGCGACCGCACCACTTCACCCCATCGCGCGTGAAGCGATGATGCCCTTTCTCACGGGGACCTTCGGGAACCCAAGCGGTCTCTACGAGGTCGGCCGCGACGCCCAGGCTGCGGTGGACCGCTCGCGCCAACGCGTCGCCGCCTGCCTCGGCGCCCGCCCCTCCGAGGTCCTCTTTACTAGCGGCGGCACGGAGAGTATCAACTCCGCGATCTTCGGGATCGCCTATGCCATGCGGCGAGCCGGCGCCGGAGACCACGTCATCACGAGCGCCATTGAGCACCACGCCGGGCTCCACTGCGCCCAGCACCTCGAGGAGCTCGGCTTCGAAGTCACCTACATCGGCTGCGACCCTCACGGCCGTGTGAGCGTCCAGGAGTTCGAGGCCGCGCTGAGGCCTGAAACCGTCCTGGCGAGCGTCATGCTCGCAAATAACGAGGTAGGGACTATCCAGCCGATCGCGGATCTCGCCGCGGCGATCCGGCGCTACAGCCACACCCGGCGCCATCGGGTGCTGCTCCACGCCGACGCCGTCCAGGCCCCCGGTTGGATGCGCCTCGACATGGACTCTCTCGGGGTCGACGCACTCAGCCTCTCCTCGCACAAGTTCGGCGGCCCAAAGGGCAGCGGCGTCCTCTACCTGCGCCGGGCGACGCCGTTTCGTCCTCTCCTCCATGGCGGTGGCCAGGAGATGCAGAAGCGGGCGGGCAGCGAAAACGTAGCCGGCATCGTGGGCACAGCGGCCGCGTTCGAGCTGGCCTCGCAGGGGGTGGCGGCACGCGCCGCCCGCGTCCGTGCCCTCCGCGAGCGGCTCCGCGACGGCATCCTGGCATCCATTCCCGACGCACTGGTCAACGGCTGCCAGGAGAATTGCCTCCCCAACAACCTCAACGTCTCCTTCAACGGCGTCGAAAGCGACGTGCTCGTCGCCAGGCTCGACCGTCGTGGCATAGCCGCGAGTTCCGGCAGTGCCTGTTCGAACTCGACCTGGGAGCCTTCACACGTCCTGATGGCGATGGGTGTCCCGATCCGCCAGGCCGTCGGTAGCGTGCGCTTCAGCCTCGGTGAAAGCACAACCGAAGGCGAGATCGATACCGTCCTCCAGGTCCTACCCGGCGAGGCCGATGCTGCACGAGCAGACTCATCAGCCCTCGCCCACGTCACGGTCGACTAGTTGTTCAGCGCGGCGGCGCTACTCACACAGCACTTGCTATAGTTCGCCGGCGAGTCGCCCAACGGCCACGGGCGGGGAGGATCAGCTCTTGCCAGCATGGATTCCCGTCACCGTCCACGGCCTGCGGAAACAGTACGGCCACGTGGCGGCGTTGCGGGGCGTCGACCTGGACATCGACCACGGCGAAGTCTTCGCTCTCCTTGGGCCGAACGGCGCGGGAAAGACAACCTTCGTCGAAATCCTGGAAGGCTATCGGCGACGCTCCGGAGGCGACGCTCAGGTGCTGGGGGTCGACCCGGGCGACGGTGGTCGAGCCTGGAGAGCCCAGATCGGGATTGTGCTTCAGAGCACCACCGTCTTCGACGAGTTGACGGTTGACGAGGTCGTGACGCACTTCGCCGGTTTCTACGGAGATCCACTGGATGTCGGCCGGGTAATCGGGCTCGTGGGGTTGGACGAAAAGCGCCACGTCCGCGGCGGGAAGCTGTCGGGTGGCCAGAAGCGTCGAGTCGACCTGGCCCTCGGCCTCATCGGCAACCCCAGCCTCATCTTCCTCGATGAACCAACGACGGGACTCGACCCCGAGGGCCGCCATCAGCTCTGGGACGTCATCCGGGAGTTCACTTCACTCGGCAAGACGGTGCTCCTCACGACGCACTACCTGGACGAAGCGGAGGCCCTGGCCGATCGCGTGGGTGTGATCATCGACGGCCAGCTCGCGGCCCTTGGGACTCCGCTCGAATTGGGCGGGCGGGACCGGGCGCTGGCGAGCGTGCGCTTCGAACTCGATGGGCCGCTGCACGGCCACGCTCTGCCTGAGCTGCCTGGCAAGGTCGAGGAGCGAGAGGAGCTCGCAGTGGTCGAAACTGCGGCCCCGACGGAGACAATGCGCGTGCTGACGCACTGGGCGCGAACCCTCGGCGTCGATGAGCTCCCGGGGCTGACGATATCGCGCCCGTCCCTGGAGGATGTCTATCTGTCGATGGTGCGCGCTGAAAACCACGCAGAACGGGATGGTGCGTAACGTGGCGACGCCTGCAGCCCGGGCCACCGGTACCCCGCGGCTTCCCTCGCTCGCGCAGCTCAGCTGGGCGCGGACCCGCATCGAGCTCAAACTGTTTTTTCGGAACACCGACCAGGTATTTTTCACCTTCCTGCTGCCGGTGCTCTTCCTTGTCCTTTTCTCATCCGTCTTCAGCGGCAAGATAGACGCCGGCCCGGGCCGGACCATCGAGTTCCCGACGTACTTCCTGCCGGGCATCATCGCCTCCGGCGTAATGAGCACCACGTTCGCGAACCTCGCCATCTCGATCTCGATCGAACGAAATGAGGGCCTGCTCAAGCGGCTCGCCGGCACGCCGCTTCCTCGCGCAGCCTTTTTCACGGGTCGGCTGGCGATGGCTGTCGTGGTCACCGTGGTGCAGACCACGATCATGCTCGTCATCGGGATCGCAGCCTACGGCGTCGACACGCCCCCGACTGCAGAGCGCTGGGGCGTATTCGTTGTAGTCCTAGTACTCGCGGCGGCCGTCGGTGCGGTCCTCGGCATCGCCTACACACGGCTCATCAGGAACGCCCGCTCGGCCGCGGCCGTCGTGCAGCCCCCCTTCCTGGTGCTTCAGTTCATCAGCGGCGTCTTCTTCCGCTACAGCGACGTCCCGGATTGGCTGCAGGCGGTGGCCGCGGTGTTTCCGCTGCGATGGATGGCCGAAGGGTTCCGCTACGCGTTCCTGCCCGACTGGTTCGGGCAGTTCGAATACGGCGATACCTGGGGTTGGAAGCTGCCGGTGTCGATCCTTTGCGGCTGGCTCGTCGCCGGGTTCGTGCTGGCCCTGCGCTTCTTCCGCTGGGATCGCCAGTCCGACCGTTAGCTCCGCCGCCTCTGCCGCTATGGCCGGTGGTAAGATCCGCCGGCGACATTCTCCCTGGGAGTTCCGCCAGTGCTCTTACACGACGTGCTCAGCCACGCGGTCAAGCTCTACGCCAACAAGATCGCCCTCGTCGATGGCGACAGCGAGTTCACCTACCGGCAGGCGAGCGAGCGAGTCCACAGGCTCGCAGCCGGCCTTCTCTCCCTTGGTCTGAAGCCCGGCGACCACATCGCTATCCTCGCCAACAACTCCCACCGCTATTGGGAGACCTACTTCGTCGCAGACATCGCGGGGATGCCGCTCGCCCCGCTCAACATCCGCCTCGCCGCTCACGAACTCGAATTCATCCTCAACGACGGCGAGATCAAGGCCCTCCTCCTGGGCATGGAGTACCTCGACCTCTACAACCAGTTCAAGGAGAAGACCCCGGGTCTCGAACATGTCATCCTGCTCAACGCAGAGTCGACCGACGGATTCGTCGACTACGAGGCCCTCATCGCGAAGCACGAGCCTCTGAAGAAGTCCGCGCGCGAATGGCGCGAAGACGACATGCTCAACCTCTGTTACACGGGCGGCACGACCGGGCTGCCCAAAGGCGTAATGCTGTCCCAGCGCAACGTTGTTTCGAACGCCCAGCACGCAATCGCCATCACCCGATTCCGCGAAAGCGACACCTGGCTCCACGTGGCGCCCATGTTCCATCTCGCCGACGCCTGGGCCTGCTATTCGGTCACCATGGCCGGGGGCACGCACGCCTTCACCCCAGGTTTCGCCCCCCAGTCAACGCTCGAAGCGATCGAAAAGCACCACGTCACCAAGACGATCCTGGTGCCCACGATGATCAACTTCCTTGTGAACTTCCCGGGCCTTACGAGCTACGACACGAGCAGCCTCGACATGGTCCTCTACGGCGCCTCGCCGATGCCTATCGACCGGATCCAGGCCGCCGTACGCGCGCTTGGCCCCAAGTTCATGCAGGCCTACGGCATGACAGAGACTGCCCCACTGCTCACTTCGATGCAGTTGGAGTGGTCAACCTACGACGGCAGCGAAAAGGACACTCGCCGCCTGGGGAGCTGCGGCCGGGAGGTGCCCGGCGTCGAAGTCCGCGTCGTCGACCAGGAGACGGGAAAGGACGTCAAGCCAGGCCAGGTGGGAGAGATCATCGCCCGCGGCCCGAACATCATGCTCGGCTACTGGAAGCGCGAGAAGGAGACGGCCGAGGCCCTCCGCGATGGCTACATGCACACCAGCGACCTCGCCACCATCGACGAAGACAACTTCATCTTCATCGTCGATCGCTCCAAAGACATGATCATCTCTGGCGGCGAGAACGTTTACTCCACGGAGGTCGAGAATGCGATCTACGAGCACCCCGCTGTGCTCGAAGCCGCCGTCATCGGCATCCCGGACCCGAACTGGGGCGAGGCTGTGCTGGCGATCGTCGTCCTCAAGGACGGCGCCACGGTCACCGAGAAAGAAATAATCGACCATTGCCACGCCCTCATCGCCGGCTACAAGTGCCCGAAACAGGTGGTGCTGCACTCCAGCCCGTTGCCCAAGAGCGGGCCGGGCAAGATCCTGAAGACTGAGCTGCGCAAGCCCTACTGGGAGGGCCGCACCCGCCAGGTCAACTGAGCTCATTCACAGCACCGGCCGTCGCGAACGGCTGAGCGGAGGCCGTACTTGGGCGACGACTACGAAGAGGCACCCCCTAACGCCCGGCCGGAGCCTGGCCCGTCGCCGGCGGAGGAAGAGGTCTGGCGTGAAATCGCAGCTGCACCGGCTGCGCCGGGGTAGCGTTGGCAGCAGCCGCGCTACTTTGCGCTCTGGTCTTCGCCGCATTGGGCTGAACGTTCGACTAGACCGTGGCCGCTACAGCGTCGGTGATCCCCGGCACGGGGAACGCCCGAGCAAACTCCGCGACCTCGCGCCGCACGCTCTCGCGGACGCCGTCACCATCAGGATCTTTGAGGACCCGCACAATCCAGGCAGCGACCGTCCGCATCTCGGCGGGACGCATCCCTCGCGAGGTCAACGCCGGCGTCCCGATCCGCAGGCCGCTCCCGATCATGGGTGACCGCTGGTCGTAGGGGATAGTGTTCTTGTTGGTGATGATTCCCGACCCCTGGAGCGCGTTCTGGGCTTTAAGGCCACTGATCCCGGCCGAGTTGCAGTCGACGAGGATGAGGTGGTTGTCGGTCCCGCCGGACACGAGTCGCAGGCCACCGGAGATGAGGGCATCGGCGAGTGACGAAGCGTTCTCGACGATTCGGCGTGCGTAATCCCTGAATTCCGGGCGAAGCGCTTCGCCGAAGGCGACCGCCTTTCCGGCGATCGAATGCAGGTGTGGGCCGCCCTGCGTCCCGGGGAACACCGCTTTGTCGACTGCGTCTGCGTGCTCGATTTTGCAGAGCGTGAGCGCGCCGCGCGGCCCCCGCAGGGTCTTGTGAGTGGTGGTCGTGACGATGTCGGAGAGCGGCACCGGCGAAGCGTGCACGCCGCCCGCGACCAGCCCGGCGATATGCGACATGTCGACCATGAGTAGCGCCCCGCATTCCCGGGCGACATCAGCGAAGGCGACGAAATCGATCGCCCGCGGGTACGCCGTCGCCCCCGCGACGATGACCCGCGGCCGGCACTCGACCGCCAGCCGCCGCACCTCGGCCATGTCGATGACCTCGGACTCGCGGTCCACCAGGTACGGCACAAAGTGGTAGAGCT
This sequence comes from Tepidiformaceae bacterium, assembly GCA_041488155.1. Lineage (GTDB taxonomy): Bacteria > Chloroflexota > Dehalococcoidia > Tepidiformales > Tepidiformaceae > JBGPOS01. The sequence goes on from JBGPOS010000004.1 coordinate 45,646, forward strand.
GACCGCTGAAGTTGACGGGCGACCCGTGGGTGAGGTGCCCGCCCTGGCTCAGCTCCATCCCCATGATCGTGTCGCCTGGCCGGGCGAATGCGAGGTAGGCAGCCATGTTCGCTTCGGCCCCGCTCGTGGGCTGCACATTTGCGTGCTCCGCCGCGAAGAGTTGCCTCGCCCGTTCGATCGCGAGCAATTCCAGCCGGTCGCTGTGCTGGTTTCCAGCGTAGTAGCGCTTGCCGGGGTAACCCTCGGCGTACTTGTTCGTGAAGACGGATCCCGTGGCTTCGAGGACTGCGGCCGAGGCATAGTTTTCGCTCGCGATCATCTCGAGCGTCTCCACCTGGCGGATGCGTTCGTCGGCAATAATCCCGGCGACCTCAGGGTCGCTCTGCTGCAGGGCGCTCATGACATGCTCCGTGGAGGGTGACGAGATAAGGGTACAGGTGGAGACTCCTAGCCGCCTCTCGAGCCGTATCGGAGTGTCGGAGTATCGGAGTGTCGGTGTCCCCACCCAGCACTCGGCGCTGGCTGTCCCCGGTGGCCTGTCACCTGTAACCTAGCCGCTATGCTGGAACTGACACGACGCCTGCTGGCAGCGGCGCGGGGCGGCGACCCGGTCGTCTTGGCCTCGGTGCTCGAAGCGGGCCCGCGAGCGCTCACGCCCGGAAGCCGGCTGCTGGTCGAGCGTTCCGGCGACCGAATGGGCTCCCTCGGCGATGAGTCGCTCGATGGGCTGGTGGCGGAGTACGCGAGCCGCGCCTTCGAGCGCCACGCCACCGAGACGGTCTACCTCGGCGAATCGGGGCTCACCGCCCGTTCGATCGCCGGCGCGACGAGCGTCTACGTCGAGGTTGTCGAAGCAAAGCCCGTCTTCCTTGTCGTCGGAGCCGGGCACATCGGCCGTTCGCTCGTCAAGCTCGCCGACTTCCTCGACTTCTACGTCGCGGTTATCGATGACCGTGAAGACTTCGCCAACGAAGAGCGCCTTCCCGAAGCCGACGAGGTCATCTGCGACGACTACGAGGCCGCGCTCGATCGCTTCGCCATCAACTCTGGCACCGCGATCGTGATGGTCACCCGCGGCCACAAGCAGGACGAACTTGCCCTGCGCCGCTGCCTCGGCCGGGGAGCAGCGTACGTTGGCATGATCGGCTCCAAGCGGCGGACCGCGACCGTCCTCCAGCATCTCCGCGACGAGGGCTTCGACCCGGCTGAGCTGGCCAACGTCCGCACCCCGATCGGGCTCGATATCGGCGCCGAGACCCCCGAGGAGATCGCCATCAGCATCATGGCCGAGGTCATCCTCCTCCGGCGCGGCGGCAAGGGTGGCCCGATGTACTATCGGCCCGGCTCGCTCCGCCGTCCGGCGAGCGCCGGTTGAGAAACCCTGGTCGATCCGACTGATTGCTAAGCCGGGATGGCGGTAGAATGAACCCTGTGGATGGATTCACCGTCACCGACCAATCCGGGCTGCGGTCGCCCGTCGTGATCATGGCTTTCAGCGGCTGGAGCGACACCGGAACCGTGACCACCGACACCGCCCAACGTCTCGTCGAGGCCTACTCCGCTGGACGCTTCCTTACGGTCGACCCGGAGGAGTATTACGTCTTCACCGACACGCGTCCGACCGTCCGCCTGGGCGCCGATGGCATCCGCGAATTGCGCTGGCCGTCGAACGAGGCCTTCGCCGCGCGCCTTAGCGACGCCGCGCACGACATCGTGATCGTCAGTGGCGTCGAACCCAATCTGCGCTGGAAGACGTTCGCCTCCCGCTTGAGCGAAGCGATCGCGGCGCTTTCTCCGTCGCTGGTCTGCACCCTCGTTGCGCGCCCTGCTGCCACGCCCCACACCCGCCCGATCCCCGTCACGGGCTCATCTGCAGACCCCGGACTGGCTGTGAAATTCGGCCTCGGCCGTTCGACGTACCAGGGCCCGACGGGTGTCCTTGGCGTGATCCACGATGAACTGCGCGCACGCGGGGCACCCCTCATCAGCCTCGCGGCGGGCGTGCCCCACTACCTCAATGTCGAAGAAAACCCACCCGCAACCATGGCGCTGCTCAAGGCGCTCGGGCCGGTCCTCGGGCTGCCGCCACCGCTCGGCGACCTCGAAGACGAAGGTGTCCGCTTCGTGCAACGCGTCGAAGAAGCCTCGCGCGGAGACGACCAGATCGGCGCTTACGTGCGCACGCTCGAAGAACACTACGGCGAGCCCGAGTCGGCGAATGAAGGCGAAGAAGGCGGGCCCTCGAGCTTGCCATCGACCGACGACATTCTGCGCGACGTGGAAGATCTGCTGCGGGGAAGCAACGACACCTGATCGCCGGGAGGCACGACATGGGCCTGAACTCGCTGGTCTGGAAGCTGGCGTCGCCGTACGACGCCTACGTCTCACATGTGGGGAAACTGCAGGGCGCGATAGAGCGCATTCGCTACTTTTCCGACGTGGCGCTGGGCTACGAAGCCGGCCTCCAAAGTTCCGTCCGGCTCGTACCCGGCGGTGGCGACCCGGCTGCCCGTGTGCAGCGCTTCCGCGAACAACTGAGCGCCGCCGCCGAAAAGATGTCGGACGAAGAGTTCGAACAGTTCGTTGCCGACCTCGGCGGAGGAACTGTCGCAGAGGTCGAAGCCGACCGGGCAAAGGCAGTCTCGCGGCTTTCACACACCACCCGCGGCCTCGCGGAGTACTTCTCCATCGCAGGCCAGGAGCTCACGCTCCTCGAACGGCGCAGCTACAACCCGCACCGGCCCGATATCGCCCGGATGCTGCGCGAGAACGGCCTGCCCGGGACCGGGTTGGCGGAACTCCGGCACGCCCTGCACGAGCTCGGCGCCCGGGTCGGGAACAAGGCAGCCTGAGCAGGGCGTGAGTGGCGAACGCTCCCGGCTGGTCTACTCGACCGATGGCGGCCGCATCGCAAGCCCCCGTCGTCGACTTGCTCCTGATCCCGGTGGCGGTCCACCAGGTGACGGCATCGTGCGCATCCAGCGCGACAGGCGTGGACGCAAAGGCAAGACCGCGACTGCGATCATCGGGCTGCCCGGGAGCGAAGAGCAACTCGACGACCTGTTGAAAGAGCTGAAGCAGCACTGCGGCGCGGGCGGGACGCGAGTCGGCCGAGTTATCGAAGTCCAGGGCGACCACCGCGAGCGGTTGGAGGCGAAGCTGATTGCGATGGGGCATCGCGTCAAACTCGCCGGCGGTTAGCGGCTCTCCGCTGTCCCCTAGCCTGACTCCCGCATCTCGAATCGCCGCAGGCGCTCCACGGCCAACACGAGTGCGGCGACGCTCACGACGGCCATCAAGATCAGCCCTTCCGTCCCGTCGAGCCTCGCCTGGAACGTTCGCTTGCTCGTATCGGCGATGAGGTCCGCCACTCCGAGCGTGTACTGGCGGATGCTGAACACCCGCGTCCCCGAAAAGATGCCGGTGACGATGCCCTCCCAAAAGAACACGTAGATCAGCCCGGCGATCAGGGCCCGGCTCGTGAGCACGCTCAGGAGCAGGAACACGCAGGTGTAGGCGAACGAGCCGAGCACGATGGCGATAACGAATCCGGTCACGATCCCCTGCTCGGGGCTGCCGTTGATGGCGACCAAACCCGACACCAGTGCGGAAAACGTCACGATCAGCGCGACGCAGAGCCACGCCGCCGCGAGCTTCGCCAGCATGATCTCGCGGCGCGGTATCGGCTTCGCCAGCAAGTAGACGGCCGTCCCGTCTTCGATCTCGCCGCCAAGCGCAGAAGTGCCAAACACGAGCGCGACGAGCGGGAGCAACGTCGTCACCACCAGTCCGTTGAGCAACACGATCGCCGTCCACCGCGGTGGATCGAGGCTTGAGCCGTTCGCCCGGTAGATGGCAGCTGCCAGGACGGGCAGAAGCGCGAACGCCACCATAAGCAGCGTCCGCCGGCGTCCGAGCAGCTGACGCAGGGTGAGCACGAAGACGTCGCGGTTCATCGGCGCACCAGATACGAGAAGACGCTTTCGAGCGATTCGTCGGTGGGCAAGAACTCGAACAGCGTGACCCCGCTGTTCTTTGCGACGCGCGGACCGGCGAGTGTGAAGGCCGCGAAGTCCGAAGTCCGAACGCTCAGGCGATCCGCCTCGAGTTCGACTCCGAAGACTGCCGGATCCCCGACCAGAGCAGCGCCCAGCCGGCGATTGTCGCTCGAACGGATGCGGAAGGTGTGCGGCCGATCGGTCATCAACCGGCGGATGTCACGAAAGTCCCCCGACGCGGCCAGCCGCCCCGAGACGATGACGAGCACGTTCTCGGCCAGCCGCTCCACCTCTTCGAGGATGTGCGAGGAGAACACGATCGTCCGGCCTTCGGCGGCCATTCGCCGCAGCATGTCCATCATGTGGAGCCGCTGGCGGGGATCCGCCCCGTTGAAGGGTTCGTCGAGGAGGAGGATGCGAGGCTCGTGGACAATCGCGGCGGCGACCTTGAGCCGCTGCTTCATCCCCTTGCTGTAGCCCCCGCAGGCGCGGTCCTGCGCCCCCTCCAATTCGACTTCATGGATGGCCCACTTCGCGGCGGCGGCGGGGTCGGGCAGGCGGTGCAGCCTGGCACTGAGGAGGACGAAGTCGTAGCCGGTGAGAAACGGGTAGACCGACTCGCGCTCCGGGACCAGGCCCACTTGCCGGTACAGGTGATGGTTGAGCCAGGCTGCTTCGCCCAACACTCGGACGGCCCCGCTCGACGGTTTGAGGAACCCCGAGAGCATGTGCAGGAGGGTCGACTTGCCGGCTCCGTTGGGGCCGAGCAGACCCGTGATCCCGGCGCCCAAAGCGAACGAGATGTCGTTGACGGCCACAACGTTGCCGTACCAGCGAGAGACGTTCGCGACTTCGATGGCCGGTGGGGCCGCAACGGCGGGCGCCCTGGCGGAGGGCTCCTTGAGGTCGACCGTCACGCCGCGATCCTCTCGTACCGCCGGAGGAGCAGCGCGGCCGCTACCGCCGTGATCCCAAGGGTCGCCAGGGCGTAGACGGCTCCCGGCAGGTCAACGATGTACAGATCACCGCCGACGCCGCCCGTCCCGCTCTGGAACGAGGCCTGGAAGAAGAAGAAGGTGAAGCCGCGTACCAGGTGGAACGGACTAACGAGCGGCAGATACCGGCTGTAGTCCTCGCTCGCCGCGTTCACCATGATCGAGACGAAGCTCGAGGAGACGACGAACAGTGCCAGGACTCCTCCCGTCGCGAACGCCCGCCGAGGAGTCTGGGCAGCGACTGCCAGGCCAAGCGAGGCGAAGAAGATCGAGAGCATCGCCGTGCTGGCCACAATTGGGAGCACCTGGTCGGCGTTGTTCTTCAGATAGTCGAGCGAATCGTCGCTGCCGAGCGCATTCCCCGCGAAAAGCAGGACAAGCGGCCCCAGCGTCACCACGAGCATCGCTGACACAAGTGCGCCGAACTTTGCGAGAGCGTAGTCGCGGCGCAAGAGGGCGCGCGAGAAATAGAGGGAAAGAGTGTTTGTCCGTTGGTCGCGGCCGAGGAGTTCGGGCGCGACCGCGGCGCAAAAGAGCGCCAGGATGATCTCAACGAAGCCGAGGTAATTTTCGAATTTGATCAGTTCGACGTCGCCGGGCGCGATCGCCGCGATGCCGAGCTGAATCGAAGCGGGGATCAGGACGACGATCGCAAGACCCATGGGGATGATCTTGCTCGACGTCCGCCTTCCGAGTCCAAAGGCGCTGCGCAGGCTCTGCACGTAGACGGCCAGCACCGCATGCCGCCGCCCCAAGCGCACGCCTCCGTAGCGCTGGTAGCCCAGGTCGTAGATATTGCCGGCGACGTGTTCAGCTGGCTGCGACATCGCTCTCCTCAGGCCGCGGTGGGCGGAAGAGGTCTTCGAGGCTTTGCCGCCGCTGCTCGATCCGGACCAGGCCGACGCCGATGTCCACCACCGCGTCGCGGATGAGGTCGTAGGGACGGTCGTCTTCGAGCCCAATCAGAAGCGTCCGGCCTTCTTCGATCACGCGAAGCCCCTTGTCCCGAAGGCGAGCGGCGACTCTGTCAGCGCTGCTTTCGACCTCGACGGCGAGCACCTGGGTGCGGGCTGTGAACGTTGCGATCGCATCCGAACGGACGAGCCGGCCGTTGCCGATCACGACCAGGTGATCGCACACCCGCTCGATTTCGCCGAGCAGGTGCGACGACATGACGATCGCTATCCCAAACTCCGCGCCGGTGCGGTGGACGAGGTCGAGCATCTCGTCGCGGCCGGCCGGATCGAGGCCGTTGGTCGGCTCGTCGAGCAGCATCACACGTGGGTCGTGCACCAGCGCCTGGGCCAGCTTCACCCGCTGCTTCATCCCCGTTGAGTAGCCGCGCATCTCGCGGTAGCGCTCTTCGAACAGACCGACGTGCCGGAGCGTCTCGGCTGTCCGTTCGCGAGCCGCTGTCCGGGGCAGACCGCTCACCTGAGCCATGTGGGCGACGAAGTCCGTCGCCGTCATGTCCGTCGGGAGGCAGTCGTGTTCGGGCATGTAGCCGACGAACTGGCGAAGCTCGGGGCCCTGGCGAAGGACATCGAAGCCGAGAAGTGTTGCTGACCCGCTCGTCGGCGCGATCAGCCCGAGCAGGATTTTCAGAAGCGTGCTCTTGCCCGCGCCGTTGGCCCCCACGAGGCCTATGACGCCCGGGTCGAGGTTGAGGGAGAGTGAGTCGAGCGCGGTGACCGCTGAGCCGTAGCGCTTCGTGAGCTCGTGCGTCTCGAGCAAGGGCATGAGCCCATGCTATCGCATCAGCGCGTACGCCACGGCGGGCCGGCTTCGAGCCCGTTGGCCGCCTAGCGCGCCGGAGTCGGGGACACGACCGGCAATGCGCTCGCGCTTCCGAAGCTGTCGAGAAAGAGGTTCAAGCCGTCGTCGAACTGATGGGGCAGCACTGCCAGCACGAGCGGGGCCGCATCGAGAAGCGAAGTCGCGAGCGGCGAACCGTCGACGCTGTCGCGAAGGTCGGGGCTGGGAAATACGACGAACGCGATCAGCACTACCTGGCAGATGAGCATCCCTTTCAGCAGCCCGAACGCGGCCCCCGCCAGGTGGTCGGCCGCGCCGAGGTTCAGCATCGACACCATCTGTTTGAGCAGATGCGCGGCGACCTGGCCGGCAACGATCACTCCCACAAGGATCGCCAGGAACGAAATCAGCCGCGCGAGTTCCGGGTTGTCGACGATGGGGTTCACTTTCGGATACATGTCGTCGTAGAAGATGCCGGCCAGGGGAATGGCAAGAATCGCAGCCGACAGCGACACCAGCTCGCGCACGAACCCGTTGCGCCAGGCGGAGTAGGTCACGTAAGCAAGGATCACGACGAGGAGGACGGTCAGCCAGTTCATAGGCTCGACTTCACACGCCGCCGTTCGCGAAGGCCATCCTCCGCACCTTCTCTCCCTGCCGGGCAAGACTCAAGGAGGCGCCTGGCCATGGGCGCTGGCTCAGCCCGGCTGTAGGATACGGCCATGCGCTACGACCTTATGGAGATCCTCGTTTGCCCGATGTGCAAAGGCGATCTCGCGCTGACCGCGGACCGCGAAGAGGACGGCGAGGTCATCGAGGGGAAGCTCGTTTGCGGCCAGTGCCACGAGACCTACCCCATCGAGGACGGGATCCCGAACCTGCTCCCGCCCGACCTCCGCGACTGACCGCCATGACGTCCGAGAGCGAATCAGGACCGGCCGGAGTTCCCGGGCCGACCCGCCACACGGCACTTCCGCCGTTCGAGCTGGCCTGGCGCGGGGCATCTTTGCTCGGAGTGGCCGCCCTCCTCCTAACGGCAGCGCGCAGGGCATTGCGACACCTGCTGCTGTTCCCGCTCGCCTGTGTGCTTGGCTTCGCTGCGGTGTTGTGCGCCTGGGCCGGCCTGATTGAACTCACAGGCGGCGAAAAGTTCGACGACCACCCCTGGGTCTGAGGCGGCCCTTCAGGGTTCGAGGGCCAGCCCCGTGCGTGTAAGACCTGTCTCACCCACCACAGAGAGCAGTTCGAGTGCCGAGACGCCCAGCACCGGCAGCGGGCCCTCGACGACTTCGGAGAGTGGGGCGAGGACGAATCCTCGATCAGCGATCAGCGGGTGGGGAATCGTCAACTCATCTGAATCGACCCGCCCGGTCCCGTAGAAGAGGATGTCGAGGTCGATGGGGCGGGGCCCCCAGCGGCGTCCCTGCCGCCGCCCGAGGAGAGCTTCGATCGCTTTCAGCGCCGCCAGCAGGGCAGGTGGAGTCATCTCGGTGCGGGCGGCTACGACCGCGTTCAGGAACGGCGGTTGATCCGCGGGGACGGGCGCGGTTTCCCAGACCGCCGACACGCGGTCGACTATCACGCCGTGCTCCGGAAGGAGTTGAACCGCCCGCTGCAGATTCGCCAGCCGGTCGCCCAGATTCGAACCGAGGGCAAGGACAACCGCCGTCACGGCTGTCGCCAATTCGCCCGCACGATGGCGTCGGCAACGCGGGCGACCTGGGCCATGGCGCCGACGTCGTGCACGCGCACGAGGTCGGCGCCACCGGCAATAGCGAGCGCGACCGCTGCGGCGGTGCCGTAGAGGCGCTCCTCGACCGGGGCCTCGAGAACGAGCCCGAGCGTTGACTTCCGCGAAGGGCCCACCAGCAGCGGCATCTCGGCGACCCAGAGCTCGGGCAGGCGGCGCAGCATCTCGAGGTTCTGCTCAGGTGTCCAGCCGAACCCGAATCCCGGATCGAGGATCACCCGCCCGGGCGCGATCCCGGCCTTGTCCGCGATCGCGAGGCTCTCCCCGAAGGCCGCGAGGATGTCCCCGGCCACGTCGCGGAACTGGCGGCCGCGCTGGTTGTGCATCGCGATGAGCGCGGCGCCGGTCCGGGCGATCGCCCCGGCCATCGCCGGGTCACCGCGAAGCCCGGAGGTGTCGTTGACGATGTCGGCGCCGGCCGCGAGCGCAGCCTCTGCGACCGCCGCGTGGGCCGTGTCCACCGAAAGGGGCAACTCCGTGACCTCACGGACGGCGAGGATGGCGGGCACGACCCGGCGGGCTTCCTCCTCCTCACCGACCGGCTTCGCGCCTGGCCGCGTCGATTCCCCCCCGATGTCGATCACATCGGCGCCCTCTAGCTCGAACCGCCTCGCCCTGGCAACCGCGGCGGCAATGTCGGCGCCAACCCCGTCCCCGGCGAACGAATCCGGGGTGACATTGATGATCCCGACGAGGTAGGTCCGCGCCCCCCAGGTGAACGTCCGTCCCCGGACTTCCATCTCTGGATGGCGGAAGTGGCGGCGAAGGGGGGCGTGCTGTGCGTCGATGGGTGCGGTTCGTCCCTTCGTCAGACCACGACCTCGTACTCCTGCTCCGTGGCAGCGCCATCCTCGATGTAGAAGACGCGTGCCTCGGGCTTGCCGGGGTCGGCCACCCCGATGACGAAGTGGACGTACGGCGGACCGAAGAACGTGGTCATCTTGCGGATGTCGGTGGGGCTCGGCCTGGCCTCGCTGCCCGTGTGCGAGTGGTAGAAGCCAACGAGCTCAGCCCCGGCGGCGTCGATAGCCTCCTCTATCCTGCGTATCTCGAGGCCGTCGATGTCGAAACGGTAAGGACTCGCCTCCTTGTTCGTCGCCCGGTGCACGGAGACCACGACCCCGTCCTTCGCGGCCAGCAGGCCACAGCATTCTATCGGTGCGTCTTGCAGGGCGTGGGCGACCATCGCCTCGAGGTGCTCCTTGCGCAGCCGGACGGCGACCGTCATCCGTTTCCCCCGGCGTCCCACGATAGCATCCCGCCGGCAGCGGCCGCAGCCGTCTCCGCCTCTGCCAGAAGCTTCCGGAGGGGCCCCATCAACGCCCGGTTCGTGGCGATCGTCATGGTGGACCAGGGGTCTCCCTCTCCGATCGCGGCCGTGACGCCACCGGCTTCGCGAACGATGAGGGCGCCCGCGGCGGTGTCCCACTCGTTGAGTCCGAGCTCGTAATAGGCATCGACCCGGCCGCAGGCGGTCCAGCAGAGGTCCAGCGCAGCGGACCCACTGCGGCGGACGTCCCGGACCCGCGGCACGATGTGGGCGAGGACGAGACCCTGGTGGGCCCGGCGTTTGGGCGAGTAGGCGAATCCGGTGCTCACGAGCGCCGTCGCTAGCTCCCTCCCCGACCCCACGCTGATCGGCCGGCCGTCGACCGAGGCGCCGCGGCCGATGCACGCTGTGAACATCTCGCCGCGCACCGCGTCCTGGACCACGCCGGCCACAGTCTCGCCTTCGATCTCGACTCCGATCGAGACGCCGAATGCCGGGTAGCCGTAGATGTAGTTCGTTGTGCCGTCGAGCGGGTCGATCACCCAGCGGACGCCCGATGTGCCCTCGCGGGCCGCCCCCTCCTCACCGAGGACAGCGTCGTCCGGTCGAGCAGCGAGGATGCGTCTGACGATGAGCGCCTCGGCCTCCCGGTCGACCTCGGTGACCATGTCGGTGACCGTCGATTTGGTCTCCACGAGCGTCCGCACGGCGTGCGATCGCTCCGCCAGCAGCTCGCCGGCTTCGGCGGCGAGCTCGCAGGCAAGCGCGAACAGCGATTCGAGTTCGAGTCGAGGCGCCATCGAGCCACCCTAGCGTCACCCGGCGCTTGGGGCCATCGGCCCACCCGATCGGCTCATCACCACCGGCCAAAGGACCCTGCATACCGGCCTCGAGGTGGGGCACAATGGCGATGGAGGCCGACATGGCTGTTGCAACGCTCTCCGGAAACTCCTTCCTGCTGGATCTCCCTGCCCTCCCGGCCAATGTCACCGCGACGGTGGGGCCGCCCGAGCCATTGATCGCCCACGACCGAGGCGATCACATGAACATGGACTGGGACGGCGGAGGCGGTTGGGTGATGCTCATCGCGATGGGGGTCTTCTGGCTGAGCACCCTTGCCGTGGTCGCCTGGGCGATTTCCCTGTTCGCGAGGCGCGACCGGCACCCGGAAGAGTCGCCGATCGAAATCGCCCGCAGGCGCTACGCACGCGGCGAAATCACTGCCGAGGAGCTCGAGCGCATCCGGCGCAACCTCACGTAGGCATCGTGCGGGCGTGTTTGGCGGCCTGTAGGCTGCTCTTGTGGCCTACAACGTTGAGGACCTGGCGCCGCTCGAAATCGCCCTGCTCGGCGTGCTCTGTGTCGGCCTTCCACCGGCCCGGCCGGCTGGCGACGACACGTTTCGCTTCGACCACGTCACAGCAGTCGTCGCGTCGCTCGCTCGCGACGCCCGCCCCGAGGCGCACCTCGCGGCCGACGGGGTGTCTGTCGCCCCGGCCTTCCGGGCAGCCCTGCGCGACGCGATCGGCGGCCTCGTCGGTCGCGGCATCCTTGCCCGCCAGCCGGCGGGTATGCCGGCCGCGGCCGGCGGGTTCGAACCCGGTCTCGAAGTCGATCTCGTCAACCCCGACGAGCATCCGGCCCTGCTCGACCACTACCTCGGGCAGGCCTGCATGGAGCAGTTGTTCAGGAACCCGGCGGTCTACCCCTACCTGATGGAGCGCTATGCGCGCAGCGGTGAGGTGTGGCGAAGGCTCAGAGCAGGTGGTTACGGCGCCTGAGAACAGGCCTCAATTCGAAGCTGAACGAAGAAAAGCTTTGGGCGGGATCTTGATTCGACCCACCTCCTGACCGATCTTCTTAATACATGGCAAGACAGCGTGGCCGTCAAAGTCAGCGTGCGCGGTTGATCGACAGGATCGCGGTGTTCCTCGTGCTCGCCTCGATCGGCGCCGTCGGCGTGGTCCTGTTGACCGGGACTGGCTCGGGTGGCGGGGGCCCTTCGAACGGCGGCTCGCCCACGGCCCTGCCGACCGCCCACGTCACCCAGACCGGAGGGACTCCCTCCACCGCAGGGAGCGCGACCGGCGCCAGCGATGCAGTGGCCAATGAAGAGGGAGCGGTCCGCCTCCCGACTCCCGGCGTCAACCCTCCCTCCTACGAGACATGGAAAGAGGGAGGCACGCGCTTCACCTTCCCCCTCAAGGCCTGGACACTGATCACCGACCGCTTCGGCGCTCCCCGCTCGGGCGGCCTCGTCCACGGCGGGATCGACCTGGCGCTTGACGACTACCCGAAATCCAGCGTTTACGCCGCCTGTGACGGCGTAACGGTTGGCGCCGACAGGTCGACCGCCTACGGCAACTTCGTCGTCATCGACTGCTTCGAGGGCTGGAGCACGCTGTACGCCCACCTCAGCACCGTCTCGATCAACGCGAAACAACGCGTAGTGAAGGGCGAAACGGTCGTCGGCATCTCCGGTTCCACCGGCTTTTCGACCGGCGAGCATCTCCACTTCGAGGTGCGCTGGCGCAACGTCCCGGTGAACCCGGAGGACTACCTCGACTTCAAGATCCCGCCCGGGACCCCGTTGACCCGCGACAAGCCGTCAACTCCGACCCCCGAGGGGACAGGGGCAGACGAAACTCCTACCGAGATCCCAACAGCGACCGCGTCACCCACGGCGACGAAGACGCCCACGATCACTCCGACGCCGACGAAGACTCCCACGCCCACGAGGGCGCCGCCAACCCCGACGAGAACGCCGACGCCGCGACCTGTATCGCAGTGACCCCGGGCGAGGCGCGGAGCTAGACAGGGTACCGCGGGACGGCGCCCAGCCGTTCGAGCGCGTCCTTGTAGACGGCGTAGTCCTGTGCGCCGGTGACCACGAATCGGTCGTCGAAGATCATCGTGGGCGTGCTCGTGACGCCCTTCTCGCGGGCGAGATTCGTCGTCGTGTCGATGAGTTCTGCGTAGCGGCCGACGAGGATCTCGAACCCGAACTCGTCGACGTCGAGGCCGCACTCCTCCGCGATCCCAAGCAGCACTTCGAGGCTGCCGATGTCCTTCGCATCGTCGAAGTAGTTGCGGAACAGGGCCTCGTGGACAGCCTCGAACTTCCCCCGGTCGCGGGCGAACTCCGATAGCTCGAGGGCCCGGTGCGAGTTCGCCAGCCAACGGTTGGAGGCCAACGTAATCCCTGCCTCCGCTGCGTAGGCCTTCAGGTTCTGGCTATACTCCGCCCCCCTGGCCACGCGCCGCAGCAGTTCGTCCACGCTTCGCCCCTGGGGAGGTGTCTCCGGATGGAGTTCGAACGGCCACCAAGTCACCGCGACGTGAAACTCTCGTGAGAACCGCGCCACCCGACGGGAGGCGATGTAACACCACGGTCAGACGTAGTCGGAGATGACCACGACCTTCATCGCTTCGTTGGCCATGGTTGAGATTCTAGGGGCTTGTCTGCGCCGCCGCAGCAATCAGCAATCGATGCCCGCGGCCCTCAGCGCCACGACGATGCGCTGGCCGGTCTCGGGCGGGGGGTCAGTCTCGAAGGTCATCACCGCGACCCCGTCCGCGAGCTTCGATTCGACGAGCGCAGCGATCGTTCCTGCGAACGCCTCCCAGCCCCTGCCAGGGGCGCTCCCGGCGAAGCGCCTCCGGACCGGCGCGGGCAGCACCACGCCCAGGCGCTCCTCGATCCGGGCGAGCACAGCGCCGGAGAGGACCGGCATCACCATGGCGATCAGTCCCGTCCCAGGCGCGCGTTCCCCGAGGACCTCGACGTACCGCCGGAGGCCTTCAACATCGAAAACGGGCTGCGTCTGCACGTAGCTCGCCCCCGCTCGCAGCTTGGGCAGCAAGTTCCGGAGGACCGCCTCCCGGTCGGCGGCGTGCTGGTTCAGCGTCGCTCCGACGACCGCACCGGGCAGCGCACGGACGGCCATGGAGACCACCTCGCGGATGGACGGGGCGTCCGGGAGGTCGCTCGCCTCGTGGTCGCCGCGAATGCAGAGCACAGCCTCGATGCCCCCTTCTCGCGCCACAGCCAGGTCCGCCGCGATCTCGGCGCGTGAACGCCCGCGGGTGACAAGATGCCAGACGGGGTCGAAGCCGGCGCCGCGTAAGGCCAGCGAGGCGTCGAGACTTGGAAGACGGCCAGGCCGCTGGATGACGTTGATCGACTGGGCGCAATTGCCCAGCAGCCGCGCCCGCCGCAGCAACACGGCCGGCAAGAGCCGCTGCGGGGGCGTGATCTCGAGCGCGACCACGAACCGGCCGGATCGAAGGCACTCGCCCAGTCCCATCCCAAGAGCGTGCCCCGGCCGGTGCGCTGGGTCTAGTCTCCGGGTCCAGGCCTCAACCCAGCCAGACGCTCTCCGCGTCGTCGTAGCCCGAGACGAACGGCGTCGCCACGAGGTTATGGACGCGAGCACTCGCGACACCGCTGACGATGCGTGAGCCGATCCAGAGCGGACCCGGCGCGTTCACGATGTCGCGCTGAATCTCCCGCACCAGCGATCGGCGCTGGTCGATGTCGTAGAGCGTGCGTTGGCGTTCGAGCTTCGCGTCGAGAGCAGCGCTTGCATACTTGCCGTAGTTGGCTGCCCCATTCTTCGAATGGTGGTAGAGGTAGAGCTGCGCGTCGGGGTAGATACCGGCCAGGAAGACCGTAGTCGCGAGGTTGAACTCGCCTTTTCGCAGGCGGTCTAGCAGCGTCGCAAAGTCATCGCCGAGGTCGAAGGTCCGCAGACGGACGCCGATCTCGGCGAGGTCAGCGACCACAGCCTCGTTCACGAGATTCGTTTTCAAGGCCGAAACCGTCAGCACCGTGTCGTCGAGCCCGTTCCCGAGGCCGGCAGCGGCGAGCAGAGCCTTCGCCTCACGGAGCTCGCTGTCGCGTGGGCCAAATCCAGGGAGCGCGGCCAGCTCGGCTTCTGGCAGGGCCCAGGCGACCGCCGCAGGGGACATCGCACCCCCGGCCCGTCCCTCGCCTTCGAAGACGCGGGCGTAGACCTGCTTGCGGTCGATCGCGCGCGACATCGCTAGCCGGACACGCGGGTCTTTGAACGGCCCGGCCGTGTGGTTGATTACGAGGCACTCGCGGGCGGGCTGGGTCGCCCGGACGACGTGGAACCCGGGGTCGTTGTCGAACAGCCGAGCGAGCACTATGGGGAGCTCGGCGAAGTCCGCCACGCCTCCGAGCAGGGTGTTGGCCTTCTGTCCGTCATCGGGGGTGTCGATGAGGTCGAGGCCGTCGAGCCAGGCCGTGTCCGGCTTCCAGTAGCCATCGGTCCGCCGCCGCAATTGAGCCCTGCGGCCAGGTTCGTACGCCGTCAGTTCATAGGGTCCCGACGCAACAACGTCGTCGAGGCTCTTGATGGCTTCATCACCCCTGCTGGCCACCTCGCGCGGCAGGATTATGTCGAACTGGTCGGACAGGAGGTTGAGGATGTCCGCCTGCGGCGACTTCAGTTTGAAGACCACCGTTGCTGCGTCGGGCGCTGTGATGCTCTCCACCCCGGAGTAGTTGCCGGCGCGAGGGGATTTCGTCCCGAGCCCCTTGATCCTGTCGAACGTCGCCTTGACGTCCTCGGACGTGACAGCCCGGCCGTTGGCTGGCGCGCGATTCTGCCACTTCGCCTGGGGCCGCAGGCGGAAAGTGAGCGAAAGGCCATCCGGGGACACCTCGGGCAGCGTGGCCGCGAGGTCAGCTTCGGGGAGATAGGGCGGAGCGGCGGCGAAACGGACGAGGAAATTCCCTGCCCAGTGCCAGATCCACGATTCGTAAGTCGACTTCGTCCGGTGGATGTCGAGCACTGAACCGAGCGGTCCACCCAGCCAGCGAAGGGACCCTCCCGTACGGGGATGCGACGGCGTTTCCGTGGCCAAGGGCCGGTCGACAGCGGCCGGGGCACTTGCATCGTCATCGCCGCAGCCCACCGTGAAGAGGCCGGCGGCCCATGCGGCCGCGCCCGCACCGGACGCGAGGAACGCCCGGCGGCGCACCACTTCCTTCTTCCCAGAACCGGACGGTGACTTCTCGGACACGTTGCGACGCTTCTGGCCGGCACTGGATGGTTCGGGACGCATCTCGCTAGTGCAATCCGAAGGGCGGGGTCATCACTGGCGGACGACACTCTCGCCGAGCACGATCTCCCGCGCTTCCGCGACGACGTAGAGCGAGCCGGTGATGCAGACCAGGTCGTCCTGGTTGGCGTGTGCCAGAGCTGTGTCGATGCCGTCGGAGACAGTCTCTTCGGCGACGGCTGGTGGCCCAAGGAACCCGACCTCCTGGATCATCGCGTAGGGGTCCATCGCCCGCGGGCTGCGGAAGCGGCAGCAAACGATCAGCTCAGCCAGGCTCGCCAGCTTGAACCCCATCGCGCGGACGTCTTTGTCGGCCGTCACGCCGATCACAAAGAAGCAACGGCGCCAGTCGAAGTAGTCCCGCAAGCTGGCGGCGAGGGCAGCGGCGCTCTCGCCGTTGTGGGCTCCATCAGCGATCACCAGCGGCCGCTGGCCCATCACCTCCAGCCGTCCGGGGACGCGCGTCCGGGCGATCCCTTCGCTGATGTCGGCGTCGGAGATGTCGTGCCCGCGTTCCCGGAGAGCGAGCGCTACGGCTACCGCTGTCGCTGCATTCTCGACCTGGTGCCTGCCCAGCATTGGGGTCCGGAGCTCGCGCGTGCCGCCCGGTCCGTTCAACTGGAACGACTGGCCGAAGACAAACTTCTCCAGAACCTGGGCCTCGTAGAGCGCGCCAACGTCGACGAGCGTCGCGCCCACCTCTTCGCAACGAGCCCGGACCACGTCTGCGGCAGCCGGATCGCGCTGCGGCGCAAGGACGCAAGTGCTTCCAGCCTTGATGATGCCGGCCTTGTCGCGGGCTATCTCTGCGACGGTGTTACCGAGAATGGCCGTGTGTTCGAGGGAGATCGGCGTGATCACGGCTAAGTCCGGCGAATCGAACACGTTCGTAGCGTCGAACGTGCCGCCCAACCCGACCTCGACCACCTGCCACTCGATCCGCGGCAACTGCGCCCGCACGAGCCAGAAGAAGAGCGCCGTGAGAATGCCGAACGTGCTGACATTGCCGTGCACGCTCCCCCGCTCGGCCTCAACCGCCTCGCGAATCGCCTGCAGTCCGGCGGCGAACTCCTCCGGCGAAATCGCGTCCCCGTTGATAGCGATCCGCTCGGTAAAGGAATGCAGGTGGGGGCTCAAATAGAGCGCCGTGGTCGCGCCGCTCCGGCGCAGGATAGCGGCGATCATCGCCGAAGTGCTGCCTTTCCCTTTCGAACCTGTCACGTGGACAGTGTGGCGCCCGAGGTGCGGGTCGTTCAGCCGCGACAGCAGTGAGCGCATGGAACCAAGGCTCATCGTCGGGCTCGCCGAAGCCTGGAAGCCCCGCTCCATGTCGGTGAACGACATCAAGTAGTCGATCGCCTCGGCGTAGTCCACAAATCCATTGTATGCATAGCCGGGATAGGGTTCTGAAAACCGGATTCTCGACAGATCCTCCTGCACCGGCTGGCCGTCAGGCTCACCGGATGCGGCTCATTCCTCCTCTTCGAAGTCCACGACGTGCCGCGAGGGCTCAAAGCCCTTCATCAGGATCAGGCGGCGGGGCCTGATGCGATACAGCAGTCCGTGTTCCGTGAAGAAGGCTGCCATCCGGTTCTTGGCTGCCAGCTCGCCAAGACACGGAGCGTATTCAGGAGACTCCGGTTCGAGCGCCTCGACGTGGCCTTCGATGACCACGCGATCGAACGCCGTCCAGTCGTTGCGGATTACCTCGCGGTTGTCGATCAGGAACGATACTTCGCGAGTGGCTTGCATATTTCGGGCGTGCTGCGCCCCGCCGCCACTGCCGAAGAGGACCTCGCCGTTGTCCCGCAGGTGGAACAGGACGAACGTCACGTAAGGCGTGCCGTCTTCGGCATGCATCGTCGCCAAGGTGCCGCCGAGCTGCGTCTGCGCCACCCGCGCCGCCTCTTCGAGGATGGCTTCTTGCGAAAGAGATTCCGCCATGCAGGCCGATTCTACCGCCCGCGCTCGGCCCTCGCTTTGCAGTAGGCGTAGAGCGAGTCGTACATCGGGAACTCAAGGCGAAGGATGTCGTGGTCATCCTTACCCACCGCGCGGAAGCCTTCGGCGATCGCCTCGAGCCCGTACGACTCCGGTTCGAGCCCTTTCGCGGCGGTGTCGGCGCCTCGCACGATGCGTGCCATCAGCTCGAGTCCCGGGGCCTTGATCGCGTATTTCGCGATCACCGCGTCGAACGAACACTCGTCCCCTTTGTGGCCGAGCTCGACGTTCCCCACATCGAATGGGATGGCCCCTTCGCGTTCCGCCACGGCGAGCACGTCGACCGGTTCGACGAACAAGAACTCGGCCTTGGAGTCCACGAACCGGGAGATGAGCCAGGGACAGGCGACCCGGTCGACCTTCACATGCTTTCGCGTCACAAACTTCACTTTTCCGCGCCTCGCCGCTCAGGATCGCGCAGTAGTGTAACGGCCGTTACACGTCGCTTCAAGGATTGTGCCCTAGCCTGCCACCCCGTAGAGGTTGACCGCTTCTTTGCGGAGCTCAGCGCGGAAGTCGGGATGGGCCACGCTGATCAACTCGGCGATCCGCTCACGGATCGGCTTCCCGGAGAGCTTCGCGATGCCCTGCTCCGTGACCACGTAGTCCACAAATGCCCGGTGGGTCGTGACCGTCGAGCCATGCGGCAGCATCGCCATGACGCGCGGCTGGCGGATTCCCCCGACCAACTGCGAAGAAGGGAGGACGATGATCGAGCGCGCGTTCGTCACCGAAGCAGCATAAGCGAAGGTGGGCTGCCCTCCCGGGCCGGTGAACACCTGCGGGCCGAAGCTTTCCGAACAGACATTGCCCGTCAGGTCAACGAAGAGGGCATTGTTCACGGCCACGAAATTGCGGAACTGCAGCAGCACCCGCATGTCGTCGGTGTGGGAGAAATCATAGAGCTCGAACAGCGGGTTGCCGTCGATGTAGGCGAGCTCTTCCGGCGGCACCTGGGCGATCACGCTGGCCACGACCTTGCCGGGGTGGACTTCCTTGTAGCGACCGGTCACCGCGCCGCTCTCTATCAGCGCCGGGACCCCGGCGGGCAGCAGTTCTGTGTGGATGCCCAGGTCGTGCTTGCCCTCGAGATAAAGGCACATGGCCGCAGAGACGTCGCCGAGCCCGACCTGCAGTGTCGCCCCGTCGGGGATCAGTTCGGTCGCTGTGAGGGTGCAGACCACCTCTGCGGCGAACACCGTCTCTTCGGACCGCGGTGGGATTGGCGCCGGGGCCGGCGGTCCGACCGATTCGGCAAGGCGGGCGAACCGGGAAATGTGAATCGAATTCTGGCCACCCGTGCGGATGAACTCGGGGTGAATCTCGCCCACGAGCTGCCGCGCGTGCTCCACGATCCAGGGGCTGAAGAACACGGCCGCGCCGAACGAGCAGTAACCTGCCGTGTCCGGCGGGGAGATCGGGATCGCTGCCACGTCGTAGTCAAGGTCGTAGCCGTTCGGCATTCGGCCTTCGAAGAAGCCGGCGATGGGCAGGTAGTCGAAGCGCCCCTCCTGGACTGCCTTGCGTTCGAGCGGCCCAGAGTAGCCCGTGAGGATGCGGAAGCTGCGAAGGAGCTCCGGTCGGTCCCAGTTGAACGAAGTCAACGCCGTCGCGATCGTGACGTCGCGGAGCTCGGGAGCTCGTCCAGCCAGGGCAGCTGCGAGCGTCGCGGGCATATTGTTGAGCAGCCCCAACCAGACCGTGTCCCCCGGTTGGACGATAGCCATCACGTCGGCCGGAGACATCAGTCTCCCCGCGCACTGGGCCCGCCAGTCGACCGCCGTCTGCGTCATCGCCCGAACCTCCGCGAGGAGTCTGCGCCAAGATACAGGAGAGGCTGGTGCCGCGAACAGGTTCTCCGGCGACGCTAACCGGCGGCGCTCGCCACCTCGTAGCCTGGTACGAACTTGCGCCATTCGGACTGGTAGCCGAGGTACTGGAAGAACGTGTAGTAGATCGAAACTCGAGGCGCACCCGGCTCGCGCTTCAGGTCCATATGCGCCTCGAACGGCGTGCGGCCGGCCTTACGGTGGTTGCAGGGCTTGCAGGCGCTGACCAGGTTCTCCCAGGTGTGTGCCCCGCCGCGATGCCGCGGCACCACGTGGTCGAGCGTGAGGTCTCGCGTCGGACGGCCACAGTAGGCGCAGGCCCAGCCGTCGCGCACAAAGATCTCCTTCCGCGTGAGCCGCACTTTGGGGCGTGGCCGCCGGATGAGGTGGATCAGCCGGATGACCGAAGGCAGGGGGAAAACGATTGAAGCCGTGTGCAGAGCGCCCCGAGCCGTTTCAATGATCTCGGCCTTGCCTCGCAGCACAAGGACAACCGCGCGCCGCACGTTGCACACGTTGAGCGGCTCGTAGTTCTGATTCAGCACGAGCACGGAACTGGATTCCATTCGCACTGGCCCGCCTTTGTCGCATGCTAGCAAACGGGAATTCGGCCGTGCAATTGATCCGAACGTCATTCTTGCGCCGACGGTGCGGGTCGGAGCGCGCGTTCGGCTATGACGTGCCGTGGCGGCTCCACAGCCGAAGCGTCTCGCGCAGCTGGCCGATCGCTTGTGGGCTCAGATCGACCCCCTCGAGGATGCAGTCCTCCAGGTGCCGATCGAGCACCATGAGTCCGGCCTGCTCGAGCCCCGATCGCGCGGCCAGGAGTTGGGTCAGCACGTCCTGGCAGGCGCGCCCCTCTTCGAGCATCTTGCGCAACCCGCGCACCTGGCCCTCGACCCGCGACAGGCGATCCTGCAGCTTCTTGTCGTCCTCGACATCCATCCCGGTTCTCCGGCTGCCAATCGTTGACAGATATACCCCTATGGGGTATGCTGACTACCAAGATACTCCAGGCAGACGACAAGTCAACCTGTGTCGAAAGGACACCTTCAAAATGTCAGAACCGCGCGAAATCACGGACGCCACCTTCGATAGTGACGTCGTCAAGTCCGACGTCCCTGCACTGATCGACTTCTGGGCCCCGTGGTGCGGCCCCTGCCGCATGGTTGCTCCGATCGTTGCCGAACTCAGCGAGGAGTACGCCGGCAAGATCAACTTTTTCAAGATGAACACCGACGAAAACCCCGCCGTCCCCACCAAGTTCGGCATTCGCAGCATCCCCACGCTCATGGTGTTCCAGGGCGGCGACCTCAAGGCGACAATCGTTGGCTTCCGTCCGAAGAGCGATCTCAAGAAGCGAATCGACGAAGCGCTCGTCTAGTCTGCAAAGGCAAGAGGCCCGCGTCTCAGGCGGCAGCCCGTCGCCCAGGATGAAACCCGTTGGAAGAACGTGATATCGCCATCGTCGGGGGTGGCGGGGCGGGATTGACTGCCGCCCTCTACGCCGCACGCGCCCGCCGCAAGACGGTAGTGTTCGAGCACCGCGTCACAGGCGGTCAGATCGCCACGACCGACCTCGTTGAGAACTACCCCGGCTTTCCGGGCGGAGTGAACGGCTTCGACCTCGCCCAGCTCTTCCTCCAGCAGGCCGAAAAGTTCGGGGCGGCGATGGTCTACGAAGACGTAGTTGCCCTGCGCGTGGAGCCTGACGGCACGTTCGGGCTCGACACAGCCGCAGGCAACTGGCGCGCCAAGGCCGTCATCGTCACCGCCGGCGCCGATTACAACAAGCTCGGCGTGCCCGGCGAAGAGAAGTTCACGGGCCGGGGCTTGAGCTACTGCGCTACCTGCGATGCCGCGTTCTTCGCTGGGCAAGAGGTCGCAGTGGTCGGTGGAGGCGACGCCGCCCTCGACGAAGGGATCTTCGTCACCCGCTACGCCAGCCGTGTACACGTCATCCACCGCCGCGACACCTTCCGGGCCAGCCGCCTGCTCCAGGAACGGGCCTTCGCGAACCCGCGGATGGACTTCACCTTGGACACGGTGGTCGAAGCGATCACCGGTGCCGAGACCGTGACCGGGATCGACCTTCGCAACCTGAAGACGGGGGGCACGAGCCACCTGCCCGTCTCAGGGGTATTCATCTTCGTGGGCCAGACGCCCAACAACGGCCTGTTGCGCGGCCTCGTTGAGCTGGATGCCGGTGGACACGCCGTCGTCGACCTCAACATGCGAACCTCGGTGCCGGGGTTGTTCGTGGCCGGCGACTTGCGCACAGATTCCGCCCGGCAGTTGGTGGCCGCCTGCGGCGACGGCGCCACCGCGGCGATCGCCGCGGAGCACTATCTCGCCGGCCGGTTTGGCTCCCAGCTCGCCTGAACGGCTACAATCGGTCTGGCAACAAGCCCCGGTGGTGCGCGTTTCCATGCCCCTCTACGAATTCCAGTGCACGAAGTGCGGCGCGCGCGACGAGGTGTTCGCGCGCAGCATGTCGGCTGAGGTGAAGACGCCGCTTTGCCCGAAAGGCGGCGGCAAGGCCGGCCACGCGATGCAACGAGTCGTCAGCGGCTTCGCCCGCCACCTCACATCGGCCGACCAGCTCGCCGAAGCCGAGGCCAAATGGGGCAAGGAAGTCAACGCCGCGATGGGCCCCGAACCCGACGTGGGCAAGTACGCTCGCCGCTATGAGTCGCTCTCCAAGAACCTGCCGAAAAAAGAGGACCTCTAGCACCAGCGCCATCCCGGTGCGTGCCCGTTCCTACCACATTCGAAGATGCGGGCCTATACTCCGTCCAGAGCAACCGGCGGGCAGGAGGTGGCCATATCGTGAGTGAAACCTCCACCTATCGCTCGGAAGTTGTCGCCCGTCTGCGAACTGCTACCGACGACCTCGCCTGGGCGGTGCGCGGTTTGACCGCCGAACAACTCGCCTACAAGCCCGACGACGACGATTGGTCGATCCACGAGCACCTCGCCCACCTCCGCGACATGGAACAGGAGGTCTACCTCCCCCTTCTCCGCTGGGCGACCGTCCCCGACATGCTCGATCCGCTCGACTACAGCAGGCGCGATTGGCATCAGCGCCGCTACCGCCCGGAAGAGGCGATCATCGCGATCATGAACGACATCGGGCGCATCCGTGACGAAGAGCTCCTGATCTTCCGAGACATGAGCGACATCACGTGGACCCGCTACCGCATCGACACCCGCTGGGGCCCGCTCACCTGCCAGTGGACGGCCGAGCTCATGTACCGCCACGTGCTCGACCACCTGCAGTGCATCATGGCTCTCCGTCAGGACCTCAACCTGGCCGCGCTCCAGCCACCGGCGGTCGTGGTTGGCGGCTACATCGGGGGCACCAGCCAGTAGATGCGTCTCCGCAGCACGGTCACCATCCCGGCAGGAAGCGCCGGCCTGGATGCGGCGCTCGAATCGGCCGCTGACGCGATCGCCCTTAGCCTCGTCGATGCCTCGCGCGCGGTGGGGGCCTTGCGAAGCGCCGCCCTCGAAGCCCTCCCTCGCATCGCGGCTGCTGGAAAGGTCGCGCTGGTGGCCGTCAACCACCCACGCACGCGTCTTCTGCGGGACGACCTCGACGCCATCGTCACACCGCTCCTCGGGGGGGTCCTCCTCCCCCACGCCGTGGAGCCCCAGGACGTGCGCGACCTCGCGGTCCTCCTGCGCGAATTCGAATACAACCGAGGCATCGAGCCGGGAGCTGTCCGGGCGCTGCCGGTCATCGACACCGCCCGAGGCCTCCTGCGCGCCGCTGAGACGGCCCAGGCGGCGCCGCGGGTGGCGGGGCTGGTCTTCGCTGCGGCCGCCTACGCACGGGACGTGGGCGCCCGCCACGAAGAGAGGGGATCGCGGCTGGCCTACGCCCAGGGGGCGGTGGTGGCTGCGGCTCGTGCCTTCGACGTGCTCCCCCTCGTCGTTGCCGGTCCGCTCGAACTCCTCCACTGGTCCCAGTGCGGGTTCAGTGGCGCCCTCCTCCCGGACCCCGGCGGGGTCACCGCCGCGAACGCCGCCTTCACACCCACGAGATCGTCTCTCGACCGTGCTCGCAGCGCGAGCGAAACCTTCGAAGCGGCCCGCGCCGAAGGCGCCTGGGTGGCACGTGCCGGCCACGACGTGGTCGATGCGCACACCGCGCGCAAGGCCAGGCAGGTGCTCGATCATGCCCCCGAATCCTGAGACGCGTCAGCTAACGCGATGACTCAACCTCTTCCGCGAAGCCTTCCGAAGAACGCGATCGTCGTCCTTCTCGACAGCCTGAACCGCCACATGCTGGGTTCCTACGGCGGCACGGAGTTCGCAACACCCAACCTCGACGCCTTCGCGAAGCAATCTCTGCGGTTCGAAAAGCACTACACCGGCTCCTTGCCCTGCATGCCCGCCCGCCACGACATCCTCTGCGGCGCCCTCGACTTTCTCTGGCGGCCCTGGGGTTCGATCGAGATCTGGGAGGACGCTATCACGACTCACCTCCGTGAGGCGGGCGTCGTCTCCATGCTGATCTCCGACCATCCCCACCTCTTCGAGACCGGCGGCGAAAACTACCACGTCGAGTTCAACGGCTGGGTCTATGAACGCGGCCACGAGGGCGACCCCTGGAAGACCCGCCCAGACCCCAGCTGGCTCGGTGCTCCCGGCTTTGGCCGGCCCTGGCTGCCCTACGACAATTCGCGCGGCTACTTCCACGACGAGTGGGACTTCCCCGGACCGCGAACCATGACCGCGGCCGCCGAGTGGCTCGACCGCAATGCCGGCTACCACGACCGCTTCTTTCTGTTTGTCGACGAGTTCGACCCCCACGAACCGTTCGATACGCCCGAGCCCTACGCCACGCTCTACGACGAAACCTGGGAGGGCCCGCACCTCATCTGGCCACCCTACGTCAACGGCGGCATCCGCAGAGGCCTCCTCGATGAGCGCCAGGCGAGGCAGGTCCGCGCCCAGTACGGCGGCAAACTCACAATGATCGATCGATGGTTCGGCAAGATCATCGAGTCCATCGACCGCCAGAACCTCTGGGACGACACGTCCGTCATCGTTTGCACCGACCACGGCCACTACCTCGGCGAAAAGGACATCTGGGGCAAGCCAGGCGTGCCGGTCTATGAACCGCTGGGCCACATCCCTCTGATGGTGCGCTGGCCAGGCGTCGCCCCGCGCACGATCACCTCGCTCACGACCAGCGTCGACATCTTCGCGACGCTCGTCGACATCTTTGGCGTCCAGCCGCGGCACAGCACCCATGGACGGTCACTCCTCCCGCTCATCGCCGGCGAGGTGCGCTCGATCCGCGACCATGCCCTCTCCGGCGTTTGGGGCCGCGAGATCAACCTGATCGATGCCGAATGCAAGTACACCCGCGCTCCCGATGGGGAGAACTTCCCCCTGTCGATGTGGTCCAACCGCTGGTCAACGATGCCGACGCACGGCCCCGGCGGGTCTAGCGCTCGCCTTCCGCGGCCGGATGAACGCGCCTACCTCGACCACATGCCCGGATCGCTCGTCCCTGTCATCCGGCAGCCTTTCCAGTCGGGCGACATGGTGCCGTACTGGGCCACCGGCAGGTTCAACGGCAACCACCTCTACCGCCCAGGGGAGGACCCCGGGGAAGAACACAACCTGGTTGGCACGCGCGTCGAAGGTGAAATCGCCGACAAGCTCCGCCAGGCCCTCAAGGAAGTGTCCGCCCCGGACGACCAGTTTGTCCGCCTCGGCATGTCCTGACGTCCGGCTCGCGACGCCCCGGGGCCGCGTCACTCGCTGGGCGGCACTGCCCACGACTCAGCCCATCGCTCCGACAGGAGTTCGAGCAGCTCGGCGGCTCGGCGCATCGCCGCTGCAACATCGGGCTCGAGCGAAGTGAGGGCAAGAACCTTCTCGGAGGGCGATTCCAGCTGCCCGGCAAAGATGATGCAGGGCTTCCCTGCCGCCCCGGCGAGCTCCAGCAGGCGGCCGGTAGCCTTGCCCTGGAGCGACTGACTGTCGAAGCTTCCTTCACCGGTGACGACGACGTCGGCCCGCGCCAGCCGCTCGCGCAGCTCGGTCGCCTCCGCGACGATCTCAAAGCCGGGCCGTATCCGGGCACCGAGGAAGGCCACCAGGCCGCCCCCAAGGCCGCCGGCCGCCCCCGCGCCAGGCATGCCCGCGATGTCGACCCCGAGCGACCTCCGAACGACAGCCGCGTACCGCACCAGCGCCGCTTCCAGGATGTCGACCTGCTCCGGCGACGCACCCTTCTGCGGCCCATACACCGCGGCCGCTCCGTTGGGCCCAACGAGCGGATTCGTCACGTCGGTCGCTACCACGACCTCGACGCCGGCGAGCTCCGGGGGTGGCCGCCAGTCGATCCGGGCCAGGTCCGCCAGCGGTGCACCGCCACGCCCAATCTCCTCCCCTGCCTCGTCCAGAAATTGGGCGCCGAGCGCTCGCGCCATTCCTGCGCCGCCATCTGTGGTCGCCGAGCCACCAACGCCGACGACCAACATTGATGGACGCCTCGCCAGGGCCGCAACTATGAGTTCGCCAACGCCGAAGGAATCGGCGTAGAGGGGATCCAGTTCGTCCTTGCCGAGGTGGAAGATCCCGTTCGCCTGCGCAGCCTCGACGAAAGCGACGTTGCTTTCCGCCTGGATGAGGTATTGCCCCAGCACGTTGCGCCCCAGGGGGTCCTGGACGGCCTCGCCGTGCGTCTCTGCCCGGACGGCCCGTCGCAGGGCGTCGATGAAGCCCGGCCCGCCATCGGAGAGTGGTAAAAGATCGATCGTCCAGCCCGGGCGGGACTTCCCTATCCCGCGGGCAATCGCCGCCGCAGCCTCTTCGGCAGAGAGGCTTCCCTTGAACTCCTGGGGGGCCACGAGCACGCGCATTCCGAGGGCACAGGTTACAGGGGACGGGGTACTGAAGCCCCACGCCTCCGGTCACGGCGCGCGCTGGTTAGAAACCCTCGCTGTACACGTGCCAACCCGCGAGGACGACGACCATCACCACGTAGGCCCAGAGCACGTTCCGGAGAAAGCGCAGCATGTCGCGCGCCCAGACGGAGCGGAAGACGAGCGCCATCACAACGAGCAGGACGAAGAATCCGAGGGAGGCCTCAACCAGGAACGCCTTCACGCGCAGACGCCCCGGTCGCGGCGCAGGTCAGGCGGCCAGCGGGTCAATCGGAGACGACGCTGCGCCTGGCGAAGCGCCAGCCCTGCCCCTTGTTCACCAACTCATCCCGATAGAGCCCTGTTGCCGCGATCGTAGCGGGCTGGCCTTCGGCGAGCCTCAGGAAAATCAGGTAGCAGGTGCCGGACGCTCCGTTAGCAGCCGGTTCAACTACCAGGTTGTTCGTCCAGTGCCGCGCCTTCAGCCGGGACGAGAACGCTTTCGCAAAGGCGACAAGCGCCTCGCGACCCGCCAAGTCCCCGCTGGCCGACGACGAGAAGGCGCCATCGCCGGTGAAGGTGTCGGCCCAGGCTTCCGCGTTTCCCGAATCGATGGCGTGGTTGTAACGGGCGTAGAGCTGCTGGATGGCCAGTTGGTCCTCGACACTGAGCGACACAGGGGATCTCCTGATTGGAAGTGCGCGAAGGATACCGCATCGGCGCACCCGCGGCCGCTGTGGCTGGAGGTAAAGGCGCGCCGCCGTTTCTCAGCGGACGGCTTGCCGTACGATAGGCGCATGCTCTTTCGCGCCGGCCTGCTCGTTCTTGGCATCTCGCTTCTCGCTGCCGGCTGCGGCGGCTCGACGTACCACACGAACCGTGCTGACGACGCCTACGACCTCGAAGCGATGGCACTCACGGACGCCGATCTCCCGGCGGGGATCGCAGAGAAGCAGGCGCGCTCCTTCGACAACGAGGAGTGGGCCAACGTGCTCGACGACGTCAACCCCGAGGCCAAGAAGAACCAGCTCGACGCCCTGGGCCGGCTGCGCAGCGCGGCGAAGGTGTTCAGTTGGGAGACGCCGCTCGAACACCTCGGCCGCAGCTACCAGATCACCTCTCAATCCACGCTCTTCACCAGCGTGAAGGCCGCCCAGGACTCCCTCAAGAAGCTCTGCGACCTGCCGATCGACGACAAGAATCCGATCGAGGAGTTCAAGGTGAGCGGAGTCGGGGACGAGGCTGCGGGCTTCTTTGTGATAGAGCAACTCCCCAACTTCGGCACCTCTATCGACACGGCCATCTGTTTCCGCACCGGCAGAATCGTCCACGCAATCGTCGCGAGCGGCCTCGACGGTACCCAGGACATCGGCGGGGGAGTGCGCCTGGCGAAGAAGATGCTCATTCACATCGACGCCGCCTTCGAAGCGAAGTCCACCGCCACGAAGGCCCCCGGGGACACGCGGGCGGCTCCTACCGCTACTCCGAGAGGCCGCTAGCCGCCACTTGCCGCAGTACGTAGGTCGTCCGCCCGCGCGCGCACACCCGCCCCTCCTCGTCGAGGATGCTGACCTCAGTGACAGCGAGCTGCCGCCCCTTCTTGACGACCGTCGCCTCCGCGTAGACGTGTTCGCCGAGCGCCGGCCGCAGAAAGCTGATGTTGAGCTCGGCAGTCCCGACGGCCTGCTCCCCACTGCGGAACATCGGGATGAGCGCTTCCAGCATCGCCATATCGACCAGCGCCGCCAGCAGCCCCCCGTGGACACTGCCGCCCACCCCACCCATCGTCAGGCGGCTCGTCTTCAGACGGATCCGTGAGAACCCCGGTCTCGCCTCCATCCTCGTAACCCCGAGGGCCTGGTGCAAAGGGAAGGCGTCGAAGTCTCGCTGGTCCCGGTAGCGCGTCGGCGGCTCATCTCCCGCCTGGGGTCCGGTTGTCACCAGGCGGCCCCGCTCGGGCCCTTCGTCTCGGCGGGGGCGCTGGCGTAGTCCTCGAAAGGTCCATCCCGCCAGCTCAGGGCCGCTTTCAGCCCCTTCTCGCGGGCGATGCGTCCGAATTCGGCGCCGCCGGGCCGCACTCTCCCGAGTTCCTGGATGTCGCCCCCGGCCGCCAGCGAAGTGCGCAGGCCCATGATCTCGTAGACCCGGTTCACCTGCCGCTTGGACATCTGCAGCATCGGCGAATCGATGTGGGCGATGCGCTCGGCGAAGGCCTCGGTCACCTCGGCCAGTCTGTCGATCGGGACGGCCCGGTTCGCCCAACCTATTTCGACGGCTTCCTTGCCTGTGACGCTGTCGCCCGTGTAGAGCAACTCGCGCGCCTTCCGCTGATGCATGTGCCAGGGGTGGAAGACGATGTCGACCGGCGTCATGGCGCGCACGGGCGGGTAGCCAATGATCGCGTCTTCGGCGACGAACATCAGGTCGCACATCGTTGCCAGCTCGGTCCCGCCCGCGAGGCAGTAGCCGTGTACCTGCGAAATCACCGGCTTCGTCAGCTCCCAGATCTGCCAGTAGCCGCTCAACAGGTGCTGGGGCCATTGGCCCTGGCCGGGATGGATTGGCCCGACGTTCGGGAGCCCGCTCCGTCGCTCGACGTAGTCCCGGTCGTCCTGGGTCTGGGAGATCCCCGACAGGTCGTAGCCCGCGCTGAACGCCCGGCCCGACCCGCGCAGGATGATCACCTTGACTTCGGGGTCGGCCTCGAAGTCTTTGAGCGCGTCGAACAGTTCGGCCCGGAGGTTGTGGCTCAGCGCGTTCATCTTCTCCGGGCGGTTCAGCTGGATGATCGCGTGGCGGTCTTTCTTGAACGTGACAATATCGAAGTACTCAACCATAGCGCCGGGATTGTCGGTGGTGCGCTCAAAGTTGTCGATCGGGCGCAGTAGGCGAGACTCGGGGTCGCCGCGATCGTCGCTCCAGGCGGTTGGCTCAGCCGGCGGGCGCGGGCCTGGTGGCGCGGAAGCGCACCGAGTACTCGTTCGTGTCCACCTTCACGTCGCTGAAGCCCGCACGTACGAGCCGATCGTGCAGGCCGTCCGGCGGGATGGGGATGCAGATGTCGTCCTCGTGGAGGAGGCGGAAGTCGTCACCGTCGAGACTGTCCACTCCCGCGAACAGCCCGGCCGGCCGAAGCACCCGCGCAACTTCCGTGAACAGGCGGTCCTGCAGCGCGACAGAAGGGACATGGTGAAGCATCGTGAAGGACAGCGCCACGCTAAAGCGCCCGCCGGGCATCGGCAGCCTCGTGGCGTCGCCGTGCACGACTTCGACGTTCGACCCGGCCAGACGCGTGGCCAAAGCTTCGGCGAGATCCTTGTCGACCTCGACCGCGGTCAGCCGGGCGAACATCTTCTTCAGGACGTTTGTGGTCAGTCCGGGGCCGGGGCCGATCTCGAGGGCGTCGTCGCCTGCTTCGATGTCCTGGAGAACCCAGGGGATGACGTACCGTTCGACGACGTCGCCCCACTCTGCGCTGGCGCACAGTTCGAGATGCTTTGCGTTCACCCAGGTCCCCTCCCGAAATGGAAGCGGACTGTACCAACTCGACCGCGCGCCAGCAACGAAACTCTGCGCAGCCAGCCCTTCAGCGCTGGAGGTAGGCCTTCGCCTGCTGCCCAACGAGGGCGACGACGTCCCCCATCGTGAGATTCGCGTCGAACACGTGCAGGCCCCACGGAGGGCTCGTGACGAAGCTCGGGAAAGGCAGGCCTGCCAGGGGCGTTATTTTCAGGTAGGAATTGGTCCCGTCGTTCACGCACTCGCCGCGCAGCTGGCCGGGCCATGTCACGAACGGGGTGTTCACTCCCTGGGCGTTGAAGCTCCCGGCGCTTGTGAAATACGGATGCAGGTCAGCGGACCCGCCGGAAAGTGCGGCCGGGTTCACGCAGAGGACACCGCCTCTTGCGAAGAGCGAGTTGGCCGGCGGAGGCGAGGCTGCGGAAAAGCTCGCGTAGGTCACCACGCAGGCCGTCTGGTCTGGCTTGCGGCAGGCCGGGACGTTCTGGAAGTCTCCGCCTACGTCTTTTCCGTCCGGCACCTTGACCCCGCCGCCGAGTATGTATGCGGCAATCAGCTTCGCCCGCACGGCAGGGTTCGGGTCGATCTGCTCTTTAATCAGAGTGATCAGGTGGAGAGATCCCTGGGAATGGCCAACGAGCACAACCCCGCGGCCCTGGTTCTCCTTTGCGAGGTAGTAGGTCCACGCCGTGACAACGTCGAAGTAAGCGATCTCCCGGCCTTTCGGGTCGTTGAAGCGGCCGCCGTTCAGGGCGGTCAGCGTCAGCTGCCGGTACATCGGCGCAAACAGCCTGCAGACCGACCCAAGCCTCGCGAACTGGTTGGTTGCGGCCCGGCGCTCCTCCTCTCCAGGTATCAGGTCTGAGTTCACCCCGGGGTCGTTGCTGACGGTCGGGTAGATGTAGAAGCAATCTATTACCGGGTCGGATGCGGGCTTGAAAGGATCGGGCGTGAGAGTCCCGTCAGCAGCTTTGGCGGTGGCGTTCAAGTCCACGGTGCAGGGAGTCCCGGTCTTGCCAGGCCGGCACAGCCAGTTCGCCGGGTCTGCGTACTGGACCGCGTCGATGCCAGCAGCCTGCGCGGTCGGAGTTGCCCGGGCCGTGGCGGTGGCGTCTGGCCGCGCAGAGGTCGCGCTCCCCGTCGCTGTCCCCGGAGAAGCGGGCCCGCTGTCCGCCGCCTTGTCCGAGCATCCGGCGACGAGAGCGGCCAGCAGGGCAGCCAGGACCAGTTGCCTCATCTGCACCCTCCTCATGCAGAATCGGCGCGACCTTCGCTCCCGGCAAGCGGCGTCTCTCCGAACGACACCCCCGCTCGCTCCTGCACGAACCTCCGGCGACAGCGCACAATGCCTGCCACACCACCGCCGAGGGGAGTGCGATGCGCGCGATGACACCAGAGGACCTCTATGCCATCACCTGGGTCAGCGACTGCGCCATCTCGCCTGACGCCCGCCAGGTGGCTTTCGTCGCAACGAAGATGGACCGCGAGTCCGACAGTTACCGGTCGGCGGTCTGGCTCGTAGATGCCGCCGGAGGCGCGCCCCGCCAGTTCACCGCTGGGGCGAAGCGGGACACCTCCCCGCGTTGGTCGCCGGACGGCCGTCTGCTGGCCTTTCTTTCGGAGCGTGGCGACGAGAAGCCCCAGCTCTTCGTCATGCCCACGCACGGCGGTGAAGCCCGGCAGGTGACCAAACTCCCGCTGGGCGCAGGGATCCCCGCCTGGTCGCCGGACAGCACACGGATCGCGTTCAGCGCGAAGACTGGCGACCCGCCCGACGCCGATCCGAAAAAGGCGAAGCCCTTCCGCCGCATCACCTCTCTCAAGTACCGCATCAACGGCGAAGGCTTCACGTACGACCACCGCCGCCACATCTTCGTGGTCGACGCCGGCGGCCAGGGCGAGCCCCTCCAGGTCACAGAGGGCGATTGGGACGACACGCAGCCGGCCTGGTCACCAGACGGGCAACTGCTTGCGTTCGTCTCAGCCCGTCACGAAGAGCGTGACTTCGACCCTCGCTCCGACGTCTGGGTGACCCCGAACCCCGGCGGCGAAGCTCGCTGCATTACCTCCACCGACGGCGCCTGCAAAGCACCATCGTGGTCCCCAGACGGCAAGACGATTGCCCACATCTTCACTCCAACCTGGCCGGCGAACGGCACGCTCCGCCTCGCCGATGCCAAAGGCGGCAACTGCCGCCTCGTCGACTCGTCCTTCGACCGAGACACCGGAGCAGGGGCCCTCCCGAGCGCCATCGCCCAGCCTGCCTGGCTGCCGGACGGTGGCCTCTTTTCGCTCGCGCAGGATCGCGGGTCCGACACGCCGATCGTGGCCGTACCCGGCGAGCCAACGCGCTGGTTGAGCCCCGGGAGGACTATAGCCTCGTGGTACTCGGTCGCGGCCGACGGCGAAACTGTAGCTCTCATTGCTTCGACCCCGACTTCTCCGGCCGAGGTCTTCCTGCTGGACGTCGGATCCGGGCGCCAGCGTCCTCTCACGGCGATGAACGAGGCCTGGAAGTCCGAAGTCGGACTGAACGCGGCCGAACACTTCGTCGTCAAGACGGACCCCGGGGTTGAACTCGATTGCTGGGTGATGAAACCCTCTGGGTTCCAGGAGGGCGAGCGCTATCCCGTCCTCCTGAACGTCCACGGTGGCCCCTTTGGCCAGTTCGGCGAGACCTTCTTCGACGAGTTCCAGGTCTACACCGGGACTGGTTACGGCGTCGTGTTCTGCAACCCACGCGGCAGTTCGGGCCAGGACACCGCCTTCGCCCGCGCCCTCGTCGGCGACATGGGAGGCCCCGACTATCGTGACGTGATGGCCGCCTTCGAAGCGGCGCTCGCCCGCATGCCCTGGGCCGACCAATCGCGCCTCGGTGTCCTCGGCGGCAGCTACGGCGGCTTCCTGACGAGCTGGATCGTTGGTCACAGCGGGCGCTTCGCCGCCGCCTGCAGCGAAAGGGCCGTCAACGACTGGTACAGCATGCAGGGCGCCAGCGACATCGGCGCCGGCTTCAACCGCCAGTACCTTGGCGAACGGGCGGTCATCCACGACGACCTCGACGCCGTCCGCCGCCAGTCGCCTCTGACCTACGCGAGCAACATCGAGACGCCCCTGCTCATCCTCCACTCCGAAGACGACCTCCGCTGCCCGATCTCGCAGGCCGAACAGCTCTGGGTCGTGCTCAAGCTCCGCCGCAAGGACGTGGAGTTCGTCCGCTTTCCCGATGAGAACCACGAACTATCGCGCAGTGGCCGCCCGAGCCACCGCCTTGACCGTTTTGCCGTCATCCTCGACTACTTCGGTCGCAAGCTAGGCGCCGGGGTCTCGCGTGGCAAGTGAGGCTGTCCCGGCCACCCTCGAAGCCATCCGCTGGCTGTACGCCTTCCAGACCTGGGCCGGTGAGCGGCTCTTTGCTGCCGCAGACCGCTGCGACGTCAACCGCTGGCCGAAGGCGGTCGCAGGCGGACAAGGCGACGGCTCGCTTTTCGACACTCTCGCCCACATCGTCGGCTCCGAAGAGGTCTGGCTCACCCGCTGGCAGGGAGACCCGGCTGCCCAAATTCGCGGAGGCCCGGACTTCAGCCACCTTCACCAGCTGAAGTCCACCTGGATCGACCTTCAGGCCCGTCGCAGCGACTGGCTGGCCACACTCGCCGAGGACGAACTCGCCGGCGACCTCTACTTCGTGCGCAGCAGCCGCGAGGAGCAGTATCTCCCGCTCTGGCAAACTCTCCTCCACGTGGCGAACCACACCACCCACCATCGCGCCGAGGCCTGCGTCGCCCTCACCTCGCACGGCGCCCCGCCCGCAAGCGTCGACCTGATCGACTACATCCGCGCCGGGAGTCCGCGGTAGCGCTACTTCGCCAGCGCGAGGGCCAGGTTGATCAGGGTGCGCACGCTGTACCCCGAAGCCCCCTTCGCAATCCAGCCCCGCTCGCGGTCCATTATGTCGACTCCGGCGATGTCTAGGTGGACCCAGGGCGTGTCGCCCACGAACGGCTCCAAGAACTTCGCGCCGACGATAGTGCCGGCGCCGCGCGTCCCCGAGTTCTTCTGGTCGGCTACGTCGCTCTTAATCAGTTCGTCGTATTCCTTGAACATCGGCAGCCGCCAGGTCTTCTCGCCGGCCTGGGCCGCCGCGGCTTCGACTGCGCTCGCCAACTCGTCGTTGTTCGTCATGATGGCGTAACAGACGTCTCCGAGCGCGGTCGAGACGGCGCCGGTCAGGGTCGCCACGTCCACGATGCGGCGCGCGCCGAGCTCCTTCGCCCAGCAGAGGGCATCGGCGAGCACAAGCCTGCCCTCTGCGTCGGTGTTGATCACTTCGATGGTGCGGCCGTTCATGGCGGTCACCACGTCTCCGGGCTTCGTGGCATTCCCGCCCGGCATGTTCTCAGTGCAGGGCGCGATAGCTACAACGTTTACCTTCGGCTTCAGCGCGGCGATTGCCTGCAGAGCCGCGATGACCGAAGCCGCCCCCGTCATGTCAGCCTTCATCGCTTCCATGTTCGCGGCCGGCTTGATGCTGATACCCCCGGTGTCGAAGGTGATCCCCTTGCCTACGAGTGCCAGGTCGTAGCCTGCGGCTCGGCGCCCCCGATAGGCCACGCGGATGAGCTTCGGCGGCTGGGCGCTTCCCTTCGCCACGGAAAGCAGCGACCCCATGCCTTTACGCTCCATGTCGGCTCGTTCGAGGGCCTCGTATTCGAGCCCGGCAGCCGAGGCCATCTCTGCGGCGCGGGCCGCGAGGTCGGTGGGCGTGAGGTGGTTCGACGGCTCGTTCGAGAGGTCTCGCGCCCAGTTGGTCGCCCGCCCGAGGACGACTCCGCGTTCCGCAGCGGCCCTCATCGCAGCGACCCTCGTGGAGTCATGCTCGACGATCGTGAGCTGCTCGATCTCGTTCCGCTCGTCCTCTGAAGAGCCGCTGCCCTTGTGGCGGGTGAAGCGGTATCCGCCGAGAATCGCCCCTTCGGCGATTGCCTGGGTGCACAGTTCCGCGTCGAGACCGCCGATGCCCCCGCCGTGCGCTATCGTGGCGACCGTCTTCACACCCGGTCGCCGCAGGTAACGTGCGACCCCCGCCGAGAGGTTGCGCACCGCGTCGATGTCGAAGTCCTTGGCTTTGCCGAGCCCCGCGATGAGCACCCGCGGCGACGGGATCTTGCCGAACGTATGGAGCAGCGTGTATTCGCCGGCCTTGCCGCGGACGTCGCCAAGCGCGATGAGCTTCGAGATCGCGCCATCCAGGGCCCGGTCCACGGCGCCCGTAGCGCCTCCGGGGGCGGTCACACCGTCGAACAGGTTCACGACTACCACGTCGGCGCTCGATCGGGTGATATCCCCTGCCTGCACGGTGATTTCCACGTTGTTGCGGCCTCCCCAACTCTGGTACCTTGCGGGGGAGGAGTGTAACGGTCGCAGGGAACGCCGGGCAAAGCAGCTCGGGGCGGCCGGCACATCGGGTGTCAGCGGGATGACCGTCCTCGAACCGGCAGTAGTTCGAAAGCACGCAGGGCGGGCGTGGCGTCTCACCAGCCGTATCGGCCTCACCGAGGTCGTAGTCGTCGTCGTCGCCTTCCTCATTTACTTCGGCATCCGCGGCGCGGTCGTCGATCGCGCGGGCGAGGCGATGGTGCGCGGCTTTAGCGTCATCGCCCTCGAACAGCGTCTCGGGATTTACTGGGAGCTCGAGATGCAGTCCTGGATCATCGACAACTACTGGACGATCAAGGTCGTCAACTGGGTCTACTTCTGGGCCCACATGCCCTTCATCATCCTTTTCGCGGTCTGGCTCTACGTCCGCCACCGGGCGACGTATGCGCTTACCCGCAACGCCTTCCTCGCCTCCGGGGCGATCGGCGTCATCATCTACGCCCTCTTCCCGGTCGCCCCGCCGCGCCTCATCCCGTTCGGCGGCTTCGTCGACACCATGGCCGTGTTCGACCGTGTCGGCTACCAGGCCCAGGAAGTGAGAGCATTCGTCAACCCATTAGCGGCGATCCCCAGCCTCCACTTTGGCTGGTGCGTGCTCATGGGCTGGGCCATCTTCCGGGTGACGACGAATCCGCTGCTCCGAGCGTGGGCCGTTGCCTGGCCCATCTTGATGTTCTTCGCCATCGTGATGACTGGGAACCACTTCATCATCGATGCCGTCGCCGGCGGCGTCGTCTCCGTGGGCGGGCTTGGAGTCGCCTTCCTGATCGAGCGTGGGACACAGCGCGCCCAGGCGGCGTGGATTCGGCGGCGGCGCCCCGCCACCGGCCCTGACTTCAGCCCCGAACGCGCGGGCGTCAGTTAGACTCTTTAGACTCTACTGACTGCAGAGCCGGGCGCTCGCGCCAGGCATCACCCACCGAGCCAGCGCTGCCACATGTGAGAGAGGCAGGACGCCGTGGAGCGTTACGACGTGATCGTGGCCGGCGTCGGTGGAATGGGAAGCGCGACGCTGTTCGAACTCTCCTGCCGAGGCGCCAGGACCCTGGGGATAGAGCAGTTCCGCTGCGGCCATGATCGCGGTTCGTCCCATGGGGAAACACGCATCATCCGGCTGGCCTACTACGAACATCTCGCCTACGTCCCGTTACTTCGGCGCGCTTATGCGCGTTGGCGAGAACTCGAATCGCTAACAGGCGAGCGAATGCTGGTCACCACCGGCTCCATCGATGCCGGACCGCCAGACAGCAAGGTATTCGCCGGCTCCCTTGAGTCGTGCTTGAAGTTCGAACTACCCCACGAGGTTCTCACCGGCGCCGAGCTGAGCGCGCGATTCCCCGCCTTCAACCTTCCACGCGACACCATGGCGGTCCTCCAGGCTGACGGGGGATACCTCCGGCCGGAGCGCGCAGTCGTAGCTCTTGCCAATGCAGCACGAGCCCAGGGGGCCACGATTCACGAAAACGAATCGGTCGTCGCCTGGGAAACCACCAGTGGCGGCGTGCGCGTGCGCACCGCCGCCGGCGACTACTGGGCTGATACCCTCGTGATCTCCGCCGGGGCCTGGCTCGCCAGCCTTGTTCCCTCTCTCGCGCCTGCCGCAGTCCCCGAGCGCCAGGTCGTCGCGTGGTTCGACACCCCACCGGGCGGGCTGTTCGACCCTGTACGGTTCCCCGTCTTCAACGTCGCCCTGCCTGAAGGTCGCTACTACGGTTTCCCCTCCATCGACGAACAGGGGTTCAAAGTCGGCCGTTACCACCACCTGGAGGAACAGGTCGCTCCCGCCCGGTTGGACCGTCGCATCCACGATCGCGACCTCGACGCGCTCCGCGCGTGCGTTACGCGCTACTTCCCGGCGGCGGGCGATGTCCGCAAGGCGAGTGTCTGCATGTTCACCAATACACCCGACGAGCACTTCATCATCGATCGTCTGCCCCATGATCCCCGTGTGTTCGTGGTCTCACCCTGCTCCGGCCACGGTTTCAAGTTCTGTAGTGTAGTTGGAGAGATTGTCGCTGACCTCGTCCTGGACCAGGCCACGACCCACGACATTTCGCTGTTCGCCCTTTCCCGGCTGTCATCGTCGATACGCGAGGGCTAGCGACTGCGCCGTCGCAGCTCGCCGCTACCGCGCCAGCGTGTTCTTGAAGACTTCGCCGTTCTTCATGATCACCCGGATGTTGTGCTGGAAGTCTTCGAGAAGGGAGACGTCATCGAGCGGGTTACCGTCCACGACGATCAGGTCTGCCAGCCACCCTTCGCGTACCTCGCCGAAATTCCCATAGGGGTTGAGGGGGCCGCACATGCGGACGATCTCGGCGGACTCGGAAGTCGCCTGGCGGAGGATCTCCGCGTTCGAGAAGTGCGGCTTCCGGAGCGTGAACTCCCTGCTGACCTGGTGCTGAGCGCCGGCGATCAGGTCGGTGCTGTAGCCCACCTTCACGCCGCACGCGCGGATCTTTTCGAACAAAGCGCCAAGGCTCTCCAGCACTTGTTGGTTCTTCCGCGCGTTCGTCTCAGTGAGCCCCATCTCCGAAGCGGTCTCGCCCATCGCCACATAGGTCACGAGCTGGCTGACGATCGGGATGCCCTCACGTCCGCAGCGTTCGACCACCCTCTCCGTCAGCAGGTGGCCGTGCTCGATGCAGCGCACGCCCGAATCGAGGCAGCGGATCGCCGAACGGTCATGGTAGAGATGGGCACTGACGTACGTCCCCCAATCCTCGGCCACTTCGACCGCCGCCCGGATCTCCTCTGGCCTGAACTGCGTCGTGTGGATCGGATCGGAAAGCGATGCCACCCCTCCACCGGCCATGATCTTCAGCTGCGTCGCGCCCAGCCGAAGGTTCTCCCGCGCGGCTCTCCGGACTTCGTCCGGCCCGTCCACGAGAAAACTTATCCCGCCCTGAGAAACGTCGCCACAGCAGCCCTGCAACTGCGGATGCTGGATCCCCGCGGCGCGCAAATCGCCGTGTCCACTCGTCTGCGATAGGAAGCTGCCTCCGGGGTAAAGACGTGGGCCTCTGACCATTCCGCGGTCACAGGCCCGGGCGACGTCGCCGGTGCAACCTCCACCGGTCTCGCGGATGGTCGTGAAACCATGCTCGAGGTACATCTCCAGCGTCTTGGCAAGCGCCATCCCGCGGACCCATGGAGATGACGCACCGGGCATTCGCCAAGGGATGTTCAACGTCGGGTGCGTGTGCAGGTCGATGAGGCCGGGCATGAGTGTGCGATTGCCGCAGTCCAGCGTCGCTGCAGGTTCGTCGACGCGCACGCCCGGAGCCGTGATCGCCGCGATCGTGTCGCCCTCGACCACCACATCAACTGGACCGGCGAGCGATTCGGCCCTTCCGTCGAAGACGCGCGCCCCACGAAAGACAATCCTGTCGGGCACCTTGAACCCCCTGGCCGCTCGATCGACGGTCGCGGCGACTCACTCTACTGCGTCGATCGGTCTCAGACCCAGGCCGCTACTTTCGACTCAAGCCCTTCTTTGAACACCTGTCCGTCCTTCATGACTAGTGTCAGCTTCGATTGGTCCTGCAACACGCGGATGTCGGCCAGGGGGTCGCCGTCGACGGCGAGCAGGTCGGCTCGCTTGCCCGGCTCAATCGTCCCTGTGAGGGCGCCGATGCGGGCGCACTCGGCGGCGGTCTTCGTCGTTGCCACGATCGCCTCCATGGGCGTCATCCCGTTCTGCACCATGAGCTCGAGCTCCTCGGCGTTCGGCCCGTGGGGGCCGACCCCCATGTCGGTCCCCATCGCGATCCGGACGCCCTTCTCCACCGCCAGACGGAAGCTGTCATGGTGGTCGCGGAGCACCTCGCGCGCCTTGCGGATCGCGTACGGGGGCACGGAAGCGGGGTCCTTCTCCGCCCGCCGAATCACCCACATAGGCGCTACCAGGGTCGCCACGAGGTAGGTCCCTCGCTTCTTCATCTCTTCCACCACCTCTTCGTTGAGGTAGATCCCATGCTCGATCGACTCGATCCCGCCGAGCACGGCGTTCTTGATCCCCTGGGTCGCCTGGGCGTGGGACATCACGGTCTTGCCCGCGGCGTGCGCCTCATAGACGATCGCCGCGATCTCCTCCGGCGTGAACCCCGTGGCGCCAGGCTCGTCGTTGGGCGACATCACACCGCCCGAAGTCATCACCTTTATTTGGTCGGCCCCGGCGCGGAGGATCTCTCGTGCCACCCGCCGCGCTTCTTCGGGCCCGTCCACGACTGCGAAAGGTCGCTCGGCGTCGCCGACGCGGATATTGGCACCGCTCGGCATCGTCGAATCGCCGTGGCCGCCGGTCTGGGACATAGCGGAAACGGCGATCCGCATTCGTGGACCGGGGAAAAGCCCTCGCTCGATCGCCATCTTCACCCCGCGCGGCGTGCCGCCGGCGTCGCGGACGCTGGTGAAGCCTGCTTCGAGGGTCGTCCGGGCGTTCACCAGCCCCTCAGCCACGGTGAAGCTCATGGGCGTCAAGAGCCGCTCCTGGATGCTCTTGGGGTTCGACATCAGGTGGACGTGGCAGTCAATCATGCCGGGCATCACCGTGAACCGGCTGGCGTCGATCACCGTCGCCTCGCGGGGCGCCTCGCCGCCCCGGTTCACCGCGACGATCGTGTCGCCCTCGATGACGACGGCAGCGTTGCGAATCGGGTCTGCGCCCGACCCATCGATAAGCACGCCACAGCGCACAGCGGT
Source organism: Tepidiformaceae bacterium (assembly GCA_041488155.1). Taxonomy (GTDB): domain Bacteria; phylum Chloroflexota; class Dehalococcoidia; order Tepidiformales; family Tepidiformaceae; genus JBGPOS01. The sequence goes on from JBGPOS010000004.1 coordinate 85,883, forward strand.
AGTCATGTCTTAGCGCCTCCTGAGGCTCGTATGAGCCCATCGGGCGGGATTCTCGCCCCGGGCCGCCTCCGTGACAAGCGTGGCTTACGTCCACCGGCGGCCGCCACCCGGCTGGAAGCTAAGAGCTGCCACGAGGTCGATGCTCCCTTGCAGGTCAAACCGCGTGTCAACGACGACCACCGGCATGGCGAACGGTTCCACCCGGTCCTTCATCATCTCGAACACCTCTACGCCGGCCTGGGAGAACCCATCGCGAGGGTCGGCCAGTCGCCCTCGCGCGATCTCTTCCGGGGCCGTCACGCGCACGGCAACGAAGCGAACATCGAGGCGGACCGCAAGCCGGACAAAGCGGCGGCGGTCTCTGCGCTTGAGGTTCGTCGCATCGACGATCGCATGCTGATTCCGGCCGAGAATGACAGCCGCCCGCTGCTGAATCAGCCGGAACACTCGCCCGCTCTCGTCAGGTGAGTACGTCGGCGGCGAGGCCAGTGCGGCCCGGACTGCGTCGCTCTCCAGGTGCTCAGCCGGTAGCACTGCCGCCAGCCGACGGGCGAGCGTCGTCTTGCCCACCCCGGGAAGGCCGGAGAGCAGGACGAGAGCTGGCCGCTGCCCGAAATTGCCGCTAGTCATTTCAGTGTGCTAGGCTTGAATGGTTCACAAGATAGGCAAAGGAAGACGCAAGAAGAAGGTTGCTGACCAAAGAGCGCAAAGACGAACTGGTCGGATCGTTCGCGGTGCACGAAGGCGACACAGGATCCCCCGAGGTCCAGGTCGCAGTCCTGACGGAACGAATCAAGTATCTGACGAGCCACCTGCAAGCGAACAAGCATGACTACCACACCCGGCGCGGGTTGTTGAAGCTTGTTGGGCAGCGCCGCCGTCAGCTGCGCTATCTCAATAATCGCGACGTGAACCGCTACCGCGAACTCATCGCCAGGCTTGGCCTCCGCAAGTAGCGGCCGCATTTGTTCGTCCTACGCAGCAACCGGTCCAAGACCCACACCTTCCGCAACCTTTGCCAGCGTCCCCCAGTCAGCGGGACGTCGCAGCCCGGTAGCCCGCGGGCAGAACAAAGATTGAACCAAGGGCAGAGCAGGAACGAACAGAAAGAAGTATGAAAACGTACGAACTCGAAATCGGGGGGAAGACCCTCACCATCCAACACGGCATCCTGGCCCAGCAGGCCAACGGCGCCGTCACCGTCCGCCAGGGCGACACAGTAGTCCTCGTCACCGCCTGTATGGCAGAACCCAGGGAAGGCATCGACTTCTTCCCCCTCACGATTGACTACGAAGAGCGGCTTTACGCCGTCGGCAAGATCCCCGGTGGATTCCCGCGCCGCGAAGGCCGCGCCAGCACCGATGGCACCCTTGCTATGCGCCTCACCGATCGCCCGCTGCGCCCGCTCTTTCCCAAAGGGTTCCGCAACGAAGTCCAGATCGTCGCGACCACCCTCTCGGCCGACCGTGAATACCAGCCGGACACGCTCATTACCGTCGGCGCCAGCGCCGCCCTCATGATCAGCGACATCCCCTTCAACGGCCCCGTCAGCAGCGTCCGCGTCGTGCGCCTCGGCGGCGAGTACATCGTCAACCCGACCTTCGAACAGTCGGACGCAGGCGACCTCGACATCATCGTTGCCGGCACCAAAGACGCCGTCGTGATGGTAGAGGCGGGGGCCAAAGAAGCGCCCGAAGACGCCATCCTCGAAGCGATCGAAGTGGCCATGGAAGCCAACCGCGCGATCATCGCGCTGCAGGAACAGATCGCCAGCGAAGCAGCTCCCATCAAGAAGACCTACACCCCCGCTTCCGAAAACGAAGAGGCCGTCAGCGCTATTTCGAAGCACCTGAAGACCCGCATCGACGAGCTTGTGGCCACGGCCGCAAGCGAACGAAGCGACGCCAACAAGGCGATCCGCCAGGAGCTCATCGAAAAGTTCGGCGAACAATTCACGCCCGCCGTAATCGCCGACGCCCTCTACACCGTCATCAAGAAGGCCATGCGCAAGCGCATCCTCGAAGATGGCAAGCGCGCCGACGGCCGCGAAGTGACCCAGATCCGGGACCTCGACATCCACGTCAGCGTCCTCCCACGGACCCACGGCTCCGGACTGTTCCAGCGCGGCGAGACGCAGGTCCTGACAATCGCCACGCTCGGCGGCCTGAGCATGGCCCAGAAGCTCGACACGCTTTCGCCCCACGAGTCCAAGCGCTACATGCACCACTACAACTTCCCTCCTTATTCGGTGGGCGAAGTGCGGCCGATGCGCGGACCGGGGAGGCGAGAAATCGGCCACGGCGCCCTCGCCGAGCGCGCTCTTGAGCCCGTCCTCCCCTCCACCGACGAGTTCCCCTACGCGCTGCGCCTCGTCAGCGAAGTCATGTCCTCGAACGGCTCGACCTCGATGGCGAGCGTCTGTGGGAGCACACTCGCCCTCATGGACGCTGGCGTCCCAATCGCCGCTCCCGTGGCCGGCATCGCCATGGGCCTGATCATGGGCGACGACGGGAACTACAAGGTACTCACCGACATCGCCGGCCAGGAAGACTTCATGGGTGACATGGACTTCAAGGTGGCCGGCACCCGCAACGGCGTCACCGCCCTCCAAATGGACATCAAGATCGGCGGCGTTTCACGCGAGCTGCTCACCACCGCGCTCGAACAGGCCCGCGAAGCCCGCGAACGCATCCTCGACCGCATGCTCGAAGTCATCGCCGCTCCGCGCGACGAGGTCTCGGCTTACGCCCCGAAGATGTACCGCATCCAGATCAACCCCGAGTTGATCGGCACTGTCATCGGCCCCGGCGGCAAGATGATCCGCAGGATCCAGGAAGAAGCCGGCGGCGCGACCATCGATATCGAAGAGGACGGCACCGTCTTCGTGGGCGGCATCAACGAAGACGTGGCCCGCAAGGCCATCGCGATGATCGAAGGCCTCACCAAAGAGGTACGGGTCGGCGAGGTCTACACGGGCAAGGTCACGAGGCTGCTCAACTTCGGCGTCTTCGTCG
>JBGPOS010000005.1:0-84106 GCA_041488155.1 Tepidiformaceae bacterium
AGGCTCAGAGGCGGGGATCGGCTCGAAGACCGACCAGCGCCTCATGCGTGAACTGCGCACCAACGCCGACGTCATCCTGAACGGGGCGGGCACGCTCCGGGCCACGGGAAGCTCTCCCCGCCTCGGGGACCCGGCGCTCGAGGAGCTACGGCTGGAGGCGGGCAAGACACGCCTGCCGATCTCGGCGGTGCTCTCGCGTTCCGGGGACCTTCCGCTCGACCGAATCTTTTTCACAGCCACGGACTTCGAAGCGGTCGTTTACCTGGGGCCCGACGCGCCGGCGGACGCCCGGGCGGCGATCCGGGCCACGGGCCGCAAGGTCGTCGACCTCCCGCCGACCGGGGAGATCACGTTCCTCCTCTATCACATGCGCCACGAGCTCGGCGCTTCCGTGCTCCTGGTCGAGGGCGGACCGGATACGAACTCCCAACTCTTCGCCCTCGACGCGATCGACGAGTACTTCACGACCATTGGGCCTGTAATCGTGGGCGGCGAGCACACCTTGACGCCGGTCGAGGGCCCTACTCCGTTTTCCCGCGACCAGTTGCGCCGGCTGTCGCTTCTTTCGGCACACACAAACCCGGAGTCGGGGGAGCTCTACCTGCGCTACAAGGTCCGCCACTGACCATCGGCGGGTGAGCGCCACGCCTCTGATGCTGCCGGATGCAGGACCGGATTCCGGGGTAGAACGCGCGTTCTAACTTTGTTAGACTGCTGCGGGGCTCCAGCCGGGCCGGTAGACTGGATCGGTTCGTAGCCCACAATCGGGAACCAGAATTCACTCATGCCGATCGACCACATCCTTGTCCGCGGCGCGCGCGAACATAATCTGAAGAACATCGATGTCCGCATCCCACGGGACCGGCTCGTTGTCATAACCGGGCTGTCGGGCTCCGGGAAATCGTCCCTTGCCTTCGACACCATTTACGCGGAGGGTCAACGCCGCTACGTCGAGTCGCTCTCCGCCTACGCGCGGCAGTTCCTTGGGCTGATGGAAAAGCCGGACGTCGATCACATCGACGGGCTCTCCCCGGCGATCTCCATCGACCAGAAGGGAGCTTCGAACAACCCCCGCTCGACTGTTGGCACCGTCACCGAGATCTACGATTACATGCGACTGCTGTGGGCCCGAGTGGGACGGCCTCACTGCCCGCAGTGTGGGCGTCCGATCGAACGGCAGACCGTCCAACAGATCGTGGATGCAACCCTCGCGTACCCGCCAGGGTCCCGCCTCCTGCTGCTCGCGCCGGTGGCCCGGGCGCGCAAGGGTGAGCACCAGGGCATTCTCGAAGAGGCTCGAAGAGCTGGCTTCGTCAGGGTCCGGATAAACGGTGCCGTGCGCGACATCGAGGACGACATCGTTCTCAACAAGCAGAAGCGGCACGACATCGACATCGTCGTCGACCGCCTCATCGTGCCCGAGCCGGGCTCCGACGCCACGGCGACGAGCCGGATCGCAGACTCAGTGGAGACCGCCCTGAAGGTCGGAACCGGCGTGATGCACGTTGCCCTTGCCGACGCCAAGAAGGGCTCGGCTGATTCCGAGCGGATCTTTTCGGAGCACTTCTCGTGCCCTTATGACGGGACCTCCATAGGCGAGATCGAGCCGAGGACCTTCAGCTTCAACAGCCCCCACGGCGCCTGCACCAAGTGCACCGGGCTCGGGGTCGAAATGCAGATCGACCCAACGCTCATCATTCCCGACCGGACGAAGTCGTTGGCAGGGGGAGCGGTGGATCCCTGGTCGAAGTCCCCCAGCGTCGCGGGTTGGTACATGCGCCAGCTCGAAGGCGTCGCCGAAGCCCTCGAATTCAGCGTCGACCAACCGGTGCGCGAACTGACGCCGGAACAGCTCGACGCTGTGCTCTACGGCACGGGGGACCGCCTCCTCCACCTTCGCTTCACAAACCAATACGGGCGGACCCAGGTCTATGACACCCGCTTCGAAGGCGTCGTCAACAACCTGGACCGGCGCTACAAAGAGACCGACTCGGACTACATCCGCACCGACATCGAGAAGTACATGGCGGCCATCCCCTGCGTGGTCTGCAAGGGCCGGCGCCTGCGGCCCGAGGCCCTGAGCGTGCTCATCGATGGCAGGTCGATCGTGGAGGTGACGAACCTGGGGATCAGCGCCGCGCGTACCTGGGCGGAGACGCTCGCTTCGCCGGCCACACCTCTCAACAGCCGCGAGCAGACGATCGCCTACCAGATCCTCAAGGAGATCCGCGGGCGCCTCGAGTTCCTCGTCGACGTCGGGCTCGAATACCTGACGCTCGACCGTGTGTCGGGGAGCCTCTCGGGGGGCGAATCTCAACGCATCCGCCTGGCGACGCAGATTGGCTCGGCCCTGATGGGAGTGCTGTACATCTGCGACGAGCCTTCCATCGGACTCCACCCCGTCGATGGCGACCGCCTCATTCGCACGCTCGAGCGGCTACGCGACCTCGGGAACACCGTGCTGGTGGTCGAACACGACGAGATGATGATGCGGGCGGCGGACTGGATCATCGATATGGGGCCCGGCGCCGGGGTTCACGGCGGGCACGTGGTGGCGGAAGGCGACATCGAAGCGATCAAGGCGTGCGAGGCGAGTCTCACGGGGGCGTATCTCTCCGGGCGGCGAGAGATCCCGGTGCCCCGCAAGCGCCGGCCTGGGAATGGCAAGAGCGTCTGGGTGCGGGGGGCTCGCGAGAACAACCTCCGCAACCTCGACGTCGAAATCCCGCTCGGCCTTTTCGTCTCGGTGACGGGGGTGTCAGGCTCGGGGAAGTCGTCGTTGATCACGGAGATCCTGGTGAAACGAGCGGTGCAGGTGCTCCACGGGGCGCGCCAGCGGCCGGGGCTTCACGACGCGGTCGAAGGGCTCGAACACCTCGACAAAGTGGTGGACATCGACCAGTCGCCCATCGGCCGAACGCCGCGGTCGAACCCGGCGACGTACACGGGCGCCTTCGGGATCATTCGCGAAATGTTCGCCTCGGTCCCCGAAGCGAGGGCCCGGGGCTACAAAGCCGGCCGCTTCAGCTTCAACGTCAAGGGCGGTCGCTGCGAGGAGTGCTCGGGCGATGGCTACAAAGTGGTCGAGATGCAGTTCTTGCCCGACGTGACGGTCCCCTGCGAGGCCTGCCACGGGAAGCGCTACAACCGCGAGGCGCTCGAGATCCTGTTTCGCGGGAAGAACATCGCTGAGGTGCTCGACATGACCGTCTCGGAGGCGGTCGAGTACTTCGAGCACTTTCCCCGCGTGAAGCGCATCCTAGACACGCTCGAAGCTACGGGGCTCGGGTACATCCACCTTGGGCAGCCGGCGACGACGCTCTCCGGCGGAGAAGCGCAACGGATCAAGCTGGCAAGCGAGTTGTCGCGCCGTTCGACGGGCAAGACGCTCTACATCCTCGACGAACCGACGACCGGGCTAAGCTTCCAGGACGTTGCGCACCTGCTCGACGTGCTCCAGCGGCTGGCCGACTCCGGAAACACCGTGCTGGTGATCGAACACCACATGGACATCATCAAGACGGCGGATTACGTCATCGACCTGGGGCCGTTCGGAGGCGATCGCGGTGGGGAGCTGGTCGCGACCGGTACGCCCGAAGAGATTGCCCTCCATCCGACGAGCTTCACTGGCCTGTACCTCCGGCCGATCCTGGAGCGAGCAGGCACGTTGGCCACTTCGACCTCACACGAACGACGGGACTCCGGGCCCGCGAGGGGACGCGGCAACGGCCGGGTCGAATCGCTCCCGGTGGAGGTTGGAGCGCCGGTGCGCCCCAGGGCGGCTCCCACGACCGTCCCAGGACCCGACCCCGAGCGTTCGGCGGCCGCGGCAGCAGCAACCATCGCCCGGCGCATAGAACGTGAATCGGCGCCGGTGGCGCCACGTCCCCAGACGAAGGCAGCGGCCCGCCGCGAACGCCAGGCGGCCAACCCGCGCAAAGAAACCGCCAGCGAGCGCAACCTCCGCGAGAAGCGAGAGTCCTGATGCCTCAGGCCGCTCTTCTTGGAGGCGAGCCGGCTGTGCGGACGGAGCTCCCGCCCTGGCCGCTCGTAGACAGCGAAGCGCTGGCCGAAATCACGCGGGTGATCACAGAAGAGACACTCTGTCCGGTTGGAGCCGAGGGCACCCAGGGGGAGTTCGAACGTTCTTTCGCGGCGATGCACGGCCGGAAGTACGGGCTCGCGGTCAACGGCGGCACAGCGGCCCTGATGCTTGCGCTCCACGGAGCTGGGGTGCAGCCAGGCGACGAGGTCATCGCCTCGCCCTTCACCTGGGGCGCCTCCGTGAGCTGCATCCTTCAGAACTTTGCGATCCCGATCTTCGCCGACATCGACCCGCACACCTTCACGCTGGACCCCGCTTCAATCGAGGCGAGGATCACCCCGCGCACGACCGCGATCGTGGTGGTGCACATCTTTGGCTTCCCGGCAGACATGAGCCGGATCATGGAAGTTGCGACGAAGCACAACATCGCGGTGATCGAGGACTGCGCGCAGGCGCACGGAGCGAAGCACGGCGGCCGGCTGGCCGGCTCCTGGGGCACCGTCGGAGCGTTTTCACTCCAGGCTTCGAAGAACCTCACCGGGGGTGAGGGCGGAATACTGATCTGTGATGACCGGGCGATCTACGAGCGCGCGATGAGCATGGGCACTCACCCACAGCGCCTCTACGCGGAGTTGGAGCTGCCTGAATTCCGGGAGAAGATCGACAGCCTCGCCTTCAACTACCGGATGCATTCGATGTCGGCAGCGCTGGCGAACACGCAGCTCAAGTACCTCGAAGGCTGGACGATCGCCCGCAACCGCAACGCTCGTGACCTGTACGAGGCCGTGCGAGACCTGCCCTACCTCGCAGTACCGGATCCGTTGCTCGAAACCGACCGGCACGCCTACTACAACATTCCATTCACGTACCGGCCGGATGTCATCCCCCTTTCGCGGGACGAGTTCGTGACAGCTTTGAAAGCGGAGGGGGTGAACGCCGGCGTGTACGTGCGCGTGCCGCTGTACCTGCGCCCGCGCTTCCAGAACCACGACTATTTCGGCCGGGGCTATCCATGGGCGCTCGCCGAAGAACCGGTCGTCTACAGCAAGGGAGACTGTCCGGTAGCGGAGGCGATGGGCCGGGTCGAGTTCCAGGTGGGGGGGAACTACTACGTCGAGAGTCCGGATCTGATGGCGGAGATCGCGGAGGGCATTCGGAAGGTTGGCGAAAACGCAGCCGCCCTGCGCGGGCACTTCGACACCGTGAAAGGCGCTTGAGGGCGATAGGACAGCCTAGCGGGCGGCCAGTTCGAGGAGCGGTTCCACGTACACGGTGTGGTCCGGCTCAGATACGCGGAGAACGCCCCCGCGGCTCGCCGCCAGGCGCAACGTGGAAGCGTAGGAGGCCATCGAGAGACCCCTTGGGTTCAGGCGCTCTGCGCGGTCGACCATGGAGACGACTGACTGCGATGGCTCCTTGAGTCCGATCCCAGCGGTGGCGCGCCCAATCGCTTCGGCCGCGGAGTAGCCGAAGCGGCGGTTGAAATCCACGAAGGCCTTGCGCGATTGGACGAGCCCTTCGGACGGGCCAACCGCGCCGGCGGCGAGCCAGGCGTTCGCTTCGCGGCTCGCGTACTGGCGTTCGAAGGGGATCAGGGCCCCGGCGTGGTGATAGTCCGTGGCCGCTGAGGCGAAGTCGCCCTGCGCGTAAGCCTCCCACGCAGCGTTGGCCTTGAGGTCGGCGATGGGCAGCAATATGGCGATCGCGACAAGTGCGAGGCACGCGGGCGCGACCAGAAGCAGCCGTGCGGCAGCCAGCATGCGGAAAGGGTGTCCCGCAGCGTTCCCTGGCACCGTCGGCTGCGCAACGTCTTCTCGGGATCCCGCGACCAGCCCGAGGAGCACAAAGAACGCGGCGTGCGGGGCGAGCGAGATCGGGTTGAGCATAGTCATCACGGCATAGCCGGCCATGGCGGCCCAGATGTACGGCAGCGACTCGTCGAGGATGGTGGTGCGCTTCGCGGACCTCCAGGTCGCGGTCGCCACGAGCGCCGCGAGGAGCAGGAGTCCCGCGAACCCGGTCGTGGCGGCCACATCGAGAGGCCAGTTGTGGCTGCTCTGGACGGTCAGGTCGTATTGCCGGAAGAGACCACCGAGGTCGGACGGCCGGTTCTGAGGGAAGGCCAGGTGGAGGCCGTCGGGTCCGTAGCCTTTGAGTGGCGACTCGACGATGGAGGCCCAGGTGCCGCGCCAGAGCTCGAGCCTGGTGGAGTTTCCGATATCTGCCTGCTGCAAGCCGGTCTGAACGCGACCGGCGGTCCCGGCGAAGCCATGGCCGACAAGAAAGCTGAGGCTCACTGCCAGCGCCAGGCCGGCGGCGAGGGCGGCTGCGTCGCGAGCTACGATTTCGCGCTGCGCCTTCCGGGCGAGGGCGAACAGGGGCATGGCGATAACGGCCGCGCCGAAGGCGATGAGTCCGCTGCGGCTCTCCGCTGTCAACACCACAAAGGCGGCGACCGCAGACACGGCGACGAGAACGGCGGCGCGCCAGCGTGGACTCAGGGCAGTAGCGAGCGCGCACCCGCTCATCGCAATCACCGCGTACGAAGCGAGCTCGTTCGAGTTGCCGATGGTGCCTATGGCGCGATCGGAGGAGTCGATCCACCAGTCGATCGGGTCCTGGCCAACGCTCTGGATGGTGGTATACAAGGCAGCGCCGGCCAGCCCGAAGACGCCGCCCGCGAGCAGCAGACGCCGTTGGCCGGCCTGCGCGGCGGCGAGGCTGCCGAGGAAGAGCACGACGTAGGCCACCTGCGTCAGGTACCCCTGGCGGTACTGGTAGTAGCCGAGAACACTGCCACGGATGTCGAGGGACAGCAGGAAGGTGATCGTGAGCCAGGCCAGCCAGGCGCAAACCGCGAGGCGCAGCCAGTTGTCTCGTGGCAGGAGACGGCCATCGATCGCCAACCCAAGGAGGACGAGGGCCGATGCCGCGAGCAGTGTTGCCTGCTTCAAGAGCGTGAAGTCGTCGTAGAGAGCCGGGTGGAAGATGACCGGCGCCACGGCCAATGCGAGCAAGAGCCCGGCCGCCACGAGCGATCGTCCGGGCGAGCGCGGCGAAAACAGCGTTGCCGTCCGGAAGCGGGCCTGCACGGGTGGATCGTAGGGCCGGTGCGCCTTGGGCGCATCGCATCGTTCAGGCGGGACAAACTCTTAGTGGCTGCACAACCGTCTGGCGTGGTTGCCTCCGAAGGGCGGAGTCGGCCGAAACCCTGTCTCGGGCGAGGCGAACGGGGTACCATTGAACGGATGTCAAACCGCCCGAAGCGGATCGCTGTCCTCGGATCGACAGGCTCCATAGGCCGGCAGGCGCTGGACGTTATCCGAAAGCTCCCTCAGCACTTCGAAATCGTCGCCCTCGCGGCCGGCCAAAACACGGCCGAGCTGGCCCGCCAGGTCGACGAGTTTGCTCCGCGTTACGCCTCTGCCGAAGCCTCTTCACCGGAGTTGGAGCAAGCGCTGGAGGCTCGTGGCAGCCGCTGGCTTTCGATGGACGAGATGGCGGTAGCGGAGGAAGTCGACGTACTCCTGGTGGGCACGGCGGGTGCGGCAGGGCTCACGCCTACACTTCGGGCCCTCAGAGCGGGCCGGCCTGTGGCGATAGCGAACAAAGAAGTGCTGGTCATGGCGGGGCACCTCGTGCGCCGGGCGATGCTCGCAGGGGGTGGCGAGCTGCGGCCGGTCGACAGCGAACATTCGGCCATCTGGCAATGCCTCTGGGGCGAGGAGCGGCACGAGATCCGGCGGATCCTGCTGACGGCCAGCGGAGGCGCGTTTCGCGACTTCAACCCATCGGAGCTGGCAGCGGTTACCCCTGAACAGGCACTTAACCACCCCACATGGAACATGGGGAAGAAGATCACGGTCGACTGTGCGACCTTGATGAACAAGGGCATGGAGACGATCGAAGCGATGTGGCTCTTCGGTGTCCCCATGGAAAAGGTAGAAGTCGTCCTCCATCGCGAATCCATCGTCCATTCGCTGGTCGAATTCAGCGATGGCAGCGTCAAAGCGCAGCTCGGCCTCCCCGACATGCGGCTCCCCATCCAATGTGCACTGGCCTACCCCGAGCGGATGCCGATCCCACCCGGTCCGCCGTTGGATCTCGCGAAGCTGGGCGCCCTGCATTTTGGGGCGCCGGACCTCCCCCGGTTCCCCTGCCTCGGGCTGGCTATGCAAGCGGGGCGCGCCGGTGGAACGTACCCCGCCGTGATGGCGGCTGCCGATGAGGTCGCTGTGAGCCGCTTCCTGGCTCGCGAAGCCGGCTTCCTTGACATACCGATCGTGGTCGACCGTGTGATGCAAGACCACTCTTCGACGGCTGACCCGGATCTGGAATCCGTCCTGGCGGCGGACGCGTGGGCGCGCCAGGCGGCGAGCCGGGCCCACGTGGGAGCGCCAGTGTAGTGTTCCTCGCAGCCTTCGAGCCCGTGTCGATCGTGCGCGCCGCAGGGCCCTTCCTGGGCATTCTCATCGCGCTGGTCCTCTTTCACGAATTCGGCCACTTCGTCGCCGCGAAGGCGTTCGGCATCAAGGTGCTCGAGTTCGGAGTGGGTTTCCCGCCGCGGATCAAGGGACTCGTCTGGCGGAAGGGCGAAACCGAGTACACGATCAACTGGCTCCCAATCGGGGGCTTCGTGCGGCTGCTCGGCGAAGAGGACCCAACCGACCCGCGCTCGCTGGCGGCGGCGCCGCGCTGGAAGCGGCTCACGGTGATGTTCGCCGGGGTCTTCATGAACCTGGTACTCGCCATCTTCCTGTTCAGTGTTGGATTCATGGTGCCGCGCGAACGCTCGCTAAGCCTCGCCCAGGTCACCGAAGTAGCACCCGGTTCGCCGGCAGCCGAAGCGCAGATTACAGGTGTGATGCGCGATGGCGGCAAGCCGTTGCAAGGTCTGCAGCCCGGCGATCTCGTGATGGAGGTCGAAGGGCGAGAGATTAAGAACACGAGCGAGCTGATCCTTGCCAATCGCCTCAACCTCGGCGAAACCCAGACCTGGGTGCTCTCGCGCGCTGGTTCCACGCTGACGGCAAGCGTGTACGCGCGTTGGCATCCACCGGACGGACAGGGCCCTACCGGGATTCGCGTCGGCGCCCCGGCGATCTGCAACGGAGAAGATGCCCAGGGAAACCCCACCAATTGCCAGTTGCGCTACCCGTATACCGAGTCCCTCTGGTTTCCGCCCTGGGAGGCTTTCCCCAAGGGGTGGCAGGCGCTAGTCGACACGGTCGTGCTCACGAAGAACGAGATCCAGGTGCGTATCGGCGGTGGGGGTGGCGCTTCCATCTCCGGCGACGATCAGCCGGCCTTTTCGGGTCCGGTTGGCATCGCGAGCATCACCGGCGACATCATCAAGGAGGCGGGCTGGCGCCCGCTGATCGAGTTTGCGGCGCTGATGAGCCTCAACCTGGCCGTGTTCAACGCCCTCCCGCTGCCGATGCTTGACGGCGGCCGGATGTTCTTCGTGTTCATCGAAATCCTGCGGGGCGGCAGGCGCATCGCTCCAGAGAAAGAGGCTCTCGTACACCTCACGGGATTCGCGCTTCTCATGGGGCTGGTGCTGCTCATCACCGTTTTCGACATCCGCCGCCTCGTCACGTAGGGTCGCGTAGTGGTCTTCGACTTCATCTTCCTCGGGCTGTTCTTCGCCGGATGGTTGATTTGCGGCTTCGTCCCGTGGCTCGCCTTGTCGGTGGCTACGCGAGGAAACGCCGGGCTGCGGTACCTGCCGCTCTGCCTGCTGGCCGGCGTAACGGCGGGCCTCGCTGTCCCGCTCCTGGGCCTCGACGACAGCCGTGGGCTCTGGCTCAGCTTCGCGGCCGCCTTTGCCGTCCCTTCGCTGTTGCTGGCGGCCCGCCGCCTTAGCCTCGGCGCGGCTTCCCGGCCGGAGCGCGCGGCTCAGGCGGCGCCTCCACGGCAGCCCGAATGAAATCCCTTGCCCTCTCGACGATGTACGCCCAGCAGGAGCGCTTTGAGGACGGCGCCGTGTTTGCTCGCTTCGCAGCCGAGTGCGGCTACGACGCCATCGAGGTCAGCCATTCGACTCGCCGGGAGAAGCTCGAACAGATCCTTCGTGCCGACGTGCTACCGGTCACCTCGGTGCACCAGCCAGCGCCCTGGGTGCGCCACCACGACGGCCGAGGCAACTCGCACTGCAACCTCGCCTCGATTGATGAGGACGAACGCAGGGCAGCGCTCGAGTACGCGACCGCGAGCATCGACTGGGCCGCCCAGACTGGGGCCGGCCGGCTCGTTGTGCACCTGGGCCAGGTCAGCGACGTTCCCGAAATGCTCCCCGAGGAGCTCGAGATGCGCCGGATGTTCGATGCTGGCCGCGCGGCCGAGGGTCGCTTTGCCGAGCTCCGCGCCGAGGCAGTCGCGCGCAGACGAGCGGAGGCCGGGCCGTACCTGGCGGCGGGGCGGCGCTCGCTGGTTGAGCTTGTGCGCGCGGCGCAGCCCCACCGAATCACGATCGGCCTCGAGAATCGCTACCACTACCACGAGATTCCCCAGCACTGGGAGTACGACGAACTCCTCGACGGGCTGGCGCTGGAACAGGCCGGGTACTGGCACGACACCGGCCACGCCGAAGTGCAGCACCGTCTCGGTTTCGTGGACCGGCGCGAGTGGCTGAACCGGAACGCGGCCCGTTGCGTGGGGGCCCACCTCCACGACGTCCTTGGGATCGGCGACCATCGGGCGCCCGGGGCAGGCGACGTGGACTGGGGGTACATCACGGCTGGCGTAGGTCACCTCGGGCAGTACACGCTCGAGATCAACCAGCACGAGCCGGACGAGCGGGTCGTGGCGGCGATCGGGTTTCTCGAAGGCGTCGGGCTGCGGTGACCGGGGCCGAGCCACGGTTCTTCGACTCCGGAGCTGCGTTTCGGGAGTGGCTCGAGGCGAACCACACCCAGGCGAGGGAGCTGACGGTGGGCTTCTTCAAGAGAGGCGCTGCCAGGATCGGGATGACTTACCCCGAAGCGCTCGATGAAGCGCTCTGCTTCGGCTGGATCGACGGCGTCCGCAAGAGCATCGACGATGCGGGCTACTCCATCCGGTTTTCGCCGCGCAAGCCCAAGAGCATCTGGAGCGAAGTCAACATCAGGCGTGCCGAAGAGTTATCCGCGCTCGGACGAATGCACCCGGCCGGTCTCCGGGCGTTCCATGGGCGGGATCCAGAGCGAACGGGGCTGTATTCGTTTGAACGGAGCCAGGCCGCGTTCGACGCGGCGCTGGAGGGCCGGTTCCGGGCGAACCCTGAGGCGTGGACGTTCTTCGAGAAGCAGCCCGCGGGCTATCGCCGGACGTCGACCTGGTGGGTGATGAGCGCGAAAAAGGAGGAGACGCGGAGGCGACGGCTCGGTGTTCTTATCGCAGAGTCGCAGCAGGGGCGAAGGGTGCCGCTGGTCACAGGCGCCGCAAAACCGGCCTGACCGGGGGATACAGAGAGCCTCTGACTGCTCAAGATTCTGACCCCCCTCCCACTGAAACGACAAGAGCGCCGCCTCCTTACGTCGGAGCGGCGCTCGCTGGCGCTCGGCCAGTGTTGCCGCCGGCATTGTAACGCGCAGCTGCAATCCACGGTGTCGCGGGTACGCACAACAAGCGGTTCGTGGTCGGCGATCCTTCGTCTCGGTCGGGTATAGAATCGCCACCGAATCAGACCCGGCGGACCGACGTGATCAAGCCAGACGATGCAGAGCGCGTAATAGCGGCGCTCCAATCGTCAAGCCAACTTCCTACGGAGCTCGTCGCCGAGCTCATGCGCCACGCGAGCCTGGCGCGGTTCGAAGCAGGGCGGGACTTGATGGCCGCGGGGGATCGTGTCGAGGCGGTTCCGGTCATCATTTCTGGTACGATCCGCGTGTTCTGGATCGGTGAGTCTGGTCGAGAAATCACCCTGTATCGATTCGGGCCCGGAGAATGCTGCGTGCTCTCCGCCGATTCCATCCTGGGCAATCGGCTGTTCCCTGCGCGGGCACAGGTCGCCGAGACGGTTGAAGTCGCGTTCATACCCGCTCCGGTATTCAACGACTTGCTGGCTCGTTCCACGGAGTGGAGAGCACGAGTGTTCGGCGCCATGTCGCATCGCCTTCTTAGCCTGATGGACACCCTGGATGCCGTCGCCTTCGGGCACATGGACACCCGAGTTGCATCTCTCCTCCTCCAACGGACCGGCCATCAGGCCGCGCTACTGCGGATCACGCACCAACAAATCGCGGATGAACTGGGTAGTGCCCGGGAGGTCATCAGTCGCGTGTTGGAGGATCTCCGGGCAAGGGGAGTGCTCAAGCTTGCCCGCGGCTCCATTGAGGTCGTCCATCCCGAGGCCCTGGAATCATCCATCCTACGGTGACTTAGTCACTGACGGGCTACGCCGGACGCTTCAGAGTTCGCGTGTCCGATGGACAGAACTCTCTTGGAGGTCTAGACATGGCATTCGCTCAGTTGATGAACAGCACCACGGGAAGAATTCTCAGAATAGCAGTCGGCCTGGCGTTAATCGGAATCGGGCTGTTCGCCATCCAAGGCATACCCGGAGTGGGGGTGGCAATGGTCGGTGCGGTCCCGCTGGCCGCCGGCCTTCTCGACTTCTGTCTGCTGGCGCCTATCCTGTCGGTCCCCTGGAGCGGGGCGAAGATCCGGTCCATGAAGCAATGACCGTCACCTGGTGACGTCGATACGACGACCACATTCAAAGGAGCATTCCATGGCAAGTTCTTCATCAACACCCACGACCTCCGTGATTGTGCTCGGTGCCGGCTTCGGCGGCCTCGAATTGTCTACGCGGCTGGCAGAAGAGCTCGGCGACGCGGTCCAAGTCACGCTGATCGATCGTTCTGACGCATTCGTGTTCGGCTTCTCCAAGCTCGACGTGATGTTCGGGAAGAAGCCCCTCGACGCGGTCCGGATGCGTTACGCGGACATGACGACCCCGCAGGTACGATTCCGGCGTGAAGTAATCACCGCCATCGACCCGCTGGCGCGGCAGGTCACGACGGAGAAGGGGAGCTACAGGGGCGACGTACTCGTCGTAGCGCTCGGCGCCGACTACGACATCGCGGCGACACCGGGACTGGCTGCGGCGGGCAATGAGTTCTACTCAGTACCTGGCGCTACCAGGCTGCGCGACATTCTGCCCACGTTCACTTCCGGGACCGCGATCGTCGGGGTTTGCGGTCCGTCCTTCAAATGCCCACCCGCCCCGAGCGAGGCGGCTTTCCTGCTGGACGAATACCTGCGCGAACGAAACGTTCGCCACAACGTGCAGATCAAGGTTGTGATCCCCTTTGGTGCCCCGGTGCCACCGTCACCTGAGACATCGGCTGCCATCCTCGAACGATTCGCTGAACGCGGCATCGAGTTCATCCCGAACAGGCTGGTTAGGGCACTCGAAAGCGGCGCAGCCGTGCTGGACGACGGCGCCCGACTTCCCTATGACCTGTTCCTCGGCGTACCGGTCCACTGCGTGCCTGAAGTCGTGCAGAAGTCGGGCATGACCGAGAACGGATGGATCCCGGTCGAGCCCCGAACCCTCGCGACCCGATTCGCAGGAGTCTACGCCGTGGGCGACGTGACGAGCGTGGGCACACCGAAGGCGGGCGTGTTTGCCGAGGGAGCGGCCCGCGTGGTCGCCGACCAGCTCATCGCGCGCGTGCGTGGCGAGAGCGTACCTCCGGGGTACGACGGCACCGGCTCCTGCTACATCGAGTTTGGTGGCAGCGGCGTGGCCCGAGTGGACGTGGATTTCTTCTCCACTCCTGGCCGACCGACCGGCTCGTTCACAGCGCCATCGCCTCAGACGACCGCCGAGAAGGTCGCGTTCGCCGCAACTCGGCGCAGTCGCTGGTTCGGTAGCTGACTTGACCGGTCAGGTGGCCGGAGCGCACACGAATGTGCCTTCGTGTGGGTCGACGCTCCATCAGTCCGAAGGGGTGCGGTAAGGCGACATCGGCTCCACCGTGGCGGGGCCAGTCATCGTCATGAACAGTCACGGACATGCCGGCTGAGCCGTGTCGAGGTGATCCGGGCGTTAGCGCTGGCGCTCCGGGCTCAATCGAACGAGAGTTCGAGGCTGATGTCGAGCACGGGCGCGCTGTGGGTGAGCGCCCCGACTGAAATGGCGTCGACGCCGGTTGCTGCGATCGCGGCGACCTTCTGAAGGGTCACCCCGCCGCTTGCTTCGAGCTTCGCGCGTCCGGCGTTGATGCGCACGGCTTCTGCCATGTCTCCGACGTTCATGTTGTCCAGCAGCACCCATTCGGGCTTCCCGGCAAGGGCTTCCTCCAGCTCTTCGAGCTGATCGACCTCTACCTCCACCACGACTCCGGGTTGACGCTTGCGGATCGCGGCGACGCCGTCGGCGAGGGTTCGCTCCTGCCGCCAGAGCGCCTCGCGGTGGTTGTCCTTGATCATCGCCATGCTCGCGAGGTCGGAGCGGTGGTTCGTACCACCTCCGCAGCGGACGGCGTACTTTTCGAGCTCTCTCAGGCCGGGCGTGGTCTTGCGTGTGTCGAGGATGACCGCGTCGGTGCCGCGCACGGCTTCGACGTAGGCGCTGGTCAGGGTTGCGATACCGCACAGCCTCTGGACGAAGTTGAGCGCCACGCGTTCCCCCTGGAGGAGGGCTCGAACCGGCCCGGAAGCCCTCGCCAGGACATCCCCTTCCCCGAACCTGGTCCCATCAGCGGCGAGCCGTTCGAATGCGACGCTCCTATCGAGCTGCCGGAAGGCCTCCTCTGCCAGATCGCGACCACAGGCGATCCCGGGCTGACGAGCGACGAGGACCGCCGTCCCGCGAAGGCCCTGGGGCACCACGGCGAGGGTCGTTACATCGTCGAAGGCACGATCTTCCGCCAGGGCAGCTGCGACAACGGCTGCGACAAGGGTGTGCCTGAGCGGCTCAATCGGCACGGCGGAACACCTGGCGCCGCCGCCATTGCACATCGTCGCGACCGGGGAAGTCGCTACGGTAGTGCGCCCCGCGGCTTTCGGTACGAGTCAACGCCGCCTGCAGCATCAGACGGGCGAGGGTCCCCATCTGTCGCCGCTCGAAGTCGGCCCGATCGGCCGGCTGGCCAGCCTCGGGCCACGAGCGGGCGACCTGAAGCGCCCCGGCAAGCGCAGCGCCCGTCCGTTCTATCCCGGCGGAGCTCCACATCAATTGCTGGAGCGCATCGAAGCCCGGCGCAGACCCGCCGTTGTCGACGGTGGCCACAACCTCTGTGGAAGGCTGCGCGAAGCCGCCCTCGCCCCGCTCGATGTGTTCGACGACGCGCTTGCCAAACACGACCGTCTCCATGAGGGAGTTGCTCGCCAGCCGGTTCGCCCCGTGTACGCCGGTGCAGGCTACTTCGCCGCAAGCGTAGAGACCGGGCAGCGTGGTGCGGCCATCGATGTCGGTGCGAACGCCTCCCATGAGGTAGTGGGCGGCGGGCGCGATGGGGATCGGCTGTGTCCGCATGTCGACGCCGACGCTACGGCAGTAGCTGAAGACCCCCGGGAAGCGCGCCGCGAGGTCGACCGACTGTAGACGGGTGCAGTCGAGTTGGACATGGTCGGCCATGTCGCTCCGCATTTCGGAGACGATCGCACGCGCCACGATGTCCCTTGGGGCCAGGTCGCCGAGCTCGTGGTAACGCGTCATGAACGCCTCGCCGGCGGCGTTGCGGATGACGGCGCCCTCGCCCCGCACTGCTTCGGAAATCAGAAAGGGTGGGGCGCCGGGGACTCGCAAAGCGGTGGGATGGAACTGGTAGAACTCCAGGTCGGCGAGTTCAGCGCCGGCTTCGAAGGCGAGAGCGATCCCGTCGCCGGTGGCCACATCGGGGTTCGTCGTGTGGGAATAGAGCTGGCCGGCGCCGCCGGTGGCAAGGACGACCGCTTCGCCCAAGAAACGCTCTCGGGCGCCCTGACGCAGGTCTAGCGCCTCGACCCCGGTCACGCGGCCCCCGGCGACCACAAGCCGTGTCGCCAGGGTGTAGTCGAGGATCGTGATGCTGGCCTCTTCGGCGGCGGCGCTGAGGGCGGATTCGATGGCTGCGCCGGTGCGGTCGCCGCCGGCGTGCAGGACGCGGGGCCGGCTATGGGCCGCCTCGCGTCCCAGGGCGACTTCGCTGCCGAGGGCGTCGAAGGAGACTCCGTAGCGGACGAGGTCGGCGATCCGGTCGGGCGCCTCTGAACAGAGGGTGCGGGCGGCGACCTCGTCGACGAGCCCGGCGCCGGCGGCGATGGTGTCAGCGAGGTGCTGCTCCGGGGAGTCGAGCGGGCCGACGGCGGCGGCTATGCCGCCCTGGGCCCAGCGCGTGTTGCAATCGTCGATACTGCCTTTGGTGAGGACGAGGACGGGCCCAAGGTGGCGAGCCTCGAGCGCCACAAAGAGACCTGAGATGCCGCTGCCGATGACCACTGTCCGGTAGTCGCGTCGCAAGCGTGCCTGGCGAGAGGGAGCCGGAGCGGGGCCAGGCGTTTCACCGGGGTGCGTCATCGAGTTAGTGTACCTTCTACACGAAGTCGATGCTGATCGGTACAGCGCCAGCGCCGGGCTCGGGTTACACTACGTTTCGGCCCGCCCAGGGCGGTGGCCTACTAGCTGCCGGAGCCCGAACCTTGGCAATTATCCCGATCCGCCGAGCCGGCGACCCGGTGCTTCGCGAGAAGGCTCGCAGGGTGCGCACGATCGACAGATCCATCCACAAGCTCATCGAAGACATGTGGGAAACGATGTATAACGCGCCGGGGGTGGGCCTGGCCGCTCCGCAGATTGGCATCCCGCTTCGAGTGATCGTCATCGACGTGCCTGACCACGAGCCGATCGCCCTGCTCAACCCGGAGATCGTCAAGCGCTCTGGCGAACGGCGCCTCGATGAAGGTTGCCTTTCGGTGCCGGGATATCGGGGGGAACTCACGCGGTCGGTCAAGGTGATCGCCCAGGGGCAGGACCCTGCGACCGGGAAGATCGTCAGGGTCCGGGCCGAAGATGACTTGATGGCAGAGGCGCTCGAGCACGAGATAGACCACGTCAACGGCATTCTCTACATCGACTACCTGTCTGGCCCCGAGGCGCTCGTGCCGATCAGCGACGCGCCGGAGGTCAAGCGCTAGCCTTGGAAAACCCCACCGTGGAGCCGAATCGGGCCGAAGCCGGGCCACGAAGGAGCAGGCATGTTCATCGATGACATCGAGGCGAGGGAGGTCCTCGACTCTCGGGGCAACCCCACTCTCCGGGTGACGGTCTATCTCCAGGACGGCCAGTCCGGCTCTGCGCTCGTGCCATCGGGTGCATCCACCGGGGCCCACGAGGCGATGGAGCTGCGAGACGGCGATCCGCGCCGCTACGGAGGTAAGGGCGTTCTCAAGGCCGTTGCCCACGTGAACGGCGAAATCAATGCCAAGCTTCGATCCATCCCGGCGACCGAACAGCGCCTTGTTGACCGAGTCCTCTGCGAGCTCGACGGCACCCAGAACAAGAGCCGTCTCGGGGCGAACGCCATCCTGGGCGTTTCGATGGCCGTGACGCGGGCGGCCGCGGAATCGCTCAGCCTTCCGCTTTACCGTTACCTGGGCGGGCCGAACGCGTACCGCCTGCCGGTGCCCATGTTCAACATCCTCAACGGCGGCAAGCATGCAGCTGACTCGACTGACTTCCAGGAGTTCATGGTCATGCCGGTAGGCGCCGAGACGTACTCGGATGGGCTGCGCATGGGCGTCGAGATCTACCACGCGCTCAAGGCGGTGCTCCACGACCGTGGCGCCAGCACGTCGGTGGGGGACGAGGGAGGATTCGCGCCGTCGCTTCCCGGTAACGAAGCAGCCGTCGAAGTCATCCTCGAAGCGATCGAACGGGCCGGATATCGGCCGGGGGAGGACGCCGTGATCGCCCTCGATCCCGCTTCGACCGAGCTCTTCCGCAACGGCCAATACAGCCTCGCGAAGGAGGGCCGCGTGCTCTCTTCGGACGAGATGGTGGCTCTTTGGGCGAGCTGGGTGGCGAAGTACCCAATCCGATCGATCGAGGACGGCCTTGCGGAGGACGATTGGGACGGCTGGACGCAACTTACCGAGACCCTCGGGTCGGCTGCGCAAATAGTCGGCGACGACCTGCTGGTTACGAACCCCGAACGCATCCGCCGAGCGATAGCTGCCAAAGCAGTGAACAGCGTCCTCGTGAAGCTCAACCAGGTGGGGACGGTGACGGAGACCCTGGAAGCGGTCGAGACCGCACAACGCGCGGGGTGGACGGCCGTGATCAGTCATCGCTCAGGTGAGACCGAGGACACCTTCATCGCCGACCTGGCGGTCGCCACCGGCGCAGGGCAGATAAAGGCAGGCGCCCCGGCTCGAGGCGAACGTACTGCGAAATACAACCGCCTCCTCGAAATCGAAGACGAACTGGGGAAAGGGGGCGTCTACGCCGGCTGGGACGCGATCCGCCAGCTTGGCCCGCGCCCGCCCCGCGAAGAGACGCCCCGAAGCCGGCCGTCCGTCCGCGCCGAGAGGCGCCGTAGCAGTCGAGGCCGCCACTAACCCGCCGAAGGGCGCGAAGCAAGGAACCCAACAAGGAGGCTAACCAATGCACCCCGACGTCGAAGCAGTGCTGCAGGAGCTGGATGGCCACCGCGTGCGGTTCGAGGCGTTCTGCCGGTCGTTGTCCGAAGAAGAGCTAGAGCGGCCCGTCCCCCGCAGCGACTGGCTGGTGCGCGATTTCATTTCGCACCTGGCGACCTGCGATGGCCCCGTGGGGGAGATGTTCCGGACGGTGCGCGAAGGAGGCGAGCCCGGTATCCGCGGCAGCGACGGCG
The DNA here is from genome assembly GCA_041488155.1 of Tepidiformaceae bacterium. Taxonomy (GTDB): domain Bacteria; phylum Chloroflexota; class Dehalococcoidia; order Tepidiformales; family Tepidiformaceae; genus JBGPOS01. The sequence goes on from JBGPOS010000005.1 coordinate 18,850, forward strand.
AGCGCTGGGACGTGGATCGGTGGAACGAGGAACAAGTCCGGGAACGGCGGACACGTCCGCTGCGTGACATCCTGGGGGAGGCTGCCGCCAGCCGCACAACGCTGCGCCGGACGCTTGCCTCTCTCACCGAAGGGGACGTGTCCACGAAGATCAAGTTCCAGGGGGATGCCCGTCGTCCGGCCGCCGAGTTCGAGCTTCGGCAGTACCTTCGCGGATGGTGCAAACACGACGTCATGCACGCCCTCGACATGTCGAGGGCCCTGCCGGAGAAGGTGACGCCGACGCTCCAGGCGTGGTTCGACGACCCGGTGGTGGCCGGATACCAAACCGCGATGAACAGCCAATCCTGATGGCCCGGCTGCGAGTGTCGCCGCCCCGGATCTTCCCGGAGGCCACGCGGGCGGGCCGGCCCCCGTCGGGTTCAGCCGGCTCTGGGGACGCGTATCGCCAGACTGGCTTTGTGCTCGGCAAGGAGGTCGACCTGGTTCTCCGGGGCCTCCAACTCGAGGGTGCAGTCGCGGCCGCGTCGTCGGGAGCGAAGTACCGCACTCAGACGGCCGCGGCAGCGTTAGGCCCCTGGTCGCGGGGCTGGCTGACGCGGCTCGAAGCCCTGCACGCCGCGGAATGGGGCAACTACGTCGCGGCCATGCCGCTTCTGAGGGCGGCGGCCGACAGCGAAGCCGCCTGCCTCGCGATGCTTCGGGACCAGGCCGCAGAGTGGAACGAGTGGCTGGACCAGGGCGGAGTCTGTCTCGCGCCATCGGTGCACGCGACCGAGTACCGGCTGCACGCCTTTCGCTCGGCGGAAACGCTCGCCGGCCACGCGATCCTCGGGCCGGTCTATCGGGCCGCTACCGACCTTTCGCTGCCTCACTTTGGGGCGACACTGCTTCTCGCCGGCAACGACTCGAGTCCAGACAGAGTGCTGATGACCTTCGGGGACCGGGACTTCCACCTCGGCCTGGCAGAACTCGTCCTCGGCTGGCTGCTCATGCTCGGAGTGGCCCAATGCGAGACGCTCGCCGAGTTCCCGGCCGTCTTTGCCACCGGAGAGCGGGCCGAAATCGAGCAGTGGGTCGCCGAGTCGACCGATGTGACGGCTCGTGGCGACCGCTGCACGATCGAGGCGGTGGACATGGACGGGGAGAAGCGCTATCTCGTGCACAACTGGCGCAGGGCGGCCGGCGCCGCCCAGAAGCGCATCCTCCTTTGATGCCGTGAGGACTCGCGGGAACTTGTTGCGGTGGGCGCAAGGCTCCTTCATGGGTGCTCTGGCCGTCGCGACCTTCCTCGGCGCCTGTGGCGACGACGTCACGCGTGGCGGTCTGAGCGACGAGGACTACCTCCGAGTGTTTTGCACCGACCTGAGCGCGTTCTCGAACGCCCTGGTGCGGGCCCAGAATCCCGACGCGATCCGCACGGCAATTGCGGACTACGTCGAGCAGCTGCGGACTATCGAGCCGCCCGATGACCTGCGGGGGTACCACGAGGCCTACATCACGTACCTCCAGGATGCCGCGGGCGAGCCTTCACTCGTGGGGCGCAAGCCACCCACGCCGCCGGGCGGGCCCCGAGACCGGCTGGCGGCGAAGGAGTCCAGCGTCTCCGCGTGCAAGGATGCCTCGTTCTTCAGTCAGCCAGCCGGCGCCGACTGAGGGCCTCTGACACCCTGCACAGGGAGGGCCAGACTGTGCGGGAGAGCGCCCGCGGGTATACTGACTTCATCCCGAGGCACTCGGATCCAAGGAGCAACCCGCAAATGCCTGCACCGTACGCGTACTTCCAGGGCAAGATCGTCCCGTTGGAACAGGCGAAGATCGGCGTGATGACCCACGCGTTCAACTACGGCACAGCGGTATTCGAAGGTATCCGCGGCAACTGGAACCCGGACGACCAGACCACGTATCTGTTCCGCGTCCGAGAACACTTTCAGCGGCTTGCCCAGAGTTCGAAAATCCTCGGACTCCAGCTCCACGAGTCAATCGACAAGCTCTGCGAACTGGCGGTCGAGGTGACCGAACGGAGCGGGTTCAGTGAGGACATTTACCTTCGGCCAATGGTTTACCTGAGCACCGAGCAGCTCGGAGTGCGCCTCCACAACCTGGAGAGCGACACGCTTATCTTTCTCACGCCGTTCCCGGCCTACCTCCCCGAAGTGGCGCGCTGCCACACGAGCACCTGGCGCAGGGTGGACGACACTGGCATCCCCCCGAGAGCCAAGGTGACCGGGATCTACGTGAACAGCGCGTTGGCCAAGACCGAGGCGAATCTCAACGGGTTCGACGAGGCGATCATGCTCAACGGCGATGGCCACGTTTCGGAAGGCAGCGGCGAGAACATCTTCATGATCCGCAAGGGCAAGCTCATCACACCGACGCCGGCTGATAACGTGCTCGAGGGGATCACCGCTCAGAGCGTGATCGAACTTGCCAGCAGCGAGCTAGGCATCGAAACCGTCGAACGGCAGATCGACCGGAGCGAACTCTACATCGCTGACGAAATCTTCATGACCGGCACGGCCGCGCACCTGACCCCGGTCGTCGAAGTTGACAGACGCTCGATCGGGACCGGTGTACCCGGGCCGATCACGCGCCGCTTAAGCGAGCTCTTCTTCGCAGCCATTCGCGGCAAGAGCGAGAAGTACAGGCACTGGTGCACCCCAGTACGCGTTCGCGTCGCTCGCTAGCCACCGTCGCGTTCCGTCCGCCGCGCGCCCTCGGCGTCATCGTCGGGGGCGCGTTCGCTGTCTGGGCGCTCGTCTTCGCGGCGATCGCGGCACGGCTGGGCTACGGCGCTCCGGCCGAGCTGAAGACTGCCGTCGCCTGGCTCGTGGCGGTGGCGCTCTTCTTGCTCGCTCTCGTCTTTGCCAACTGGACGTACGCCGTCGCGAGCCTCGGCTATTCCATCGACCGGGACTCGCTGACGATCACCTGGGGGTTCCGGCGTGTCGTCATCCCGATCGAGGCGATCCAGCGGATGGTCCCCGGCCGTACGCTCGACGAGCCGCGAGTCGAGGGGCTGAACTGGTGGGGGTGCCACGTCGGCAGCGCGGAAGTGAAGCGAGTTGGCTACACGCTGTTTTACTCGACGCACACGTCGCCGGAAGAACTGCTCTACGTGGTGACCTCGGACGAGTCCTACGCGCTCACCGTGCTCGACCAGGCGGGTTTCGCGGAGGAGATCCAAGGCCGCGCGGCGCTTGGTGCGGTGGCGCCACACGCGCAGCGCTCGGCGGCCCTGGGCGTGGCGGCATTCCCGTTCTGGCGCGACCGGGTCGCCATCGCCACGACCAGCGTGTCCGCCACGGTGACGATCGCGCTTTTCGGCTACATCTTTGCGCGATATCCCGGCCTGCCGGACGTCATTCAGCTCAACTTCCCGGCCCTGGGCGGCGTCGTGAGGGTTGGAGACAAGTCGGAGTTGTTGCGCATTGCGTATCTCGGACTCGGCGCCTTCGCGGCCAATTCTCTCCTGGGGTTCTTCGTCCATGCGCGCGAACGCGCTGCCGGGCTGTGGCTGCTGGCCTCCGGTGGAATGATCCAGGGAGTGCTGCTGGCTGCCGCCGTCGCGGCCTTCGAGCGCAGTTAAGGGGCGGAGCAGGCGAGCGCCGCAAGCCGCCGGATGCCTTCCCGAATCCCCGCTTCGCTGACGCTCGAATAGCCCATGAGAAAGCTGGCCCCGGCAGGGGGCGCGAGGGTGTAGTAGCCGCTCGCGGAGTAGATCCCGATGCCCACCGCGCGCGCGCGCGCAATGAGTTCGTCGGCGTCGAGGACGTCGTGGAGGCGAACGAGCACGTGCATCCCGCTGTCTGTGCCGGTGATGGTGGCGCGGTCGCTGAAGTGCTCTGCGAACGCAGCGAGCAGCGCCGACCTTCGCCGTTCGTAGATCTTGCGCATGCGGCGGAGGTGGCGTTCGAAGTGCCCCTCTTCGATGAAGAGCGCGAGCACGGCCTGGTAGAGGAGGGCCACGTGGCGGTCAGTTAGCCATTTGGTCCCGGAGATGGCCGGTTGCATCCCTGGCGGGGCGACCAGGTATCCCAGCCGGAGCGCCGGCAACAGCACCTTTGACAGCGTGCCGGTGTAGACGACGCGACCGCCCTGGTCCAGGCCCTGCAAAGCAGCGAGCGGCCGGCCTTCGTAGCGGAACTCGCTGTCGTAGTCGTCCTCTACGACGATGGCCCCTGCGCGCTGGGCCCAGTCGAGCAGTTCGAGCCGCCGTGTAGCGGACATAACGCAACCGGAAGGGAACTGGTGGGATGGCGTCACGTAGGCAACCCGCGCATGGCGTGGCAACAGGTCGACACGGATGCCGTCGTGGTCGCAGGGGATGGGAATGATTTTGCCGCCGTTGGCTGCGAACACGGCGCGCGCGCCCGGATAGCACGGCTCTTCGATGACGACGCCATCGTCCGGGTCGATGAGGACGCGGGCCGCGAGGTCGAGTGCCTGTTGGGAACCGTTGACGATGAGCACCTGCTCCGGGGAGCAACGCACGCCACGAGAGCGCTGTAAGTAGCGGGCGAGCGCTTCACGGAGACGCGGCAGACCTTCGGTGGGCCCGTAACCGAGCAGTTCCCTGGGCGGGTAGTCGAGCACTCGCCGCGTGAGGGTCCGCCAGGCATCGATGGGGAAGTCTTCAAGGGAAGGGTTTCCGTAGCGGAACTCAAAGGCGCTGCGACCCTCGTCGCGACCGATGAGCGACCAGACTTCGCCGCGAAGCACGCGGTCTCCGAACGCGGAGAGAGCCCCCGCCTGGGGCTCCGGCTGGAGACCTGCGACCTGGGCGGGAGGCCTGGGGGCGTGAAGCGAACGCTCGGGCAGGTCGGGGGCGACGAACGTACCGGAACCGTGGCGAGCCGCCAGGTACCCTTCTGCGTGGAGCTGTTCGTAGGCCTCGAGGGCGGTGTTTCGCGCTACGCCGAGGGTGTGGGCGAGGGTGCGGGTCGCGGGCAGTTTCTCTCCGGGTCGAAACCTTCCGGAGAGGATCCCTTCGCGGATGGCGTCGGCGAGGCGTTGGTAGGCTGGCCCCGAGCCGTTGGTGGGCAGGTCGAGCAGGATCTCCAAAGTGGCTCCACTGTACCAGCCGGAATTGGCCGATGTGAAGGTGCCACTCTTTGGTACTCTCAAGCTGGGGCAGAGGGCGCCCCCAGGAGGACACGATGAGTGAGGTCCGCCGCAAAGATTACGAGCAGCGCGACGAGGCCGAGATCCTCGCGTTCCTGGACCGGGCTACGCACGGTTTTCTCGGCTTTGTCCGTCCCGATGGCTCGCCCGGGATGGTGGCTGTCAACTTCGTGTGCGTGGGTGAGACGATCTACTTTCACGGCGCGCTCGAGGGAGAGAAGATGCGCTCGCTCGCTGTCAACGCCTCCGTGGTCCTGATGGTGGCGGACGACTTCTCGCTCATTCCGTCGTTCTTTCGCGTCGGCGACCTGGCGTGCCCGGCGACGCAGTACTACAAGGCGGTCGTGGTCCGGGGTGAGGCGCGGATGGTGACTTCCCGAGAGGAGCGCGCGCTCGCGCTCCAGGCTTTGATGGAGAAGTTGCAGCCGCAAGGCGGGTACCGGCCCATCAGCGCCACCGACCCGAGGTATCGAAAGAGCCTCGATACCACTGCGGTCGTGGCGGTGCCGATGACCGAAGTGACGGCGAAGTTCAAGTTCGGGCAGAACCTCCCACGGCGAACCCGCGCACGCGTTGCCCGTCAGCTCCGCGAACGCGACGGCCAGCGGGACGGCGAAACGGCGGAAGCGATGCGCGAGGTCTGCCCGTTCTAAAGACGGGCGACCTAACTGCGGTCAGGGCGGGCCGATGCGCTCCTCGATCCAGGGGACGATCATCTCGATGAGGCGGTCGCGCGGGTCGGCTAGCTTCGACCCTTCGTCGCCGACGGGATGGAGGTAGTGGTCGGCCCAGGGCAGAACCGAGAACGATTTGTCGCGAGCGGCGCTCTTTTCGAAGATCTCATCCTGTTCGGTCGGAAAGATGTCGCAGTCCCCGTCGGCGTAGACGATCAGCGTGGGGATTGTCACCTGCTGGATGGTGTCGGGAAGGTCGGCCTGGCTGCTGAGGCCGCTCCAGGTGCTGAGCCAGGCGCGCGGAGTCATGACCCTGGCGAGCCCGCCGGGGCCGTAGTTGCCGATGATCGGGTCACCGGGCGAAAAAATGCTGCCGAGGGGCCGGTGGCTCGGGTCGAGGGTGGGGTCAAGGTAGGCCGGGTTGGCGAGTGTCCGGTAGATGACCATGTAGCGCCCCAGCCGGGCACGTCGCGCGATGAGCCCCTGGGTCGCCGCCGCGAGGGAGGGGTGGTCCGCACTCCGAAGTTGGGCGCGGAAGTAAGCGTGCTCCGCGAGATATTCGCGGGCGATGGCATCGAGCCGGGCGTTCCGTTCGCGTTGCTTCCGGCGGTAGGCCGCCAGCCACGCGGGTTCGTAGCGGCTCGCCTCGGGGAACGGGCGATAGCCGTTCGCGGGGTTGTACATGTCCCACTCGGGGTCGTAACTGACCGGGTCGGCTTCGTTCGTGACGCTCGGGTCGAGCACATTGAGCATGAAGCGGCCTTCGCCGAGGTGGGCTGCGACCGCGATGTACAGGTCTCCCGGAGGCATAACTTCGCGGGTGAGGTCGATCGGCTCGCCACCGGGGGTCGAACTGAGCCTCTGACCTGGGGGCCGGCCGGCCTGGGACTGGTAGAACCCGAGCAGGGAGCCGCCGCCGCTGTTGCCGAGCAGCACGATCCTTTCGAACCCCCGCTCTTTGAGATGCCTGAGGCCCGCTGCGATGTCGAAGAGGAGGCGTTCGTGCACCATGTCGGTGTCGTTGTTGAGGTAGCGGCTGTTGTGGCCGAAGACGGCGTACCCACGCGCCGTGAGTCCAGGGACTACGTAGTGGCGAGTGAACTCCCCGCGGGGGTGCATGAGATAGACGGCAGTCTTCGGCTCACGGGCGGGCGGGCGGTAGAGCACGCCGAAGCTCGGCGCGGTGTCCGTCGCTTCGAGGTAGACGATGTCACGGCGCACGGCCGAGTCGAGCTGGGTGAAGGCAAAAGGGAGCCGCCTGGCGCGTTCCTCGGGGGCCTGGGTCATGCCTGTCCTCCTGATGCTGGCATTGGCGCGGTAGCCAGCGAGAGACTCTTGCACCGGGTGCTATGCTTAGGCAAATCTGGAGTGAGCAGGGCTTGCGAAAATGGCGATCAAGACAGGTGGCGTGCACCATCTCGCGCTCGTGGCGAAGGACCTGAAGGCCACCCACGAGTTCTACACCCGGGTGATGAAGATGGAGTTGACGTGTGCGATACACGTACCTCCGTTCGAGCCCGAGGAAGCGCTGCACCTGTTCTACGACATGGGAGGCGGCAACCAGCTCGCTTTCTTCTGGTTCCGGGACGCACCGGACCCGATCCGGGGACAGGCTCATCCCGGTTCACCGGCGGAAGTGAACGCGGCGGGTTCGATGCACCACCTCGCCTTCAGCGTCGATTCAAAGGACGAACTGCTCGAATTCCGCGAGCACCTCAAGGCATCTGGAATCAGGGTGACGCCAGTGATCGACCACGGCTTCTGCCAGTCCATCTACTTTTCGGATCCCGACGGGATGCAACTCGAAATCAGCTACTGGGTCCGCGTCCTCGATGAGAGCGACCTGAAAGATTCGGTCCTGAAGCTCGCCGGGATAGAACTGGCCCAGCCGGTCACCGCCTAGCGCCTCAACCGAGGCGACTGCGAACTTTGTCGGCGATCGCTTTGCGTGCGGCAAGCTGGTTCGTCGGGCCGCTCTCGAGCAGCTGCACGACCACTACGGCACGCCCAAAGCGGTAGACATCGGTCCAGACAAGGTAGCCCTGCCCGTCCGGTTTGGCGGTGACGTATGCACGTCGCTGGTCCCCGACCTCGGGCGCCGAGCCATCGGCCTGTGCGACCGACGCGCCGAAGTAGCCGGGCGGTGGATTGCGCAGAGCGTCGGCAATCGTGGTGAATTGCTTCTGCCCGGCGTCGCTGTCCTTTTCGAAATAGACGATCACGATCGCCGCCTTCTTGGAGCCGTCCTTGGCCGCATAGAGGGCCCGCTGCATGTCCTGGGTCGGTTGGGCGGCTGGATCGCGGCCGCGTTCAGCGACCCTGTAACCGAGGTCGTCGAGGTCGGGGATGAGGTCGGCGGCGGTCTTGGTTGCGGCGCCCTGGGTGGTCGCTGTCGCCCCCGCTGCCGGCGAGCTCGCCGTGTCGTCGCCGCCGCAGGCAGAGGCGAGGAGAAGCGCTGGTAGGAGTGCGGTCAGCGCAAGGAAGCGACCTTGAGGATGATTTCGGCGGCCTGATCGGGGTTGATGTGGTCGGTGTTCAAGCAAAGATCGTAACTCCAGGGGGACGTCCATCCTGAGTCGTAGATGCGGCGGAAGAACTCGATACGCTCGGCATCGGTCTTTTCGGCGGTGCGGAGCGCGGTCTTTTCGTCCACGCCCATCCCCGCCATGATCCTCCGGGCGCGGAACTCGGTCGAGCCGGCGATGAAGACGCGAAGGGCGGTGAGCCTGTCTTTGAGGATGATCTGGGCGGCGTGGCCGACGATGACGCAGTTGCCTTTGTCGGCGAGGTCGCGGATGACGTTCTCGATGAATACCCGGTAATCGGCTGAGGTGAAGAGGGGGGTGGTGGTGAGCGGGAGGGGGTCGGCCCAGGCGGCTACGGGCATGCTTGGATTGCGGGCCAGCGCTTCGAGGATGCGGGTCATGAGCGAAGGCGTGTGCTCCGCTTCGCTCACCGTTTCGGGAGAGACACCTGCTTCGCGGGCGGCGTTCTCGATCACCTGGTAGTCGATGAGCTGGAAGTCGAGGGCTTCGGCGACTGCGTGAGCCACTTCTTCGCCAGCGCTTCCCACCTGGCGCGAAATGGCGATCACTGTGGTGTTCATGCCGTCCTCCAAACCGAGGATCTGGCGGCATTGTAGTGCATCCACGGCCCCGTTCAGCGACCTCTTTTGAGGCAGCAGAACGGAGCCGGTTCAGGGGGTGATGGGAGTGAGCCGTTCTGCTGGGCGATCCGCTACGACGGATTCGAACAGCTCGAAGAGGTCGTGGGCAAAGCGTGAGCCGGCAAGTCCGTGGAGGACCGCGAGCGCATCGTTGGGGGCCATCGCCCGACGATAGGGCCGGTCGCTGGTGATTGCGTCATAGGCTTCGCACATGCCGACGATTTGAGCTTCGACGGGGACCTCCTCGGCTTCGAGCATGCCCGGATAGCCTTTGCCGTCGATCCGCTCGTGGTGGCAGCCGGCCCACCAGGCCACCGCGCCGAAGCCGGGGATTTCGCTGAGTATGTCACGGGCGTACACGGGATGAGTCTGGACGGTGGCCATCTCGTCGACGGTCAGGATGTCCGGCTTGTGGAGGATCTGGGCGGGCACTCCGAGCGTACCGAGGTCCTGCAGAAGCGCGGCGACGCGAACGAGGTCCGCCCGCGCTTCGGGCATACCATGGGCGATCGCGACACGCCGGGCCAGTGCGGCCACTCGCCTTCCCCGCCCGGCTTCCCGCCCGTTGCGCCGGTCGACGAGGTCGCTGACTACGCCGAGCAGATCGAACAGCTCGGCGGGTTCCATAACGCTGCCGTAGTGGAGCGACATCAGCCAGCCGGCGAGGTCCTTGTCGTAGAAGCCTAGCCAGAAGTCATCGCGTATTGCGATCTGGGCCATCTGCTCCGCGAGCTCAGGGTCCATTTCGCTGCCCGCCATTTCGCGGACCAGTTGGGGTCCGCGTCTGCGCACGAGCAGGGCGGAACCGTCGGCGTCGATCATCGACTCGACGCGGTCGGCGATAGCGACGACGCGGGCGATCATGGGGGATGCTTCGCCGCCGGGCGAGCCGGATACGCCGGAACCGTCCCAGCAATCGTGGTGGCGGGCGACAGCCTGGGCGACACCTTCGTTGAAGCCGAGCTCTCGGGCCACGCTGGCGCCCAACTGGCAATGGAGCGTGAGCGCCTCGACGACGTTCGCCCATCCGCCTTTGGGGACGCTGGCGAGCATCTCGAGGGCGTTCGCGGAGCCGGAGATGAGCTTCGCGCCGCGTCCAGTGTCGACTCGGGGGCCGGTGTCGGCCCCTGCCATGCCAACGTCGTGGAGGAGGCAGCCGAAGAAGATGTCTTCGATCTCCGCCGGCTTGAGCCGAAGCTCACGCCCCAGGTAGACGCCGACGTAGGCGACACGCTGGGCGTGTCCGGGGCGCCGGCGCTCTGCAAGGTCGAAGGCGTGGCTCAGGGCGGCAAGCAGCGCCCCGCGACTCAGTCGCGGGACCCCGGACAACCCCGTGTCGTCGTACAGGGACGGGTCGAGGAAGTCGGCCTTTGCCGTTTGGATCTGTGCCTGTGAGGCCATGCAGCGAATGCTCCGGTGGGAATGGCGCCGGTATCGGGACTATCGGCCCCTGCCGGGAGGGGCGACAGGGAAAATGCGGTGACACAGGGGAGAATTCCGGAAGAGTTGCCGGCGCTTTGCGAGCGCGTGCGGTAAGACCGCGGCGTTGGACAAGTCGACTTCGGCACCTCTACCGTTGAGTTTCAGCACCTCGTCCTGTGAGGGGTGGTGAGCACTGGAGGGACGGAGATGGCGGCGTCCGCAAGCCCGGCAAAGTCAGCATTGGCAGACCCCGTCGCGCGGGCGGCCGCGTTCGGACCCCGGCTGCGTGAGCTTGCACCTCAGATAGAACGAGAAGGCAAGCTGCCGAAAGAGCTCGTGGCAGAACTCTCGGCGGCGGGGATGTTCCAGATGCTGCTGCCGGAGTCTCTTGGTGGTTCTGAAACCGATCCCGTCGCTGCCGCCCGTGCGGTGGAAGAGGTTTCAGCAGGGGACGGGTCGGCAGGCTGGTGCGTGATGATTGCCGGGCAGTGCGCGGCGTTCGCTGGATTCCTTCCGGAAGACCACGCGAAGGAGGTCTGGGGCAACCACGGCGTCGTGGCCAGCACTGCCCGGCCCATCGGCCGCGCAATTCCGGCAGGTGAGCGAGCCGAGGGATTTACCGTGTCGGGGCGCTGGCCGTTCGCGAGCGGCAGCAGTCATGCCACCTGGTTCGGCGGGGAGTGCACTATCTACGACGGCGAGACGCCGCGTCTCGATTCGCAAGGGAACGCGGTGACGCGGATGCTCTTTGTGCCGCGCGACGCGGTCACCATCCACGAAACCTGGGATACGATCGGCTTGCGCGGGACAGCCAGCAACGACTTCAGCATCGATGGCGTTTTCGTGCCTGCTGCCCGCGGCTTCCAGGTGCTGGTCGACCAACCAATACACCCGTGGGCTGTCTACCAGGCGCCTCCGCTCTTCTTCATCAACCACGGCGCCCAGGCGCTCGGAGTGGCGAAGGCGGCGATCGCGACAGCCGCCGAGGTCGCCGCCGTGAAGCCGGGTTGGGGCACAAGCCGGCCGATGCGCGAACAGCCGCGGCTGCAGGCGATCTTCGCGGAGGCCACCGTCCTGAGGGAGTCGGCGGCGCAGTACCTCTACGCCACTGCGGGCGAGCTGTGGGATGCGGCCGTGGCCCGGAAGCAGGACACGACGTTGCTGCGGGGTCGGGTTCGCCTCGCCACGAGCCACGCCGTGCGTGCGAGTGTGCAGGCGGTGGACCTCGTCTACGCCGCGGTAGGCACCTCATCCGTATTCAAAAAGAGTCCGCTGGAGCGCCAGTTCCGCGATATCCACACTGCGGCCGCCCACGTGATGGTGGCGCCGCTCACCTACGAAGCGGCGGGCCGAGTGGAGTTGGGCCTCGAGGCGGCGTTTCCCTTCTTCTAAACCGGGTTCGCCTGCACGCTGCCAGAGAACGAGCTACAATTTCATGGGTAAGGCGTCCGGCTCCTGTCGGCGGGTTGCGCCCGGCCCTACCGAAGACGATGTGACAGGAACGCATGGATCGATCCCGGCTCACCCGGTTCATTAATCAGCCGCTTGACGAGCTACCGCTCGCCGAACCGACGTTCATTTCCTCATCGAGCCCGGTCCGCGCAGCCGTCGCGGCGATGCGCGAAGGGGGCCGTTCGTGCGTCCTTGCGATGGATGGCAACCGGCTGGCGGGCATCTTTACAGAACGTGACGTGCTCACGAAATGCACCGGCGACCGGTTCGATTGGGACCAGAGCCTGGATGCCGGAGTGCTGACGCGTGAACCCAAGACGATCAAGGCATCGGCGACAGTTGGCGAAGCGGTCGCCATTATGCAAAGGCACAATTACCGAACACTTCCTGTAGTGGCCGGCAGCCGTGTCATCGGACTCGTTCGGCTCGGTGATCTGCTTACGCACTTTGCCGAGGCATTTCCGGAAGATGTCTTGAACTTACCTCCACGTCCGAACCAGATCATGGTTCGTCCTGAGGGTGGATAGAAGAGGCCAGATGACCACCGAATCAGCCGTCCGCCGCGAACCGAGCGTCGAGGAACTCGAACGCGTGACCATCCGTTTCGCCGGGGACTCCGGCGACGGGATGCAGCTTACGGGGACGCAGTTCACGAAGACGGCGGCCGTGTTCGGGAACGACCTCGCAACCTTGCCGGACATTCCGGCCGAGATCCGCGCCCCGACAGGTTCGCTGCCGGGCGTCTCAGGATTCCAGCTTTCGTTCGCCAGCAGCGACATTCGCACGCCGGGTGACCAACCGGACGTGCTGGTGGCCATGAACCCGGCTGCGCTGAAGGTCAACATCGGCGACCTGAAGCAAGGTGGCCTGCTGATCGTCGATGAGGACGAATTCAACGCGGCTAACCTGAAAAAGGCGGCCTACAGTTCGAACCCGCTCGAAGATGGCAGCCTCGCTGGCTACCAACTGGTGCAGATCAAGATCACGCGGCAGAACGAGCTCGCGCTGGAGGGCATCCCGATGAATGCCCAGCAGAAGTTCCGTTCACGGAACTTCTATGCGCTCGGAATAATCCTTTGGCTGTACGGGCGGTCCCTCGACACGACCGTTAAATGGGCGACTCAGCAGTTCCGAAGGAACCCCGATGTGCTGGAGGCGAACCTGCGCGCGTTGCGTTCGGGGCACAGCTTCGGCGAAACAAGCGAGTTGTTCCACGTCCGCTACGATGTCCCCGCCGCCCAAGTGGCCCCGGGGCTCTACCGGCACATCAGCGGGAACGAAGCGACGGCGCTGGGGTTTGTGGCGGCTTCGGTGCTTTCCGGGCTGCCGCTTTTCTACGGAAGCTATCCGATCACGCCGGCATCGACCGTGCTGCACGAGCTTTCGAAGCTCAAGAACTTCGGTGTCAAGACCTTCCAGGCCGAAGACGAAATCGCGGCGATAGGGGCGGCCATCGGTGCGGCGTACGGCGGCCACCTCGGCCTGACCGGCACCAGCGGCCCAGGGCTCGCGCTCAAGAGCGAAGCCTTGAACCTGGCGGTGATGACTGAGCTGCCGATCGTCGTGATCGACGTGCAGCGAGCCGGTCCGAGCACGGGTATGCCGACGAAGACCGAGCAGTCCGACCTCCTGCAGGCGATGTTCGGCCGCAACGGAGACTCCTCGGTCGCGATCGTGGCCCCGGCCACGCCGTCGGAGTGCTTCTCAATGGCGATCGAGGCCTTCCGGATCGCGTTGAAGTACATGGTCCCTGTCATTTACATGAGCGACGGGTACCTCGGGAACGGCTCGGAACCGTGGCGGATCCCGTCGCTGGCTGACCTTCCGAAGATCGAGTACCGCTACGGCGTCCCGCAAGGTGGGGACTTCAACCCATACCTCCGCGACCCCAAGACCCTGGCTCGCCCGTGGGCAGTCCCGGGGCAGAAGGGTCTCGAGCATCGAATCGGCGGCCTCGAGAAGTCGGCGAACAGCGGCGACATCAGCTACGACGCCAGCAACCATCACCACATGACGATGATGCGCAAGCAGCGGGTGGAGCGGATCGTGCAGGACGTTCCCCCGATCGAGGTGCTAGGCCCCCCTGAAGGCGATCTGCTCGTCGTCGGGTGGGGTGGCACGTACGGCGCCATTACCACGGCCGCTGAGCGCGCCCGGGCAACCGGCAAGCGGGTCGCCTCAACCCACATCCGCTACCTCAACCCGTTCCCGGCGAATCTTGGTGAAGTGTTGAAGAGCTACAAGAGGGTCCTCGTGCCAGAGCTCAACGCGGGTCAGCTCGTGTGGCTTCTCCGTGCGCGGTACCTGGTCGATGCGGTGGGCTTCAACAAGATTTCGGGCCAGCCGTTCAAGATCGTGGAGATCGAAGGAAAGATCGACGAATTGCTCGGCCTGAGAGGGCCGTACGAACTGGACTTTGGCCAGGCTTCTGCGCTGGGAGGGGGCTAATTCGATGACGGCACCGACGGCGAACCCAAACGGGCTCATCAACGGCGACCTGCCTGTCCTGACTCGAAAGGACTTCGTCACCGACCAGGAAGTGCGCTGGTGCCCCGGTTGCGGCGACTATTCGATCCTGGCACAGATGCAGAAGATGCTGCCCGACCTGAAGATCCCGAAAGAGAACCTGGTGTTCATCTCAGGGATCGGGTGTTCGAGCCGATTCCCGTACTACGTCGAGACGTACGGGTTCCACAGCATCCACGGCCGGGCGCTCACGCTGGCAACCGGCCTCAAGACGGCACGCCCGGAGCTTACGGTGTTCGTAGTTACGGGCGATGGGGACGGCCTGAGCATCGGCGGCAACCACCTCCTGCACGCGATGCGGCGCAACGTCGACCTCAACGTGATCCTCTTCAACAATCGGATCTACGGGTTGACGAAGGGTCAGTTCTCGCCGACCTCCGAGTTCGGAAAGGTGACGACGTCGTCGCCGTACGGGACCACAGAACAGCCGCTGAACCCGATCCGCGTGGCGCTGGCCGCGGGGGCGACCTACGCCGCCCGAAGCATTGACCGTGACACCAGGCACCTCGAAGAGACGCTCTACGCAGCGACGCAGCACAAGGGCATGTCGTTCGTTGAGGTGTTCCAGAACTGCAACATCTACAACGACGGGGCGTTCGCCGCATTCACCGACAAGGAAGTGCGGCAGGACAAGATGGTGTACCTCGAGCATGGGAAGCCGCTTCGCTTCGGGAAAGAGCGAGAGCACGGGATCCGCTTGAACGGCTTTACGCCCGAAATCGTGGAGAATGCGACGAGCGACGACGGCCTGCTCGTCCACGACATCCACGCCAGCAGTCCGACACTTGCGGACATCCTCGTCGGCATGGACTACCCGGCGTTCCCGGTGCCAGTCGGGGTCTTCCGCGACGTGCAGGCGCCGACGTTCGACGGCCTCGTCGCGCAACAGGTGGAAGACGCGCGGGCGAAGGGCGAAGGCCGGTTCGAGGACATTCTCCGGGGCGGCGATACGTGGGAAGTTTCGTGACGGCTTCGCGCTAAGCGACGCAGTCCGGTCCGGGCCGCAGCCGCACGCTGCGGTCTGTTGGTTCATGGAGGTCGGAACATGACAGCCGGGGTTTCGAACATCGTTGTTTGCCCGAGCTGTGGCGCCGAGAACATCCGCGGATTGGACGCTTGCGAGAGTTGTCTCATGGACCTCCGAGCCAGCGACAGCGAAAGCGCCCTCCTGGCCCCGGTGATCAGCGCTCGGCTTTCCCGGCCAGCGACGATAGATTCGACCGCTTCCGTCCGGGACGCCATCGCGCTCCTGATAGCGGACCCGAACGGCGCGGTGGTAGTCATGGAAGGGACCGTTGCCGCCGGGATCTTCACTGAGCGGGACGTCCTCAAGCGAATAGCCGGGCGCCCTGAACGGCTGGACGCCCCCATCACCACCTACATGACCCCAGACCCGGTGCTGTTGCACGAGTCCGACACGATGGCGGTGGCGCTGAACAAGATGGGCGGAGGCGGCTTTCGGCACATCCCTGTGGTGCGCGATGGCCGGCTCGTGGCGCTTGTGACCGCGCGCGACGTGCTGCAGTGGATCATGGCGCGCTACTTCGATTAGCACTCTCCCTCTCGGGTGCGCCGAGGGACAATTACGCGATTGGCGATAGATACAAAGGTCTGGCCTATGGCTGTGGTGAGGCGTATGGTCTACGTATAGCCTTTCACTATGGCTAGAAGGTGAGCCATCCTTGGAGCTTGCCCAGTTAGACGCCTTTATCGCTGCCGCGGACTGCGGGAGCTTTAGCCGCGCGGCCGAACTGCTGAGCGTGGCGCAGCCTTCGCTGAGCAACCGCATCCAGTCTCTCGAGCGCGAGGTGGGGCAGGCGCTGTTCGAGCGCATGGGGCGCGGAGTCAAGCTCACCGACGCCGGGCACGCCTTCCTTCCCTACGCCCAGCGCGTGTTGCGTACCCTGAGCGACGGCCTGCGGGTGCTGGAAGGAACTCGCGATGGCACAGCTGGCCGCCTGATGATCGGGACCGCCCCGGCCGTCGGCACCTACGTCCTCCCTCGGCTGCTAAAGGTCTACTGCGACAATCGCCAGGGCGTGGACGTGCTGGTGCGCACGGGACATTCGGACGAAGTCTTGCAGATGGTCCTCGACGACGACGTCCAGGTTGGGTTCGGTCGTCCGATAAACCATCCAGAAGTTCGGACGATCGTGCTCTATCGCGATGAACTGGTGCTCGTGGTCTCGTCGCAGCACCGCTACGCCAAGCGCGGGACCGTCAAGGTGGACGAGCTCGCGGAGGAGTCGCTCATCCTCTTCGATCGCGATTCGGGCTACTACGGGATGATAGTCGGGCTATTTCGAGACCTCGGTGTCGTGCCCCAGCAGCAGATGCAACTCGACAGCATCGAAGCGACGAAAAAGATGGTCGAATCGAACCTGGGCATCGCCCTGCTGCCCGAGGTCTCGGTGGAACGCGAGATCCGGCTCGGCACGCTGCACAAGGTGCACATCGAATCTGCCGAGCCGTTGGAGCGCGACATCGCAGTGATGTACCGGCGAAACAAGCCGCAGTCGGGTCCGATGGCCGGCTTCCTCGACTTGCTTGGTGAGGTCTACGGGATCAAATTGCCCCGGTAGTGCTCATCGATCTCCACTGTCACACGACGCCGAGGTCGAAGTGCAGCGCTCTCTTGCTCGAAGAGATGGTGGGGCTGGCGCGCGGGCGAGGCCTCGACGGGATTTGCCTCACCGAGCATGACAGTCTGTGGCCGGAGGAAGAGCTCGCCGCCGTCCGGCGCAGCACGGGCTTCCCGGTGTTGGGTGCGGTGGAGTTGACCACGGACCTGGGACACGTCCTTGCCTACGGTCTGCCCCAAGGCTCCGAGACGTTCGCCAGCGCTGCCGCCGCGTTCGAGGCGGGCAGAGAGAGCGGCGCGTTACTGTTCCTTGCCCACCCCGCTCGCGACGGACTGCTGAAGGTCGACCGTCAGGTGGTTGACCTATTCGAGTCAGTGGAGGCGATCAATGGTTCTGATTCGCGCCTGCAGAACCTCGCTGCGACGGGCCTTGCGCGAGGCTTCCGCCTGCCGGGCATCGGCGGTTCGGACGCCCACTCCGCTCGCGAAGTTGGGCGTGCCGCCACCCGTTTCGAGGCCGCCATCAGCGACCAGGCTTCGCTGCTGGCGGCGCTGCGCTCGGGTCGGTACGAGGCGGTTCACATCGACTGACTTAGCCCCGAAAGACCCGCGCGCCATGTGAATGGTTTCCTGCGTCTCGGGCCTTCCCCGGAGGCGATGAAAGGCTGGGCCGGTGCTATCATCGGAGTCCGCAACGAACTGCGTCCCAGCACTAACCCAATCGGAGGAACCACGAGATGGTCACGGCCGGGTACCTCGAGCGAGACGTCTCCGTCAACAACCTCAAGCTGCACTTCCAGGAATGGGGAAATCCAGCATCGCCGACCATCTTGATGCTCCACGGGTTTGGCGTTTCGGGCCACATGTTCGATGAGTTCGCGGAGCGTATGCAGGACCGCTTCCGCCTGATCGCTATCGATCAGCGCGGCCATGGCGACAGTGACTGGTCCGTCGAGGGGGACTACACCCGGGATGCTTTCGTCGCTGACGTTGAGGGCTTTCGCGAAGCGCTGGGCCTCGACCAATTCATCCTCATCGGGCACAGCATGGGTGGCCTCAATGCGGTGTCGTACGCGGTCGCTTACCCGCAGCGGGTACGGGCGTTGGTGCTGGTGGACGTCGGCCCCGAGGCGGCGAAAGAGGGTGTCGACAACATCGTGCGGTTCACCCGCGGACCAGACGAGCTGGACTTCGACCAGTTCGTCGAGATGGCGCACCGGTTCAATCAACGGCGCACCCTCGAGAACATCCGCGAGCGGATGCGGCATCGACTGAAGCCGACCGAGAGCGGGAAATGGACGTGGAAGTTCGACCGCCGGTTCCGCGAACAGGACGCGACCCTGCGCATCGGGAGCCAGCTCAGCAACGAAGAGACCTGGAACCTCTACAGGAGCGTGACAGCGCCGACTCTCATCGTCCGAGGCGCGGAGAGCGACGTGCTCACCGTGGAGGTTGCCGAGCGAGCGGCACGCGAGATGCAGCACGCCCGCCTGGTCACCGTTCCGGCGGCAGGGCACAGCGTCCCCGGCGACAACCCGGACGACTTCACGGCGGCGGTCACTGAATTCGTCGGTGACGTTGAGAACTACCGGTTCGAGCCCGACCCGATCCCGGCCGGGCCCACACTGGGGCAACTGGTAGAGGCTTCGGAAGCGCACCGCAGGGGGCCGAGTCTCTTGACGCTTCTGCTGGCCGGTGTGGCCGCGGGCGCTGCTCTGACCGCCGCCGTGCTGGTGATGCGCTCGGCGACCGGAAGGAAGAAGGACGCCGGACTTCGTGGCCACGCGAGATCCCTGGCGCCGAGGGTGGCGGAGCCCCTTCGCCAGGTAGACGTCGAAGCAGCGCGGCGGCGGGCAGCGGAGCTTGCCACGGACCTGGCGGGAGTAGCCCAGAGCGGTGTCGCTCGCGCCCGCAGTGCGATGCGCGACGTTGACCTCGAACGGGCCCGTACCTCCGCGCTGGAAGTGCTCCGTTCGCTGGGTGACACCACGATCCGCGTGGCTCCAGCTGTTGCCAGGCAGACCGCGTCGCGCGTCGACGGTGGCGCGATTGCCCGCCGGCTTGGACGCGGCCGGCGCAGGAGTCGCCGCGCATCGATCGCGTCAGCCGCGCTCGGAATCGCGACGAAGCTGCTGGCTGCGCCCCGGCCGCGCGGGCGCTCGGGACGAAGATTGGCCGTATGGCGCGGATAGCGGTCAACGGGACCACGCTCGCCTACGACGACGAGGGTCACGGCGATCCGCCGTTCCTCTTCATCCACGGCTTTGCCTGCGATCGCTCGTTCTGGCGTCCCCAATGCGAGGACTTGAGCCGGGATTACCGCTGCGTCTCGGTCGACCTTCGCGGGCGAGGCGATTCGGACGCCACGCCGCCGTTCGACGTAACGACGGCGGCGCTCGATAGCGCGGCGCTCATCGAGGCCATCGCGCTCGATAGGCCGATCGTGGTCGGACACAGCCTTGGTGGGCTGGTGGCGTTGCGCCTCAACGATCTCCGGCCGGAGCTCGTACGAGCCATCGTGATCGGGGATTCACCGCTCACTGCAGCGCGGTCGGCGGGCGCTTTCGATGACGCCTCGAGAGGTATCCGGGAGGCCGGATCGATGGAACCGATGCGCAACATGGTCGAAAGCTTCTTCGTCGAAGCGACGCCGCACGACATTCGCGAGCACGTCCGCCAGGTGATGCTCGGCTGCCCGCCCGAGGTAGGGGCGGGCATGCTAGCCAACGGCGCTGTCTTTTCGGAACGGCTGGACGAGATGATCAAGCTCGCCGACCGGAGGCCATTCATGGCGATCTGGGCCGAACGGCCGCTGGGCGACCCGAAACACCTCCGGGACATAACCATGTTTGTGCGCCAGGAGCCGATCGCTGGAGCGGGTCACTTCTTCCAGCTGGAGCAGCCGGAGATCACGAACGCGCTCTTGCGAGCCTTTGTGGATGACGTGGAGCGCGACCCGCGCTCCGCGTAGGACGCAACGGCCGCGGGCGATAAGGTAGTCGGCATGGAAGTTTCCGGCTCCGAGCGTCCCGTCGCGCCGGCTCAGCGAGCGGGCGCACCAGCCGGGGAACAGTGGCGGACGGCATTTTACATCTCGCTCGCTGCCGTCATTGCCAGCATCCTGGCGCTGCTCGTGGTGCTGGTTGCCCGGATCAATTCCGGCGGGGGCGGTGGAAGGGTCCAGTTCGCGTTGACGGGCAGCCCTTCCCCAACGGTCGCGACGGCTGCCGCGAATGGGACAGCAACGCCGGTGCCGGGCAGAGCGACAGTGGAACCGCCGACGCCGGCCTCGACCGCGGCTCGCGACCTGGTCGTGGCCTGCGGTGACATCCTTGCGCCGGTCGACAAGCAGCACGTCCTGGCGCGCGATTGCGCCCCCTCGGACCTTCAGCTCCTACCAGTGGCTGTTTCGGCAGGCGGCGACCAGCTCCTGCGTGCAGAGGCGGCGGCGGCGCTGATCGACATGGTGGCCGCGGCTGCAAAGGGCGGGATTGCGGTCTTCGCAATCAGCAGCTATCGAAGCTACGACCAGCAGGTAACAACGTTCCAGCAGAACGTGGATTCCGGTGGCCTCGCCTACGCCGAGCGGACGAGCGCGCGGGCGGGACACAGCGAGCACCAGCTGGGCACGACCACCGACCTCACAAGCGCCAGCGCTCATTTCGGCCTGGAAGGGTTCGCCGGGACAGCGGAGGCTATGTGGGTGTCCGACAACAGCTGGAAATATGGATTCATCGTGAGTTATCCCGCCGGGAGCGAAGCGGTGACGGGGTATGCGTACGAGCCCTGGCACGTGCGCTATGTCGGTAAAGACGTCGCGCGGATGGTGCATGACAGCGGGCTGACGCTCCACGAGTACTTGCTCCGGCGCTAGCGTCGAGTGAGTTGCAGTGTGCCACCCTGGATGACACACTCGGGCCATCCGAACCATCGCCCACGCCGGAGGTTACTGTGCCCTCAACGACTGACGAGCTCCTCGTCGAGCAGTCGAACCACATCCTCACGATCACACTGAACCGGCCGGACAGGCTCAACGCGATCAGCGGCCCGATGCTCGCGGCCCTCTCGGAGACCCTGCAGGCCGCAAACATCGACCGCGACGTCCGGGTGGTGATCCTGACCGGGGCTGGCCGGGGCTTTTGCGCTGGCCTCGACCTCAAGGACCAGCAGTCCGGAAACGGGGTGGCAGCGGGGAGTCGTGGTTACCAGCTGTTCGACCTGCACAATTCGCCACCGATCGTTATCAACCGGATGGACAAGCCGCTGATCTGCGCGCTCAACGGCGCTGCGGCCGGATACGGGATGGACCTCGCCCTGGGCTGCGACATCCGCATCGCCAGCGAGTTCGCGAAGATGGGCGCGGTATTCGCGAAACGTGGGGTGCTTCCTGAATCAGGCGGTTGCTGGTACCTGCCTCGCCTGTTGGGGTGGGCGAAGGCCGCTGAGGTGGCCTTCCTCGGCGACGTGCTCGACGCGCAGCAGTCGCTCGAACTGGGCCTGGTCAACCGGGTTGTGAAGCACGAGGAGCTGATGGCGGAGACGATGAGGGTCGCCACGAAGATCGCGAATAACGCCCCGCTCAGTGTGCAGTCGACCAAGCGGATGATGCGCCTGGGGATGGATGAGCCCTTCGAGGCGGCCGTGGACCACATCTACCTCCAGCTCCTCCCCCTCTTCCAGAGCGACGACTTCAAGGAAGGCTTGAGCGCGTTCGCCGAACGGCGCGAGCCGTCGTTCAAGGGGCGATAGGGCTGCTCCTCAGCCGCTCGCGAGGCCCCGGAGGTTCTGCGGGAGGTCGTCGGGGAGCTCGGAGACTGGCCGGGTGGCGAGCGAGATAGTGATGTCGAAGATGTCGCCCCAGGCTGCTTCGTAGTAGTCGCCCGGGCCTTCATCTTCGGCTTCCCAGATGACGACCACTTGCGGGTCGCCCTCGGGGGCGTTCACCCAGTACTCGCCGAGCAGTTCCGCCTGGTGGGGGTGGTTGAAGGCCTTGCGACGCTCGAACGCCTCGAGGCCCTGGAGAGGATTGGTCCCTGGTTTGAACCGAAAGTAGGCGACGTAAACGGCCATGGACGAATTATAGGACTGCCGGCGGTGCGCTTCTGGGTTCGGACTGACGCGGTCGGCTCTGCTAGACTAGCGTTCCGTTCGCGACCCGCCCCGGGAGCGGGAATCAGCAGCCGGAGCGCCCATGTACCGCCGCATCCTGTCCGGGATCATCGACCAGGGGAAGACGAGCACGTTCCTGGCAGCCATGCGCGAAGCGAACGAGCACCAGGAAGTGCGCGGCATCCGCGCGCGCACGACGGTCTGGGGGGCGATGACCGGTCAAACGAACGGCGTCCTCATCGCCAGCGACTTCAACACCATGGAAGACCTCGAACGGTTTACGGAGCTGGCTGCCGAAGACGCGCGTTTTGCAACCGTGCGGCGGGCCGTACGCACCCAGATGATCTACGACGCGAGCGAGGTTTCGATCCACCGCCTGTCGTACCACTCTGAAGGACTGATCTCGAGTGAGGACGCGACGGCGCCCAGGCGCTACATGCGCACCCTCGATGGAGAGGTGCAACCGGGCCGCCACCGCGAGTTCGTGATGTCGATTTCGCAAGCGCTGGACTATCAGAAGCAGCGGGGGATCGACGCCACCACGAGCGTTTGGTCGGCGGTTACGGGCCAGACGAGTGCGGTCTCCATCGTGGCGGAGTTCGATTCGCTGGCCGAGTTGGAAAAGTTCGACGATATGGCGACGCAAGACGCCGAGTTCGGGCGCCTGCGGAAGGCCTCGCGCGAGACGATGGTGTTCCTCACGAGCGAAGTGAACCTGCTGCGCAACCTGCTGTAAGCGGCATCGCCGGCACAAAGAAACGGGGCGGCCTTTTTGGCCACCCCGTCGTTCTCTTGTTGCTCAGTCTGGATCAGGGGCTGTTTAGCAGCAGCTGCGGGCCTGACCGCCACCCTCGGAGGTCTGGAAGCTGGAGCCACAGGCGCAGCTCTTGACGGCGTTCGGGTTAAAGATGCTGAAGCCACTCTTCATGATGTCGTCGACGTAGTCGATCTCGGCGCCGTTGAGGTACTGGGCGCTCTCGGGGTCGACGAGGATCTTGACGCCCAGGTGCTCGAGGACGATGTCGTCTTCCTCGGCGGAGCGGGCGAGGGCCATCCCGTACTGGTACCCGGAGCAGCCGCCGCCGGCGACGAAGACGCGCAGGGCGCCGTTGGTGATCTCACGCGCTTCGAGGAGCGCCTTTGCCTTCTCCGCGGCCTTATCGGTGATGTTGACGAGGACCGTTGCGGCCTCGGTAGCTGTCGCTTCCATAGGTGGTCTCTGCCTCCATGCGGCTGCGCGTCCCCGCGGACGTCGCTATCGAAAGTGTAGCAGCAGGGGAAATCCCGCGTCCACCGCCCAAACGCCGGAGAAAACACGGTAGGCTAGAGTCGTCATGGAACGGATCTACCTGGATCACGCTGCCACCACGCCGCCCGACCCACGTGTCCTGGAAGCGATGTGGCCGATGTACGCGAAATACTGGGGGAACCCTTCGAGCATCTACCTCGAGGGGCAGGAAGCGCATCGGGCGCTGGACTCCGCCCGCAAGCTGTGCGCCGACCTGCTGGGCGCCTCTCCGCGCGAGATCGTCTTCACCAGTGGTGGGACGGAATCAGACAATGCGGCGATCCGGGGGGCTGCCTACGCTCAACGCGCGCGCGGGCGGGGCGACCACATCGTCACCTCAGCCGTCGAGCACCACGCCGTGCTGCACACAGTCGAGCAGCTCGAACGAGAGGGGTTCCACGCGACCTATCTCCCCGTTGATGCGGACGGCGAAGTTGACCTGCGCGCCCTCGAAGAGGCGGTCGGACCCACGACGACGGTCGTGAGCATCATGACGGCGAACAACGAGGTCGGGACGATCCAGCCTGTGGCTGAGCTGGCGCTGATCGCCCGGGCGAAGAATCGAGACGTCGTCGTTCACACCGACGCGGTGCAAGCGGCGGGCGCGTTCGACATCACCCCTTCGTCGCTCGGGGTTGACCTCCTGAGCATCGCCGCCCACAAGCTCTACGGCCCCAAGGGAGTGGGGTTGCTGTACGTGAAGAACCGCACGCCCTGGCAACCGATGCTCCTTGGTGGAACCCAGGAGAAGGAGCGGCGGGCCGGCACCGAGAACCTGGCCGGCATCGTGGGCCTGGCGACCGCGATGAAGCTCGCCTGGGAGAGCATGGCGGAGCGAAACGAGCATTCGCGGCGCCTCCGCGACCGGCTTCTCTACGGACTGCCCGAGCGCGTCACGGACACGGTCATTACCGGCCCGGCGGACCCGGCGCGGCGCCTCTCCAACAACTTCAGTTGCTGCTTCAGGAACGTCGAGGGCGAGAGCGTCTTGCTGGCGCTCGACATGGCGGAGATCGCCGCCAGCTCGGGGAGCGCCTGCACCACCGGCTCGCTCGAACCATCGCACGTCCTGACAGCGATGGGCATTGATCCTGATTTGGCGCACGCCTCTCTGCGGCTCACGGTAGGCATGTCGAACACGGACGAGCAGATCGAGCGCGTGCTCGAGGTCCTCCCGGCGATCGTGGCGCGATTGAGGGCCCTGGCTGGCGGGTAAGGGCCGCTCAGCGCTCGGTGCGCACCGTCACCCTTCGTCCGTCGCTGGAGACCGTGATGCGCCCGTCCCGGTCGGTCCGAAACAGAGTGGCGCCGGTGAGCGCAGCGAGCGTCTCGGGGGCGGGATGGCCGAAGTGGTTTTCCGCCCCGACCGAGATGACGGCAACGGCCGGGTCCACAGCGCGCAGAAACTCCGTCGAACTCGTCTTCGAGCCGTGATGGGGGACCTTAAGGACGTCGGCGCGTACGTCTTCGCGGTTCATCAGTTCCCTTTGCGCGGGTGCCTCTGAGTCGCCCGTCAGCAGCACGCGGGTGGCGCCGTAGGTAATCCGGATGATGAGCGAGGTATTGTTGAGCTCGTCTGTGCGGTAGCCGACTGGCGGCCAGAGGACTTCGAACAGTAAGCCGTCCTCGGTGAACGAATCTCCCGCATGGATCTCGGAACGGTCGTGCGCTCGCTGGAGGTACAGCGGATAGCTTCGGATGGTGTTGGTGGCGCCGGTGTCGAACTCGGCATCGACGTCGTAGCGGTCGAGCAGCCCCGGTATCCCGGCGATGTGGTCCTCCTGTGGATGCGTGACCAGGACGCGGTCAATCGAGCGTTGCCAGTGAGGGAGGACGGCTCCCAGCTCGCGGGCGAGGCCGATGGCGCTGGGTCCGCCATCGACCAACACGTGGTGGCCGTGAGGCGTCGTTACAAGGATCGCGTCGCCCTGGCCCACGTCGAGGGCAGTTACTTCAAGGGCGCCCGGACCTCTGATCGGCAGCAGGCTGATGTGGAAGACGGCGGCGCCGAGAAGCGAACAGCCCGCGATGAGTGCTACCGTGCGGGGGACTCGCGAACTGGAGCCTCGCGCCGGGGTCGAGGGGGCCAGGTGGCGGTAGGCAGGCCAGCCGGCCACGGCGAGAGCGATATAGGCGAGGAGGGCGGCGCTGCCATCGATCGACGGCAGCGTCGCGGATGCGAACGGTAGCTCGCCCAGTGTTCGAGCGAGCCATGTGACCAACGCAAGGGGATAATAGGCAGCCAATCCGAACACCCAACCGGCTGGCGCCCAGGCGAGGTCCGCGACCGCGGCAAGTGCACTCAACCAGAACATCACTACGAAGATCGGCTCGACGAGGACGTTTGCGAGCGGACCAATCAGCGAGACGGTTCCGAAGGTGACCCAGATGATCGGGAATGTCGCGAGTGTCGCTGAAAGGGAGAGGGCGGCAGTTTGGGTGAGAACCCGCGGCACTGCAGCACGGCAGCCGGCGCGTTCGACGAATCGGTCGAGGCCGGATCGAATCCAGGGTCCGAATACGATGAGGCCAGCCGTCGCGGCCAGGCTGAGCTGGAAGCCCACATCTACCGCCGCCTGGGGGTGGAGCGCGGTCATCGCGATGGCTGCTGCGCCGAGGGCGGCCAGCGAGCTCTGCTGGCGGCCGAGCAGCTCGCCGGTCAGAAAGACGATGGCCATGATGCCGGCGCGGACCACGCTGGCGGAGAGCC
The DNA here is from genome assembly GCA_041488155.1 of Tepidiformaceae bacterium. Classification (GTDB taxonomy): domain Bacteria; phylum Chloroflexota; class Dehalococcoidia; order Tepidiformales; family Tepidiformaceae; genus JBGPOS01. The sequence goes on from JBGPOS010000005.1 coordinate 44,901, forward strand.
CGGCGACGACGAGGTAGGCGAACACGGTGAGAGTGGCCGGGCCGATCGCCCGGCGGCGGCCGAGGAGGGGCGCCGCGAGGACGAAAGTCATTGCGGTGACGATGGCGACGTTCGAGCCCGAGACCGCGACGATGTGGGCCAGCCCCGTGCGCCTGAAATCCTCGTAGAGATCCGGCGGTAAGTTGCCGGATCGGCCGAACACAACCCCCGCCGCGAGCGACGCCTCGGGTTCCGGGAGAGCGTGCTGGAGGGCTGACTCGAGCCTAAGGCGTGCCTCGGTCCCGTTGCGGGAGAGGGCCCAGCCGGGCGGATCGCCGAGCACTTCGAGACGGGGGCGAGCCATGGTCCCGACGATGCCCCTCCGGGTCAGGAATGCGCGGTAGTCGAAGTCATCGAACGTGGGCGGAAGTTCGAGCATGCCGGTCAGTCGAACCGCAGTGCCGGGAAGGTAGTCGGCGTACTGGTCTTCGGTCATCAGCAACCGCCCCGACGTGGCCGACCAGTCGTCGCCGGAGCGGATCCGGTCGACAGCAACGGTGAAGCGCGTGGTGGTTTCACCGGGGTCGGGTTCGGAGTCGATTCGGCCTTCGACGGCGATCGCGTGGCCGACGTAACGAGCGAGGTCGGGCGGCGGTGCGTCATGCCAGGCCGAGAATCGGAGACCGCCCACGAGTGCCACCACCGAGGCTCCGGCCATCACTGCCGCAAGGGAGCGACCGCCGAGCGCCGCGGCTATCGGCACCAGCGCCGCGAGCCATAGGGCCACTGCCGAGGCCGGCGCACCCCAGAGGGAGATCGCGGCGATGGCCGAGAGCCAGGCGAGGGCGAAGATGATGAGAGTCACGCTCGGGGACACGCTACCAGAGCGTCGATCCAGGAGTCACCTGTCCGAATGACCAGTTTCGTTGACGATGATCGAGGCCGTCCTTAGAGTCGCCTTCGATGGATCTTGGGCTTAGCGGGAAGAGGGTGCTCGTGACGGGCGGGAGCCGCGGGATTGGGTTGGCGGCTGCGCGGCGCTTCGCCTGCGAGGGAGCGGCGGTGGCGATCGTTGGCCGGCGTTTGGAGGTATTGGCAGAGGCCCGCGCTGACATCCTGGCGGCAGCGCCGGGGTCGATCGTGGTGACGATCGGCGCGGACGTGAGCACGGTGGAGGGGGCGACGCGAAGCGTGGGCGAAGCCGTGGAGGCACTCGGCGGCCTCGACGTTGTGGTCAACAACGCCGGCACTTCAGCCGCCGGCCCGTTCCTCGCGCAGGAAGACGAGACGTGGATCGCAGATCTCGACCTCAAGCTCTTCGGGGCGATCCGGGTGACCCGCCTCGCGCTACTCCACTTCCGCGCCGCGGGTGGCGGCCGTGTGGTTAACGTGACGGCTATCTCCGGCAAGCATCCGGGAGCCGGCTCGGGGCCGACCGCGGTTTCTCGGGCGGCGGGTCTGGCGCTGACGAAGCTCCTGAGCAAGGAGTTCGCCCGCGACAACGTCCTGGTGAACGCTGTCTGCATTGGACTGGTGCGGAGCGAGCAGATCGAGCGGGGGGCGCGGGCCCGATTCCCGGACCTCCCGATCGACGACGCCCTTCAGCGGATGGGCGAGGGGGTGCCCATCGGCAGGATCGGCACGGCTGCGGAGGCCGGGGACGTAATCGCCTTCCTCTGCAGCGAGCGGGCGTCGTTCGTCACGGGCGTGGCGGTGAACATCGACGGCGGCATGAGCGCCGTCCTCTAGGGTTCAGGCGGAGAAGCGGTAGCCCTTCCCACGAATAGTCTGGATCTGGTCGGCCGTGCCGATAACGTCGCGCAGCTTGCGGCGAAGGTTGCTGACGTGGGCTCGGACGAGGGTGCTCGCGCCCGCCGAATCGTGGTACTGCCAGACATCCACGAGGAGTTCGCGGGGGTGGAGGATCTCCCCTTCGTGCTCCATGAGATAAGCGAGGAGCGTCGCTTCGATGTTCGTGAGGTGCGCTTCGCGGTCGGCGCTCCGGAGGGTGTTCGAAGTAAGATCGAGGTCGATGCCGGGGCCGTGGCCTTCTTTCCGGGGGTGCCCGAGCCGCTCCCGGAGAGCCTCGCCGAGCGCCTCGATCGGGAAGGGCTTCTTGATGACCGCGCCATCGATGCGGAAGTGAGGCCGACGGGCGCCTTTATGGAGCAGGTAGACCACCGCTGGCGTGCCCTCGCCGGTGTAGGCGTTCGAAAGCCACTGGTTGAACTGAATGAAGGTCGAGCCGTCTTCGCCACGGGGCACGCCCTGCACGTCCACGACGATCGCGTTAGGGCTGACCTCGGGGAGGTCCGTCATTGCGGCGTCGTAGTTCGCCGACGTGCGGGTGTCGTAGCCCCGTTCGCGCAGGTACTCGGTGACCGAGGCACGCATGCGGGGTTCGCGACTAATGACGAAAACGAATGCCATGCTCTCTTCATCGCCGAAGGGTGGCTGGGCGCGTTGAGGCATCTTGGTGACCCCCCCGCGCGGTGTCAAGCAGATTTGGCCCCGCGGGAACATAAGGACGTGAACTTCTTGCACTGGCAACAAACGGGAGGTCTCGAGGTTCACCAAACTTGCCGGATCGGGCCGTCAGCGACGGGACCGTGCCCCGCCTCGCGCCCCGATAGAGCGCCTGTCGGCCGAACGCCGGGCCTAGTTCACCGCCGTGAGTTCATACGTGAGCCGCTCGATCCGGGCCCTCACGACTCTGTTGGGCGCCTCGACATCGACCCAGACATATTGCGTGACGCTGGATGTGCGAATGCGCACCCGCCAGGCCGTGAACTCTCCCGCCGGCACCTTGACTCGTTCCTGGCTCTCGACCTTGACATCGACCGTAACGACCTGGGCGTTGCCGGCGTTGATGTCGTGGTAGGCCCCTTCGAAGTCCTTACGGAGGGGCACGCCGCGGGCCAGCCAGAGCAGCGCCTCGTCGTCGTAGTAACCGGGGTCGGGGCTGCGGTCATCTGGTTTTGGCAGGTCGCGGCTGGTGTCCCGGATCTTGCCGTTATCGTCGGCTTTGAGTTTGACGGCGTTGTCGCCGTAGCTTGCGCTGAAGCTCGTGCGCTTGCCAGCTTTCGAATCGGCGATGACACGCATGGACTCGATGGGCAAGAGGGTCTTGGAGTCCACGGTGACGGACCCATCGTCGCGGTGGGGTCCATCGTCGCCACAGAGGCGATTAAGCTGCGTTCGGCCGGGCTGGATATCGAGCTTCGTCTCAAGCACGCACTTGCCATAAACATTGTTGCCCTGGTCGACGAGGTTGTAGGCGAGGCTCTCGTTTGATTGCCACGGCGGCGCGGCGAAGAGCTTGCTCGTCGCCTGGTCATTCCCGGTGTCACAGGCGACGACGAGGGCTGCGAGGGCCATGACCGACAGGAGGAGCAAAGGGCGAGCGGGTCGCCAGCTCAAACGGCCACGGCTCCGACGGCGCGCTCCACGCGGGCGAGCGCTTCGGTGATGTCGTCGCCGGTGATGTTGATGTGGGTGACCATTCGCATCCGTTGTGGCCCGAACGCGACGGCGAGAAGTCCAGACTCCCGGAACGAGGCGAGCCAGCGGTCGAGGTCGCCGCGGACGACGTGGGCCACCACGATGTTGCTCTGGGGATGATTGGGCGCGAAGGCGTCGAACTTGCGAAGGCCGTCGGCGAGGCGGCTGGCATTGGCGTGGTCTTGGGCGAGGCGCTCGACGTTGTGTTCGAGGGCGTAGATGCCGGCGGCTGCGAGGATCCCCGCCTGGCGCATCCCACCGCCGAGCATCTTGCGGTTCCGCCGCGCCTCACGAACGTAGTCCTTACCGCCGCAGAGCAGCGACCCCACCGGGCAGCCCAGGCCCTTCGAAAGACAGAACGACACCGAATCGCAGTCTCGCGCGATGCGCGTTGCCGGCACGCCCAGCGCCGTCTGGGCGTTGAAGACGCGGGCTCCGTCGAGATGGACGGACATCCCGTGGCGATGAGCGATCGCGGTCAAGGTATCCATGTCGGCGAGCGATACGGCTTCGCCCCCACAGCGGTTATGGGTGTTCTCGAGACAGAGCAGGGGGTCTCGCGGCGCGTGGATGTTCGGCGGTCGAATCGCTGCCTCCAACTCGGCAGGGTCGAGGCTGCCCGCGGCGGTGTTCCGGAGGGCGTGGGCCTGGACGTTGGCGATCCGGGCGCTGCCAGCGACTTCGTAGTTGAAGATGTGGCTTTGGTCGCCCAGGAGGATCTCGTCGCCAGGGCGCGTGTGAGTCATTACGGCGATGAGGTTGGCCATGGTCCCGCTTGCGACGAAGACGGCCGCCTCCTTGCCGAGACGTTCGGCCGCCAAGGCCTCGAGGCGATTGACCGTGGGGTCATCGCCGAAGACGTCGTCGCCGACTTCGGCTTCGGCCATGGCCCGGCGCATTTCGGGTCCAGGCTTGCTCACGGTGTCGCTGCGGAGGTCGATGATGCTGTTCATGCGCGTTGCCGTTCCCAGAGCGTCTGGTAGTGCTCAGCACCGCGAATAGCGCTGGCGACCTCCTTGCGCTCTTCGAGGAGGAGTTGCTCCATTACTTTGCCGCACTGTTCGAGCATCTCCATGCCGCCGATATCCGAGACCCGGTCGACGAGATGCTGCCAGACGCCGCTCGCCTGCATCACGGGCACCGTCCGTGGCCAATGGAACGACATCACTTTTTCCGGGAAAGGGAATTCAGGCCGCAGCCGCTTGATCGAGCGGAAACGGTCTTCGACGGATTCGGCGCGGGGCACCACGGCGAGCAGCGGGGGGATGGCCGGCCTGGCGCGAAAATCGATGAGCAGCCGGTTCGGGACGAGGTGGAAGCGGACGACGAGCACGTCCGCGGCGTCGATCACCTTGAAGACCTCGTCGATATCGACGCCGAACTCTTCAGTCATGGATCGGGCTCGAGCAAGTGGTCATAAGGTCAGGAGGCATGGTAGGACAGGGGAGAGCGGAGGGCAAAAGTTCGGCCCGGGGACGGCGGAGCGGGAGATCGTGCTGTAAAGCGTGGTCGGGGTGCACAGATTTGAACTGTGGGCCTCTTGCTCCCAAAGCAAGCGCTCTACCAGGCTGAGCTACACCCCGGGCAGGGGACAGGGTACAGGGAACAGGGGACAGCGACGAGACGCGGCCACTGCTGTAGCGCCGGGAGCGTCTGCTACGAGTCCGGCTTTGAGGTGGGGAAAGGGCTGGCGCAGCCGATGATCTCCTTCACGTCGGCGACGCGTTCTCGCTCCAGCCAGCACTCGAGGCCTTCGAGCACGTCCAGGAGGGCACGCGGGTTGGCGAAGGTAGCGGTGCCGACCTGAATGGCCGTCGCACCCGCCATCAAGAACTCGACGGCATCGTCGCCGTTGACGATGCCTCCACAACCAATGACCGGGACGCGCACAGCCGCGGCGATGTCGTAGACCATCCGCAGCGCAATGGGCTTGATCGCCGGTCCGCTCAGGCCACCGCGGCCCCGAGGCAGAACGGGACGTCGCCGGCCGGTGTCGATGGCCAGGCCGAGGACAGTGTTAATCGCGCAGATAGCCGAGGCACCTTCGGCTTCGCAGGCCAGGGCGAGGGCTACGGGGTCCGTGACGTTGGGTGTGATCTTGACGATGACCGGGAGGTCGGTTCGCCTGACGGCGGCCCGGGTCGCCCGCGCCGATGCCTCGACGCTCTGGCCGATTTCGATGCCGCCGATGTCGACGTTCGGGCAGCTGATGTTGAGTTCGAGAGCGGCAACCCCGGGGACGCCGTCGAGCATCGCAGCCATCTCTCCGAATTCCTCGACCGTATCGCCAGCGATATTGACGATGACGGGCGTCTTCCATCGGGCCCAGACCGGCGCGAGGTCGCGGATGACTTTATCAATGCCGACGTTCTGGAGGCCGATGGAGTTGAGCATCCCTGCGGGCGTTTCGGCCACGCGGGGCTGCTGGTTGCCGGCACGGGGCGCCATCGTGACTCCCTTGGACACGACAGCGCCGAGGCGATTGATGTCGTAATGGCGGGCGAACTCGAGGCCCCAGCTGAACGTGCCGGAAGCCGGCATCACGGGATTGCGAAGCGCGAGGCCCTGCTTGTGGCCGGGGGCCAGGTCGACCTGGAGGGTGGGGGGCATCGCTTCGAGTGTACCGGTCAGCGGCTGGAAGTGGCACCGGCCGGGGCGATCCGGCCGGGAGTGGCCGCGGAAAGCGGGCCGGCTAGGAAAGGCCGGCCGGAGTCGAGGGGGTTCCCCGGCGGCCGCGGTAGCGGGAACCGTTGAGGCTGAAGCTGTCGCTGTCCCACATGAGGTCTTCGGACGAGTTACGGAACTCCCGGGCGGCGCCGCAGCGCTTGCAGCGCCCGCCGCTGACCGCGCCGTTCGGGGTATCGATGACCCAGTGGTGCCGGCAGACGGGGGAAAGGCCGGGTGCTTCTTGGGTAATGGGGTGTGACATGCTTCTCCCTTGCATGGTGTTCTACCCTTCACCAATGGTAGCAGGCAGGGTGGGCTGCTGCCCACACTAGCGGGTATACGCAAAAGCGTTAGTAAATCGTTTGCCCCCGTGTCAGTGAGGCACTACGATCGGGTAACGGCAAGGAAAATTGCCTGGCGACGGCACACATGCGGAGGTTCGCGCCAGTGCGGATCGCACGCTCGCAGTAGCCGCGAGGAGCCCGGAGTAACTATCAGGTCGAAGACTGGGCATGGTCCTCGGCAGTCCTCTCGGAGTGCGGCCGAGGGGAGATCGAGGTTTCGTTCGCGAGGCGGTTCCGGGTTCGAACGGCGGAGACCGGGATGACGGCAGCGACGACGGCGAACCGGGAAGAGGTCATGGCCGCCCTGGCGACGGTGAACGACCCGGAGCTGCGGGCGAGCATCGTGTCGTTGGGAATGGTCAAGGATCTTGCGATCGACGGCGGCTCGGTCACCCTCAAGATCGAGCTCACGACGCCCGCCTGCCCTCTCAAGGAGACCATCGAAACCGACGTGCGAGCAGCTCTTGCCGACGTGCCCGGCGTCGCTCGGGTCAGCCTGGAGTGGGGCGCGAACGTTCGTGCGTCGTCGCCAAAGGCCGGCCAGAAGACCGTTGAAGGGGTGCGGAACATCATCGCGGTTGCCAGCAACAAGGGAGGGGTGGGCAAGTCGACTGTCGCTTCGAACATCGCGGTGGCACTTGCGAAGGCTGGCGCCAAGGTGGGATTGGTGGACGCCGACATCACGGGTCCGAATCTGCCCACGATGTTCGGCTTGCAGCAAGGTCTGCAGGCCGGCAGCACTGGCGGTCTGCGGCCGATCGAGCGTTTCGGCGTGCGCCTCGTATCGATCGGGTTTCTCCTGCCCAAAGGGACGCCGGTCGTGTGGCGCGGCCCGATGATCGGCAGCGCGGTGCGACAGCTGCTTCACGACGTGCCCTGGGACGACCTCGACTACCTGATCATCGATCTGCCACCTGGTACCAGCGACGCCTCGATGAGCATGGCCCAGGAGGCGCCCATCGCGGGCGTGGTCATCGTTTCGACGCCCCAGGACGTTTCGCTCGAAGACGCGATGAAGGCCGTCGCTATGTTCGAAAAGCTGGACGTGCCCGTGTTCGGGATGATTGAGAACATGAGTTACTTCGAGGCGCCGGATACCGGCACGCGTTACGACATCTTCGGGCACGGCGGCGCCCGCAAAGCCGCGGACGAACTTGGGATCGACTTCCTGGGCGAGATCCCTATAGAACCTGCGGTGCGCGAGGGGGGCGACAGCGGGGTCCCCATCGTCTATAGCGCACCGGAATCAGCATCGGCGAGAGCCTTCGAAGCGATCGCAGGCAACGTCGCCGCCCGACTCAGCGTATTGCAAAGGATGGGTGTGTAAACCCGAATGGTCTTGAACATTTTCCCCAGGCGGAAGGAGCCAACCGAACTACTTCCGGCCGCAGAACCAGAACAATCATTACCCGAACCGTCGCCGGAGGCTCTTGCGGACGGCGCGAGGCGGCCTGCCCGGCGCGGCAGCCGCGGAGGCCGCGGCCGGAGCCGGCCCGCCGAAGAGGCGAGAACCGAAACCACTGAGGAAATTGGAACGGCGGAGACTGAGGCGTTGGCGCCGGCGCGCCGGCGCCCGCCATCCCGGCCGAGGCTGGCGCCGGTCGCCACCGAAGCCGCAGCGGAACCTGTCGCGGTCGCCCCCGAGGAAGAGCCTCCCGCCGAAGCAGCCGGTACCGACCATCCGGGAAGCCGGCCGCGGCGACGCGGTGGGGCTCGAACATCCGCGGAACGCCCGGCCGCCGCTCCACCGGTCGAAGCCAGCCCGGCGAACATCCTCCGGGCGATAGAGCAGCAAAGTCGCCAGATTGAGCAACTGATCCGGATGCAGGAGGACGGAGGCCGGCGGCCCGTCGGAGCAGGCGCCGCATTGGGCGCTCCAGCGCGGGTGGGCATCTTCGTCGACGCCGCGAACATCGAGCTGGCGTCGGATCGCATGCGTGCGCGCTTCGACTGGAAAAAGATCCTCGAAATGCTGACGCGCGACCGGGTGTTGGTCCGCGCTATCGCCTATTCGCCCGTCCACGATGACCCGGGTGTGAGCATCGAAACGCAGCGATTCGTCGAGCCGTTCCTCGATCGTGGCTACAAAGTCGTTACGAAGCCCTTGAAGCGCTTCCAGGACGGCACGGTAAAGGCGAACGTCGACATCGAGCTTGCCCTCGACGTCATCGAAATGCTCGATCGGCTCGACGTCGTTTGCCTCGTCTCGGGCGATGGGGACTTCCAGCGGCTCGTCGAGGTCGTGCAAGCGAAGGGCGTCCGCGTCGAGGTCGTGGCTGTAGGTTCGAGCACCGCTTCGAACCTCCGGCATGCCGCCGACCACTACATCGATCTGCAGGGGAAACTGCGCGACGTCCGCGTCTGAGGACTAGTCCGCACCGAAGCATTTGAAGAGGAGGAGCAGGTCGCGCCTGTCCTTCTCTTTCGGTTCGTAGCCCCGGTGGTGCCGCACCTGCAGCCTCGCCGAAAGGCAGGGGACCGTACGGCCGCCGATGAGCCCTTCGGTGAACCCGTCGGCGGGATACAGGGCGTCACCGCCTCCTGCGCCGGCGCCCCGTTGCCAGGCGTCGCCGGTGGCATCGAACTCCACGGGATGCAGGTCCACCTGCTCGCCCGACGGGGTCGTGACGACGACCCTGGTCGGCCGTTCGTCGAGCTGCACCCTGAAGCCGAGCTGGGTGAGGATCTCGAGCACGGAATCGACCTTCGAGAGGAGGACGACCAGGTCGAGGTCGTTGTGGTCGCGCGATTGGAAGCCGCAGAGGGCGTCGACGCCCCAGCCTCCGTCGATCCAGACAGGATCGCCGGAGGCTCGCAGGGCGCCAACGATTTCGAGGGCCCGTTGGGCCGTCATGAGCGGGGACACTAGGTGATCTGCTTTCCTGGTTCGCTCTCCCAGGGAGGTGGCAGCTGGTGGTAGCCTCCGCCAGCGGTCCAGCCGCCATCGACGTAGAGGATGTGGCCGGTGATGAAGCGTGCGGCGTCGGAGGCGAGGAAGACGACCGCGCCTTCAAGGTCTTCCGGTCGGCCGAGGCGTCCCATAGGGGTGCGGGTGATCGCCTGTACTTTCGTGCCGGGAGTGGCGGCGAAGACCTGGTCCATCATCTCCGTGCCCTCGAAGTACGACGGTGCGATGGCGTTGACGCGGATGTTCTCGCGGGCGAATTCGAGCGCAAGGACCCGCGTGAAAGCATCGACACCGCCCTTGGCCGCGTGGTACGAGGCGGCCCGGAACTCGCTCCCAACGCGCCCCAGGATGGAGCTTACGTTGATGATGCAGCCGCTGCCCTGGGCGATCATCTGCCTTGTGGCAATCTGGCAGGCGTTGAGTGTGGCGATGAGGTCCAGTTCGATCACCGAACGGATCCGGCGGGTGCTCGAGAGGTCGTGACGCAGGCCGGAGCGGTCCGTGTAGCCAGCGTTGTTCACGAGAATGTCGAGCCGGCCGTAGTCATCGACGACTCTCTGGAAGAGTCCTTCCAGTTGTTCCGAGTCGGTGATGTCGGCCGTGTAGGCGCTCGATCGTACGCCGAACGAACGGACCAGCTCGGCCGTCCGGTCGATCATCTCCTGGCGGCGCGCGGTGACTACGACGTCGGCGCCGGCGCGGGCGAGCCCGCGGGCGAAGGCGACGCCAAGGCCGCTCGAAGCCCCGGTGACCAGGGCAACCTTGCCGGTGAGGTCGAATAGCTCGCAGAAGGCAGGATCCAAGTTCTCCTCCGCGGTGGGGTGCGGCGCGATCGTACGCAGGCCAGCCAGTTGAGGGAACTCAGGCCACGAGAGTTGGCGTGGGACGGGCGGGGTTCGCCCGCTCGCTGGCGACAATCGCCTGGATCTCGGCGACGGCGGCTTCGATCCCGCCCTGGCTGTTGATGACGATGTAGTCGTTGTTGTCGACGTCCTGGAGCTCTTCTTCGAGTTCAGCCAGGCGACGGGCGAGCGAATCGCCGTCTTCGCTGCCACGCGCTATCAGCCTTGCTCGCAACGCTTCGCGGTCTTCGGCCATGAGGAAGACTGAGATGGCGCCCACGAGTCGCGTCCGCCAGCTGCGGGCTCCCTGGACGTCGGTGCGGATGATGACGTCGCGCCCCTCGCGTAGAGGCTTTTCGACTTCCTCGCGCTCGAGCCCCTTCCAATCGCCGTAGACCCTGGCGTATTCGAGGAAGTCCCCGGCGCGGATCTTGCGCTCGAACTCCTGCTCACTGAGGAAGTGATAGTCGACACCGTCCGCTTCATCGGCGCGCGGGGGACGGCTGGTGCTGCTGGTGGCTCGATGGATCCCGGTCCGTTCCCGGAGGAGGGAGATCACGGTGTCTTTGCCCACCCCGGAGGGGCCGTGCAGCACGATGACCAAGGGCTTAGCGGTCATGGCCGGGCGATCGTTGTCGCCGCGGCTGCTGCCAGGTCGTCCCAGAAGGCGGGATACGACACCCCGACCGCGTCGTTGTCGATGCGCGTTTGTCCCTCGGCGAGAGCCCCGGCGACGGCAGCGAGCATGCCGATGCGGTGGTCGCCGTGGGCGTCGACACGGTTGCCGCGGAGGGGTGAGATTGGCCCTGAGACCGAGAAGCCGTCCGGGTGGGGGACGACTTTCGCGCCGAGGCGGCCAAGCACCTCGACCACCGCCTCCACGCGATCGGACTCCTTGACGCGCAGCTCAGCGGCGTCCCGGACGATGGTCTCGCCGTCGGCGAAGCAGGCGAGCAACGCCACGAGAGGCAGTTCGTCGATAGCGCGAGGGACGAGATCCCCACTCACCGTGGTCCCGTGAAGGCGCGAACTCCTGATAAGGATGTCTGCCAGCGGTTCGCCTCCGGTGGTGCGCTCTTCCATCAGCTCAATCTCGGCGCCCATGTTTCGGAGGATGTCGAGGATGCCTGTCCGGGTCGGGTTGGTGTTGACACCGCGGATGAGCACCTCGGCGTCGGGGTGACAGGCGCCGAGGGCGAGCCATGGTGCAGCGCTGGAAATATCGCCAGGGACGCGAAGGGACAGGGGCGAGAGCCGTTGGGCGGGACGGACGGAGACGCTCGTCCCTTCGACTGCGAGGGACGCGCCCATCGCGGCGAGCATTCGCTCGCTGTGATCCCGTGTCCGGGTGGGTTCACGGACGCTAGTTTCGCCTTCGGCGTACAGGCCGGCGAGGAGAATCGCGGACTTGACCTGGGCGCTGGCGACGGGGCTGGCGTAGGAAATGCCCGTGAGGGGGGCGCCCTTGATCGCGATGGGCGCGAGGGTATCGCCCGTCCGGGCATGGATGTGAGCGCCCATGCGCTTGAGCGGGGAGATGACGCGCGCCATGGGCCTGGCCCGCAGAGATTCGTCGCCGCTGAGGATGCTGAGGATCGGGTGGGCCGAAAGGAGGCCGGTAAGCAGGCGCATGGTGGTGCCGCTGTTGCCGCAATCCAGCACTGTGTCACTCTCAAAAAGGGAGTGGAGACCGCGCCCACGTACCTTCGCGAAGGCCGAAACCAGAGGCCAGTCGATTTCGACGCCAAGAGCCGTCAGGCAGTGGGCCGTCGACCGCACGTCCGCGGCGTCCAGAGGGCGTTCAATCGAAGCTTCGCCGTCAGCGATCGCGTTGAGGATAAATGCGCGGTGCGAGATTGACTTGTCGGGTGGAACCGTCACGGACGCCCGAATGCGGTCGAGACGGTTGACGATCACTGGTCTTCGTCGATCCCGAGCTTGCGGCGGAGACCGTCGGTCTTCGCCGTGGGCACACGGTTCGTGGCGTCCTTCCACTTGTCGTACATTCCGCCGACGAAGAGCCTGCCCATCGAATCCATCGCGGAGGGCGATTCGGGAGCGGCCGGCGGGCGCCGGACGGGCGGGTTCATGATGAAGGTATCGCGGTCGAGCGCGGTCATCTTGAAGAGTGCCGCTGCCGGGTCTCCGCCAGCCTCGATCGCTGCTGCGACCTTGGCGAGGTCTTCCTGGAAGCGGTGAAGCCAGTGAAGGACGGCGTCGCGGTTGGTGGCCATGATGTCTTTCGACATCGTGGGGTCGCCACTGGCGAGCCGCGTGAGGTCGCGGAAGGCCGGACCTGCGAGAAGGGCGGCATCGTCCCAGCCCCGGCTATCGCGGACCATCCGGAAAAGCGCGACCGACAGGAGTATGGGGAGATGGCTGACGGCCGCGGCGTACTGGTCGTGCTCTTCGGGATCGATGTAGAGGGCGCTGGCGCCGACCATCTCGATGAGCCCGAGGACAACCTGGATGGCTGCTTCGTCGGCTTTCGGCGCGGGGGTGATGGCCCAGGTCGCCCCACGGAAGAGGTCGACAGCAGCAGCACCGGGGCCGCTCTGCTCTGAGCCGGCCATTGGGTGGCCGCCGACGAAGTGCGCGGTTTCGGGAAGGCACTCAGCCGCCCAGCGCATGATCTCGCCCTTGGTGCTGCAAGTGTCTGTGACGATTGCACCGGGCGGCAGCAGGGGCGCGATTTCGCGCAGGATCTTGCGAGCACCGAGGACCGGGACGGAGAGGATAACGAGCCCGGCTCCCTCGACGGCTTCCTCGAGCGAGCCGACCTCGCGGTCGAGGGCGCCTCGCTTCTTTGCTTCGCGCGAGTGACCGCGATCCCGGTCGGCGCCCACGACTTCGAACTTGCGCTCCTTTTGTGACATAAGGTTGAGCCCCAGCGATGTGCCGATGAGGCCGGTGCCGATGATGGCGATGCGGGATTGAGCCATGAGTTCCTCGGGACGGGCAGCTCCGCTCAGCTCGCGGCGTCTGCCTGTTGCAGTAGCGCTAGCATAGCATCCCCATCGGCTGAGAGATGGTGCCTCAGCGTGAGCTGGACGACGCGTTCGGGGGCCGCCGCCTCTGTCAGAAGTCGCGCTCCGAGGCCGCTGTGGTGGAGGCTTCGTGCGAGGGCGCGGCGCAGTTCGAACCGCGACTCGCGATCCGCCAGGAGACCCACGAGTCCGGTACCGCCAGCCAGCACGAAGGTGGTCCGATCCAGGCGTCGCTGAAGGCCTTTGCCGATGTCGTGGAGGAGCGCCGCTCCGATGAGGTCAGGTTCATCGTGACCCCGGGCGATGAGCCAGTGGGCGGTAGCCCACCCGTGGACGATGTCGCGTGGGTGCTGCTCTTTGAACAGTTCGACCAGGGCAAGTGGCAGGTGAGCAGCCGCGAGGTCGAACTGCTCGGGCCCAGGAAGCCGGGAGGCGCTGAAGAACTGGTGAAGACGCCGGCGCATCAGATGATGACTTTGAGGACCTGGTTAGCGACCCCTGTGATGAACCAGCCAATCGGGTTGTAAGGAGTAATGAAGCCGACCACGAAGAGGGTCATCAACAGCCCCGGGCCCCAGGCGGCCAGCGCGTTCAGTTGGCGCGATAGCTCTCCCGGCAAGACGCCGACAGCGACCTTGAACCCATCGAGGGGATGGATCGGGATGAGGTTGAAGACGCCCAGGAAGACGTTGATGAGGACGATAAAGGCGAGGAACAGACCGACGATCTCCTGACCGCTGGCGTCCCTGATGCGATTGAAGCTGGTGATGGAGTCGATCAGGCCGAGGCGGATGGGAAGGGCGGCAAGGGCGGCAAAGAAGAAGTTGGAGACCGGACCGGCTGCAGCGACCATCGCGTTGCCGCGTTTTGGGCCGTTTCGCAGCCTGTAGGGGTTGACGGGAGTTGGTTTGCCCCAGCCGAACCCCACCAGGAGGAGGAGCACGGTGCCCATGGGATCGAGGTGGGCGAGCGGATTGAGTGTCAGGCGGCCCTGGCGGGCGGCGGTGTCGTCGCCCAATTGATAGGCCGTCCAGGCGTGGCTGAACTCGTGAAAGGCTATGCCGGTGACGAACGCGATGCCGAAAGCTCCGAGGTAGGCGAAGAGTGCCGGGGGATTGTCGGAGAAGTCTCTCAGATAGAGGAGCATGTGCAGCGATGCTAGCACAGGAGCCTGTTTCGGCCCCCTCGGCCGCCTGTCCAGTTGCCGCCTGGGGGCGCTGCGAGCGCCTGGAACGATTGACGGGACTCGTGCCCCTTGGTACGTTCGCCCTATGTCGGGCCGGGCATCATTGGGTGCTGGCCGGGCGTAGCTGGCCAAGAGTTGAAACCCCGGCCAGCAGGAAACGGCGGGGTACCGGAGCGTAGTTCATGCCACCTGGCAAGGGCGTGCCACAGTCGAGGCGCCCTGCCCGGGGTCGTGGCGCTCTAGCAGCGATGCGGGGGCGCCATGCCAGCGCGAGGTAGCCACGTGTTCGCACCCGGCATCCGGCAGGGACACCACGTGCCGCATGGATTACTGCCGTTCTTGCTTGGCGTCCTGGCCGTAGCGGCGGCGATTGTGGCCTGGGCGATCTTCAGCGCAAGGCCGGCATCGAGTCCCGAATTCTCCCTCCTTCCCAATCTGGACCCGGCACGCGTGCGGTCCATCGCCTACTCCGTCCCGACGGGAGGCGTCGATCGGTTGTACGTGCGCGGCCTGGCTGATGACGCTGCGCCACGTCTGCTCGCCTCGTTCCCATCGGCTTTCGAGTTCCATGCCCGCGGTTCCGCTTCGCCCCTCGCCGACCGGCTGGCAATCCTGTCGGTGGCGAAGGCGCCGCCGTACGCGCGCATGAGCATCATCGCTGTGCCTTCGGGTGGCCGGGTGGACATCGACGTGGACTTCGATTACCTGTCGCCCCTGGCCTGGTCGCCCGACGCCGCACGGGTGTTCGGTGTGCATTCATCGCTCCCAGACGAATCGGGAAGGGTCCGTGCGCAGGTCATCGAGGTGGACAGCGTGACCGGGATGGCCACCATTGCCGCGGAGTTCGATAACGCCCTGGAGGTCGCCCCGCTCGGCTTCAGCCTTGACGGTCAGCGCCTCTTCATCGTAGTGGTGGACCAGGGCGGCTCGTCGCTGTGGGTTCGCCGAGGAGGCAGGAGCGAACGAGTCGCGACCTTGAGCCCCGGACGTACCCGCGACTGGAGCCTGAGCCCGGACGGGTCACGGCTGGCGTTCGTTGACGTAGTGGGCGCCGGCGAGCGTGCGTTCGTGGGGCGTTCGCTCGTCATCGCGACCGGCGCCCTCTCGGTGCCCTATCCGGGCGGAGACCAGTTGGGGGTGGCCTGGCTGCCCGGGAGCGACGCTCCGATGTTTGGGGGTCCCGGGGGCTCCGTTCGGCTGACGACGCCCTCGTCGGAATCTACGTACGTCGTCCCGATACGATGGTCACCGGACGGTTCGACGCTGGTCGCCGCGGTCTACTCCGCCGGCCGCGACCGGACCACCGATCCGCTCCAATCAATCGAGCTCGTCTCCTCCGACCGGAGGGTGCTGCTGTCGCCGGAGCCGGGCGCGACGTTCGTTGGCTGGGTTCGCGACGAGGAGTAGCGCGCGGCGGGCGCCAGGGAAGGGCCGGAGGCCAGTGGGGCCCGGAGGGCGGCTGCGGCGCGTGTTGATCGCATCTGGCGTGGTCGCGTTGGCCATCGCCATCTTGCCGATCGCCGCAGCGGTGATTAACGGCATCGACGGGACGACGATAGCGAGGACCGCGTTCGCCACGGCCCCCAGTGGGCAGTACGCCGTCGTCGCGCGCGACACGGGGACAGAGGATGTGATCCTCGTGGCGCCCGCGACCGACCCGGCGGCCACGACGGAAATAGCAAAGGTGGGGCACCTCTCCGGGTACACGTCGAACGGGGCGGTGTCGCCGGACGGCCGACGCCTCGCGCTGATAACGGTCGATGCTGGTTCGATGGCTCATCCCGGCGCCTCGCTGCTCGTCGTCGAGCTCGAGACGGGATCGGTGACGCGGCTCGCCACCGGAGTCGATCCCTTACAGACGCCGCTCTGGGACGCCTCCAGCGCAGCTGTAGTGGTGACGCGGCTGCGGACCAACGAGGCCGGGCTGGCAGATGTGCAATTCGCCCGTGTTGCCATCGACCGCTCTGGTGAGCGGCCAATCGGAAGCGCCAACCCGGTCCTCGGGGCGTACGCGGTGGGCTTCGACACGGAAGGCCGGTTCGTGTCAGTGGTGATCGATGGCCGAGGTTCGACCGCGCTCCGGGACGGCAGCGAGGTCGCGGCCATCAGCTCGCAGATCACGCGCGACTGGCGCCTCAGCCCCGACGGCAAACAGCTTGCGTTTATCGAGTCCAATGTCGAACGAGGCCTTCGCTACCTCGCCAGGGTTGCATCGCTAGACGTTGAGGCGGGGGGTTCGGTCTCCGCTCAAGGTGCGGCGACGGGCCAACAGCTCGGCGTAGCCTGGCGGCCGGGCGCAGCGGAGCCTTCGTTCGGACAGGAACCCGGTGCCCGGACGGGCGTATCGGCCCAGTCGGCGAGCGAGGGCTTCGACGTGCCCCTCGGTTGGGCCGTGGATGGGAGCGCCCTTGCCGTGCAGCATTGGACGGGGCCGGACTTTGCGCACGCGGGCCAACTGGCGCTCGCCATCGTGGTGAACGGCTCCAGCCGTCCGCTCGCCGGGGCCGGGAGGTTCTACGGATGGGCAGCGCGCTAGCGCGGGCGGGACTCGTGGCCGCGCTCGCCTGCGCGGCGTTCGGTTACGCTCTGGCGTCGCCTGGAGCATCTGCACGCGCGTGCGGCGCAGCCGGGCCGTACGACTTCGACACGTTTGAAGTCGAAGACTACGTAGCTGGCTACAACCTTGCGATAGAGCTGGCGGCGGCAGGCCAGGCCGTGGGGATGCCCTACACCCTGTCTTCGGGCGAGGTCATCGACTTCCACTACCAGGGGCTGAAGAGTGGCCCCCGAACGGCTCGGTTGCCCGAGAACCCGGCGCTTCGCGTTCCGCCCTCGGTGTACAAGTCGATCGCCTGGGTCGAATCGAACTGGAGCAATGGCGCGGGGTCGGTCCCGTACGGGGGTGTTGGCCCAGTCCTGCGGTCCTTCGACTGCGGCTATGGGCTGGGTCAAATCACCACGGGCATGACTAATTCGACCGGAAACGCGTCGCCCCGCCAGGCGATCATCGGTACCCACTTCCTTTTCAACTTGGCCGAGGGTGTCCGCATCCTGGCAGACAAGTGGAACATCGCTCCTCAGTTTCGCCCGATTGCAGGTAACGGCGACCCCGCTGCCCTCGAGGACTGGTACTTTGCGGTCTGGAGCTACAACGGCTTCGCCTTCAGCAACCACCCGTTAAACCCGAATCGCGACCCGTTGCGGGGGGGTGGCGTGAGCCCGGTGTTCCACTGTTTCGACCCCTCTGCGCCGAGCTACCAGGCGATGGCGAGTGGCTCGCCAGCCTTCAATTACGGCGACTACACCTATCCGGAGCGGGTCTACGGTTGCATGCGCTATCCCCCGAAGAAGGATACGGCCAGGATATGGGCGGCGCAGTTCTTCCTGATGCCGGACTTCACGAATGAGCTTGTGGCCAAGGCGTTCGCCCCGAAGAATTTCCAGATGTGCGAAGACGGCGGATTCGAGGGTGGCTGTCCGGCCATGGACTTTCCGACGACGTTCACCGACACCAAGGTGATCCCCCACGCGGACACCACGCCGCCGGTCGACCCGAAGAAGGCTGCGACGTTGCTCGGCCTTCCCCGGCTCGCGTTCTCGGGGTCTACGGAGGTGACGATCGCCGGGGGCAACGATGGCTCTTATGGGAGTGCGACTATCGTCGTGAGGAACCTGGGCACATTCGTCGCGCCGTTCCTTGTGCGGACGTCGGCGCCCTGGATCGTGGTGCGCCACCCCGACGACCCTTTGGGCAGGACCATCGACGGCGGCGTAGCCGTGGGCAAAGACACGGAGGTGGTGACCCAGGCGGTGAAAGAGAATCGGCCGCGTATCGCCCAGAAGGGGTATGACAGCGTCCTGGTCATCACGGTTATCCCGGCGCTCATGCCCGCCGGCCAATCCCGGGGCAAGGTTTGGATCCAACCCCTTTTCGGCAGTGGCAGTACGTTCGAAGTCGTGGTCGTCGCCATGAAGGGGGAGAACTCCTTTCCGTTCCGCGCGGTGGCGCCGGGTTTGAGCACCGAACGGTGATCCCAGGCTTCCTGGCGCGTGTGCCCGCCATCCGGCGCCACCACGCCCTCGAACATGCGACGATAGCCGTGCTGTTCCAGCGCCGCGGACGCATGGTGAGCGTCCTTGGGCGGAGCGATTTCGGGGGTTTCCACCTTTACGGGCCGTTCAGTCCCCAGGAAGTAGAGTCCGCGGCGGCGGAAGCCCTGGAGCGGCTTCGTTCGGGCGAGTCGTATCTCGCGATCACGCCGCTCTGCGGTACTAACATCGCAGTGACGGGCATCCTGGCGGGGTCCGCCGCGCTCCTCGCGGCTGGCCACAATCGCCGCGGGAGCTGGTCACGAGCGATTACGGCCGCTGTGCTCGCGACGTTGGTCGCCGGGCGCGTCGGGAGCAGTGTTCAGCGGTACATAACGACGGACGCGGCCATGGATGGCGTCCGCGTCAGGACGGTAGAGGAACTCCCATCGCGGGCTGGCTCTCGCCACGTGAGGGTCTCAATCGAGAGTTGATCGCCAGGCGCTCTCAGCGCGCGTGAGCTTCTTCGACGGCTTTCTTGTGATCGGCGACGACGCGCTGGGCGATATTCGCCGGCACGTCGCCGTAGTGGTCGAACGCGAGCTCGAACGCTCCGCGTCCCTGGGTGATAGAACGCAGGTCGGAAGCGTAACGTTGCACCTCTGCGAGCGGCACCTCGGCTTCGATTACGCTCATGCCTCCGTCGGGGTTGATCCCATGAATCTTGGCGCGCTTGGTGTTCAGGTCGCTCACGACGTCGCCCGCGTTCGCTTCGGGGGCGAAGACGCGGATGGTCATAATCGGCTCGAGGAGCCCTCCCCCGGCGGACGCAATTGCCTCCTTGAGCGCCTGTGAAGCAGCGAGCTTGAAGGACATTTCGCTCGAATCGACCGGGTGATGCTTGCCATCGAGCAGGACCACCTGGCAGTCGGTGAGCTCGTATCCAGCGATGACGCCCTCTTTCGAGGTCTCGACGACGCCTTTTTCGACGGCCGGGATGAATTCTTTCGGCACAGAGCCGCCGACCACTTTTTCGGCGAATTGGAGCCCGGAGCCGCGAGGGAGGGGGTTCACCTCGATCGCGACGCGGGCGTACTGGCCGTGGCCCCCCGTCTGCTTCTTGTGAGTGTAGTCGGCGGTCCCCTTCTTCCCGATCGTTTCGAGGTACGGGACGCGCGGCAGGCTCAGCTCCACATCGACGTTGAACTTCCGCCGAAGGCGTTCGATGGTCACCTCCAGGTGGGCGTCACCGAGGCCCGCAAGGATCGTCTCCGCGGTCGAAGGGTCGCGGGTCAGATGGAGGCCGGGATCCTCTTCGACGAGGCGCTGGAGGCTCGGCCCGAGCTTGTCGACCGCTGCCTTCGACGTGGGGCGCACGGCCATGCTGTAGACCGGGTTCGGGAACTGGATGGGCGGAAGGATGAACTGGCGTTCCCTGGAGCAAAGCGTGTCGCCCGTAGAGGTGTGAGCGAGTTTGGCGACCACGCCGACGTCGCCGGCGAGGAGTCGGGCGACCGGCTCCTGGTCTTTGCCCCGCTGCACGTAGACGGTGCCCAGGCGTTCATCGACCGATTTGTTGGCGTTCCAGAGGTGACTGTCCGAGGCGACGGTGCCGCTGATGACGCGCAAATACGTGAGGCGCCCGACGTATGGGTCGGCCGCCGTCTTGAAGACGAGTACGGCCGGCGGGCCCTTGGGGTCGGCGGTGAGCGAGGCGTCGCCCGCCGCGACGGGCTCGCGGTCGGCCGGCGACGACCCGCTGAAGGCGATGTTGTGCAGCACCTGGCGGACGCCGATCTGCTTTGCGGATGAACCGCAAACTACGGGGATGATGAGGCGTGCGCCCAGGGCGCCGTGCAGCACACTGCGCAATTCGTCTTCGCTGAGCTCTTCATCGGCGAAGTACTTCTCCATCAGGGCTTCATCGGTCTCGACGATTGCCTCGATCAGCTTGCCGCGGAGGGTGTCGGCCTGTTCCTGCAGGTCGGCGGGGACCGCCACCTCTTCACCGCGGTCGCCGACGTACGCCTTCATGTGCAGCAGGTCGACGACGCCTTTGAACGAATCGTGGGCGCCTATGGGTAGTTGGAGAGGCGCGACTTTCGGCCCCCAGCGAGCCTGCATAGCGGACAGAACCGACTGGAAGTTGGCGTTCTCGCGGTCCATCCGATTGACAAGGATCATTCGCGGGAGCGCGAGGCGCTCGGCGATCTGCCAGACACGGTCGGTGCCGACTTCCGGACCGGAGACTGCGTCGACCACGACGAGGGCCATGTCTGCGGCCTGGGCCCCGCAGATGACTTCGGAGACGAAGTCGGCGTAGCCCGGAGTGTCGATGAGGTTAATCTTCCGGTTTTCCCATTCGACGGGGAGGATGGCGAGGTTGAGACTGAACTTCCGTTTGTGCTCGTCTTCGTCGTAGTCGCTGACGGTGTTCTGGTCTTCGATGCTGCCCATGCGGGTGGAAGCGCCGCTGACAAAGAGAGCGGCCTCCCCAAACGTTGTCTTGCCCACGCTGCCGTGGCCGACAAGGACGACGTTTCGGATGTCTTCTGTGCCGTAAACTCTCAAGGGCGGAACTCCCCGCGCGATACTGCGCGCCAGCCGATTTTACGCATGAGCGGAGGGCCCCTCAACAGAGCTGTTTTCCCGCCGCTCGCAGGAAACGTCAGGACTCGGCGCGGCGACCAGCAATCATCGATCGGGCCGAAACCTGGCCACCAGCAAGGAGATCGCAGCGGGATGCCCGGAGGGGGTAGACTGCGGAAAGAATCGCACGAATGTTCGCACCTTGAGCCGCACCTACATCGCCCTCGACATCGAAACCACGGGCCTCGACCCCGAACAAGACCGCATCACCGAAATCGGGGCCGTCCGCTTCACCGAGGACGGTGAAGTCCTGGATACGTTCGAGACCCTGGTCAACCCGGGCCGCGAGATCCCCAACTTCATCGAGACACTGACCGGGATCAGCAACGAAGCCGTGCGTGACGCCCGCCCGTTGTCGGCAGTGGCGGGGGAGCTCGTCCGCTTCGCAGGTGGAGACCCCCTAGTAGGCCAGAACATCGGGTTTGACCTTGGCCATTTGCGACGCGAAGGCGTTACGTTCGCATCGGCGGCGATCGACACGGCGCAGATGTCGAGGCTGTTGATGCCGGCGCGGCAGCCCCGGGGGTTGATGGAGCTCGCCGAGAGCCTCGGGGTCCCGGCCGAGGTGCACCACCGTGCGCTCGGCGACGCCCGCACGGCCGCGGCCATCTTCGTCGCCCTGCGGCGGCGCGCCGGCCAGCTTCCCGATGTCCAGCGGCTACAGCTCGCGCGCCTCGTGTCGCTGCACGAACCGACGCTCGCGGACGTTATCGCCGGCCCGGAGTGGGCCACCATCCCGGCCGGCGAGCGACTGCTGCCGTCTGTGCGGCCGGCGACGGCCTGGCCGGCGCTCGCGCGGGTCGAACCGAAGGTGCTGGTGACCGAGGGCGAAGTGTCGGCGGTCATCGATGCGGGCTCGGTAGCGCTCGAACGGTTCGAAGAGCGGCCCCAGCAACGCGAGATGGCCGAGGCCGTGCGCCGGGCGCTGAACGACGGAGGTCACTGGCTCATCGAGGCCGGTACCGGCGTCGGGAAGTCCCTGGCCTACCTTGTGCCGGCCGCCATTTACGCCATCCGCAATGGCGAGCGGGTCGTCATCTCTACCAACACCATCAACCTGCAGGAACAGCTCCTGACGAAGGACATCCCCGCCCTCCGCAAGATGCTCGTGGAGGCCGGGGTGATCGCGGACGAGGGGCAGCTGCGCGCTGCTTTGCTGAAGGGCCGCTCGAACTACCTCTGCCTCCGCCGCTGGGTCGCAAGCTACGGGGCCGGACTTGCCGACCCCGACTTCGCCCGCCTCGGGGCTTCGATGCTGCTCTGGCTGCCGGAAACCGAGACCGGCGACCGCTCGGAACTGAACCTCGACCACAACGAACGGGTCACCTGGCAGCGATTCTCGGCGCAAGACACCGACTGCCTCTCGCGCCCGAACGCGTACGTCCGCGACGGGCAGTGCTTCCTGCAACGGGCGCGGAAAGCGTCCGAGACGGCACACCTGATAATTGTCAACCACGCCCTGCTGCTCGCCGACATCGCGGCGGGCGGGAGCGCGCTCCCCGCCTACGACCACCTCATCGTGGACGAGGCGCACAACCTCGAGGAGCAGGCCACGCAACAGTTCGGCGGAAGCGTAAGCCGGAGGACCCTTGCGGATGCGCTCGAGGGGTTGCACCGGCGGCCCGGGCGGGATCAGCGGGAAGGCGGCGTGGCGGCTCTGTTGAAGTCGTTCCCCGAAGGCGCTGCGTCAATGGCCGGGCGCTCCATCGAAACCGCTGCCGGCCGCGCTGCGAGCCTGCTGAGCCCCTGTTTCGAAGCCCTTGCGAAGCACCTGTCGAAGCGCGGCGAGGACGATCGGCTGCATATAACTCGTGCTGTCCGCGCGCGGCCGGCGTGGTCCGAGGTCGAACAGGCGTGGTCTGACCTCGACGTGGCATTGGGGGAGGTTAAGGCGGCCGCCGAGCACGCCTCCAACGTCATCGAAGAGACGGCCATCGTCGAGGAGCCAGACGCGCTTGCCGGCGAAATCGATTCCGCTGCGAGGAAGGTCGAGGAGCAGCGCTTTCTCCTCGCAGAGCTCGTTTCGAACCCTGGGGATGAGACGATCGTCTGGGCGGGGCGCGAGCGCGACGGGAGCGCGTCTCTCAATTCCGCGCCTCTGGACGTGGGGCCGACCCTCTGGGAGAACCTCTTTTCGAAGCGCAGGACGGTCATCGCTACGAGCGCAACCCTCAGCGCGGCGGGGACTATGGACTTCGCGTCGCGTCGCCTCGGCCTTGAAAGGCCGGAGACGCTCCAGCTCGGCTCACCCTTTGACTACGAGAGTTCGACTCTGCTTGCAGCCTTCACGGACGTACCAGAGCCCAACGACGCGAGCTACGGCGGAGCAGTGGCGATGGCCGTCAGCCATCTCGTCCGGGCTTCGAACGGGCGCGCGCTTGCTCTGTTCACGTCGCACGCTGCGTTGCGGGAGACTGCCGGTCTCGTCCGGCAGGAACTTGAGGACGTGGGTATCAATCTGCTGGTACAGGGCGTGGACGGGACACCTCGGCAGCTCACCGAGGATCTGATCGCCAACCCCAGGTCGGTCATTCTTGGGACATCGAGCTTCTGGGAAGGCGTCGATGTCCGCGGAGAAGCGCTGTCCATGCTGATCATCGCGCGCTTGCCGTTTGCCGTCCCAACAGACCCGGTGCACCGGGCCCGTTCCGAACAATACGACGACCCGTTCGGGAGCTACTCTCTCCCGGCGGCCATCCTTCGCTTTCGCCAGGGATTCGGACGGCTGATCCGCGACCGGTCAGACCGCGGCGTCGTCGCGGTGCTTGACCGGCGCATCCACGAAAAGCGTTACGGCGACCAGTTCGTCGAGGCACTCCCTGTTTGCACCATGGTCAGGGCGGATACCGAGACAGTCGCAGAACGCGCACGGGAGTGGCTCGCCCAGTGACGACGGGCGTGGATCTCGGCCTGCCCCTCATTGGCCCGCGCGTGCGCCTGGAGCCAGGCGAGGCGGGCAGCGTGACGATCCTCGACGGCGGCGGCGCTCGGGCGGGGACGATCGAGATCGAAGATGAAGGATCGTCACTCTTCGTCCGCTCTTTGTGCATCGACGTGGCGATGCGCGGGTTCGGACTCGGTTCCGAGGCTGCGCGGCTGTTGCGAGGCGCGGCCGAAGACGGCCCCTGGACTTCGGTGCGCGCCTGGGCCCCGCCCGGCGAGGGGCTGGCAGTCTACTTCTGGTTCCGCATGGGCTTCCGGCCGTTACACGGCGAAGGCCCCGGGGGAGGACTGCTGCTCGAACGAAGAACCGGCGCTTAGCGCGGACCTCCCTGCACGTTGGCGACCCCATCCGTATAGGTGATCGAAGTCAGGTGTTCGTCGAGGTTGAGGGTCTTCAGGTCGCCCGTGTTGAGCACGAGGTCGACGGCGCGGGTCCCGATGCCGCCGGGCAGGTTTCCCGCACGCACCGAGTCGATCTGGATTTCCGGTTTCGCTCCGCTGAGGTCGAGCGTACCGCTGACCACGATCTTGATGTCGCGCCCGAGGAAGCTGACCTTCCCAGCAGCCTCCGCGTGGCCGTCGGGGCAGAAGTAGACCTGGAGGTCAGTCACAGGTGCGTCCTTCTCCTTGACGTACTCCACGCCCCGTGAAGTCGCCTGGAGCTCGGTGATCCCTATCGAGGCCGGGCCTGTGGCTGCTTTGGCGCCGAATTCCTTCCAGCGGGTGCGCAATTCGTTGCTGGCGGCGGTCGTAGGTGTGCTGACCCGGCCGGCGCAGGGCTGGGGGTCGCCGGTGAAGATGAGCACCACTCCCACGACGCCCGCCCCGACGATCACGCCGCCAGCGCCGAGAAGCACGACAGCGATCGCTTTGAAAATCGCGCCGATTCCGCCGCCTGCGGCTCCGGTCGCGGGCCCTATCCCCCCAGCTGCGCCCGGCACAGGAGTCACCGGCGGAAGGGGTCGAGGCATCGGCTGAGGTGGTATCGGGGGACGAACCCCGGGCGTGAACCCGGGCCCACCGGGTTGTTGCCCGCGTACCCCGCCGACTCGGCCGGTTGGTTGGGGGCTCGGTGGTCCCCCGATTCCGCCGGTTGGTTGGGGGCTCGGTGGTCCCCCGATTCCGCCGGTTGGTTGGGGGCTCGGTGGCCCGCCGATGCCGCCGGATGGTTGGGGACTCGGTGGCCCGCCGATTCCGCCGGTTGGTTGGGGACTCGGTGGCCCGCCGATTCCGCCGGTTGGTTGGGGACTCGGTGGCCCGCCGATTCCTCCAGTTGGCTGGGGGCGCGGTGGCCCGCCGATGCCGCCCGGAGGTTGAGCGCCGGGTGTGCCCCCGACTCCGCCTGGAGGTTGCGCGCCGGGTGTGCCCCCGACTCCGCCTGGAGGTTGCGCGCCGGGCGTGCCGCCGACTCCGCCTGGCGGTTGGGCGCCGGGAGTGCCGCCGACTCCGCCTGGAGGCTGGGCGCTGGGTGCGCCCGAGGGCGGGCCAGCGGTAGGCGGTGAGCTGGTGGGCGCGCCGGGAGGCGGAGTCCCGGTCGTGCCGGTCGAGACTCCGGGCGTGTTGGTTGGGGGAGCGGCAGGGCCCGAGGGCGGAGCTGTACCAGTGGCGCCTGGCGAGGCGCCGGTTGCCCCGGGAGGCGTCGCGGGAGCCTGCGCGGCCGGCGCTGTGGCCGGTCCCGTCGGAGCTGGGGCGTTGCCACCGGGCGGGGTCGGCGCCTGACCAACTCCAGTGCCCGCCGGTGTCGGCGAAGGGGCGGGGCCAACGCTCGTTGGGCCGCCACTGGTGGGCGAAGGGACGTCGCCGATGGAGGTTGGTCCGCCCGGCGCGGACACGGGGCCGCCTGATCCGGGGCCGGGGAGTCCGCCGGGCACGTTGGGTAGGTCGGTCGGAGCGGCGCCCGCCCCGCCGGTTGGCGCGCTCGCGGATGGGGCTCCTGGTCCAGCGGGGGCCGACGGGGCCTGGCCGATCGAAGGGTCGGGTACGCCACCGCCGGGTGCGGTGCCTCCACCAGGGGCGCCGCCTGTGCCGGGTGCCGGTGCGCCCGCGTGCGGCGGTGTGCCTCCGCCGCCCATTCGCGATGCCGCACCCATACCGGCCGCCCCCAGGGCGCCGCCTCCGGCGACCACGCGCGCCGCGGTGCCGAGGGTGCTGCCCCCGCCGCCGGTCGCTGTTGGACCTCCAGCCAGCGAGCGGCCGCAATTCGCGCAGAACTGGGCGCCGGGTTCGTTCACAGCCCCGCAGTTCGGGCAGCCGGCCGGGAGCGGCGGGGCGCTCATGGAATTGCCGCAGTTCGAGCAGAAGGCTGCGCCGGGCTCGTTCATCGTGCCGCACTGGGGACAGGCCGAGGCCACCGCAGCGCTGGCCCTGGCAACCGGCTGGCCACAGTTCCCGCAGAAGCCGGCGCCCTCGGGCAGTTCGGACTGGCAGTTCGGGCAGCGCATGGCGGCGGCTCCTTCGCGAGGTAGCTCAGTATAAAGCGCGTGTAGATGCTTAGCGCCGCCGCGTTGCGCGAATTTTTCGTTCGCCCCTCGGGTCCTTAGCCCGCAGCCATCTTCGCCTGCAGGCGGCGGTCAAGGGCGGCGAGGAAGTCTTCGGTCGTGAGCCACGGCTGGTCTGGCGAAACGAGGATGGCGAGATCCTTCGTCATTTCCCCACCTTCGACTGCTTCAACGCAGACCTGCTCCAGGGTCGTGGCGAAATGCGCCAGGTCGGGGGTGTTGTCGAGCTTCGCCCGGTGGGCAAGGCCTCGAGTCCAGGCGAAGATCGATGCGATCGGGTTGGTGGAGGTCTTCTCGCCGCGCTGGTGAGCGCGAAAGTGACGGGTGACGGTGCCGTGAGCGGCCTCGGCCTCCACCGTCTGGCCATCGGGGGTGAGGAGCACTGAGGTCATCAGGCCGAGAGAACCGAAACCCTGGGCGACGATGTCAGACTGGACATCGCCGTCGTAGTTCTTGCAGGCCCAGACAATGCCGCCCTCCCACTTCAACACCTGGGCGACCATGTCGTCGATCAGGCGGTGCTCGTAGGTGATGCCTCGGGCTGCAAATCGGTCTGCGAATTCTGCTGCGAACACTTCTTCGAAGAGGTCTTTGAAGCGGCCGTCGTAGGCCTTGAGGATGGTGTTCTTGGTCGACAGGTAGACGGGCCAGCCGCGGTCGAGCCCGTAGCGGAGCGAGGCGCGGGCGAAGTCCCGGATCGAGTCGTCGAAGTTGTACATGCCCATGGCGATGCCGCTGCCGGTGAACCTGGCGACCTCGCGGACGACCGGAGCGCCGCCGTCCTGCGGCGAGAAGGTGATCGTCACTGTCCCGGGGCCGGGGACGAGGAAGTCTGTCGCCTTGTACTGGTCTCCGTGAGCGTGGCGGCCGATGACGATCGGCTTTTTCCAGCCGGGGACAAGGCGCGGGATGTTCGAGCAGACGATCGGCTCGCGGAAGACGACGCCGCCCAGGATGTTGCGGATCGTCCCGTTCGGCGACTTCCACATCTCTTTGAGGTTGAACTCCTCGACGCGGGCCTCGTCCGGCGTGATGGTGGCGCACTTGACCCCAACCCCGTACTTCTTGATCGCGTTGGCGGCGTCAACGGTGACCTGGTCATTGGTGGCGTCCCGATGTTCGATGCCGAGGTCGTAGTACTCGAGCCGGATGTCGAGGTAGGGGAGGATGAGACGTTCCTTGATGAACTGCCAGATGATCCGGGTCATCTCGTCGCCGTCAAGTTCGACGACCGGGTTCAGGACTTTGATCTTGGCCATTGACTGAAGCTCGCTTTCGTTGGATGTCGGCTCGCGACGGCCGCGAGGGACGAAGATCGGCTTTGGAGCCCGAGGCTCTAGCTCCGCAAGAGCTGGCGAAGCACGTATGGGAGAATGCCGCCGTGGCGGTAGTAGTCGAGTTCGACGGGGGTGTCGATCCGGCAGAGCGTGTCGAAAGTCGTCACCTTGCCCGAGGGGCCGGTCGCCGAGACGGTTACCTGGCTCTTCGGCCCGAGGCCTGCGGCGATCCCGCTCAGGGCGTAGACTTCGCGGCCGGTCAGTCCGAGGGTGGTTCGATCCTGCCCGGGCAGGTACTGGAGCGGCAGTACGCCCATGCCAAGGAGGTTGCTGCGATGGATCCGTTCGTAGCTTTCGGCGATGACCGCGCGGACGCCGAGGAGCATCGGCCCTTTGGCTGCCCAGTCGCGGGAGGAGCCAGCCCCGTACTCCTTGCCCGCGAGGATGAGGAGAGGGGTCCTCGCCTCGCGATACTTCTCGGCCGCGTCGAAGACGGTCATTTCGACGTCGTCCGGTTGGTAGCGCGTAAAGCCGCCCTCCGTGCCCGGCGCGAGCAGATTTCGGAGGCGGATGTTGGCGAAGGTGCCACGCATCATCACCTCGTGGTTGCCGCGGCGAGCACCGTACGAGTTGAAGTCGTCGCGAGCGATGTCGTGTTCGTGGAGGTAGCGGCCGGCGGGGCTGTTGGCAGCGATGTTTCCGGCCGGCGAGATGTGATCGGTGGTGACGGAATCCCCGAGGATCGCCAGCACCCGCGCCCCTGCAATGTCCCGGATCGGGGCGGGCGCCGCCGGCATGTCCTCGAAGTAAGGCGGATTCTTGACGTAGGTGGACCACTCGTCCCACTTGTACAGGCTGCCTGAGGGGACTTTCAGTTCGGACCAGCGGTCGTCGCCCCGGAAGACATCGGCGTACTTGCGCCGGAACATTTCCGAGCGCACGGATGTACGCATCGTCTCAGCGACTTCCTTCTGCGAAGGCCAGATGTCGCGCAAGAAAACTGGCCGGCCGTCCTTGCCCGCGCCCAGCGGTTCGGTGGCGAGGTCGATGTCGAGCTTGCCGGCGAGGGCGTAGGCCACGACCAACGGCGGCGAGGCGAGGTAGTTCGCCCGCACCTCCGGGTGGACCCGGCCTTCGAAGTTGCGGTTCCCCGAGAGCACGGCCGCCGCGACGAGGTCGCCTTTGTGGATCGCGTCGGCGATCGGCTGGGCAACGGGCCCCGAATTGCCAATGCAGGTCGTACACCCGTAGCCGACGAGGTAGAAGCCGAGCTCGTCGAGGTAGCGGTCGAGGCCCGCGTCCCGGAGGTACTCGGTGACCACCTGCGAACCGGGCGCCAGGCTCGTCTTCACCCACGGTTTACGGTTGAGCCCCTTTTCCACGGCGTGCTTCGCGAGGAGCCCGGCGCCGACCATCACCTCCGGGTTGGAGGTGTTGGTGCAACTCGTGATGGCGGCGATAACGACCGAACCCTGCTGGAGGTCGAACTCGACGCCGTCCGCCTTGACGTGGACCGTGGCGGTGGCCCGTTCGGGCCCGACTTCGGCGATGAGATTCTTCTCCCAATCGGTCTTCATTTCGCGGAGGGCAACTCGATCCTGGGGACGCTTCGGCCCTGCCATCGATGGTTCGACGCTGGAAAGGTCCAGCTCGAGGGTGTCGGAGAAGAGCGGGTCGGGAATGGCATCGGTTCGATACAGGCCCTGTGCCTTGGTGTACGCCTCGACGAGCCGCACCTGGGCTTCGTCGCGTCCGGTGAAGCGAAGGTAGCTCAGGGTTTCGTCGTCCACCGGGAAAAAGCCCATGGTCGCGCCATACTCTGGCGCCATGTTGGCGATCGTCGCCCGGACGGCGAGGGGAAGGCCCGAGATGCCCGTCCCGTAAAACTCCACGAATTTCCCGACGACGCCGCGCTGGCGAAGGATCTGGGTAACTGTGAGCACAAGATCGGTCCCCGTTGCGCCTTCCGGAAGCCGGCCCGTGAGCCTGAACCCGACCACCTCGGGGATGAGCATCGCGACCGGTTGGCCGAGCATCGCGGCTTCGGCTTCGATGCCGCCGACGCCCCATCCGAGCACGCCCAACCCGTTGATCATCGTGGTGTGGGAGTCGGTGCCGACCACTGTGTCGGGGTAGACGAGCGTGGGCGAGGCGTCGTCGTTGCGGAACACGACTGAGGCCAGGTATTCGAGGTTCACCTGGTGGACGATGCCGGTGCCTGGGGGCACGGCCCGGAAGTTCTTGAACGCTTGCTGGCCCCAGCGAAGGAAGGTGTAGCGTTCGACGTTGCGCGCGAATTCGATTTCGACGTTTTCGCGGAAGGAGTCAGGCGACCCGAAAGTGTCGACCTGGACCGAGTGGTCGATGACGAGGTCGACCGGCTGGAGGGGGTTGATTCGCTCCGGGTTACCCCCCATGGCGCGAAAGGCGTCGCGCATCGACGCGAGGTCGACCACTACCGGTACCCCCGTGAGGTCCTGGAGGAGCACGCGTGCCGGGGTGAAGGCGATCTCCCGGTCCAGGCCGGAGTTGGGAGTCCAGCGGGCAAGGGCTTCGATGTCCTCGCGGGTCACCGAGCGCCCGTCCTCCTGGCGGAGGAGGTTCTCGAGCAAGATCTTGAGCGAGAACGGGAGCCGCTCGATGGCCGGCGACCGCCGCGTGTCGAGGCGGAAGTAGGCGAAGGTTCGATCGCCGACCTTAAGTTCGGCGCGACTGGCGAAGCTATCGGGGTGCATGCGGTCCATCCTTGTGCACGTCGTGGGGCGACCGAAGGCGTGCGCGAGGCAGCACAACGGGCGCATGGGCGAAGGGGATCACAAGGTGCGACAGGTGAAGGGCGGACTGATTCCCACTTCCCAAGCCTCCTTCCACATCTGTGGCGGACCTGGGCCCTTGCCTCTCGGCCAGCGGCCGGCGAGGTGGTCTCGTCTCTACCGTGCTCCCGCGACTTCCCTGTGAAGGGACCGTTGGGCCCGGGGCAAGGCGTCTCTGTGGGACGATCTGCCAACAGTATACCACCCGGTCATGGGCGTTCGGCTAGCGGAGCGGCCAGGGGATCGGCCGCGGCTGGCACCGGGAAGCCGGTGGCCAATGCGACCTGCTCGGGCTGAAGTGCGATATTCTTGGTCTGTTGGGGGCTCGTAGCTCAGCGGTGAGAGCGGTCGGCTCATAACCGATTGGTCGCAGGTTCGAATCCTGCCGGGCCCACCACGACCCTTCGGCTGCGACGCGGTGGGCGGAGAGCGCGCTAGGAGTTCTCCGCCGTCCGCTCCGCACCTTCCTCGGCTTGCCCCATCCAGCGGAACGTTAGTCGTGTTGCACGTTCCTCGCCATTTGTTTGGAAGGTGACTTGAAAGTCAATTTCGGTCGAGAAGAAGCTTCGTTCGCTTTCCGGGCGGAGGCGCACCTTCGGGCCGCCCATCGGCAGTTGCATCATGAGGAGGTCGCCTTCTCGAACGACGTTCATGACTACTCCTGGTTCAGGCTGGTACAGGCCTGCGTACCTGTCGAACAGCTCCGGACCCACGGCAATCTCTCTGCGCACTCCCGCGACTCGCGCGTCGGCCAAGGGGAGGCTCGGCCGCATGAGGTGCCGTGCGATATCGCCCACGCTCGCGCCCGTGTTTGAGAGGACCACCACGCCGAACCTGATCTTCGGGTCGAACGCTACCGATGCCGTGAAGCCAGGACAGACGCCGTCGTGGAAGACGACGAGATCTCCTCCCTGCCCGACGGCCCACCAGCCGATCGCCTGTACCAGCTTCCCTTGATCGCCGTCCAGTCCTGCCATTGGCCGGCGCGTTTCCAGCATCTTGGACATCGCCGGGGCGAGGGTCGATTCCAGCGCACCCATTGACGCTGCGACGAAGGTGAGCAGGTCGTTGGCACTCGACCTCAGCGCGCCCGCGCCAACCAATGCGGGCATCTCCAGGTTGGGCACAGGCTTCATCTCAGCGTCGTGTCCGACGGCGAGTCGCGACTCCATTTGCGGGGAGACCGTTATTGTCGTTGAATCCATCCCAAGCGGGCGGGTGATGCGTTCGCGGATCAACGCCTCGTAGGCCATCCCAGCTCGGTGTGCCAGGGCATGACCGAGAAGCGCTTGGCCGAGGTCGGAATAGGCCCAGTGGAGGCCGATATCCTGCTGTAGCTCGCGCTCGGAGAGGAACCGATAGAGCTGCTCGACGGAGTAGCTCGCCACCGCCGGGTCGTCCAGGGGTGGGAAGTCGGAGGGCCGCGAGGGGAGGCCCGAGGTGTGGGTCGCGAGATCGATCAGCGTGATCTTCCGGCCGTTCCGCTCCGGAACCTTCACGCCGGCCGGCAGGTAGTGGGCCAGAGGATCCGTTAGGGCGACCTCTCCGCGCTCGACCATGTCGGCCAGGAGCAACGAAGTGAAAACTTTGGTGATGGATCCGATCTCGAATACAGTGTCGCCGTCGACCGGCCGCGGGTCGCCGTAGTCCCGCAAGCCCTGACAGATGAGGCGGCGGCCCCCTGTCGCGACGACGCCAACGACCATGCCGAGGCCTCTGCCTTGAATGTCGATACGGTCGGTCAGGATGTCGCGAATCTCTGCGTCTGCAAGCATGAGCACTCTCCTTCGGTCGAGGGCCTACTGCACTCAGTCTTGGCGCCTCGTTGACCAGAAGATACAGCACTGCATAAAATACACAAGAGCATATTCTTGGGAGATACCTATGACCACTCTCTCCGCACCTTCTTCCTCGCAGGTTCCGAAGGGTAGGAAGCGTGAGCGCACTCGCGCGCGCCTGGTCGAGGCTGCCGCCGCAGTAATCCGAGAGAAAGGCTATGAGCGCACTACCCTGGAAAACGTGGCCGCGCGCGCTGGAATGACGAGAGGTGCTATCTACGGCAACTTCAAGAACAAAGAAGAACTGCTCCTCGCTGTTATCGAAACCCGCTGGGAGCCGATCCTGCCACCGCTAAGACACGGGGCAACGTTCAAGGAACAGATGCGCATCCTCGGCGAGGCGGTGGTGGCGATCGCACCGTCAAGACGAGCCCAGGCGGTAGGGGCCGCCTCGTTCCAGCTCTACGCGCTCACGCACGAAGAAATGCGCTCTCGCTTGGCCGACCGGAACGCAGAGATCTATCGCCGATCTGCCGCGGGGCTCTTGCAGTTCATTCCGGCGTCCGACCTACCCATGTCCCCGAACCAGTTCGTCCGTGTACTCCATGCCTTGAGCGATGGCCTGCTGTTTCAGCGCTTCCTCACGCCGGAACTGATCACGGACGAGGTCATCATTGCGGCTTTCGAGGCGCTCGCCTAAAGGGATGGGTCGCCTCCCGTCGCAGGTCGCCGACGGAAGCCTTCCTGCCGCTTCGCCACTACTTCGCGGCTCAAAGAGAAGGAGCAGACCGGCGCGACCTGCAGTCAAGAAACTGTCTAAGCTGATGACTGGTTCCTGTCCATGACCCTCATGGGAACTACATCTAGTTCGGCGAAGGGACGACCTTCCACAGGACCGGTTCTTGCCCAGCGATGGCGATCCAGTAGGCCCGGCCGGCGGCTAGCGCGACAAGGTCGTTCGCGCCCGGAATCCCCTGTGCGCCCGGAAAGAACCCCACCCACTTCGCGGACGAGGGACGCCACCCGTACACGGCGGTGACGCGGTCGAAGATGTTCGTCCCACCGGCGTTTGCGCCGGTCGCTTTCAGCGCGTCCGAAACGTCGATCCCGTCAGCGCCGCCCCAGGTGATAAGGCTCCAGCGGACGGTCAGGGTGTAGTTGGTGGTCGTGGAAAAGTCGATGACTCGGTCGAACCCAAGGTCGCCCAGGTCGTCGTGGACGATGACCAGGACGTTCACTCGACCGGCGGAACCGCTGGCGATCTTTATCCAGGCCTGGCACTCGTCGTCGACGCCCGGCGCGAGAGGCTCGAACGCCCTGATGTGGGTGAAGCCCTGGGCGTTGTCATACGTGGAAAAGGTGCTCACGCCGGTGGCGCTCTGCCGGTGTGAGTCGAGCCGCGCGCCGCCACTCGTCTCGATGATGACCCCGGCCCCGGAGTCGATGATGAAGTCGACCGTTTCTAGCGGCGTCGCCTGGCCCGTTACCGGGTTCAGGACCGAGTCGTTGGGAGCACCGGTGAGCACGGGGTGGAGACTAATCGCGTCGAACAGCGAGGCGTCGCAGAACCCGTCGCGGTCGAGGGCATGGAAGACGACGTAGGCGAACTGCCCGCTGCGCTCGACGGTGACTTCGCTGTAGCCGCCGAAGGCGGCGCTGGCTGCGGCGAGGGGGCTCTCAGCCCGCGCAGTGCCCTGGCGCCAGCCCTGGACAGGAGCCAGGATCGCCGAACAGATGACCAGTAGAGCAACGCCACGAACCATCGTTCGAAGCGCTTCCCGGTCAGTCGCCGGTCGGGTAGCCGGCCTGGGCCCAGGCAATTGTCCCGCCTTCAACGTTGTACAGCGCGAGCTCGTCGAGGCCGGCCGCCGTCGCGAACTCGGCTGCGAGGGCGCTGCGCTGACCTGACTTGCAGATGAACAAGACCTCTTTGCCGTGTGCGAAGTCTCGGATCTGCTTGATTTCGCCGATGACCGTGTTCACGGGGATGAGCCGAACGCCGGTGGCGTGAATCTCGACGTACTCGTCCGGCTCTCGCACGTCCACCATGACGGCCTCGTTTTTGTCCAGCTTCTCCTTGGCTTCGTCGACGGAGATGCGGAAGAACGGTTCGCGGGGGTCTTTGGTGGCCACAGTCGGGGGGCGCCTCGTTGTCACAGGGGTGGGACAGAAAGCGTAGCACAGCCTGTTTGAGCGATGAACGTCGCGCGCCGCTCCGTCGCCGTTGCCTTCCTGCCTCTTGATTGCCACACTCCCAACGATGTCAGACGTACTTCGACCCGCTGCCGACGATGCGCTACGTGAGTGGGCGCGCAGGGTGCGCGCAAACCGCGAGCAGGTGGAACGCCTCCGTGAAGCCCCGGAAAGCACGGACTTCTATGGCCCTGTAGCCGGGGTCTTCAAGGCTGATCCACGCCGCACCGGGGAGCCGGCCCTCGACATCCTGCGCGCCGCCGTCGTTCCGGGGGAAACCTGGCTCGACATCGGCGCCGGTGGGGGGCGCTACGCCCTCCCGCTCGCCCTCCTCGCCCGCGAGGTCATCGCGATCGACCCCTCGGACGGGATGCTTGCGGTGCTGCGGGAGAGCATGGCCGAGAACGCAATCACGAACGTGCGCCTCGTGCAGTCACGCTGGCCGATGTCCGAACCGCTGCACGGAGACGTTTGCCTGATCGCGAACGTGGGGTACGACATCGAGGACATCGGTCCGTTTCTTGATGCGATGGAAGCCGCCGCCGGCCGGCTGTGCGTTGCGGTGCTGCAGGCTCGCTCGCCGGCGGCCGTGGCGGAGAGCTTTTGGCCTCCCATCCACGGGGAGGCACGAGAATTGCTTCCTGCGCTCCCGGAGTTCCTGGCTCTGCAACTGGCGCGCGGACGCCTCTGTGAAGTGAGGTTGTGCGAGCGTGCGCCGATGACCTATCCGTCGTTCGACGCCGTCCTGGGGTTTCTCAGGCAGCAGCTGTTCGTGGCGCCAGGCGGCGGCAAGGAAAAAGAACTGGAAATGCTCGCGCGCCGACAAATCACCGAACGCGACGGTCGCTTCGCCGCTTCGACAGCGTCGACGCCGCTAGGGATCGTGAGCTGGGCTCCCCGCTAGTTGCGAACTAGCTCCCGGCCCGGGTCCCGCTCGTACTTCCTCGCCGGCGTAAGCACCACAGGCTCGAGCTCGGGCGCGAAGAACGAGGCGGTCTGCTGAGCTTCGGGGGGTGTGCCGTAGAGGGTCGTGCGCTGGCGCGGCATCCGGCCGATCGAGCGGATGATCTCTTCCATGCGCTCGGGTGGGAGCTCCTGGCCGTGCAGTGTCCCGGCCGCGCGGGTGATGCTTTCGTTCATCAGGGTGCCGCCGAGGTCGTTGCAGCCCGCCTGCAAGCAGGCCTTGACGCCCTCGACGCCCATCTTCACCCATGAGACCTGGATGTTCGTGATGTGGGGGTGCAAGGCAAGGCGGGCCACGGCGTGCATGAGTACGGCTTCGCGGAAGGTCGGGCCACGACGGGCGCGCCCCTTGAGGTAGATCGGCGCTTCCATGTGCACGAACGGGAGC
This sequence comes from Tepidiformaceae bacterium, assembly GCA_041488155.1. Lineage (GTDB taxonomy): Bacteria > Chloroflexota > Dehalococcoidia > Tepidiformales > Tepidiformaceae > JBGPOS01. Next base: position 80,846 of record JBGPOS010000005.1, read on the forward strand.
GGCACGAACTCTGTGATGCCGCCCGTGCGCCGCTGGAGGTCGCGGAGCCTTACGAGGTGTCGCGCCCAGTTCAGGGGGCCGTCGACGTGGCCGTACATGATCGTCGAGGTGGTGCGGATGCCTGTGTGGTGGGCCTCCTCGATCACCTGCAACCACTGGGCTGTGTTGATCTTGTCGGGGCAGAGCGTGGCTCGGACTTCGTCGTCAAGGACTTCGGCCGCGGTGCCCGGCAGCGACCCCAACCCTGCTTCCTTGAGGCGCTGGAGGAACTCCGGGAGTCCGATGCCGAGGGTCTGGGCGCCCTGCCAGACTTCGAGCGGCGAGAAGGCATGGACGTGCATGCCGGGAAGTGCTTCTCTGACCGCTCGACAAATAGCCAGGTAGGTCTCGCCCGTGTACTCCGGGTGGATCCCGCCCTGCATGCAGACTTCGGTAGCGCCGCGGGCCCAGGCTTCCCGGGCGCGACGGACGATCTCGTCTAGGCCGAGGTCGTACGGGGCACCGCGGAGGTTCTCGCTCAGCTTGCCCTTCGAAAAGGCGCAGAACTGGCAGCGGAAGTAGCAAATGTTCGTGTAGTTGATGTTGCGATTGACGGCGTAGCTGATCGTCTCGCCGTTGACCTGCTTGCGAAGGGTGTCGGCCGCTTCGCAGACAGCGAAGAAGTCGTCGCCACGAGCCCGGAAGAGCCGCACGATTTCTTCCTCGTCAAGTTCGGCGCCAGCAGCGGCGCGATCGAGGATCGTGGCGACGCTCGCGCTGGCGGTGAGGCGCGGACGGCCCCGAGCGCTCTCAAGGGAGTAGGCCGGCGGGACGTCGGTGAGTTCGCCGGGCGACCAGTCTTCGACTCGCGCAAAGCCTTCGCCGTCGATTGCCCGGATGACGGGCGTGCGGAGAGCCATGTCCTGCCAGCGGTCCACGTCGCGGGCGTAGGCGGGGTAAACGGCGAGCCGCTCTATCAGCTCCTTGCCGCAGGCCGCGGTGTTGCGCCGCAAGGCGTCGAGGTGCGGCCAGGGCGCTTCGGGGTTGACGTGGTCGGGGGTGACGGGGGAGACGCCGCCCCAGTCGTTCAGACCGGCGGCCACGAGCTTCGGGTAGTCGTCATAACTCAGATTGGGCGGGGCCTGGATGTTCATCTCGGCGCCGAAGATCAGGCGCGCTACGGCGATTGTCCAGAGTAGGTCGTCGAGATCCGGTTCGGGCGCGTTGGCCATCTTTGTGTCGGCCTTGGCTCGGAAGTTCTGGACGATGATCTCCTGGATGTGCCCGAACCGTTCGTGGAGGGCGCGGAGCGCTAGGAGTGACTCCACCCGTTCGCGGCGCGTCTCGCCGATGCCGATGAGGATCCCGGAGGTGAAGGGCACCTGGAGCTCGCCGGCAATGCGGATGGTCTCGAGGCGGACGCCGGGGCGCTTGTCGGGGGAGCCGTAGTGGACCATGCCGGGCCCACAGAGCCGGTCGGAGACGCTTTCGAGCATGATCCCCTGTGAAACAGAGACGGCGCGAAGGGCGGCGATTTCTTCGCGAGTCATCACGCCCGGGTTGGTGTGCGGCAGGAGGCCGGTTTCCTCCAGGACGAGGCGAGCCATCTCCGTGAGGTAGGCGATCGTCGTCGGGTGCCCGAGGTCGGCCAGCTCCTTCGAGGCGATCTTGTATCTGCGCTCCGGCTTATCGCCAAGCGTGAAAAGCGCCTCCTTGCAACCCTGGGCGGCGCCGGCGCGTGCGATTTCGAGCACCTCTTCCCGGGTCAGGTAGGCGCGCTGACCCGGCCGTGGGGGGTGGGCGAAGGTGCAGTAGTGGCAAACGTCGCGGCAGAGCTGAGTGAGCGGGATGAAGACCTTGCGCGAGTAGGAGATCAGGTTCCGGTGTCCGCGGTCACGCAGCTCGGAGGCTGCTGCGAGGAGCGGGGCGAGCTCGCTTTCGCCGGCCAGCGCCATTGCCTCCGCTTCCGTAGGCAGCTTCCCGTCGAGTGCGGCGGCGAGCGTCGCGCGGTTGGTTGGGCTCAAGACTCGTCTCCGATGCTGCTTCTCGCCGCTTTCGGCCAGAGTAGGTCGTAGAATCCGTCTTGCTTTTATATCGCAACTCAGTTGTACTATGCAACGTAGAGAGGGAAGACGGCCCATGGCAAGTCGCACCGTCCGATGCCCGATAGCAGCCACGCTCGACATCGTTGGGGATCGCTGGACGCTGCTCGTGGTGCGGGACCTGCTGCGCGGCAGGACGCGTTTTAGCGAGATGCGCCAGGGCGTCGAAGGGATCACGACGAGCGTGCTATCGGACCGGCTCAAACTGCTCGAAGCGGAAGGTCTCGTCGCCCGGCACTTCTACAGCGACCACCCGCCTCGTGCGGAATACCTCCTTACGGCGAAAGGGCACGCGCTCGGAGTAGTTGTGGGGGCGCTTTCGTCATGGGGAGAGCAGTTCACGGAGCACGACCTTTCGATTGTCGACAACCAGTGTGGGCACGGGGTGAAGGTGGTGTACCACTGTGACACCTGCGGACGCTCGGCGCCGCGATCGCGGGTGCGCATCGTCCAAGCCTAGCAGCGGTCGCGCCCGGTTTGCCGCCGTTCCCCGGCGGGCGATACAATTCCAGTTCCACGAAACGTCCCTTACCCGGAGATTTTCTTGCACGTCGTTGGACTGACTGGCGGGATCGCCAGCGGCAAATCCACCGTGGCCCGATTCTTCCGTGACAGAGTTGTGCCGGTCATCGACGCGGACGTCCTTGGCCACCGCACGTACGAGCCCGGCACGGAAACGTTCAAGGCTGTGGTCCATGCCTTCGGAGATGACGTTGTGGCGGCCGACGGGACGATCGACCGCAGAGCGCTCGGCGCGAAGGTTTTCGGAAGGCCCGACGAACTCAAGCGGTTGACCGATGTCGTCTGGCCGGGCATCCGCAAGCTCGCCGGCGAGGAACTCTCCGAGCTCGAGATAGCCGGCAACCCTCTCGCGGTTCTCGAAGCCGCCGTTCTGTTCGAGGCCGGCTGGGAAGACCTGGTGGACGAGATCTGGGTGGTCGTGGTTGAGCCTGAGCTCGCGGTTGCCCGACTGGCATCCCGCAACGGGATCGATGCAGAGGCGGCCCGCGCCCGCATTGCCTCGCAGCTATCAAACGCGGAGCGGAAAGCGCGAGCGGACGTGGTGATCGAGAACAACGGTACGCTGGAAGCGCTCGATGGGAGCATCCAGGCGGCCTGGGGAAAACTTCAACAGCGGCTGCAAGCGGCGGCCGGGAGGTAACTGGCATTGACTCAGATA
>JBGPOS010000006.1:0-76510 GCA_041488155.1 Tepidiformaceae bacterium
AGGGCTCGATGGGGGCATCCAGGCGGCATGGGGGAAACTTCAACAGCGGCTGCAAGCGGCGGCCGGGAGGTAACTGGCATTGACTCAGATAGCAGCTGCAAGTACGGCCAACATTTACGCCGTGGAGGAATACGCCGTCCACGAAGAGCCGTACTACCTGCCGATCGGCGACGAGGTCGAGCTCTTCGAGATGGCCTACGCCCAGCGCATCCCGGTGCTGCTGAAGGGGCCGACGGGCGCGGGCAAGACTCGCTTCGTGGAGTACATGGCCTACAAGCTCGGCCGCCCAATGACCAAGATGTCGACGCGTACCGGCAAAGAGGCCGAGCACCGCATGCCGCTGATCACGGTCGCCTGCCACGAAGACCTCACCGCCAGCGACCTGGTTGGGCGCTATCTGCTCGACGCCGACGGCACCCGCTGGATGGACGGACCGCTCACCCGCGCGGTGAAGGTCGGCGCCATTTGCTATCTCGACGAAGTTGTAGAGGCACGGAAGGACACGACCGTCCTCATCCACCCGCTGACCGACTATCGCCGCCTGCTGCCGATAGAGAAGCTGGGACAGGTCATCGAGGCAGCCGACGGCTTCCTCCTGGTCATCTCCTATAACCCTGGCTATCAGAGTGCGCTCAAAGACCTGAAGCACTCGACTCGCCAGCGCTTCATTGCCATCGAGTTCGGCTACCCTCCGCGCGATCTCGAGACCGAGATCATCGCCCATGAATCTGGGGCCAGCCGGGAAGTCTGCAACGAACTGGCGAAGCTTGGCGAGAAGGTCCGAAACCTGCGCGAGCACGGGCTCGGAGAGGGAGTAAGCACCCGCCTGCTCATCTACGCCGGACGACTGATCGTCAAAGGCATCGCCCCGCGGCGGGCTTGCCAGGTGGCCGTTACCTGGTCCTTGACCGACGACCTCGAAGTGCAACGGAGCATCGAAGAGGTCGTGACGAGCATCTTCGAGTAGGTGAGGAGCACCCGCGGGCCGATCGCTTCGCCTGTCCTCAGCCGCCGGGCCGTGGACCCAGCCATCCACCTGCGCTTGCCGTGAGAATCGGTATCGTCAGCGACGTCCATTGCAACATCGAGGGCCTCCTGGCCGGGCTCGAACTGATGGGCGAGATCGACGAGCTCTTCTGCGCCGGCGACTCTGTCTTCCAGTTCCGCTGGTCCAACGAGGTGGTTGAGCTGCTGCGCGAAAAGGAGGCCCGGGTGGTGTTGGGAAACCACGAAGAGGTCATCCTTGGGCCGGACGGTGAACGGGCACGGTCGAACCCGAAGGTTCGCCAGGACCTTGTAGCCTGGCTTCGCGATCAACCCTACCGCATCGAGGCGACTGTGGACGGCAAACGCGTACTGATGACTCACGGCTCGCCCTGGGAGCCCTGGAAGGACTACCACTATCCGCACGAGGGGATCTGGGCGCGGGCCGCGTCGCTCGATTGCGACACCCTGATCGTGGGCCATACTCACTTCCAGATGGCAAAGCGCTTCGGCGGGGTGCTCGTGATCAATCCCGGTTCGGCCGGGGACCCACGGGACCACCGGAACGGCTTCCAGCTCTCGTGTGCGGTGTGGGACACGACAAGCGACGAGGTCATCTTCTACGATTACAAGGATCCGACCCGTAATTTCGTGAGCTCCTCGGGGCAACTGTGAAGCGATCCAGCACCCTTGGCCTGCCTGTGCCAGCGCGGCTCGATGCCGGCGGTGCCGTTTGAGCATCATCGGCGAGCTGATCGCGCGCCATCACGAGAGACTCTCCGGGTTCCCGGCGCCGCTCGAACAGCACTTCGAGGCCGGGCTGCGGTCGCTCGCGCCGCGTCTCACTCCGTCGCAACTCCAGATCTGGTCGGAGACTGGTGTCGAGCTGACCGGACTCAGCCTTCGCTCGTGGGAAGCGGCAGTAGAGTTTTTTCGGGCGGCGCCCCAATTCCCCAGGAACGCGACCTGGGATTCGATCGAGAACCTGGGACGCGAGGCAGTGTCGATGGCCTCTGATTCGGCGCCGCTGGCTGTGTCGTTCTTGCGGTCGACGCCGGCCGCGCTCCAGGCCCTGGGACCCAATCACATTCGCCAGTGGGCTGATCTCGGCCGCCGGCTCTACAAAGGCAACTGGAAGAGCTCGTCGCTTGCGGCGCAGTTTTTCGACCTCGGGCCGGGGATCTTCGGCGTCTTGCGAGCCGGTCAAATCGCTCGACTTGTCCTGTTCGTGGATGAGCTGTCGCGCCACAGCTACGAGCTGTCCTCGGCCTGCCTGGCGGCCGCACCCGACGTCTTGAAGCGGCTCGACGAAGACGACCGGCTGCCTTTCCTGGCTTTCGCAGTCGAGCTTGCCCAGTCTAGCTGGGCCGACTGCCGGCTTTACTTCGAACGGGGCGTTCCCCTGATCCACAAGGTCCACGGCCCGCTGCGGGAGCGCTACTTGCTGCTCGCTGCCCAGGTGGCGCGGGGCCACAGCCGGTCGGCGTTCCAGTACCTGGAAGAAGCTGCCCTGGCGCTCGCCGAACTAGAACCGGACGACCACAACCAGGTGATCGAGCTCGGGGAACAGCTGGCGCCCTACTCGCCCTTTGCCGCCATGGACTTCGTGACGAGCGTGCCGCGCGTGCTCCAGCGCATCCGGGTCGACGAACTCGAGCCCTGGCACCGGGCGGGACTCAAGATCCTCCAGAGCAGCCACGACGGCGGCGAGGCCTACTTTCGCCTCCAGTCCACACGCGGCGAGGACATCCTCGACACGCTCTCGGCACGAATCGAGTTGTCGAAGGTCGGCGAAATACTTCGCCTGTATTGCAAAGCGCTGACCGGCCGCAACGTGAGCATCCAGACCACAGCCGCGCTTGCCGAGAAGGGCATCGGCTGGGTCGACGAGCACCGGGCGAGCACCGAAGGCACGACGATCTACCTCCCGGAAGTGATGGAGCGCTACCAGGAGAAGGACCAGAACTTCGCATCGTTCAAAGTGTTCGCAACGCACCAGGCGGCCCATATCGAGTTTGGGAGCTTTGAATTTCAGTTCGAGCGCGACGGGAACCTCTTCGACAACAGCCGGATCAGGCTGGAGCGACCGCTGGAAGAAGCGCCAGTGACCGACATGGAGCGTTTCTTCGACCTCTTCGCCGAGCGGAAGCTGGCCAGCGACCTCTACACGATCGCCGAAGACTCCCGGATCGACGGCGCCCTGAAGCGCGAGTACGGCGGCATCCGCCGCTCGCTCCAGCGGATGCAGGCGGCGGAACTCGTGCATCGGCCCGAAGTCCGGAAGCTGCCTCTGCGGCAGGCGTTCGTGGAGAACCTGGTGCGGTCCAGCCTCGACGGCGCGGATGCGGTCCTCTGGCCCAAGACACGCGCCGAGGTGATGGGCCAGGCGCTCGGCATCCTGCAACTGGTTGCCGGTCCCGGTGCGGCAGTCGAGGACGCGGCCGAGGCAACGTTGCGCCTCTACCAGATGGCCACAGGAATTCCAAACGTGGTCGACGAAGAGACTCCGGAAGGGGACTGGGAGGCGGTCGAGGCGATGGAGGGCGGCGAAGCGATGCCCATGGAGGCGGGCGAGATGGGCGGCCAGGCCACCCAGATGCAGCTGGGGGACGTCGGCGAGGGCGAGGAGGATTACGAGAGCCCACAGGAAGTCGACTTCCGGGGAGACTTCAAGCCCGAACTGGTGCAGCTCCTCATGAAGCTTCGCGAAAACGCGCAGGGTGGCGACGCGGGCAAGATGTCGCCGGCGCAGCTCACCCCAGAACAGCTCGCCGAGCTCCTCGAGAAGAGCGTGGAAATCGACCTCGACGCCATGATGGAGGGCGACCTCGACGCGACCACGGGGATGTTCATGTCGAACCTGATGAAGGAAGCCGGCACGCCGAGCAGCGATTCGCCCAAGGGCGAGCCCACCAGCGACAACAGCACAGGCGCCGAAGAAGGGGAAGAGGCCCTGGCCCCCATCGTCACGGTCTACTACTACGACGAATGGGATTTCCGGGCGCAGGACTACAAGCCTCGCTGGTGCGCGGTCAAAGAGACCAAGCTTGAACAGGGCGAAGAGAACTTCTACGAGACCACCCTGCGCGAGCACGCGGGGCTCGTCACACAGACGCGTAAGCAGTTCGAGCTAATGAAGCCGGAGATGTTTCGCAAGTTGAAGCGACTGCCAGAAGGCGAGGACTTCGACCTTGACGCCGCGATCGAGTGGATGGTGGAGAGGCGGGCCGGGGCCAGCCCTTCGGAGAAGATCTACTGGCGGCGCAACAAGATCGAGCGAGACGTGGCGGTCGCGTTCCTGATCGACATGTCAGCCAGCACCGACGAAGAGATCAACAAGCGCGAAAAGAAGTACGACGACGATGAGTACGACGACGACCCGCGCAAGTACCTGAGCTGGTGGGTGTCGAAGCGGCGCCAGGAGCTGACCAGCCCGCCGAAGCGGATCATCGACCTCGAAAAAGAGTCGACCGTGCTGCTCATGACGGCCTTGGAGACTATCGGAGACCAGTACGGGATCTACGGCTTCAGCGGCTACGGCCGCGACAACGTCGAGTTCTTCGTAATCAAGGACTTCGATGAGCACCTGGACCAGCCGATCAAGCGGCGGCTCGACAAGATCACGCCGATCCGCTCGACACGGATGGGTCCGGCCATCCGCCATGCGACGTTTAAGCTTCAGCTGACCGACGCGAAGGTGAAGATCCTCTTCCTGCTGAGCGATGGGCGTCCGCAGGACCACGGTTACGGTCGCGACCGTACGGAGAAGGAATATGCGATTCACGACACCAAGCAGGCGCTCAACGAGGCCAAACGGGCGGGGATTACGCCCTTCGCCCTCACGGTCGACCGCGCGGGCCACGACTACTTGAAGACCATGTGCGCGGACATGGGCTACGAGGTGGTGGCGGACATCGAGTCGTTGCCGAGCCGGTTACCCACGCTTTACCGTCGGCTCACCGAGTAACGAACCAGGGTATGCATCTCTACCTCGTCCGGCACGGGCAGTCCGAAGGCAATGCCAGGGGCGTGCTCCAGGGGCGGCTCGACTTTGGGCTCAGCGAGCTTGGGCGCCGCCAGGCCGAGGCGACCGCAGCTCGCCTCTTGAGCGAACGGGTTGATCGGGTCGTCAGCAGCCCGCTGCTTCGGGCGGCCCAGACAGCAGAAGCGATTTCCGCGGCCCTCGGCCTCCCCGTCGAACCGGAACCTGCCCTCCAGGAATACGACGTTGGCGACGTGAGCGGCCTCACGGGACCCGAAATACGCGAACGTTTCCCTGAAGTGCGGGCCGCCTACGCGCGGGGGGAACGGCCCCGCTTCCCCGGTGAGGAGGGGCGCGACGTCTTCAACGCCCGGGTCACTTCGTTCCTCGCCCGCCATCGCGATGGAGACGAGACGATCGTCGCCATCGCCCACGGTGGGGTCGTTTCAGAGCTGTGCTATCTGGTGCTGGGCGTGGACGGGGGCCGTCGAGGCCTGTTCGAAGTCGCCAACTGCTCGATTACCGAGGTTCGGCGCGACCGCGCGGGGCGGCTGGTACTCCAGCGGCACAACGACGTCTGCCACCTCGATGGGTTGATCACTCGCACCGATCGGGGTTAGCTCCTGGCCTCTTCGCGCTGCTGCATCTCGAGGATCGTGTTCGCGATCAGACGGGCGTGCGGAAAGGGCTTCCAGCCTTCGGGAGTGTTGTAGTAGCGGGTACCGGCCTGGTACTCATCGGGCTCCCGGTCGCCGTACTCCACATCGACGCCGTTCACGCGAATGCTGGGCGAACCGAGGAAGCGCTTGTCCTTGGCGTCCTCTGCGCCATCGACCTCGGTGTAGACAACCTCGATCGTTGAGTCCGTCGCTTCGAGGGCGAGTCGCAAAGCATCTTCCGCTTCCTTGCCCCTGCCAGTGGCCTTCGAGAAGAGGAACTCAATCTTCATCCGTGTGCGCCTTCTCCTTTGGGTTGGCGCGCAACCGGGCCATCCAGTCCGCGACCTTCGCTTCGTAGCCGAGGTTCCCCGGGAGGTAATACTGTGGCTGCCCCAGTTGTTCGGGCAAGTAGGTTGCGCCGCGGGCGAAGTGGCCCGGCTCGTCGTGGGCGTAGCGATAGCCCTTTCCGTAGCCGAAAGCGCGCATCAGTCCGGTCACGGCGTTCCGGAGGTGCATCGGTACGGGAAGATGCGAGGTGCGCTCGGCGTCTTCCTTCGCTCGCATGTAGGCGGTGGCGGCGCTGTTGCTCTTCGGCGCGGTCGCCAGGTAAAGACAGCATTCGGCCATGGGAAGGAACCCCTCGGGCATGCCGATGAAGTGGACCGCCTGCTGGCAGGCGGTCGCCATCACGAGCGCCTGGGGGTCGGCGAGTCCCACGTCTTCCGCCGCGACGATGACCATCCGGCGCACGATAAACAGCGGGTCCTCGCACGCTTCTACCATGCGTGCGAGCCAGTAGAGCGAACCGTCTGGGTCGGACCCGCGAAGCGACTTGATGAAGGCCGAGATCGTGTCGTAGTGGAAGTCTGCCTGCTTGTCGTAGTAGGGGCGGCGATCCTGGAGTGCCTGCTTCACCTGCTCGACGCCGATGACGGACTCGCCCGCGGCGGCCGCGCTCTCCGCGGCGATCTCGAGAGCCGTGAGGGCCGCCCTGGCGTCCCCGTTCGCGCCCTCGACGAGCGCGGCGAGCGCCGCTTCGGGAAGCGACACGCCAAGCCGGCCGAGCCCTCGCTCCGTGTCGGCGAGGGCGGTCCCGATGATCGCCGCGAGGTCTACATCTTCGAGGGCGGCGAGCCGCACGACCCTGACGCGACTAAGGAGTGGAGCGACGACTTCGAATGAGGGATTCTCGGTAGTGGCGCCGATGAGCGTGATTGTGCCGTCCTCGACGTAGGGGAGGATGACGTCCTGCTGGGCCTTGTTGAAGCGATGGATCTCGTCGATGAAAACGAGCGTGCGCAGGCCGGCGTGGCGCCGCTCGCGGGCGTCGGCAACGAGCTTGCGGAGGTCGGCCACGCCTGAGGACACGGCTGAGATGGCCGTAAAGTGTGCCGTTAGACGGCGGGCGAGAAGGCGGGCGAGTGTTGTCTTGCCGCAGCCTGGTGGGCCCCAGAGGATCACCGAAGGCAGGTTCCCGCGTTCGGCTGCGCCGCGAAGCATCGACCCCGGCCCGACGGCCGCGTCCTGGCCGACGAAGTCTTCGAGGCTGCGCGGCCGCATGCGCGCGGCGAGTGGTGCGTCGGCGAGCGAGCCATCGTCGCCGAGGTCGAAGGTGGCCTGGAGCGCGGGCTTGCGCTGATCCATCGCCTATCCCGCCAGCACAGCGACAGTAACCCCTTCGCCGCCGTCGCGCGGACTCGCGGTTTCGAAGCGGCGCACGAGCGGGTGGCCAGTCAGGGCTTCGCGGATCGCGGCGCGGAGCGCGCCAGTGCCCTTGCCATGGATGATTCGGACGAACGGAAGGCCGGCGCGGAACGCATCGTCGACGTACGTCTCGAACCTCAGGAGGGCGTCTTCAGCGCGTTGGCCGCGCAGGTCGAGTTCGAGCGGCACGTGTGGTCCGGCCGGAAGGACCACCGGCACGGGCCCCGCACCAGCTTCGACGCGGTCGATGCGTTCGACGGAGACCTTCATCCGCAACGATCCGAACTGGATTTCGACCCGTCCGTCCTCACCGACGCCGCTGAGGGCCTCTCCGAGTTGCGGGATGTCGCGCACGTGTACGGTGTCGCCCGGCCCGACCTCCCGGGCCACTGGTTCCGGCGGGCTCTCGGCTCGCTGGGGCCGGGCGCCCGCCTTGAGGCGGCCCAGACCAGCGTCCAATTGACGGAGCGTTTCATCCGCAGCACGGGCGTCAAACGGCGCGGCGGCCTCGCGTCTCCGCACCTGGTCGAGTTCTCGACGAAGGACGACGAGGGTGTCTTCAGCTTCGCGCCGGGCGGCCTCGAGGATTCCGGCTCGCTCTTCCTCGATCCCTTCGCGGCGTCGCGCCAGGGCGAGTCGCAGTTCCTCCGATTCGCGCCGGGCGAGCTCTTCGCCGCGCCTCGCCTCGGCGGCGGCGATGCGCTCGTCACGGATCTCGGCCAACAGCTGCTCGAGTTCGAAGTGTTCTGGCGAAAGCTGCCCTGCTGCCCGGTCGAGCACTTCGCCTTCGAGCCCCAGTCGCTCTGCGATCGCAAGGGCGTTGGACTGGCCGGGCAACCCTATCGTCAGGTGGTAGGTCGGGCTCAGCGTTTCGATGTCGAACTCGACGGATGCGTTGCGAAGCCGCGGCTCAGAGTGCGCGTAGCCTTTGAGTTCAGCGTGATGGGTGGTGGCCACGATGGTGCAGCCTCGTTCGAGGAGGGTTTCCAGGACGGCGCGCGCGAGCGCCGATCCTTCGGTTGGATCGGTGCCAGCGCCCAGCTCATCGAGGAGCACAAGTGTGCGCGGAGCGGCTCGAGAGAGGATCGCGATGACGTTGCGCATGTGCGACGAGAACGTGGAAAGCGACTGCTCGATGGACTGCTCGTCGCCGATGTCGGCGTAGACTTGGGGGTAGGCGACGAGACGGCTGCCTTCGTCACAGGGCACCGCGAGCCCGGCCTGGGCCATCAGCGTGAGTAAGCCAACGGTCTTCAGGGCGACGGTCTTGCCTCCGGTGTTTGGCCCGGTGATCAGGATGCCCTGATAGGTTCCCCCGACTTCGAAGTCGATCGGGACGACGTCACCGCGAAGCAGTGGGTGGCGAGCTCGCACCATGATCGTCGCGCCCGAATCTGCGAGCCAGGTCGAGGTATCGCCCGGTGGTGGCAGCTGGGCCTTCATCCGCTTCCCCAATCGCACCTTCGCGTGGAGGACGTCGAGACGGCCGAGTGCCATCAGCGTGGCAAGTGCTTCTGCCTCGCGCTCACCGACCATCGCCGAGAGGCGGAGGAGCACGCGGCGCACCTCGCGCTCCTCCGCCAGTTGAAGTTCACGGACCAGGTTGCCCGCTTCGACAACGCCGAGTGGCTCGATGAAGACGGTCGCGCCGCTCGAAGAGACGTCGTGCACGATTCCCTGGATTTGACCCCTGTAGTCCGCTTTCAGGGGGATCACCTTGCGGCCGTTTCGCTCGGTGAGGAGGCCCTCCTGGGCGATTCCGCGGCGGACGGCGTCGGCGAGGGCCGCCTGGGCTCGCTGCTCGAGCCGATCCTGGGCGACCCGCAGCTCGCGGCGCGTGGTGGCGAGCTGGTCGCTTGCGCTGTCGGCCACCTCGCCCCGGGCAGTGATCGATTCCTCCACCGCGTCTATGAACCGGCGGAAGTCGCAAACGTCAGCGACGATGTCGCTGAGGCGTGGGACGCGGTCGCGAAGGCGGTCGACAACCTGTTTGGCGCGCGCGGCGGTCTTCAACGTCTGCGCCGTTTCCACCAGGTCCGACGGGTCGAGCGCCTGGCCGATCGACGCGGAATGAATGAACGGGCGGATGTTCTTCGCTCCGGCGAAGGGCACGTCGACGCCAAGCTGTTCGAGCAACTTCATCTCGGCGGTCTGGGTTTGGAGTTCGACGACCCTGCGGAAGTCGGTCTCCGGACGGACGGCCAGCGCCAACTCCCGCCCGACGCTAAACGCAGTCTCCGCAGCGAGGAGGCCCAACACCTTCTCGAACTCCAACACGCGCAGCGAGTGGTCGTCCATGCGACAAGCGTAGGGCCGGTGGGCAGGCGAGGCCAGCCTTTCGAGACCGGCGCTGGCTGGCCAAATCAGCGCGTCCTCCCCAGGTCGCCATCCGTGGCTGCCAGCCCGTATGCTTTGCAGCCATCGAAACTCGCTAGAGAAGTATCGAGAGTTACGGATGTTCTCCAAAGTCCTCGTTGCCAACCGCGGCGAGATCGCCCTGCGGATCGTGCGGGCGTTGCGCGACCTAGACATTGCCTCGATCGCTGTGTACTCCGAAGTCGACCGGCTCTCGCAGCACGTCCGCTACGCCGATGAAGCGCACTTCATCGGCCCTGCCGATGCCCGCCTTAGCTACCTGAACGGAGAACGGATCATCGCCGTAGCGTTGGCCGCAGGCGCGGACGCCATCCACCCCGGGTACGGCTTTCTAGCGGAAAACGCGGACTTCGCCGAAGCGTGCGAACAGGCCGGGCTCACCTTCATCGGTCCGTCGCCAGGTTCGATGCGGGCCCTCGGCGACAAGATCGCGGCGCGCGAGCTGGCGAGGGCCCAAGGCATTCCCGTCGTGCCGGGCAGCCCCGAAATGACAAGCATCGAAGAGGGCCTGGCTGCCGCCAGGAGCATCGGCTACCCGGTGATGGTCAAGGCAACCGCTGGTGGGGGTGGCCGGGGCATCCGGCTGGTGGAGAGCGAGGGCGAGTTCCGCGACGCCGCCGCTCGGGCCATCTACGAAGCCCAAGCCGCGTTCGGCAACCCGAGCATTTACGTGGAGAAGCATCTCTTCCCGGTTCGGCACATAGAGGTTCAGGTGATAGCCGACCGCTTCGGCAACGTCGTCCCGGTAGGCGAACGCGAATGCAGCATCCAGCGCCGGCACCAGAAACTGATCGAAGAGTGTCCCAGCACGGCGGTCACCCCCGAGCTGCGGCGCAGCCTTGGGCGGGCGGCGGTGCGCATCGCCCGCGCGGCTGACTACCACAACGTCGGGACCGTGGAGTTCCTCCTGACCGACAACCTCGACTACTACTTCCTCGAAATGAACACCCGGCTCCAGGTCGAACATCCCGTCACCGAAATGACCACGGGCACGGACCTGGTGAAGGACCAGATTCTCGTAGCGGCGGGCGAGGAGCTACCGTACGACGAGGTCGAACTCCTCACTCGCGGTTGGGCGATCGAGTGCCGCATCGTAGCCGAAGACCCGTTCAACGACTTCCTGCCGTCGGTAGGCCGGGTAGTTTTCGCCCGCGAGCCGGCAGGGCCAGGGATCCGGGTGGAGAGCGCGCTGTACGACGGGGTCGAGGTGACAGCCTTCTACGATTCGCTCCTGGCGAAAGTGACTGCGTGGGGCCGCAACCGCGAGGGGGCGCGAGCCCGGATGAAGCGGGCGCTGGCTGAGTTCCGGGTAGTCGGCGTCGCCACCAACATTCCGTATCTTCAGCAGATTTTCGACATGCCGGATTTCATCGATGGCAACATCGATACGGGCTTTCTCGACCGCCACGAGGTGGTGGTGGAGGAACCGTTGGCACAGCAGCGGGAGGCTGCCGAAATTGCCGCGCTGATGTTCGTGTTGGGCGGCGAACAACCCGAGCGCAACGGGCTTGGGGCCCAGGCAAACGGCCACGTCCGTGGGAGCAACGCAGGCTGGCGGGCGGCGATGTCCGGCTCTGAAGCCGGCAGGGGGATGGGGCGATGGCCGAGAACTATCTAGTGCGCCTGGGCGATGAGGACGTGAGCTTCGAAGTGAGGCGCGAGGACGATCTGACCTTTGTGCGCCGCGAGACCAACGATCACTGGACCGAAGTGAACCTCGAGCGGGTGGGTGACTCAGGCCTCTACCTCTTGATGCTTGACAGTCGGCCCGTGGAGATCTACCTCGAACGGCGCCGGGGCGGGGCGGTGGTGACGATCGGACGCCACACATTCGATTGTGATGTAGGCCGTTGGCGGCCTGCGGGCCATCGAGCGAAGCCGCCGGTCGCGCCGCCTGGCCTCGTCAACATCGTCGCGCCGATGACTGGCTCGATAGTCGAAGTCCGATGCTCGGCCGGCGATGCGGTCGAAAGCGGGCAGGTCTTGCTCGTCATCGAGTCGATGAAAATGAACAACGAGTTGCGGTCGCCCGCGGCGGGAGTGGTGGAAGGCGTCCCGGTCAGTCCGGGGCAGCGGGTAAAGGCGAACGAGTTATTGGTGGCGCTGAGGACGTAAGGACTGAAGCCACCGGCCACGCGAAGCCCGAGGCGTATTGACCGGCCCGCGCCCGTTTCGTACGGTAGCCCGTGGCCGTGCTAGACGGGGAGCTAGCGGTGCCCTGAACCCGCAATCCGCTATAGCGGGGTTGAATCCCTGCCGGAGGGCCGGTTCTCAGGGGACTGTCCTTGTCAAGCGGTGTTGACGATCTGGTCCTGCGCGGCGAAGCGCCATGAACCTGGTCAGGTCCGGAAGGAAGCAGCCATAAGTGGATTGCTTCGGGTGCCGCAGGTCAACCGGGTCCGAGCTGGCTGGCGCAGGACAAGCCCGGAGACCAGATCGAAGGCAGGTGCACGGCCTGAGTGATACACTCTGCGACGCTCTCGCAACCAGCGACGTGCCGCAAGACCCATCCGAGGAGTGAATTTGGCCCAGGCAATTCGGACGCCGCGTTTTCGCGGACGGCCGGTAGCTGACCGACGGCACCTCACCCGCTCCGACCTCCACATTCACCCCCACCACTTTCGAGGTCGGCACCATGCCGCAACGATCCTTGTGGTCGTGCTGCTTGCCGTTGTCGGCTTCCAGGTCTTCCCTCGCCGCGATGTAACCGTTCTCAGCAACGGCCAGTCCTATCGTGTCTCGGCGGTCTTCGACCCACGCTCGGAGGCGCTGGCGGCGGCCTCGGTGGCGCTCGGCCGAGGCGACCGGGTGCTCTATGGCACAGGTGGACGCCACGCGAGCGTGGCCGTCCAGCGCGCCCGGCCGGTGGCGGTGGAGGTCGATGGTTCAGTCCTCGAAGTACGCACCCAGGCGAGCACCGTAGGCGGGGCCCTCGCGGCGGCCTGGGTCGACTTGCGCCCGGGGGATCGGGTCTATCTCGATGGCCAGCCAGCCAATTCACGGGGCCCACTCCTCTCCCCGTCCTTTGCGGCGCGAAGCGGGACCAACGTCCCGTCGGCCTTCCTCTCGGTGGCGCCTGGCGATCCGGTGACGGATGTCCTTCGCCTCAGCGTCGTTCGCGCGCGCCCGGTGACGGTCTTCGTCGACACCCTTCGGCTCGACACGTCTTCATCGGCGCCCACGGTCGAAGGCCTCCTGAGCGAACTTGGGATGACGGTGCGCGAGGTCGACCTCGTCCGCCCAGGTCTGGAGACTCCCGTGACGGCGGGCCTCACGGTGCGACTGGCCAAGGCGCGCACCGTCAACCTCAAGATTGA
Source organism: Tepidiformaceae bacterium (assembly GCA_041488155.1). Lineage (GTDB taxonomy): Bacteria > Chloroflexota > Dehalococcoidia > Tepidiformales > Tepidiformaceae > JBGPOS01. Next base: position 13,023 of record JBGPOS010000006.1, read on the forward strand.
CGGCAAGGAGCAGACGCTCTACACGCAGGCCCAGACGGTCGCCGACATACTGCGCATTCTGGGGGTTGACCCCGGTCCGGAGGAGATCCTTTCGCCCCCTCGAACCTCGTACGTGACCAACGGCATGACTGTGGTCATCGGGCTCAATCGCACGGTAGAGGAAGAGACGTCGGAGTCGGTCCCGCCGGGGATCGTCTTCGAGACGGATGGCGCCCTCCCGGCCGGGACAGTGCGAGTAATCGCCGGCACACCGGGAGTACGCACGACGCGCTACCTCGTAACCTATAAGAACGGCGTTGAGACCAGCCGCGTAGTGGCCGCCGGCGGGGGAGTGATCCAATTGCCGACCCCCACGCGCCAAATCGCCGGCTCAAGGCCGACCGGCGGCCAGAGACCCACCCTCGACGCCCCGGACTACACGGGTACTTACTCCAGGCGATTGACGGTCTGGGCGACCTGGTACAACGCTACCCAGGGCGGCAAGACCCGGGACGACCCTGCGTACGGGATCACCGCGACCGGGAAGTGGCTCGACTACGGCATCTGCGCCGTGGACCCGACAGTGATCCCACTGGGGAGCTGGATGTACATCCCCAAGTACGGGAAGTGCCTCGCCGCGGACACTGGCAGCGGCGTTCGCGGAAACATGGTTGACCTGGGCTTCCCAGAATCGGCGGGAGACCACCCCTGGGGCACTCAGCAACTCGAAATCTACATCCTCGACTGACCTTCGGGGCGCCCATACGATGGGGTTGTGCCCCACGTTCGCGTCGCCGGGCCGCGCCCGCGCAAAGCTCTCGGACAACACTTTCTTCGCGATAGCGGCGTGCTCGCCGACATCGCGGCTGCTGTCCGTGTGCCGCCGGGCGGTGTGCTCGTCGAAATCGGGGCCGGCACGGGCCAACTGACGGAGGTACTTCTTGGCCTTGGCGCCGACGTGGTCGCGCTCGAAATCGAGGAGCGACTGGTGCGACACCTTCGCCAGCGGTTCGCGAGTGAACGCCGGCTGCGGGTGGTGCAAGGGGATGCCCGGGACATCGACCTGGCATCCATCCTGCCGCCGGGTGTACCGTTCAGCGTTGCCGGCAACCTTCCGTACTTCGCTGCAAACCCGATAATTCGCAAGCTGCTTGAGGGGACGCGACAGCCAACTGAGCTCGTGGTCATGGTGCAGCGGGAGGTCGCTCGAGAATTGGCGGCGAAGTCCGGGCGCGCGTCGCTCCTCACCGTGTCGGTGCAGGTCTACGCAGAGGCAGAGATTCTCTTCGAAGTGCGGCCGGAGGCGTTCGATCCGCCTCCAGCAGTATGGTCATCCGTCGTGCGGCTGACGGTTCGACCCGCTCCGCTCGTCCCGGCCGTCCGCAACGCCGCTTTCTTCACGCTCGTGGCCAGGACCTTTCGCAACCCGCGGAAACAGCTGCGTAACGGTCTCAGCCAGGGGATGTGGCTGCCGAAGGGTGGCGCCGAAGAGGTCTTACACGCTGCCAGGATCGATGCCACGCGGCGCCCGGAAACGCTCTCCGTCGCCGACTGGCTGTCTCTCCTCGATGCCTGCGAGGCCCTCCTTGTCGGAGGCTGATTTCCTCCGCGGGCTGGCGCCTGCCAAAGTGAACCTGGTACTCGAGGTGACGGGGAAGCGTCCCGATGGCTACCACGAGATTGACTCCATCCTCCAGACCCTGGAGCTGGCCGACCGGGTGACCCTCAGGCGGAGCGGTCCTTCTGGCGTGCTGACGACGGGTCCCTTTGCCGGTGGCGTCCCGGCCGACGACACGAACCTCGCCTGGCGCGCGGCGTCCGAATTGGCATCGCGCTGCAGCCGCTCGCTGGACGGGGTCTCTATCTCCCTCGAAAAGAGCATTCCGGCGGCCGGTGGCCTCGGCGGTGGGGCTTCGGATGCCGCTACCGTCCTCCGGCTCCTCAAACGCTGGTGGCCGGAGGCCAGCGAGGCGGCGATCGTCGATTCGGCGAATGCGGTCGGGAGCGATGAGGCCTTCTTTCTTGCCGGAGGGACAGCCCGCATTCAGGGACGCGGCGACTTTGTAACTCCTCTGACTCCCCTCGATCGGCGCGAGGTGGTGCTCTTCGTTTCGGGAATTGCGCTGGAACGAAAGACGACACGAATGTTCGCGGCGCTGGACGAACACAGCTTCGACACCGGCTCGATTGCAGAGGCGTTCGCCCGCCGGCCTCCGAGGCGGTTCGGGAGCACCGACGTTTACAACGCTTTCGAACGCGTCGCGTTCGCTGTCTTCGACGGACTGGCGGACCTGCACGCTGAGCTCGAAGCCCGAACCGGCGAACCGATCCGGCTTGCCGGAGCGGGGCCGACGCTGTTCTGGATCGGTGACGAGAGTGGCGCTGCAGCCGTTGCCAGCGCTGCCAGCGGGCGGCCGTGCACAGCCATTCGCACTGCGACAGCCAGGTCGCTGTGGAGTCGCTGATCGCCGGCTGGGTCGCAGGTTATTCGATGGCCATGGCTTCGACGGTGGCGCTTACCTACCTCGTCTTTCGGGCGCGCCACAGCGCAACGTTCGAGCGCTGGATTTCGTCGGAAGTGCCGAGCGCCTTGCTCACCGTTCCGATTTTCCTCGGAGCCGTCCTCGGCTGGACGATGGTTGGCCTCATCTTGGGCGCCGTCTATTCGCTCGCGGATCTTGGCGACAAGCCCGGCGCCCTGGGCAGCCCGAGCGCGCCGTTTCTGCTCGGGATGGCCGCCCTCGCGTGGTTGGCTCTTCCGCCGCTCATTATGGTCTGGCGGCGCGAATGGCGGCTGTGGTGCCTGATGTCGGCGACGTTCCTGGGGCTGTTCGGCTGGCTGATGCCTCTGCTCGCAGCCCGATGATATACTCGGTTCGTTCGTGAAACTCGGAACAAATGGAACGGAGGTCGTGGCGTGCCGGGGACGATCATCGACATGCACCTGCACACCACCAAAGGCGCTTCGGATTCCATGCTCAACCCCGACGACCTGATCGCCGAGGGAACCCGAGTTGGCCTCACCGGCGTCAACATCACCGAACACGACCGGATGTGGGAGTCGTGGGATCTTGGCCCGTTTCGGGAGCGCCATTCCCCGATGTTCGTCTCGAACGGGATGGAAGTGTCGACAGACATGGGGCACATTCTGGCGATTGGGCTCCAGGGCTACGCCAGCGGCATCCGCCGGCTCGAGAAGCTCCGCCAGCTCGCGGATGAGCAGGGGGCGTTTCTCGTCGTCGCCCATCCCTTCCGTCACTTCTTCGATCCGGTGCACTTCAAGCGCGAGGGCAAAGAGCCCTTTAGTCTCACCCCCGAACAGGCCGCGAAGCTACCGGTCTTTCAGCTCGTGCACGGGGTCGAAGTGCTCAATGGCTGCAACACACCGCGCGAAAACTACTTCGCGCTACAGGTCGCACGCACGCTCGGCAAGCCGGGGACGGGAGGCTCGGACGCGCACTCGACCCAGGGGATCGGTTACTTCACGGCAGTCTTCGAAGAGCCGCTGGAAAGCCAGGCGCAGATGGTGGAGCAGATGCACAAAGGCCGGTTCTATCCCGCCCGCGGGCTCGCCGAGGGCAAGCTCAACAACTACTGGGAGACAGCCGAGCCTATCGCATTCTATGAAGCCTCGGAGTGACGGCTCCGGACGTCCCTGCGTGGGCGTGATCAATTCGTGTGAGATGAGCCCCCTTTGAATTCCGGATCCACGTCGCGCCAATGGAGCCTCGTCGCGCTGATGATGGCTGTGGGCGCGCCTGGAATAGTCATGCGGGTCGCCGGTTACCATCCCAACCCGGTCGTCGACTCGGTCATCTTCGGCGTCGCAATTCTGGCCGCGGCGTTCCTCCTCAGCTGGGCCGCCGAGACGGCCGAATTGGACATCCCGCAAGGGATGGCCATCGCAGCGATAGCCTTTATTGCGGTCCTGCCTGAATACGCAGTCGATTTCGTCCTCGCCTGGCGCACGGGGGCCGACCCGACGGGACCGGAAGCTACACACGGCCTGGCCATCGCCAACATGACCGGTGGCAACCGGCTTCTCATCGGCGTTGGCTGGACCACGGTATTCGCGCTGTTCTTCTACCGCACGAAGCTCAAGCAGCTGGTGGTGGACAAACACCGGGCGTTGGAACTGACGTTTCTCCTGGTCGCAACCGTTTACGTCGGATTGATCGCGCTTCGCCAAACTATCAGCCTGGTAGACACCATCGTCCTGGTTGGGATGTTCTTCTGCTACCTCTATTTCACCTCAAAGATTGAGTCCGAAGATGTCGAACTGGTAGGGCCGGCCAGGGCGCTCGGCTCTCTTTCGAACCGACCGCGCCGCACACTTGTCGCTTGCTTACTGGTCTACAGCGCAGCGGTCATCTTTTGCTCTGCTGAACCGTTCGCCGACGGCCTGGTCGAAACGGGCAGCAAGTTCAACATCTCGCAGTTCCTCCTGATCCAATGGCTGGCGCCGCTGGCGTCGGAAGCCCCTGAGGTCCTGGTCGCCGGGCTGCTCGCCTGGCGAGGCCGCGCCGCGGTGGGCATGGGCGCCCTCATCTCGTCCGAAGTCAACCAGATGACCCTTCTGATCGGTACCCTCCCCCTTGCCTTCGCCATTGCCGGGGGTGGCTTCGAGCTCCCAGGGGGATTGCCGCTCGATGGCCGGCAGCGCGAGGAGATTTTCCTCACTGCAGCTCAGTCGGCGTTCGCAGTCGCGGTGTTCGCCAACCTGAAGATGGGGGCCAAGGAGGCTTTGACGCTCTTTCTGCTCTTCGGCCTCTCGCTTCTCATCACGAGCCGCGAGGTCCGCATCGCATACGCCCTCGGGTACTGCGTCGTCTGCGTCGTTGTGCTGATCGTTAACCGCGACGAACTCCCAGTAACGCTCAAGGCCGCCTGGCACACCCTGAAGGGGCGGCCCGACCCTTCAGACGCCGCCGAGGCCGACCGCCCACCGGGCTGACCGCCACCTCTCCCGCGGCCCGGCCACGCCCCGCGATTGGGTGAGCTTTGACCCTCGGGACCCGCGAACGTACATTCAGGGACGTCGCCATGTCCAGGCGGCGTGGGTGCAGGTCGGGGCGTAGCGCAGCCTGGTAGCGCACTTGAATGGGGTTCAAGAGGTCCCGCGTTCGAATCGCGGCGCCCCGACCAAATCATAGTCTTAGATTCAGATGCACCCCTTGACTCCCGGGTGTATGCTCCACAAATGACAAGTCGCTTGCATCTAGAGCACAAAACTCCTGCGGTTTCCCGCAACGCCCTGTTGGTCAGTTTCGAGCGCCATCTGCGGGCCGAACGCAAGGATCCCGACACGATCGCGCACTACGTCGGGGCATCCCAACAGTTCCTCGACTACTGCACCCAGGAACGCCTGCCGGCCGTTGAGAACGTCACCCGTGAGCACGTCGAGATGTGGCTGGAAGCCCTCCACGAACGCTACCGCCCACACACCGTCCGGAACCGGTACATCGGCCTTCGCATCTTCTACAAGTGGCTCGCCGAAGAGGGCGAGATCGCGAAGAACCCGATGGCCCGGATCAAGCCGCCCTCGGTCGAGGAAAGCCCGAAGGACGTAGTCACCCAAGAGAACATGGCGAAGGTCCTGGCGATGCTCGAAAAGGCGAAGCGGTGGCGGGACTGTGCGCTGATCGCCCTGCTCTATGACACCGGTATGCGCACCGGCGAGCTCGCCGATCTTCGCACCGAGCACGTCAACCTCTACACCGGCGTGATCTTCCTCATGAAGACTAAGGCCGGCCGGATCCGCACCGTCCATCTATCGCCGAAGGGCATCCGCTACGTCGACCGCTACCACCGCCGGCCGCGTGCCGATGAGGAGTACCTGCTCAACGGACCCCGCGGGAAACTCACCCGGTCGGGCATCTATTGGGCGGTGCGTCGCGCCTTCGAAGAAGCCGGGGTGCCCGGCACCATCGGGGGCCACGATCTGCGGCACACGAGCGCGTCTCACGTCGCTGAGGCGGGGCTCATGGGCGAGTCGGACGCGATGGCGCTCTACGGCTGGTCGGACCCGGACATGTACCGGCACTATTCCGCGCAGGCGAGGGCGAAGGCCGCACTGGACGCCCACGCGCGCTCGAGCCCGTTGGAGAGGCTGCCGAACCCAGCCGGGCGCAGTTAGATGAAAGACGGTCCAGCCGCCGCCGAACTCGTTGGGAGCGGACTCGGGGACTCTTTCTCGTTCGGCACGCTCGCGGAGCTGGACGAAACTATGGAAGCGACCATCGCCCTCCGGAAGAACTTTCTCCACTGGAATCAGGATGCCTTCCTCGATGAGTGGGAGGCGCGCACGCAGTCGCAGCTATGGCGGGCCGCGCCCGAATTTGTGGCCGCATTGGACTCCGCAAAGACTGCGGCAAGCGCGAGCACGCTAGGCAACGACGACGTGTGGAAGACGGTCACACAGGGCCTCTGGGAAGGGATGCAAGAATCAGTTCCGGACGAAGCTATTGCGGCCCTCAGTAGAATGGCGGCCCACTTCGCCTACGAGCACCATCTGCCCAAATGGTTCGGCGTCGACGTGGCAGAGATGACACTCAGGCAGTTTTACATCCGACACACCGGCGACAAGACCGCCCCGATCGATCTCGTGGTCAATGTGCCCCTCCCAGCCGCAGCGGAGATGTTTGGGTTTGCGCCCCGACGTGGCGAGAACGCGGCGGAGACCCTTGAACGGTTCGACATCGAAGTTGAAGAGTATCGGCGCACCGTCCAAGAGTTGCTGCCACCCCCTGGCGCTCGGCCCGCCGACAACAAGAGAAGGCAGATATCGGAGTGGGTTGATCTCTACTACCGGGCGCGTGTTCGCGATGGTACGACCTACAAGACCGCCACCGCGACCCTGAAGCGCGACGAAGACCACAACGACCGGCACAAGGCCGTCAAACTCATCGTCGCCCGGGTCGCGACGATTCTGACCCGTCGGAAGTGAATGCGGCAGATCGCTAACACGGCGATTTCCCCCCTGACTTTCTGCTGCGGGTTTTCGTAGCTTTGCGGTGTGGAAGGTCCTGCACTTACCGTTAGTCCAGTTGCCGAAATTCTCGGCGTGAGCGACGACACGGTACGGCGCTGGGCCGACGCCGGCATTCTCCCAGCCCTGCGCCTGCCGAGCGGGCATCGACGATTTGAGCCCGCGGCGGTGGAAGCCTTGCGACGGCGGATTGTTGCAGGGATGAACTCGTGACCCCCACGAAATTGAGCCCATCGCAAGTCGCTCAGCTCGGGGGCTTCGCGGCGGCCCGAAAAGCCGGGCGCGCGGGGATGGCGCGCCTGGGCGAGCGGGGTGGATCAACTACAGCGGCGCGCTATGGGCGCGAGCATTTCATAAGAGCCGCTCACGCGAGGTGGGGCCGGCTCACTCTGAAGAAGAAGGGAGGCAACTCGCTGGCCTCCTGAGATGCCGACGCCGCCCAGGGAAAGGCGGCGCATGTCGGCTTCGGCGGCGGTGATCTAACCACCGTGCTTAGTGCTCACATTAACACCACTCGCGACTGTAGTTTCTGCCGGCGTCCGCTCTCTGAGCTTTGCCTCGCCCCTCCCGGTGGTTATCCGCGAGCAATTTGCGAGGAGTGCGCTCATCTCCGGCACCACTTCCGAGGAGCGGAGTTGCGCCTGTTAGAGGACTTCGAGGCCATCGCGGCGGTCGCGGCCGTTAGTGACCTACTCGACCGGGTGGAGTCGGAACGGTGAGCGAGGGAAGTGTTGACCGTCGAGAGATCCTTCCCCTCATGGGCACCGTCAAGAAGGGCGGCGGCTGGGTCATGGGTTGGTGTCCCGTCCATCCAGATGGTGAGAAGCACGGCAGGAAGGCGGGGCAATCCCTCGGATTGAGCGAGGCAGGAGTGCTCCGGTGCTTCGCGGGCTGCGAGTTCGGTGAGGTGATCAAGGCCCTGCGCGATGGTGCAGGAGTTCGACCTCTCCCGCGGCCGGCGTCGGCCTCTCGCGGCCGACAAGATGACAGACGGGGAAATGTGACCGCGATCTACTGCTATCCGGTACTGGAACCCACGAAAGCTCGCGAGATACCCACGGCCGAGCACGTCCGCTACGAGACCCCGAACCCCGGTTCCGTGAAGGGGTACGACAAGCGCTATGGCTGGCGGATTTCGGAATCAGATACCCGGACGCTGCACGGCGCGGGGCTGCTGGAAGAGGACCTGGGGCTGTATGGCCTCCGGTCCCTCGAAGGCATCTCGCCCGATTCATGGGTCAACGTCTGCGAAGGGGAGTCAGTTGCGGACGCTCTTCACGCGCGGAACGAAGCGGCCGTAACCGCCTGCGGTGGGGCATCTCAGCGTGCTTTCGGCGCCGCCTGGCAGCCGCTTCGAGGTGCCAAGGTTCGGGCATGGCCCGATAACGATCCGGGCGGTATCGAGTACATGGGGGTGATCAAGCGGCAGTTAGAGGCCGCGGGCGCCTCCAAGGTCGTCATCATGCCGCCGATCGCGGGGCCGCCTGGCACCGACCTTGTCAATCACTTCAAGCTCGGCGGGACGCTCGACCAACTGCTGAGCGACATCCTCGAGGAAGACGCTGTCAGCTACGTGGGAGATGACCATTTCCGCGTGCGGCTGGCGACCGAAGCCGGGGAGGTCGTCTTCGACGCGGCTGAGCTCGCCGACGGCCCACGTGACCTCCACTGCTCGCTCTCTGTCACGTGGAAAAGCGGTTTCGCGGAGCATCCCTGGCAGCAACATATCAACCTGCTCTCTCCGAGCGGGTGTGAGGCCTTGGCGCGGGTGCTCGGAAAGCACTTCTCAGAGGCGAACCTGAAATGGGTGTCAATCATCAACCGCGCTGTCAGCCACATTCGGCGGGCCTTTGACGCGATCGACATCATCGAAGTCACGGAGCCTGATCCCGACGCGAAACCGGCTCAGATGATCACGGTCAAGCCGGTCCCGATGGTGGAGGGCGGTGGTACCATCCTGTACTCGCTCCCGAAACGGGGGAAGAGCCAGCTCGCGATCGCGACCGCGGTTGCCGTAGATGCTGGGCTCAGTGGCGGTATCTTCGGGGCAGACCGGGCTCGACCCGTGTTGTACATCAACCTCGAACGCTCGCGCCAATCGATGCTCGCCCGACTCGCGCGCGTCAACCGTGCGCTGGGGCTCGATCCCCGGCGCCCACTTCGCTTCGTCCATGCCCGCGGGTCGGGACTTGCGCGCATCCTCTCCAAAGTGAGGAAGGCGAGCCGCGACCACGGGATCGAGGTCGTAATCCTCGACTCGATTACCCGGGGCGGCTTTGGCAACCTCAACGACGGCCAGAACGCCAACGCATGGATCGATGCTCTCAACTCGCTGAAGGTCAGTTGGCTCGCTATCGGGCACAGTCCGCGTCCAACCAAAGAAGACGCCCAGGCGCAGCAGCATCTCTACGGCAGCGTCTTCCAAGACGCCGGCGCCGACGTGATGGTCTCGCTCGTCAGTAAGCCCGTCGGCACGGACAAGTTGCTCGTCTCGCTGAAGGTAGCGGAGGCAAACGACTTCGCGCGGCCTCCTGTCCTTGACCTTGTTTATGAGTTCGACCACGAGGGCCTCATCGCTATCCGCAAGGCGGACGCCGAAGAGGCTGCGGATCTCGAAGAGGTGAAAACGCTCACACGAAAACAAGAGGTCCTTGCGAGTCTCCGTGACGAGGGTGCGGCGGCTGCGGGAGAACTGGCGAAGCGGCTTGACCGGGATCGCCGGCTTGTCTCTCGTGACCTCGCTTCCTTGTCGAAAGAAGGGATGATCCGGCGCGGTACTGGCGAAAAGTGGGTACTGACGCCGGAGGCGCATCACTCTTCCGCATCTGATGCGCATCATGATGCGCGGGCTGAACATCACACCGGCATCGCCGGGAGCTCTCCCCCCGTAGGGGGGAGCCCGAGTGATGCGGTGATGGAGCCTGATGCCAGAGAGACCTGTTCAAGGTGTAACAGGGAACGAAGTGTAGTCGCGAGTTATCACCCAGACTCGACGGAAGACGAGCTGCTCCCGTTGTGTCCAGCCTGCGACGATGATGTCCGGGAAACGGTGGCCGCGTCGTGAGCGCGGATCGTCGCGAGACGCAGAACGTGATCGCTGCGGGGCGGCTCGAGATCATGACCGAGGGCGGAAGACGGATTACCAACCTGCCCCTTTGGCGATCCCGGCCACGGAAAGGCAATCACGCTGAAGGCCTTTTGCTCAGCGACCTGGGCCTCGATGAGAACACCTCTACGCGCTGGCAGGCGGTGGGGCGGGTGTCCGACGCGCGCCGGGCCAGCTACGGCGACTCGTGCCTTCGCGGCGCCGATGAGGGAACCCCGTGAGCGCCGCGACTGACAGGGAGATTGAGCGCTTTCGCAAGATGGCTGAGGGCGGCTGCCAGGTACTGGAGATGATCCGCACGGCCAGGGACGCGGACGAGATCACCATGGAGGCGATCCTCAAGGTGGCGACGAGCGCCCACATGGATGTGGGCGCCGCCGATGCGGACGCGGTCGACGGGTCCACGGCCCGGCTGCCAGGGCGCCTCCGCTACTTCGCCGACAGCCTCAGCGACGATGGGCACGGAGGCACGGGGGCAGGTTTTACGGCCAGCCGTAAAAACCCAGGGCGGCCGCGCGGTTACATCGACGACTACAAGCCGCAGGCGGCGACCATCCACCTGCTGCGAGAAGTGCAGCAAGTGCTCACGGAATACCACGAGTACCTGCCGCTGACTGTCCGCCAGATTTTTTACAGACTCGTCGGGAAGTTCGGCTATGAGAAGACCGAAAATGCCTACCACCGGCTCTGTGAGCACGTTAGCAAGGCCCGCCGGGCTCGCCTCATCCCGTTTGACTACATCCGTGACGATGGCGTGGCCGTGATGAGGGATGAGTGCTACGCCGACGCGGACGCCTTTCGTGACCACGTTCGCCGCGAGGCAAACGCCTACCGCCGAGACATGCAGGCCAGGCAGCCTTATCGAATCGAAGTCTGGTGCGAGGCGGCTGGGATGCAACCCCAGCTCGCCAATGCCGTCAGCGCGTGGTCGATCCCGGTGTACTCCAGTGGAGGCTTCGACTCGCTCACATCGAAATACGACATCGTTCAGAGAGTAATCGCGGAGCACGGGCGGCCCACGGTGATCCTGCACCTCGGCGACTGCGACCCGGCCGGCGAAACCATGTTCAGGGCGGCCGCGGAGGATGTGGCCGCTTTCGTGGAGGTGGATCGCTGGTCGCCACAGAGCGCCGCCATCTTCAAGCGCGTGGCCCTGACTGAAGATCAGGTAGAGAGTTACAACCTACCGACAGCTCCCGCGAAGGCGAGTAGTCACGCTAGGGACTGGGGCGACAGGCCGACCGCGCAACTGGAGGCCCTGCCACCGGACCTGCTCAACGCTGTGGTTCAGGAAGCCGTTGTAGCGCTGCTCGACCAGCGCATCTTGGGCGAAGACGAGGAAGCCGAAGAGCAGGAGCGCTTCGAACTTACCCGCCTGTTACCTGCACCGAGGGAAGAGGCGTGACCGCCAGGTGCCCGCGTTGCGACGGCTACCTCTTCCAGCAGGGCTGCGCGTACCCGGAACGAGCCGTCGAGCGCGTCTGCCTGAGCTGCGGTCCCGTCTCTCGCCAGATCCAGCCGGCCGACGAGGTAGCGCTCAGGCGGGAAGCCGGAGCCGGGCGCAGGCGGCCGCGCGTGCAGCGCGAAACGAAGAGCGACCGAAGAGTGCACGCTGAGATCATGGGCCAGTTGTGCCAGCTCGAACTCATACCCGATAGCGAGCTCAGCGGGACGATGACAGCATGAGCTTTCCTAACGTCGGCCAGCTGTTCTCACTCGGCTGCGATCGATGCCGCGAGCCGGCCGTTGTCCTCGAGCGTCGTGGGTATCACATCCGCCGACGTTGCCGGGCGTGCGTCGAGGTTCGTGACTCTCACCCCACCGACCGGGACCGCGAGCCCGCAGGAGCGACGCCGTGATTTTCTACCGCTTCGTGGATCCGGCGGAGATCCCCCACACGTACTTGTTCAACCTGCGCGCCGGACACGTCGCAGACCTGGCAGGGCGAGCCTTCGCCGAACTCGCCGTCTGGCCGTCCGTCCGCTACTTCACGGCGTGCGAGCCGACCATGGCGGATCTGGAGTCGGCGATCGAACTCGGGGGCGTGTGCTGGGGAGCCGACGAGATATGCCTCTGCCTCGACAACGACTCTTCGGAAGTGGCCCATTCGTTTCGGCATGAGCTTCGCCACGCCTGGCAGGCCAGTGTCGACCTCGACGTTGATCAGCACGCCCGTGAGAGAGACGCGGAGAGCTGGGCGCGCCGCCGATGCGAGCTGCCAGGCTGGTGCCGGTTCTGCTGCCGCGACCTCCGTCACCTGATCCGCGAGTCTGTTGAGAGCCCGAGGCCACGTTTCATGGCGCGACAAGCCACACCGGGGGGCGCCCCCCCGGGCCCGGAAACTCCAGCTCAACGGGCGGCCCGCGAAGGCGCTTTTCCTTTGGTGATGTGCGCGCGAAATGAAAGAGTAAAAAGGAGGCCCGAAAATGCCTACCGCTAGACAAGTTGAGGCTATCGACGTTCGCGGTGTGGTCCCGGAAGAAATCAGCGACCCAGGCAACGCCGGGGCGATCTCTGTGGCCCGCCCAGGCCACATCAACATCGTCACCGCAGGCGCCGAAACCCGCACTCTCGCGGCCCCGACATTCCTGGGCCAACGGCTCGTGCTGAATATGAAGACGGATGCGGGCGACTGCGTCGTAACCGTGGCTTCCGCCTTCAACGCTGCGGGCAACACGATCATCACCCTCAACGACGTGGGCGACTTCGTCGAGCTCGTGGGCGGGCTCAGTGCTAGCGGTGCCTTCAGATGGGTGCTCGTGGTTAACCAAGGGGCGGCCCTCTCATGAACGAACGACGCCAGGCCATGCTCGCCCTACGCAGCGAACTCGCGGAACTACTCGCCCCGACGCCAGCCGAGACGGCTGCCCGAGATCTGGTCGCCCGTGCCGACCGATATCTCGCCCGCCACTTCATCTCGGCGATCGAGGAGAGGGAGTGGGCGGAGTCCATCCAGCGGGACCGGGAAAAGTGGCTCGCCGAATTCGCACCAACCAAGACGGCTCCGCGACCGCAACGGCCGGCGCAACGCCCATCCAGCAGCCAAGCCCTCAACCCAGCTCAGGGGAACGCGAATGCGTGGAGGAGATCACGATGAAAATGCCCTTTGCCAGCAAGGCGCCCACGATCACCGAAGACGCCGCCGAAGAGGCGAAGGCACGACTCGAACGGGCGCTCGCCGCCCTCGACGGGCAACGCCAGGCGGCGGTGGCCGCAGTCACCGCTCGAAGCGTGGAAGTGGAAGTCGGTATCACCCCGGCCGAAGAGTTGGCGTCCGCACGCGCTGGCCTCACGGAGATCGAGCTGTCGCTCGTATCTAAACGAACCGCGCTCGTTTCACTCAAAGAGAACGCCGGGATACTGGCGCGCCCGCGGCTGGTATCCGAGCTGGAGGCCATCGCCGACGCGCAAGACACCCGATGGGAGCGCAGCCGGGACGCTGGCGAGCGGGTGCTGCGCGCAGCCGACGAGTTGATCGCAGCGATGGCCGCGCACTCGGAGATCGCGGCCGAGTTGCGCGAAGGGTCGTCTCGGGCATCCAGTAACCTACGGGCTCTCGGCCTCGACACGGCGTCGGCGCCGGACGTGACGCCGCTGCTGCCATCGTTCTTCAGCGACCTGACGACGTATGCCGGCCAGCGCACTGGGCACGGTCCCCGAGGCGAGCGCATGGCGCACACGCTGCACCTGGCGAGGCAACAATGGGAGCGAGCGGTCGCCGGCGCCGCCCAGCCCGGCGAGAGCATCCACAGGGCGCTGAAGGGCCGCTGAGATGCCTCCAGCCACCTACGCGGCGATGCAGGGCACACCCCCTCCGGGGGGGCAAAACTCCACGACAAATCCCGGCGCCAGAACTTGCTCCGGCTTCCTTACGCGCGCGAACGCTGAAAGAGTTGAGGTGATCGGTTGTGACGGATAGACCGCTGCCGCGCCCTCCTAACGGCCGGATCGCTCCAGCGGCCGTCGAGTCACGACTACAGGCCGTCACTTTGGCGCGGCTGGTCGCCAGTTTGAGGTTGCCGGACGAGTTTTCCGCAGTGATGCTCGACAGAGGCCAGCGGAGAGGAGCTGCGCGGGGGCCATACAAGCTCCGAGAGGTGACGAGTGCGTAAGAGATCAGACGCTGCTACGGCGCCTATACCCGCCCCTTGTGGTCACCCTTCGGTGACGTTCGGAGGGGAGACTGCGCCGGCATGCCTTTGGGGGCGCGACCTGCCGTTTCCGAGCAAGGCGAGGGGCACATCGGAGGAGGAGGCGGTCAGTGCCGCGCAGCAGGAACACATGATGTGGGTCGGGCTGAAGTCCACCCCCAGGCCTGACCTACTGGATCCGTTCGGGCGTCCGTGGGATCGCCGCCCGTTCGCAATCTCGGACTCTGACGGGGACGGGGACGAGGGGGGCTGACAATGGCTAAGCCGACCCGGCCCGACATCGACGTGATAAGCGCCAGGCTGGGGCAGGCGTTGACGGACTATTGCCACGTCGCGGATGGCTTATTCGAGCGGGCCCAGGGCGTCGCCAAAGCGAGAAATGACGCGGCAGCCGCTAGTCGCCTTGACGAGCTCGCTCCGCGCCTGCAGGAGGCCGTCAGGGGCTTAGGGGACGGATTTATCGCCCTCACGGGCGTCTCTACGGAGATAAGCAAGGTCACAGGCACGTGGCGGCCGGCGGAACCGCCCCGTCCCGGCCTCGCGGGCAGGCTTCGAGGTAGGAGGTAGGCCATGGTCCAGGCTCTCAACTTCGCGATAAAGGCCGTGAATTCTGCCAAGGCCGAGCTCGATTCGATGGCGGGGGATCTGAAGCACGTCGGATCTTCGGCTGAGACCTCAGGGGGGCACCTGAAGGGGGCGGGCGTATCCGTCGATAAGCTCGCCGACTCGGCCTCGAAGAGTCACGGGCCGCTTTCGGGGATGGGTTCGGCTCTGGGGTCGGTAGCGAAGATCGCGGGTGGGTTCATCGTCGCTGAGGGGTTCATGAAGCTGCCGGGTTTCTTCATGGATGCAGCGAAAGCTGCCGCGGAAGACGAGCAGTCGAGCGCCCGGCTGCAGGCAACGATTAAGAGCCTCGGTGGCGATTTCGACGCGCAGCTGACGGCCGTGAACGCTGCGATCGAGGCCGGGCAGAAACTCGGCTTCACGGATGACGAGACGCGGGACAGCTTCGACAAACTCGCGATCGCGTCGGGCTCGACTGCCGACGCGATCGACCGCAACAAGGTAGCAATGGACCTCGCCCGGGGCGCCAATATCGACCTCGGGACGGCCTCGAAGCTCTTGGGGAAGGTCACCGATGAGAACCTCCAAGTCCTGAAGAAGCTCGGGATCACCCTCCCGGACGTCGCCAATGAGGCGGACGTACTCGCGGGGGTTCAGAAGAAGTTCGCCGAGCAGAGCGACGCCTACGCGAAGTCCACGGCCGGTCAGTTTGCCATCCTCAAAGACAGGATGGGCGAGGCCAAGGAGACGATCGGCTACGCCCTGATCCCGGTAATGAAGGGGCTGGCCGACGTGCTCGCGGACCACGTCGTGCCGATGATCGAGGCGTTCGCGAAGATGTTCCAAGAGAAGGCGGTCCCAGCGATCAAAGACGTTGCGAAGTACGCTGGCGAGTTGCTCGCGCTCGGCTGGGACAAGATCCAACAGGCGTGGGAAGCCATAGGGCCGATACTCGAAAAGGCCGCGGGGTGGACGTGGAAGGAACTGAAGGATCTGGGCGGGATCGCGTGGAGCATGATGCGCGCAGCGTGGGAGACGATGGCGCCGATCCTCGAAAAGATAGCCACGCTCACCTTTGAAGGGCTCATGGCCGTCGGGACCGCCACGTGGGACGCGATGGCAACGGCCTGGGGCAAGGTCAGTGATGTACTCGGGGATCTGCCGAACAAGATCGGAGACGCCTCGAAGGCGGCGGCCGACGCAAGCAAAGACACGAACATGTGGGCGGACGCATGGGGCCATGTCCTCGACGTGCTGAAGTTCGTCAAGCCGGATCTGTCTGGCCTCGGCGAAGCCATAGGCATGGTTGGGTCAGCGACCGTCGATCTGTGGAATCAACTGGATTCTCTTAGGCGGAGTCTGGCGCCGCTCGATCCCCTGCTCAAACCGCTGGCCATCCTGATCGGGGCGACGCTCGTCGGAGCGGTGAAGATTCTCGGGCAGGTTCTCGTCGGAATCGTCACCGAGCAGATCATGAAAGTAGTGGGCGCCATTCAGACCTTTGCCTCTGGGGTCGAAGCGCTGCGGGTGACCATTGACACGCTGGTGCCAGCGCTCACGACGGCATGGGACAAGATCACCACGGCGGTCGTCATGGCGAAGGACGCGATCGGCATCGCGATCGACGCGATCGTGGACTTCTTCACGAAGATGCCGGGGCGGATCACCGATGCCCTCGGCGATCTCTCGGGGCTTCTCATGGATGCGGGGTCTGCACTCATCGGCACCGCTACCGGTGCGACGGGCCTGTTTGGGGCGATCCAGACCGCCTTCTCGCTGGTCTGGACGTGGTTCAACAAGATGGGCACCACGATCAAGGACTTCTTTGTGGACGCCGGAACGTGGCTCTTCAATGCCGGGGTAGCCATCATCCAGGGCATCTGGGATGGGCTGAAATCAAAGTTCGCCGAAATGTGGGGCTGGATCACCAACAAGCTCGATCCCCGAAATTGGGATTTCCCAGGGCTGTCTCCGTTCCTCCAGGCGTACCTGCACGTTGGGAGCTTGGCCGGGGAGGGACTCGGGGCCGGTATTGCTCTGGGCATCTCCAGCCAGGTCGGTCTCATCAACGACGCGGCGGCCGGTGCCATCGCCGCTGCCTTCGGCGCAGCTGCCATCGCCATCGGGGCCGGTATGAACGACGCCTTCCCCGGCGGCGCCATCGGCGGGGGTGTGAACTACCTCCCCGGCGTCACGGGTTACGGCGGCACGCCCGGCGGGGGTGGCTCCACGGGCGAGTACGGCGGCCTCGACAAGGGCAACTGGACGATGCTCGATTCGATGTGGCAGGCGATGCAGGCCAACCCCGGCGTGGGCATCGGCTCGGCTTCCTGGGCCTTCCAGCAAGCTCCGGGGCATGGTGCCTACCTGACCAGCTCCAAGCACACGGGGACGCCCACGACGGGCTGGGGAGCCGGTGGTGGCGCAGGGTGGGACTTCGGCGGCGGGGGTAGCCGCGGCGGTTACTCCATGCCGGGCACCATCGTCAACAACTACATCTACCTCGACGGGCAGGAGATCGCCGCCAAGATCGTCACGAAGAAGAGTTTCGCGTGAGCCGGCGCGCGGCGAAGGGACCCGCTGCTATCGCCCAGGGGCTCGTCGTCTTGGTGCTGGGCACCGGCCTCGCGGCGTGGCTGGGATGGTGTGCCCGCGTGTTCTGGTGGGCTGCTCAGGGCGGCTGAGAGGCAACACGTGCCACTTGTTAGAGACGATGACGTTGTGCGAATCGAGCTGCGCAAACAGGGCGAGTGGGTCGAGGTCAAGCGCCGGCTGTCCTATCGCGACATCATCGAGCTGATGTTTGGCGTCATGTCCGGGATGAAGGCGGATCGTTCCGTAGACGCGCGAAACGCCGTCAAGGCGGCTGAGTTCGCGACGTTGGATCTCGCGATCAAGGCGTGGAGTTTCCCCGAGCCCGTTACCCCGGAGAGCATCCGCACGCTCACCGCGGCCCGCCTCAATGCTCTGAAGGAGCGCCTCAACGAGCTCTCCTGGCCTGAGAGCCGCTGACGGCGGGCTAAGTAGCCTGCCGTGCACCTGGCGCAGCCGTTCCGCTTGACGGCGGGTATACAGTGCTCCTGAAGGCGCGACCGCCCGGGGCATGAACCCCGAACGGCCGCTAAGCCCGGCGCTGGTATTGGCAGCGCGGACCTACCGGGATTCTACGCAAAGACTCTCCTCTAGGCCGCCCCGCGATCCAGCACCGCCGGGCGGCCTATCACTTTGCCCCAGGAGGGCACGGAGGAGATCCAAGCCCATGGCAACTCTAACCGACGAACGTGCAGGCGCACCGGCTACTGTAGAACGCGACGGGGAGAGCGTTGAGGCAGTCCGCAAGCCACCGAAGAAGCTCCGAACGATGGTCTTGGCTCTGGGAGTCGAGTCAAGGGACTGGAAGGTTGTCTATGCGGCGGTTTCCGCTCTGGCGAGTGGACTGGCGGCGCCCCACTTGATCCGGGACCGCTGTCTCGCGCCCGATTGGATGGGCCCCTTCGAAGTCGACGAGCTGGACGCCCAGGTCATTGAGTCGATCGCAGTCATCGCCGAGGGCCACGACCAGGGCTGCAGCGAGCTCGACGAGCCAACCTATCGCAAGGACCGCGCCATCCGGGATCACGCCCGCGAGGCAGCCGCCCGCATCACGGCGGCCTGGGAGATGGAGAAGATCGGCCTGAGCGCTGTACGGAAGGCCCGGGACAAGGCCCGCCTAGACGAGATGTACGCAGTTCTCGGCCGCTTCCGGACGTCGTCGTGACCGCCATACGGACGAACATCACGTTCTGGTTCGACGAAGCGGCCGTATCGGAAGCGGCCATCAAAGATCGTCTAGATGAGCTACTCGTAGAGCACTTCGGGGACTGCCAGGACTGGCATACCCGATGGTATACCGACCTTGCCGACTCTCCGCTCTTCGGGGCGGGGAAGAGACGATCGCAGCCAGGGGATAAGGTGTTCCTCATCTCCGTGAAAGCGCAGTCCGCCGAAGCGATCCTGATTGCGGGCGGGACCATCATCGCCGGGCCGACGCTCTTCCCCGACGACCCGAAGCCCGCGGAGCTGCCACGATGACGAAAGCGAAGGGTGCGCCTCCGGTGGCGGTAGAATCGCCCTACGTCGCGCAGCTCATCGAGTGGCTGGCGAAGATGACGCGACGGAAGTGGGAACAGGAGGGGAAGACGTGAACCCGCCCAGGCGTCCCGAGAAGCCCGAAGGACCGGCGCAGCGATATCCGGAGCTGCAGCGCTGGACCATCGAGGTTTGGCGCGAGCACCTGCTACGGGAGCAAGCGAAACAGGCCGGGCGAGAGCCCGAGCAAGGGCCGTCCCGGGACTAAGAGAAAGAGGGCAGACTGGTGGAATCCGCCCTCTTAGTGTCCGCTCGACTACTTCTATCCTCGGCCGCCCGTCCCGCCGGAATAGCAGAAATCTCATGCAGGGAACGCGGATCAGGGGGACTGCGCCCGGCAGTGCGGAGCGGATCGCGCGTTCCGGGCGGACCAGTCCCCCGCCGTCGATAGTACGCCAGGGCACTTCCGGGGAAATGAGCGAAGGGGGGCGCAGTGTGGAGCGGACACGCCCGCAGCCGCCCCTTCGCACCCTCAGCTTACACCCGTTGGTTACACGCGGTCGGGCGCAGCTCGAGAAGTAGGTCACGCTCGCGAAGCGCGTCGTTCAGATCGCGGACGCTGACGTAGTGTGTCGGTTGCTGGCGAGTGATGCAGGCATTGTCGCCGTTGACGTGCGCAAGCAGCCGGGCGCGAATGTCGCCCCGGCCGATGTAGATCCAGCGACCCTCCCGGAGCAACCCGTACACCCCGACGGTCCCGGGCACGATGCCCTCGATCGCTTCGCGTGTGAAGGGCCGAGGGGTCTGCGGAGGAAACGGCACGTAGTCCACCTGACCGAGGGCGCGCGGCGCATCTTCGAACGCGAATAGAGCCGCTGTCAATTCGGGTGTGGCGGACCTCGGGCAACCATATGAAAGATTGGACGCCATAAGGCCGCCCCGGGAGTCTCTTATTAAAGCCCGAGGAGAGTCCGGGGCCGACGCGGCTACGCCAGCTCGGCCATGATCGCGGCCTTCGCCTGGCGCACCCGGTGGAGCAACTGGTCGACCTTCGTCCGCCTCTCGGCCGGGAGGTCGCGTGCGATCTCCTGAGCGGCCTCTACGAGCGACTGGAGGGCGTCGGCGGTGTGGATCCCGAGTGTGCGGTCCATGGCGTCGAGGATGCCCCAGGGAGGCGGGGAGAGCGAAGGGGCGGATGTCACAGGTAGCAACGCAAGTAGCAACGCGCGTGGACGGCACATTGAGCGAGAGCACAAAACTCCCTTGCCGCTTGCATACATTCAAGGGTGCTGCGCAGATTCAAAACGGTTGAAAAGCCGCTTGCATGGGGCTTTTTGAATGGGGTTCAAGAGGTCCCGCGTTCGAATCGCGGCGCCCCGACCAACTTTCCTGCGAGCGAACTTCGAACGTCGCACCTGTCACTCGGTCGATGAAGCGCTGCCCAAGGGCACTTCTGCGGCCACTACCTCCGTTTGGACTAGTCGATCCGTTTAGTCATTTCGGACGATTCGAAATCGTCCGAATGGCGAATATCGGAATCGGTGGGTGGACCAATAGGATACCGAAGAAGCAATTCGGTTACAGGCGGGTTGAGTGCCAGTGGACCAGGTGGCCGCGGACCCCATTACACTCGTGTACCACGAGTTGAGAGCCCCGCTTGGCCTCATGGCGACGGCTGCGCGCTCAGGCGCCGAAGACTGCAGCGACGAAGCCCTGCGTGACCGGTTCGAAACGATAGTCAGGGTCGCTGAACGAATGCTCCGTACGGCGAGCCGGGTGATGGAGATAGCAAACGTAAAGCGCTGCGCCGAGCGCGAGGAGTTCGTGCCGGCCGAGGTCGTGCGAAATGTGGTAAGCGACCTCCAGGGCGTTGGGATGGAAATTTGCCTTGAGCTGGGTGGCCCTGAGGTCACGCGGGCTATCGTCGCGGTTCCAGGGCACCTCGAGGCGCTCATCGCCTCGTTGCTGATGAATGCTTCCGACCACGCTGAGCGGGGCACGGCCATCGTAGTCCAGGTGGCCGCCGCCGAATCGCTTTTCGCAGTGGAAATCCGGAACGCGATAGGAGCGGAGACCCGGCATCGTGGTTTGGGACTGGGCCGTTATATCTGCAGCCAGCTCACCGAATTGGCGGGAGCGACCCTCGATTGGCGCAGCGATGGGAGTACCTTCACCAGCGTCGTCAGGCTTCCACTCCACACTCCGGCATACGTAAGCGCCAGCTAGTTACGACCGCACCGGAAGACAAGACCCAAACGAACAACTGCGAGTTAACCCCGGAGGACGTACCCGTATCCGCGAACTGCCCCGAGGATTCCTGAGTCTCCGCCCACAGCCTCTACTTTCCGGCGGATCCGCAGGATCACCGTCTTCAAGTAGCCCCTTGTGGCCGTCGTGCCGGGCCGGGTAAGACGTGCTTCGAGGGCTTCGGAGGAAACGGGCGAACCCAGCGACTCGACAAGGGCAAGCAGGACGTCACGCTCCGTCCCCGAGAGCGCGACCGATCGACTGTCACAGGAGAGTTCGGGCGGGGCAAGCATGAAGTCGAGGTCGTGGAAAACGCGGACCGATTCCGTCCGTCCGTCCTGCAACGCACGATCCTTAAGGCGGCGAGCAAATTGCGCCACGGGCCGGATAGCCGCAGCCAGGGAAGGGCTTGTGTCGTCGTCCGTGACGCAGGCCTGGGCGCCAGCCCTCAGGTAGGAATCGATGCACGCCTGGTTCGGCGTGACGGCGATCAATGCGGCTGAGACTCGACTGGCCAACTGGGAGACGAAGCGCAGGTGAGCTTCTTCGTCGTCGCCTACTACGATGACGAGGTCGGAGTGCACCCGGCCGCTAGTCCAATTCGCCGCTCGAGCTTCGCCTACGGCTTCGGCGACAAAGATCCCCAGGTCCGCCAGAACGGGCAGAAGCTGCCCCCTGAGCGAAGGCCGGAGATACACGACAAGCGCAGTGAGCCCGGGGACATCGTCAAAGAGTGCCGTGTTTCCCTCAACTCTCGGATGCAGCATTGCAGGCATCCCTCCCAGAGGTGGCATCTTCACACCGCCTTGTTGAGTGGGTGTCGCCCCGTTGTGGTGTTTGTTTCTCGTAAGAGTGTGGCGGAACGCCGTAGGTGACAGGGAGTGTGTTCCGCCGCGCCGGGAGCCGATCACGGCGCCTGGCGCCCCGCGCTGGTTCTGGGTGTAAACGGCCTATGGATTGGGCCGGATCGCGCCGATAGATGAAGTACCAGCCAACGTATCCCGGAGTTGGGCGGCGCGTTTTCGGGCTGAAGGACCCGCCGCGTCGAAAGCAGGGGAAGGACACAGCGATGCTCGCGCCGGCTTTCTCAATCACGTCGCAGGGGGATCTTTTCGCAGAGCTTGTTTCGGCCCTGTTGAAGCAGCTGCACCCGGAAGCAGCCGTAACCTTTAGCCCGTGCGAGCATGGCACCATGGGCCCGGGAGTACGCGTTGGGTTGAACACGAGCGAACGGTGGATGTTCGTCTCCACTCGAATCGGACCAAGCGACGAAGCGGTCGAGGCCCTCAGTAAGGGCGCCTGCGGGGTGCTGACCCTTGATTCGAAGCCGGAAGAGTTCACCCAGGCGATCGACGCGCTCGTCAGTGGAACCGGAAGCTACGTCCCCTGGGACGTAGTCCAGTGGATGGCCGGAGCGACACTCCGCGGCAGCGGTGACCCTGCCGACGCTCCCGTGAAGCTTACCCAACGTGAGCGCGAAGTATTGCGACTGGTAGCGATGGGCTTTTCGAATGCAGAGATAGCACGGAGTCTTACAATTTCGATCAACACTGTTCGTACGCACCTTCACGCGCTGTCTGTGAAACTGGATGCGAACAGCCGGACTCGGGTGCTCGCAAATGCGCGGGCGCTTGGGCTGCCCGAAGCGATGGAGCGCGCCGCCGCCGACCGGCAGAGCGCCTAGGGAAGTGACGATGCTGGTACTGGTGCTGGAAGACGACGAGGACTACGCGGACATTATTTCGCACACACTCGAACGCGATGGCCACGACGTAGTGGTGGTGGACTCAGTCGCCGCCGCCATCAAGTTCTCGGAAAAGAAAACGCCGGATCTCGCTGTGCTTGATATCGTCCTTCCGGACGGGTCGGGACTGGACGTGTGTAACAGGCTCCGCGAGATCCGTCCCGGGATCCCTGTGGTCTTCCTCTCGTCGCTGGACCGCACCCAGGACGTGATCGCGGGCCTGACGGTGGGAGGCGATGACTACGTCACCAAGCCGTTTCACCCCGGGGAACTGCTCGCCCGCGTGCGCGCCGTCCTCAGGCGGTCCACGGAAGGCGGCGTCCAGGAGCGCGGTGCAGGACAGCGAATCGCTTCGAACGGGATAGAAGTTGACATCGCGAGCCACACAGCGTGGTACCTGGCGGCGAACCTGAACTGCACACCGATCGAAGTGGAGATCTTGGGGCAGCTGGTTCGCTACCCGGGGCAGGCGCTCTCCTACGCGTTCCTCACCGACCAGGTGTGGGGCTACAAGAACGTCTCCGACGCAACCCTGTTGAAAGGTCACGTAAGTTCAATTCGGCGGAAGATCCGCGAAGCTGGCGGCTCCGACGAGCTGGTCCGCACGGTCCACGGTGTGGGCTACAGCTTCACTCCGGTTTAGGCGCGAACAACGATGAAGTTCGCGATCGCGGACCCCGACCCGGCAGCGGCCGAATTGCTGTCGTACGCAGCTCAGCGGCGCGGCCACCAGGCGGTCTGCCTCGCCGCCGCAGAGAAACTGTTCGATAGACTGCCGTTCGAACCATCGGTGATCGTCGCCGCTGTCGAAGCAACAAGCGCAGCAGACCTCAAGATCATTGAACGGATCCGGCGGGAGTTCGGAGACGCCGTCCTGTTTGTGAGCATGGAGCGGCCCCGTGAACCAATTCCGTCGCTCGCGTTGAAAGCGGGCGCAGCTGAGGTCCTGCGCACGCCCTACAACCCGCTCGAGGTCGTCCTTCGAGCAGAGAACTGGGCGGCCAGCCGCGGTGGCCCGGCCGTAGCGAGCGACACGCTCAAAATTGGCGACCTCGAGATTGCGCTCGACCGCTACACGGCCACCAAGAACGGGAAGGTGCTTGTCTTCACCAAGCTGGAATTGCGGCTGGTCTACTGCCTGGCCCAGCATTATCCCCATCTCGCCCCTCTAGAAAGGCTCCTCGCCTTCGGCTGGGATTCGCTGGGTGACCCCGACGCCGCTCTCATCAAAACCCACATCTCTCACATCCGGAAGAAATTGCGCGACGCCGGGGGGCAGGAGTTCGACATCGTCTCCAGACAGACTGTCGGCTATGTTCTCCAGATCTCCGAAGAGCGCGCAGCTCTGTAGGTGACGCGGGGCGTTTCTCTTCCCCTAGCGCCGCGTGGCGCTGAGCGCGATAATCACCTCGAATGGGCGCACAGAGCCGCCCGCCGGAACACCACCATGCATCGATTGTTCATTCGAATCGTTGATCTCGTCGCTCCGGAGGTCTGCCATGCGTGTGAGGGGGGCAGCGGCGTTGAGTGTGGCGAGACGCGCGGGGCATGGCGCAAGTGTCGCGTTTGCGGGGGGACGGGACGCCGGACGCAGTCAGTTGCGGAGTCGGAGCAGTCTCTGAGGCAGCAGTCCGCTCGACGATTGCGGCGCTGGCGAGGGCCCCGCTCGGCGGCGTAGCCGCTCGCAGCTTTCTGACCATCGAGACCGGTGTCGCGCGCGGCTAGCGCCTTCGAAAAGCACGAAACTCGCGGGCCGCCAGCTGGAGCCAGCCTCCGGAGGCCGGCCTCGCGGGAACGGACTTAACGACCGCCGACGGCTCGGGCTGGCGCCCGTTGGGACTCGCTGGCTTCTGGCCCGCGATGCGACCCAACCCCAGCCCAGGTGGCGCCGCGCCTCCGACTACGGCGGAGAGCAACGATTGGAGCTGCATCTGCAGGCTGGCGAGGAGCCTTCGCAGCTCCGCCCGTTCGTCGTATTCGCGCTCAAGGTCGCGTTGGATCGATTGGACCTGCGCCGAGAGTGTGTCTCGGCTCGCGCGCGTTTCGGCCAGGAGTTCGCCGAGATGGCTGATTTCCTGCCGAAGTTGCTGGACCTCCCGTTCGCTGTCCGCGAGCTTGCGCGAGACTGCGAAAATGCGTTCTCCAGCCTGGCGAAGGAGGTTTGACTCGCGCGCGGTTAGAGCGCCAAAGGATTCCCCACTGGCTGGGGAGGGATCGGCGGCCGGAGGCAGATCAGCGGTGGTCATGATTGGAGACGGCCGAGGCCGACCTCAGCATACCTCGTCGGCACGTGCCTGGGACGGACCAGGGACGGCGTTAGCCGGGGCGAGCCGCACGCCCCTCACCGCGCCCGCCACCTCGACCAGGAAATGGCCGGGATCAGAAGGGCTGGCAACCGAGCCAAACGCCTCGACCTGGGCGAGGTAGCCCGTGACAGCGGCTTCCAGGCCGGGGAAAACTTCGTTGCCGGCGGAAACTGCCTCAGGTGCCCTTGCTGGCTGGCCGGGCCTGGCCGAAGCAGACCAGCGCCAACTCCGCCGCGCGAGTGCGACCACCACAACCGCTCCAGCCACGGCCGCTGCCGCCACCGCGACAATAGCGATCACGAAGAACACGAAGACGAGACTTCCCCCAGGACCCAGCGCCGAACTGCGGGGGCTCGCCGAGGCAGAGTCAGACTCTCCCGCAATGGGCCCAGCCCCTGGGCCGGAGGGAGTCCCGGCCGAGGTAGTCCGGGTTTGGCCCGGTACGCGATTGACGTCGTCGATTCGCACTCCCTGGTCCTCGAGGTTGACGACGATGGGCTCGATCTTGCTGGCCCCGTCGGCGAGGCCTCGCCAAATGACCCTGGCGAGCGGACAGCTCGTGCCTCTTGCGCAACCCTCTCCGATACGGACGCCTCGTATCGAAAGCGTGCCGGAGGCGTCCGATGCGGCCGCGGGAGGAAGAGGCGCCCACGGTTCGCGAAGCTGGACCTCTGCCGGTACGAGGACCGAGGCGTCGAAACCAAGGGTCACTTCGAACGCGTTCAGAGCGTGATTCGCATCGAGGATCGCGACCAATTCAGAAGCGAGGGGGTCGCTAGCCGGGGTTGTTACAAGGAACACGGTGCGCGTCGGAGGCTCCGCTGCGGCTCGCTGTCCGAAAGAGCAGACCCCAGCCGCGAGGGCAAGGAAAACGAGCAACGTTCGCGAGCGAGTTGCGGGCGACCCAACCATTGGCACTCGTCCTGGCATGGCGGCGACGAGGCGCACCTTCGTCAGAAGCTAAGACCATGCCTGATCTGCGACAGCGTAACACCGTGATTGGCGCCGTCCACGGCGAGCAAGGCCGGGCCTGCCGTTTAAGGTTCGCGGGCCCCCCGGGTTTCGGTCGTGGCGCTCCCGTGTGGGGCGCGTCGGCAGCAAAGACGGGCGTGCTGCGGCACCTTTCGTGGGGATTCCTCACGCCATCGCAACAATCAGTCCACCGTTGTGCCATGCCCTTATGTGACAACGAGCAACACCCGGCGTAAGCCGTGTCGCGCCCCCACCCAGTCCAGCGAGTCGCCGAACCGATGTCGACAAGCCCGGTCTATCCGGAGACACCTCAGATCGAACCTGCGAGCTTGCCGCGGCCCGCAGCGCCAGTGCGCGCCGCGGGCGGTCCCATCGCGCTGGTCATTCGAGGGAGAGAGTACGCTTCGCTCTCGGTGATCCCGGCCCTCGTACGGCATGGGTTCACCTCGGCCGAACGCACGACTGACGATGCACTCGAGTTCCTCGATCAGCTCCGGCCCTCCGTAGTCCTCTGCGTTGTGGATCCTGCGCGTGGCGCCGACATAGAGCTCATTCGTGACGTGGCCTCGCGGCTGCCAGCGTTCATCCTGTTGCTCGCACCCACCAGCGAGGCGTTCGCGGCGGGCCTCGAAGCGGGCGCCGACGCCTGTCTCTGCGAAAAGGACAGCCCGGAGACGTTGGACGCTCAGATAAGAGCCATCAAACGCCGCCTCCCCGGGAACGGCGATCAGGCGCTCGACTTCCCCCTGCGCGGCTTTCGCATCGACCTTGATTCGCGGCGGTTCCAGAAGGGCGACCAGCCGATACCGCTGACGTCGATGGAGTTCTCGATCCTCTCCTACCTCGCCGAACATGCTGGTCGTGTTACGAGCCCCATGGAGCTGTTGCACGGGGCCACCGGGCGGCTCCACACGGAGGCGGAAGCGTCCCAGGCCGTCAAGGTGTACGTCGGGCGGCTGAGGAAGAAGCTGCAGGCCCAGGGCGCGGACCCGGCCGTGATCGCCAACGTCCGGGGTTACGGCTACATGCTCGAGCGGCGCCAGGCTGCTGGCACCAACGACTCTACCGACAACCGCTAGACCTTCTTTCAATACCGGACAGAGACGATCGCCGTGGCCAACGAGAGGTGCGTCATGTCAACTGGCCTTTGCCACCCCGAAACAGGTGACCATGAACACTCGGAGCGGTACTGCCTCTGGTGTGGAGAAGGAATCTCAGCCGAGGAATCCGCGCTGCTTCTCAGCGCGGTCCTCTACGCCCATGACAATTGCGCTTCGCCAGCTCTTCGCTCCACACCTTCGTCTTATCGACGTGCGACCCACGGCGGACCTCGCCACCCGGTGCTGAGAACGGGCTCAGCTAAGCGGGCTGGAAGTGGTGGGCGATTGGGTTTCCATTCACGATCGATTCCGCCAGAGAATGGATCTCGTTGGTAGCACGATTCGACACAGCAACCGCCCACTCCGGATGGCTGACAGCGGCGACGACGCATGCGGTGGCGAAAATGTCTCCGGTGAGCAGCAGTGTCGGCTCAGCGGCCTGGAGCGCTATTCGGACCGCCTCCAGCAGACAGGCACTAATGGTGAACTCTTCGGGACCCCGGTCCAACGGCGTTTCGTCCTTGCGCGGAGTGTGACGTTCCGCCACTACGAAATCAACACTTCATTTGGTCGTGAAGGTAAAAGCGGGACATTTCTTTCGTTCTTTATGTTCCATTACTTGCATTTTGGTCACGAGCCGTTCACAATTCGGCACTCACGTCAATGCGCCGTTAATCGACGGCGTAAAAGCGTGGGGTTTCCACCCTCAGGGTGGCACTGGCGGGGATCTCAGTGAGCACGTTACAGACCGACCGGCGGGGCCGGGTAGATTCGGGTGGGCTACGCGCGCCGAACGGCGCGACCCGCCCCCGCTTTGTTATCGCCGCACCAGATCGTGGGCTTCTTGGTGCGCTCGTCCTTGCCTTCCTTCGCCAGCTCTACCCGGATTCGCCGATCGAGCGCTGCGCTCCCGACACCGCCTCGCCGCCCCGGACCGTGACCGTCCGGCTCCACGGCGGCCGGCCCCGCGTTGTGGTGTTCGAGGACGAACCACCGGCCTCCTTGTTGGTTCCCCTCGCTCGGACGGGAGAGTGCGGGTTGGTCACGGTCACTTCCAGGGAAGAAGATTTCCGGCAGGCGGTTGAGGGCCTGTTCGACGACGGGACTTCCTACATCACGCCCTCGCTCGTCCGGGCCCTTGCCCTGGCTTCGATCGAACCCGAGGCACGGCCGGCGCGGCTCACCCGCCGCGAGGCGGAGGTGGTGCGCCTGCTCGGGGCCGGCTGTTCCAACAAGGAAATGGCGCTCGCCCTCGTCGTGTCTCCGAACACGGTGCGCGCGCACCTGCAGTCGATTTCAGTGAAATTCGGAGTTTCCAGCAGAGCGAAGATCGCAGCTCGGGCGCGGTCCCTGGGGCTGCTCGATGGGGCCACGCCGTGGCGACCAGCCCGCGGCTGAACGCCGGCGCGTGGCCCCATCCTTAAGGCGACCAGCCTGCACCGGGCTCTAATGCCCTGGCGGTAGGTCGAGCGGCCCATCCTCGTAGGAGGACTGGGCTCGGGCGCGGAAGTAGCCGCCATCGTCGCCGGCGCTGAGGGAGAGGGCTGTGTTGCCCTTGATGAGGGCGGGGTTGGTGACGCGTCGCGGGCGGCATCACAGGGGCAGGTCACGCCCCCGGCGCCACCGCCGAAAAGGAAGGCGCCGAGGCCTGCGTTGACGTAGTCGGCGAGGTGGGCGCGCGGGGCCATCGAAGAGAGCCACTCGGGGCGGACGCGGACTAGAGAGCCTGAACGGCCGCGAATGTGCATTGCCTGGCTCAAACGAGGAGAGGCTAGTGCGGACCGTCCCGCTGGCGGGGATCCGTCCCGTTGCGGAACCGTGGGCCGACCGTGACGTTCGCGTTCCGTCAAGGGGGTCGGTGCCGGCCTGGCTGGCCCGCCCCCTCGTCCGTCGCATCGCGTTCGATTCGGGAAGTATCTTCAACGGGCGCTCAACCGGGAATTGCAATCGTGTGGGCGAGACAGCCGGGCAGCCCGGCTGAGCACACGTCTCTCGCCTGCAGAGGCCTCATGCTGGCGGAAAGGCAGCGCGCGAGTGTTGCGCCTTGGTTGATGAACTCTTAGCCAACCGGCCCCTCGGTGTTTTGTTTCTCAACACCCGCGATGCTGTGGGTGCTGACGTGGCTGTGCACCTGGCCTTGGCGCGAGCCCTCGATAGAACCCAGTGTCGGGTCTGGGCGGCGACCGGCGTGTACGAGGCGCCGGAGGGCGACTCAGCGCGCGAGCTGTTTGCCGCCGTGCCCGAGCTGACGTTGCTCCCCCTGGAACTCGGGCGTCCTCTTTCGACGAGCCACGGGCGAGCTCGCCTGGCCGCCGCCATGGCTAACGTACGTGCGATAGGGAGCCTCGCGAAGTTGGCCCGACTGTGCCGCCGCGAAGGAATCGACGTCATCCACGTGACAGACCGGCCACGCGACCTCGTGTTCGGATGGCTCGTGTCCCGGCTCGCGAGCAAACGCCTGGTTGTCCAGGCGCATACGAACTACTACCGCCATGACTCCTCCGCCGTTCTGAACTGGATACTCCGCCGCGCCGATGCGGTGGTCGGGGTGTCTCGGTTTACCGCTGCCAGCTACGTGGAGAATGGAGGACTGGCGCGCGAACGCGTATTCGCCGTCCAGAACGCCGTGGACACGTCGCTGTTCAATCCTGGCGACTCTGGGCCGGCGCGCCTCGCAATGCGCGCCCGGTTGAACGCCGAAGCGGAAGCGCCCGTGATGGGCTGCGTCGCGCGCCTCATGCGCTGGAAGCGGCAGGCGACTCTCCTGGATGCGTTCGCCTCCGTACGAAGACACGTTCCGGCGGCGCAGCTCGTGCTCGCCGGGACGTCCCAAGACGTCTCGCCCGATGGACGGGGCAGCTTCCAGGACTACCTCGTGCGGCGAATCGCTGAGCTCGGACTGGAAGACTCAGTTCAGCTTGTTGGTTTCATCCCCCCAGCCGATATGCCCAAGTTCTACGCCGGGCTCGACCTGTTGGTTCACCCTGCGGTCGATGAGCCTTTCGGACTCGTGCTCGTTGAAGCCATGGCAAGCGGCATCCCGGTAGTGGCGGTCGGTGCTGGCGGTGTTCCGGAGATAATCCGCGACGGCGTTGATGGCCTCCTCGTGCCCGCGGAGCAACCCAATGCCATGGCCAGCGCCATGCTGCGGGTCCTGGAAGATTCGTCCCTGTCGGCGAGGCTGGCTGCTGCGGGCCGCCGGCGAGTCGTCGAGACCTTCGGCGGGCCCCGGCAAGCCGCCGAGATGCTGGCTGTCTACCGGAGCCTCGTTTCTCGAGGCGAGTTCGACCGGGTGTCGGCCCTCACCGAGACCCTCTCCCACCAAGAAAGGTAGTCAATGATGGAACGGCGCCTGTACCTCGTTAGTCCTCCGGGCCTTAAGGGTCGCACAAATGAGCGCAGCCAATCGGGGGGCCTGGGCGTTGCACGAAAACTAAAACCGTTCGAAAAGGAGCCTGTGGAAGTCGTGGCTCATGACTTCCTCTACCAGGCCGCCGTAGCCGAACGGGCCGGACACCAGGTGCAGATCGTCGATCTGGTGGTCGATCACGTGACCGACCATGCAAACGGCATGGCGGTCGTGGCACAGAAGCTGGCGGCCGGGCGGAAGGGTTCTCCCACGGTGGCCACGTGGATTGGCGTCCGGATGTCGATAACCTCGCTCCGCAGCGACATCCGATTCGCCAACCGGCTCAAGGCAGAATTTCCCGACGCGACCGTTTACGCGTTCGGCAGCGTCTTGATGACGACCTATCGCCACTGGATCGGCGAAGCCAGTTTCGACTATCTCTTCTTCGGCGAGCCCGAATCGATCATCGAAGAGGCGATGGCGGCCGAAGACCCTGCGACTGTCGAGGGCGTCATCTCAGTGGCCGGATACGTGGATCAGGACGAGCCAGGCCTGTATGACGAATCCTCCACTTCGCTCTACCTCAAGTGGCGCAAGGTCCCGGACCTCAATTCGCTCCCGCGCGCCGCCTGGCACCTTGTTGGTCTCGACCGGTATGCGCCGGGGCGAAGTCTCTCGACCCTGGGGCTGAACGTTGAAGCAAGTCGGGGTTGTTTCATGCCGTGCACGATGTGCCCGTACAACCTCATCGAAGGCCGGGCGATGCGATTCCGCACTCCCGAGAGCGTGCTGGAGGAAATCGAGTATCTCTACCGCACATTCGGTATTCGCCACATCAGCTTCCGGGATCCCAACTTTGCGGCCAACAAGCCCCAGGTGCGCGCCCTGGCTGAAGGCCTGATCAAGATGGACCTCCCGATCGGACTCGCTGCCGAACTGAGCCTCGAATTGCTCGACCGCCCGCTCCTGGAACTCATGCACCGGGCCGGCATCCGGACGCTTCTCACGGGAGTGGAGTCTGATGTCCCGGAGATAATGAAGACGCTTGGGCAGAACACCAAGATCAACCGAATCC
This sequence comes from Tepidiformaceae bacterium, assembly GCA_041488155.1. Classification (GTDB taxonomy): domain Bacteria; phylum Chloroflexota; class Dehalococcoidia; order Tepidiformales; family Tepidiformaceae; genus JBGPOS01. Next base: position 44,672 of record JBGPOS010000006.1, read on the forward strand.
TCGAAGAGAAGGTCCCCATCTGCGATGAGCTGGGTATCAAGCTCTGGGGCTTCTTCCTTATCGGCACGCCCGAGGAGACGTGGCACACGGTCAGGCACACCTGGAAGTTCGCCCGCTCGCTCGGCATCGAAGCGACGATGACAATCCTCACTCCCTTCCCGGGCACCCCGATCTATTGGCGCGCGCTACGGGAGGATCTTCTTGTCCGCGGAAAGGAGATGACCTACGAGGACTGGAACAGCTACACGGCCACCATGCGAACGTACGTCATGTCGCTTCGCGACGTGAAGCTCGCTCGCACCTGGGCCCGTCTCGAAACGTACGTCCCGTACCGCTGGAACCAACTCACGCACGCTTCCGCCCGCCGCAAGCTGCGTGGGGTCGCGCACCTTGCGCCTCGTGTCGCAGTCCTGGGCGCGCTGCGGGCCTATGCAGCCTTCAAGCTCTTCCGGGAGGGTCGACGGGCGCTTCCTTCGACGCCGTTCGCGCCGGGCCACGGAAGAAGCGCCAAAGCTGAAGGCGAGCTGATCCCGCTCTCTGTGGTCGGTCCACAGCCCGATGACTCTCGAGCGCCGGTGGCAGGCGTAGCGACCCGCGACTGAATGGGGTCCATAGGCATCCGCCCCTGGCGGACAGCGCCTGCGGGGCACGGACTGACCGGCGCAGCCCCGCACGACCGAACGCTCCACCCGGCCTCCACGGAGGCTCGACCCTGCGGACCAAGATTGCCAGGTAGGGATGGGGCCCAGCAGATCAGTCGAATTGACTGGCTTTCTCGCGCTACTGCTGGCGCCCACGGGTTCGCCCGGCGGCGTCCGCGCCGCACGGCAACCGGGGACGGAGGACCTGCGTGGACGACGCTCAGCTTTTCGCGTCAAAGCACTGGTGGTCCGACAGGATCGGACGGCCAAGGGAGCTGCTGCGCGTCTTCGGTTGGTTGCGGTTTCTGGCCGATCGCTTCGTGATTGTGCCGGCCGCGCGGACGTTGCCGTTGGGTGCAGCGCTGTGGCTGGCGGGAGCGGCCGGGTGGCTCGACGCCACGATCCCCAGCGGGATGAGCCGTGCCGCCAGGCGGGAGATCGAAGTCTGTACAGGCGCGACTGGGATGCGCCGGTTGAGGCTGGTTGCTCGGCGGCTAGCCGGCACCCGTCGCGATCTCGTTTACCACGTCCGAATGAACTCGGGCCGAGAACGCCCCGAGCGCTGGACCTTGATCCAGGAGAACGGCGGACCCATTAGTGGCCTGCTCTCTTCGGGCCGGCCCTTCGTTATCGCCAGCGGCCACTTCCTCAGCTCCGCGAGCACACTTCGCTACAAGGCACTGCCGCAGGCGAACAGGCCGGTTTCGGGCGAGCTTCCCCGCTGGATGCTCTCGCCACTCGAACTTCGCCGGAGACTGACTTCCCAGTCGGCGAAAGGCGCGAGACACGGGTTCTACCGAACCACGGAGACGGCCGATGAGCTGGCAGAACGGGCCGCGATTGTCCCAGATCTCTGGGCGGAGCCAAGGAACTGGGCCGAGGCGCCAGCCAGGATCCCGAGCGTCCAAGATGCGGCGTTGGCCAGGCTCCGCGAGCCCGGAGCCACCGTCTCAATCTACCCGGACGTCCATTGGGACAAGCCCAACGCCTATCACAGACCGTTCGCCGGGGTATCGGATCGACGGTTCGCCATCGGCGCCGCCAGAATCGCCCGCCTCGCTTCGTGTCCGATTGTCCCGTACGTGGCCGTACACGGCCCAGGCCCTCGAACCGTCACGATAACTTGGGGAGAGCCCATCGAGGCTGGCGACCCCGACGACAAATCCAGCGACATTCGGGTAATGGACCGGATCATCGATTTCATCGAGCGCCAGGTGGCCTTGCACCCATGTGAGTACCTTCTTGGGATCGGTCACGAGCGACGGTGGGACCCCGCGAGCGAGAGATGGATCTGCGGAGATTCGCTGGAAGCCCGGAAGAGCATCGCCCGAGACACCAAACAGCCTGCCGGCGCTGGTTAGCACTTGCGGTCGGGGGCGGGCCCCCGTTTGCCTGCAGACTGGTTCCTTCGGTGCCTCAGGGAGAGGCGATGGCCGACCGAAGATGCCTGGCCTCGGCGGGTGTAACGAGCCGTAGCGCAATGATGGCCGCGACATAGACCACGGCTCCGGCCCCAATCGCTGCGAAGAGACCGAGCGGCCCCAGGGCGAGCTCCACCACCGCTACCATCGCCCCGCAGGCGCACAGCGAGAGGGCAGCCACGCGAACCGACTGTTTCCTTTCGATGTTCGCGCCCAGCATGGTCCAGATCCACGCCCCCACGAAGCACTCCGTTGCGACGGTGATGACCGATGCCCCAATCGCGCCGTTCCCGAACCACGAAACGCTCAGAGGAATTGCGGCGAGATTGATAACCGGGTTCAACACAGCCGCCCCACAGCCCACTATTGCGACACGCTTCTGCCGATCCATGGCGAACAGTGCGGTCCCGAGGATCGTGTCCATCGCCGCCAGTGGGATGTGGAGTGAAAGGATCATCAGGAGCGGGGCGGCGTCCTTGAATTGTCCCCCGCCGCCGCCTATCAACTTCGTCAGCTCAGGCGCAAGAACGATCAGTCCCGCGGCCATCGGCAACGTAATCAGGATCACGGCGCGAGTCGCGTTTGTAACCACACCTTTGAAGAAAGCTCTGTCTTTGAACGCGGCGGCCGACAGGGCCGGGTAAACGGCGGCGGTCACGACCGTGGTGCCGAAAATAGGGATCTCCGCCAACCGGTGCGCGAAGGCATACTCGCCGACAGTGGCGCTGTTAGTCAGCCCGGCCAGCAGGAGGTAGTCGATTGAACCGTAGAGCCGCAGTGCAAGGTCCCACGCAAGAAACGGCAGTCCGCCCGCAATCAGGGAGGCGGCCAACGGTCTCGACCAGTGGATCGGCCGGCCCAGGCGCCTCCAGAACAACGTCACAGGGACTGCCATGTAGATCGGTGCGAACAGTGCGGACGCCGAGACAAGCCAGAATAGTCCGCCTCCGAGGAGCAGGATGCCAACCGTGGTGCACTGGGCGGCGACGCCGAAGAGGGCCGCGAACATCGCCGCTTTGCCCATGGTCTGGTTTCCCTGCAAACCGGCGTTCGCGGCATCGCTGATCAGCCCGAACACGGTAGAGCCAATCATCACCGCCAGCACGAATCGGGCCAGGTTGCCTTCGACGACGGTCAATGTGATCGCCATCGTTGGGAGCAGAAACGCCAACCAGATGGCCACGCGCAAGGCCATCGCGTGGACAACGACGTTCGCGGCATTGTCGCGGTCCCGCGCAACTGACTTCACGATCTGGGCCGAGGTCCCGAACCCGGCCGTGAGGCCCAGAATTGCCGCGAGGGTGCCAGCGCTCGCGAAGACCCCGAGCCGGCTCGCGCCGAGAAAGCGAGGGATAAAGAGGATGCTGACCAGCGACGTGGCCCACGTTACGCCCTGGACCGAAAGCAACGCAGCCGCTGTCCGGATGATCGGACCTGCGCGCGAGGTTGTAGGTGCATGGTCCAGTGTTACGGTCGCCAACGAACCTCTCTCGACTGGCAATCGGCCGGGAGGCAATCCCAACGCGCCGTCAACCGTGTTGATCCTGCCCGCGACTCGTTGAGGCTTCGTTGAGCGCCCGGCCATGGGGCCGCTGTGTGCTACCCAAAAGGGCGGCGCCCGGCGGTTCCGAGTGCCGCGTTCACACCCGCTCAACGGGAGATTGACTGTGGCTGTCCAATCTTCGCGGTGATGGTTGCTCTCCGATCGCTTCGCACTTCGACCAGCGCTGGTTACTCGGAAGCGACGCCCCGCCGTCATGTCATGGTCGGAGGTGTTCCGATCTTCGACGGCGGAATGGCTGAGGCCGTGAGTGTTTGCCTCGATCTCGTCGACCATGGTCGCGGTGGGCGAGTGGCAACGGCCAACCTGGACTTCCTCGCGCTAGCTCGCAAGCAGCGCACCCTTGCGGAAGACCTGAGGCGCTCGACGCTCGTCGTTGCCGACGGAATGCCGGTGCGGTGGTTGGCCAGGCTGGCGGGCGCCGCCCGGGCACGGCGCGTCGCCGGCGTTGACCTCGTGACCTGCCTGTGCCAGGCAGCCGGGACCTCACGGGGGCTTCGAGTCTCGCTCTACGGCGGTCAGCCTGAAGTCGCGGCAAGGGCGGCCGAGCGCCTGGCCGGCCTCGGACCGCGGATCGTGATCGCCGCGGTGGTAACGCCGCCCTTTCGGAAGCTCGCTGTCGCGGAGTTGGACCGCTTCCGCGACGAGCTCGTCGAGAGCCGGCCGGAGGTCGTCCTCGTCGCGCTCGGTTGTCCGGCGCAGGAGCGGCTGATCGCTGAGTGGCACCCGGCCCTGCCGGGAGCGCTCTGGATCGGCGTGGGCGGGACCTTCGATCTACTGACCGGCAGAAGGCGGCGTGCCCCTCGCTTGATTCAATCGGCGGGCATGGAATGGATCTTTCGCATGGTCCAAGAACCGCGCCGTCTGGGGAGACGCTACCTGGGAAGGGACGTCCCGGCGGCCGCGGTCATCGCTTGGCAGCTACTCCTGGAGCGCCTCTGGCGGCGCCCCTCAGCTTCTATCGGTCCCCGGGAAGACGCGAGCTACCTCGACTAAGTAGCGAGTACAGCCGAGATACAGCGCCTCAACGGGCTGTCAACGAATTCCCTTCAGATTATCGAGTGCGGGGCGCCACGCCTTGAAGGAGAAGCGGTCTTGACACGACTGGCCATTATCGGCTGCGGCTATGTCGGCGGAGTTTCTGCCGCCTGTTTTGCCGAGCTCGGGCATACGGTCGATTGCATCGACATCGACTCGGCCCGGATAGAGGTGTTCCGCCAGGGACGAAGTCCGGTCTTCGAGCCCGGCCTCGATGACCTCATCGCCAGCGGACTAAAGAGCGGCCGGCTGCGGTTCCGCGACAGCTACCCGGCGAAGATGGACGCCGAAATCGTCTTCATCGCCGTGAACACGCCTGGTTCTCAAGAAGGAGCGGCCGATCTGCGGGCCGTGCGCGACGCCATCAGCTCGGTGGCAACGCGGCTTCGGCCCAATGGAATCATCGTCAACAAGAGCACCGTCCCGATCGGGACCGGCGACCTCGTTGAGGGGATCGCTCGGCGAAGCGCCAAGACCCGGGTGTCGGTGGTTTCGAACCCTGAGTTCCTGCGGGAAGGCTCAGCGGTGAGCGACTTTATGCGCCCCGACCGCATTGTCCTCGGCGCCAACGATCCTGAGGCCATCGAACGTGTCGCAGCGCTTTACGAGCCCCTGGGCGCCCCCATTCAACGAGTCGACATTCGCACTGCAGAAATGATCAAGTACGCCTCCAACGCCTTCCTGGCAACGAAGATTTCTTTCATCAACGAAATAGCCGCGATTTGCGAGTCCCTCGGGGCCGACGTAAATCAAGTCGCGTTCGGTATGGGTATGGACGCGCGGATCGGCTCGCAGTTTCTCGCCGCTGGCCTCGGATGGGGCGGAAGTTGCTTCCCCAAAGACGTCCGTGCCCTTGCTCACATGGCGGCCGTCCACGGCACACACCCTCAGCTGCTGCGATCGGTGATAGAGATCAACAGCGACCAGCGGCTGCGCACGGTCCAGAAGATTCGAAGCGCGGTCGGAAGCTTCGAAGGGCGGCGAATCCTCATCCTGGGCGCCGCGTTCAAGGCTAATACAGATGACGTCCGGAATTCCCCGGCGCTCGAACTCGCGAACCTCCTCTATCACGAAGGAGCGGAAGCCGTCGTGTACGACCCGGTTGTTTCGGCCGAAATCATAGCGGCGCAAGCGCCCTTTGTGGTCGTTGCCAGCAGCGTGGCTGAGGGCGGGAGGGGGGCCGATGCAGTGGTCCTCGCGACGGACTGGGACGATTTCCTGACCATGGACTACGGCCGGCTGGGCGCAGTCATGCGTTCCCGGATCGTCATCGACGCACGCAATCGCCTGGACCCCTTAGCGCTCCGGGCCCTCGGGTTCGCCTACTACTGCATTGGGCGTCCGACTCTCGAACACCCAACCTCGCGACCGCGTGAGCAGGCGGCGCCGCTGACCGCGGCAGGGGGCAACTGAATGGCATCATCCTCGATCGCCGCCCGGCCCCGGCCGGAACCTCTTGATGGCTTCGTCGAGATCGGCGCCCTGTGGGTTGTGCCAATGCCTGCGTGGAAGCGCCTGGTCGACGTTGTCGGCGCCGTCGTGGGGATGGTACTGCTACTCCCGCTGATGTTCGCACTGGCCCTGGCTGTTGTGCTCGACAGCCAGGGAGGGCCGATCTACCGGCAGACTCGCGTAGGTCGCGGGGGTCGCTGTTTCACCTGTTGGAAGTTCCGTTCGATGCACCTGGGAGCGGATCGCATGCAGGAGAGCCTGATGCGTCACAATGAGGCCGACGGCCTCATCTTCAAGATGAAGGAAGATCCCCGCCGTACCCGCGTGGGCCGGTGGCTACGAAGGACGAGCCTCGACGAACTGCCGCAGCTCTGGAACGTGCTGACGGGCAGCATGAGCCTGGTCGGTCCCAGGCCTCCCCTGGTGACCGAGGTACTGCAGTACGACGAACCCCACATGAGGCGCCTCGCTGCGAAACCCGGCATCACCGGCCTCTGGCAGGTGACGCTTCGCGGCCGGCACGACTTCGCCGACATGGTCGAGTTGGACGTCCAGTATGCCCGCGAGCTGTCGTTCAGGCTCGACCTCAAGATCCTCCTGATGACCTTGCCGACCGTCATAAGGGGCAGTGGCTCCTATTGAAGGCGCCGTTGGCCAACTGTGGGCGGCGAGGCTGAAAGGCAGAGAAGCTTGCGTGTCCTTGTAGCCGGGGGGGCCGGGTTCATCGGGTCGCATCTGTGCGATCGGCTGCTGGCAGACGGCCACGACGTGGTCTGCCTCGACAACCTGTCGACGGGGAGGCAGAGCAACAGCGCAGAAGCGCTCGGGCATCCCCGGTTCAGCTTTGTCAGAGCTGATCTGGTGGACGGAGTACCCGCCACCGTGGCCGAGGTCCACCAAGTGTATCACCTGGCGAGCCCTGCGAGCCCGCCTGGCTATCAGAAATACCCGATTGAGACTCTCCGGGTGAACAGCGAAGGCACGCGCCACCTGCTGGAGCTTGCAGCCAGGAGCAGCGCCAGCTTTCTGTACGCGAGTACTTCCGAAGCCTATGGCGACCCCCTTGAGCACCCCCAGCGTGAGAGCTACCGGGGCAACGTCAGCAGCACGGGCCCACGTTCGATGTACGACGAGGCGAAGCGCTATGGCGAGGCCCTGACAATGGCCTACTGCCGTACTCGCGGGGTCAGCGCGCGGATCGTCCGCATTTTCAACACGTATGGACCTCGGTCGGATCCCGGCGACGGCCGTTTGGTGCCGAATTTCATTGCCCAAGCCCTTCGCGGAGAACCACTTACCGTCTACGGGCACGGCCAGCAGACGCGGTCGCTTTGCTACGTGAGCGACCTCGTGGAGGGTCTCGTGCGGGCGATGGCCTCAAGCGCGACGGTTGGCGAGGTAACGAACCTGGGTAATCCCGAGGAGCGCACGGTGCTTGAGTACGCCGCAATCATCTCCCGGTTGGCCGGGGGTACCGGCGGCCTCGTCTTCTGCGATCCGGCCGTAGGAGACGATCCACAGCGCCGGCAGCCGGACATCACCCTTGCCCGCGAGCGGCTCGGTTGGATGCCAACCGTGGACCTGGAAGCCGGGCTGCGCCGAACGATAGCGGACTTCGGTGAGGCCCTCCAAGTTCGTCAGCCAGGGACCATGAAGGCCGCCCGCCCTCTGGTTTAGGGCAAGCAAAATCGCAGCCGGGAGTCCCTCACTCAACGTCCGCTCGACGGCGGCCACTGAGACTGAAACGGTGCCACTGAACGCGGGGGTGAAGAGTTGATACGCGGCAAGCTCGTTGAGACGATTTTCCGGCGGCTCTGGGTAGTCGCCATCCCGATCGTCATCGTTCCCCTGTTCGTGGTGGTGATGACCGAAGGGTTCCCGACGTACGAGTCGCACGCAAAAGTGTGGGTAACCTCTCCTGTCGGAGACGCCCAGCCCGCGATTGGTCACACCAACACGTTCATGACCCCGGCCCAGAATCAGACTCAGGCGCTGAACGACCTCCTGGCGACGCAATCGTTTCGAAGGTCTGTCGTGCTGGATGCTGGAATTGCCAAGCAAACGGATAGCGAGTCATCGATCGCGAGCGCAGCCAGCGACCTGAAGGTCTCCGCCACCTCGAGTGGCGTCAACCTGTTGACGGTGACAGCGCAGGCCGGCTCGGCAGAGAGAGCGCAGGCCATCGTCTCAGGCGTAGTAGACGTTTACCTTGCCCGCGCCACATCCGAAGTTCAGCGGGATGCCTCGCTTTCCGCCGAGTACTACAAGCAGCAGCTCACGGTGGCCCAGAAGAGCCTCGACCAGCGTAGGTCCGACCTGGCCGCCTACCTCGCGGCCAATCCCCGCGCCGCGGATCCAACCAACGCCGCCAGCCTCGATATCAACTACCGCACCATCGTCCAGCACGTCGACACGCAGCAAAAGCTCGTCGATAGCCTGCAGTTGCAACTCCAGGGAGTAGGGCTGCGGGAGGCTTCGGCTCCGCAAAGCCAGGAAGCCTCGTTCAATGTGCAGGACCCGGCCAGCAAGCCCAGCGGACCAATGCCAGTCCCTTCCACCAGGCGGTTCGGACTCCCCGCCGCCGCGATGCTCTTCGGGATACTCATCGCGGCAGGGTATGTGTACTTCGCCTATCACACCGATCACTCGATCCGCTCGAGTGAGGACCTCCAGGGCCTTGGTGTGCCGCTACTGGGCGCGGTGCCGGAACTGCGGCCAGCCGGCCCGATCCTTCGCTACACCCCCATCGGTTGGTTCATTGCCTGGAGGAAACGTGACTTCGCTCGGCAGACGGCCGCTTCTATTTCGCCCGGTGCGCCGATGGCCGCCAAGGAGAGCGCTTCATGAGAGCGACGCTTCAGCCCCGTTCCCGGGAGAGCCTCAAAGAGGCGCTCCGAGAAATCCACGTCATGGCCGGGCTGGACCCGACGGCCCCGACGGCGCCGCCGGTGCGCAAGTCCCTCGCTATCGGGGTCACGAGTCCCCACTTCGGTGACGGGAAGACCACCGTGGCTATCGCCCTCGCCGCCTCGCTCGCCGAAGACTTCTCGGCCGATGTGATGCTAGTCGACGCCGATTTCCACACCCACTCTGTAGGCCGCGAATACGGCCTCGTCGGCCAGGACGGCCTCTCGGAAGTGCTCGCTGGCACTCGCCCGCTGATCTCGGTCACGCACCGTGTTTCGCAGGCGAAGATGAGCGTAATCACCGCAGGAAGCGCCCCTTCTGACCCTGCCCGAATCGCCAGGTCCCAGCACCTTTCGACGCTGATCGAGAACATGAAGCGCGCCAGCGAGTATGTCGTCATCGACCTGCCGGCGACGCTCCATTCAATGAACGCTCCCGTTCTTGCCACCCGCTGCGACGGCGTGGTGGTGGTGGTACGGGCCGGCCACACCACCCGTCAGGACCTCGACCGCCTGTTGCACCTGCTGAAGGATTCGAAGGTCCTCGGGGTGGTCGTGAACCGAAAGTCGTCGTCGGTGCCGGGGTGGGTGCAGCGGACGCTGAACCTTCGGTCCTGAGGACAGCGAGGCAATGCTACTCGTCGCTTCCATCGTAGCCGGCGCGTTCCTCCTCTCGAACAGGACACTGCGCTCCGCTTTGCCTGTTGAGTCCTTGCTGGTCGTCTCCCTGGCGGCGGTGACGACGCTCACGCTCTTCCAACTCGGACAGTTGGGATAACCCCCATGCGCGCCGCCTCGGCTCCGAGGATGCAGCGGGTCTCGCTACCGTTCCTCGCTCCGTCGGTGGCGGCACTTGTGTGCGCCCTGGCAGCCGCGGGAGCAGCGGTGGTCATCGCCATCATGGGCCTGTGGTCGCTGCTTCTGCCCGTCTATTCGGCTGCCCTGGTGGCTGCCTTCGCCTATCCGAAGCACACGGCCGCGACATTGCTCGCTCTCGGCATCGTGTTCGAGCCCAATGCCTCGGACATCACTGAGCCAATCAGTTCCGCCATCTACTCCATGCCACCTGGCTGGGAGCACGCCTTCGACCTGACGATCTCACCCATCGAAGTGGCCATCATCGCCGTCGCGGTCTCGTTGTTCCTCCGGCGCGGTCAGGCGGCGCGCAGATTGCGGCTCCCCCTCGTGGCGCTTGCAGTCCCCGTGGCGATTGGTTTGGGTCTCGTCTACGGGTTTATGCGTGGGGGGCCGACCAACCTCGCCTACACCGAAAGCCGCGGCCTGCTGGCGGGCTTTGCCCTGTTCTACATCGGCGCTCGGCTCGGGCCAGACCACCTTCCGACGATGGCGCGCACCGTCGTCCTGGGTGTCCTGGGCCTCTCGACGCTCAGCCTCATCCGGTACTTTGGTGTCCGTTCCGGCGACTCCAGCGTCCCGATTGAGTTTGTCTTCGCCCACGAAAGCGCGCTGATCATGGGCGTTGGGCTCCTCCTGGGCGGAGCGCAGCTGCTCCGGGCGAAAGACCTGAAAGGCAGACTCCTGATGGTCGGCTACTGCGCGGTCGTGTTCGCGGCCATGCTGGCAACTGGCCGCCGGGCGGCCACGCTCGTAGTGCTGATCGGGGTGCTATCGATGGGGCTCTCCCTGCTGCCCCGCCGGCCGATCCTCGTACTAAGCCTTGGCGGCATCCTCGCCATCGGATTTACCGCCTACCTGGCTGCGTACTGGAACCAAGAATACGGAGCGCTCGCCCAACCTGCGCGGGCCGTGCGCTCCCAATTCGACCCCACGGTCCGCGACGAGTCTTCCGACAGTTACCGGCAGATCGAGAAGAGCGACGTAATCGAGACCATCCGGCTCAACCGGGTCTTCGGGGTCGGATTTGGTCGACCGTTTGTCCAATTCCAATTGCTTCCGGACCTCAAGTCCTTCTGGCCACTGCAGTCGTACACCCCGCACCAGGGCATCCTGTGGTTGTGGCTGAAGATGGGGTGGCTCGGCATATCCGTATTTCTCGGCTTCGTGATGCTCGTGCTGCAGAGATGCCGGGACCGGATGGCCCTGCTCAGGCACATGCCCATCGATAGTCTGGAATGGATGGCTGCTGCCGTCGCTTTCAGCGTCGTTCTCATGTTCATCGTGTATTCGACCGTCGACCTGGGCTTCGCGAGCACCCGCAGCCTCGCTCCGGCGGCGATCGCCGCGGGCATCGTGCTGGCCTGGCCTGCAGTCAGAGGGGCATCGAAGTGACCGCCAATCCGCGCGTCGGCGCCAGGCTGGTCCCGACGGCGATCCGCGTCGCCAGGCGCTACGGATTTCGCGCGTTCCTCCGCAGCGGCGTCGAGTTCCTCCACGCCAAGTGGGCTCTGCGCAGGGCGACGAGCGTCGGTTCGGCCCGTCTTGTGGGGAGGGTCAAGGTTGTCAACGAGGGCACGCTCATCGTCGGCGACCGGGTCCGGCTGGATGGCGGGACCGTCCGCCTCGAGCTGGTCTCGTTCCGGGGAGCGTATCTCTCAATTGGCGACGGAACGTACATCAACTACGGCACCAACGTCGCCGCTACGGATCGCGTCGAGGTCGGACGCAACTGCGCAATCGGCCAGTACTCGATCATCATGGACAACGACTATCACACCCCCGAGGACCACCTCCGTTTTGGGGCGAGCGCCCCGGTTGTCATCGAAGACGACGTCTGGATCGGCGCCCGTTCGATCGTGCTTCGTGGCTCTCACATCGGACGCGGAGCCGTAATCGGAGCCAACTCCGTGGTCAAGGGGACGATCCCGCCGTACACGCTCGCAGCCGGCTCCCCGGCTCGCGTCATTCGCCAGCTCAGGGAGGCCGTCGTTGGCGAGGGCTGACGTTGTCATTGCGACTTACAACCGGCATGCAAGTCTGAACCGCTGCCTGGAGGCGTTGTGCCTCCAGACCGAACCCGACTTTGGCGTGATTCTCGTCGATGACGGGAGTGATCCTCCCGTGTCGCGCACGATCGAGGCGCCCACGCTCGCCGCCCTCCGGCCCCGGATCGTGACCACTCCCGGGAACGGCGGGCCCGCGCGAGCTCGCAACCTCGGCGTGCGAGCAAGCGAGGCGGAAATCGTGGCGTTCATCGACGACGACGTGGTTGCCTGCCCTGAGTGGATGGAGCGACACCTGGCTGCTCACGACGCGGGCGGCGAGAGCGGCATCGTCATCGGCCCGCTCCGCGCACCCGCCGATTGGCGGCCTACCGCCTGGAACCTCTGGGAGGCCCGCACGCTCGAGGTCGAATATCGACGGATGCTACAACACGTCTACGAGCCGACGTGGCGCCAGTTCTTCACAGGTAACGCCTCCCTTCGGCGCGAAACCTTGCTGGCAGCAGGTGGATTCAACGAGACGTTTACGCGCGCTGAGGACATCGAGCTGGCCTACCGGATGCACCGGCTCGGTGCGCGTTTCCTGTTCGAGCCGTCGGCCATTGGCTGGCACTATGCGGAGCGAACCATCGCAAGCTGGCTTGCGATTCCTCGGGCGTACGCACGCTTCGACGTCATGATCGACTCACTCTATCCAGAACTCGAATGGCTGAAGCTCATCGAGTCCGAGTTCCGGCTGCGTCATCCGTTCAGCCGCGCCGGCGAAGCGACGTTGCGCAGGCTGTCCGCAGAGACGCCTGGCGTGAACGTCGCCGTGGCGCTGGCAAGGGCGTTCCACGCGGCCGGTCTCAGCCGTCTCACCGTTCCGCTGCTCAGCTTCGCCTACTCGGTTGAACACAGACGCTCTCTGGCGCGCTCAACGGCGGGGCACGGATCCGCCGCTATCGCCTCCGGCGAGATCCAACAGGGCGTACAGGGTCCGTAGCTCCAACACGGATTCAACGCCGCCTCGACGCACCAACGTTAGGTTTTTCTGCGGAGAGCGCCGGGGGCCAAGGCTTGAAACGTTGGGCAATTTGTCTCGAACAGACGCTGGGCCATCGGGCCCATGGCCTCAGCATCGAACGTGCCCTGGAAGGGGCGGCAGCGCAGGTCGACGTTCACCGGATCGACTACCCCGAACGTCAGCGCGTTCGCGTTCCATGGGCTTTGCGGGGCAGCTTCGAAGCCCGCCGGAGACTGCGCGAGCATGGCCCTTACGCGCTCGCTTTCTACCACACTCAGACCTTATCGCTCCTGGCCGACCTTCCCGCCCCGAAGACGCCCTACGTCGTCAGCATGGATGCCACGCCCGCCCAGTTCGACTCCCTGGGACAGTGGTACGGACATCGCCGCTGGCCTCGCGTTGCCGAACTGGGAAAACAGAGGTGGTACCGCCACGTGCTTTGCAACGCCGCCGCGCTGGTCGCCTGGTCGAACTGGACGGCAGATTCGCTCGTGGACCAATACGGCGTGGACCGCAGCCGCATCCTCGTCGCCCGTCCCGGCGCGTCGCAGGATCTCTTTGACATCGCGCCACGCAACGGCCGCGCCAAACCGCGGATCCTGTTCGTGGGAGGCGAGTTCAACCGCAAAGGTGGGCCTGGCCTCGTTCGTGCGTTTGACCGGGTTGCTGATCGTGCGGAGCTCCTTCTGGTCACCGACGCGGACGTGCCGGCCGCTGCCGGGGTGTTGCAACGGCGAGGCATTCGACCCGGGACAGCTGAGCTTCGTGAAGCCTACGCCTCCGCTGACGTGTTCTGCCTGCCAACGCAGGGCGACTGCTCTCCGTTGGTTATCGCCGAGGCGATGGCCGCCGGTCTGCCGGTGATAAGCACGCCGGTTGGCGCTATACCGGAAACGGTGCGCGACGGCAAGACCGGGATCCTCGTCCCCGCAGGCGACGACGGTGCGCTCGCCGAAGCGATGGTCCGACTCGTGGAAGACCGCGGGCTGAGAGCGCGGATGGGCGCGGCGTCGCGAGAGGCCGCAAGAGACTCGCTGAACGCAGCCAGAAACGCCGCGCGCATCGTTACCCTCCTCGAGACAGTCTCGTCGTGAAAGTGGCGGTAACGGTTGGTGCCGGCGTTATAGTGCTCCACTTTGTCGGCGAGCCGCGATGCGGCCGACACGAGATGGTGCTGGCGGACCACTTGCGGCGAGGAAGTCTTGCAAGTGTCGGTTCGCGCACGAAGACCAGCCCGGGCGGAGTCGAGGTCGGAGCGTGACCACGTTCATATGCGTGAGCGTGACTGAAGCGCAGGCCGACGTCTTGACGGCGGCCGGGCCGCGACGAGACTTCCGCGAGCTAGCGCCGGCAACCGGAGGCACTCTCGTCTACCGCGGTCGCGGCCATGAAGGAACACGGGGACGTATGCAGCGAGCGTTTGGGCCGCACGTTCGACAGGCGCTACGGCTTGCCCGCAGGGCGCGGAGGGGCGATGTCTGCTTCGCCGACGGCGAACACATCGGCCTCCCCCTCCTGCTCTTCCTTGCTTTCAGCTTCCGGCGGAACGTCCGGGTCGTGATGCTGGGCCACCTCGTGGACCGGCCATGGAAAAAGGCACTGTTCTGGGTCGGCACCCGCCTGGTTCCGGGCGGAACGCTAGCGCTGCACAGCGAGATGCAGCTCAAGGCCGTCTCTCCGTGGCTCGCAACGAGCTGGCGTAGGGAACTGATTCCCTACCAGGTCGATACGGCCTTCTGGCAGCCCGGCGAGTTGTTCGACAACAGGACCACCAGGCCCGCTATCGTCGCAGTTGGCTCCGAGTTCCGGGACTATGCCACGCTGGTCGCCGCGGCGGGTGAACTGCCCGTCGATCTGACGATTGCGGCCGGCAGCCACTGGGCACGAAAAGTCGCCGCCGCTGGCGGGTCGCCGGCAAACGTGGAGTATCTCGCGCGACCGCTCCCGTTCGACGAGCTACGCCGGGCCTACCAGACCGCAGCGATCGTGGTCGTACCCCTCGAAGACGTGGCCAACCAGGCAGGTGTGACGACCATTCTCGAGGCCATGAGCATGGGCCGGCCGGTCGTCGTAACGGCGACGCGGGGACAACGGGAGTGCGTTTCGGGTCCGCTCATGAAGGCGTCGGGCGAACTCGACGCCCAGTCCACAGCCGAGCGGGGTCCCCAACGTTTCGGTCACGAACCAGAAGGGGATGCAACGGGTCTGTACGTGCCTCCAGGCGACGCCAGCGCCCTCCGCAGCGCGATCGAATGGGTGCTTGCGGACTCGGCGCGCAGCGAGGCCATGGGCGGCCGCGCTCGAAGCGCCGCCTGTCGCCACTTCACGGTCGAACGCTACGTGCAGCACCTGGCCGGCCTGCTCACGCAAGCCCCTCAGACCGACGGAACGCTGGTCGCGCGGACGATGGCTACGTGATCGCTGCGGCCGGCGCCCTCCAGATCGCGATCGCCCTGGTCGTGCTCGCCCACGGGCTCTGGTGGACGTTGCTTTCGCTGGTGGCGACTCCGAGACCTTCGCGCCGCGCGGCGCCGTCCGATCTGAGGCTGTCCGTCATCGTCCCCGCACACGACGAAGAGCTGCTCATCGGGCGCACCGTCGCCAGCCTGCGCGCTGCCCCCTACCATCCTCGGCCCGAAATCCTCGTTGTGGCCGACAACTGCAGCGACCGCACGGCGGAGGTTGCCAGTGCCGCCGGAGCCACCGTCCTGGTGCGTTCGGATGATGCACGGCGTGGGAAGGACTTTGCGCTCGACTACGCGCTCTCGAGTCTCAGGGCGCTGCCGATCCCGCCCGGCGCGGTGATTGTCGTCGATGCAGACTCGGAGGTATCAGGGGAGTTCTTCGCGGCCCTCGGCCATCGGTTGGCGAGTGGTGCCCGCGTAGTGCAGGCGCACTACCAGGCCGGAAAGCCGGCCACTTCGCTCGGCCGGTTGCGACGGATGGCGTTTTCGCTGGTCCACTGGTCGCGGCCGCTCGGGGCCGCCAGGCTTGGGCTGGGGGTTGGATTGAAGGGCAACGGTATGGCGTTTCGTTGGGATGTCGCCCGCGACGGTCTTTCGGGCAAGGGCATCACCGAAGACGCGGCGGCGACGCTCGTGCTGGCCGGGCGGGGCATAAGAGTCGACTTCGAACCCGGCGCCGTCGTGACAGGTTACATGGCGCAGGACTTTTCCCAGGCCCGCACCCAGGACGGGCGGTGGGAGAGCGGAAGGGCAGCCCTCGTCGGCCGTTCGTTGGTCGCCTGCGGACGGGCGGCCGCGAAAGGCCACCTGGGGTGTGCCGCCGCCTCGTTGGAAGTTGCGAGCCTGCCACTCAGTCTGCTCCTGGGCTGCTCGACTCTGGCCATCGGAATTGGTGCGCTCGGTGCCGGGTCGTTGGCCCTCAGCATTGCTGCGGCCACGTCGCTGGTCACCTACCTGGCCGCAGGCTTGCTGGCCGCTCGGACGCCGCCGCGAGACCTGCTCGCGTTCTTCGAAGCGCCGCGCTTCTTCGCACACAAGCTAACGGTCTACGTATCCATACTGACAGGGCGGTCACCCGGTGCCTGGCATCGAACAGGAAGGGCGGACCCCACGGCGGGGCGGTAGTCCCGGCCTGGCCAGTCAGTCCAGGCTGAACGGCCGGGCGCTCGGCCGCGGCCAGACGATCCCACTCGCAGTGACCGCACGAGGCGCGCCCTCAAACCCTGGTGACACGCCCTGGGCCCGGCCTCCTTGCCGAATACGGCGGCCGGCGTCTCGTCTCAGTGCTGCCGCGATGCGATAGCTGAGCAGCACCACTACGGAGGCCGATGACAGGATGTATGTCCAGGACATCAGCGTCACTTCCGTGTCGGGGCCCGCCGCGAAGCCGTGGACAAGCGCAAGGACGTAGCCCCCGAAGCTTCCGTAATGCAGAGCCCGCCAGCGCTTCCGTCCCAGCTTTCGGCGCATCATGAAGCTCCCGGTCACCACGATCGTAAGCCAGGCGCTGATCACCCCGGCGGAGGGCAGGAAGTGGCGGTAGGGGGCGACGAAGGGCACCACCAGCTGGAGTGGCGAGAGCTTGAGCAGACCATCGAAGAGCAGCACTTCTACGTGCAGGGCAATGACCGCGACGGAGGCCACGCTGCTGAACTGGTGCGCCTTGAAGACTAAGACCCGGCCCGGGAAGCTGTTCGTCGTCTTCGAACTGACGAGCAACCCGCTGATCGTGGCCGCCGACAGCAGGAGGAAGGCGACGATGCCGAAGGCCCTGGAGAGGTACCAGGGCGCGACCCCGAAGGGGCGGGAATCGAAGGCCAGGGCAACGACGAACGGGGTGACCAGGCAGGCGCCGGTGATGAGCATCTGGCGCCTGTTCACCGCGGAAACCCCTCTCCGGCACGACGCTGGCTCGCCAGGAGTCCGGTACGAGGTTCACCCCGCAGCCCGCAATAAGGCGCAGACAGGGGATGGCCGGTCACCGTCCGGCGCAACCCGGCGGCGGGGGGCGGGATCGATGCAAGGAACGGCAAGGTCGGGAAGCTCCTCTTTTCGGCGGCGCAGCCGGTCGACTGGCGGTGTGTTGCGGGCTCGGCGACGTGCGCCCTGCGGTCCTTCTTCATCCCGCTCGCGGCTGGAGTGCGGACGTTCCTGAGCATCGCGCGAAAGCAAGTCAGGAACGTCCGCATCTTCGTCGGAGCTGGCTACCCTATGGACAGGTGATCGGGTTGCCCGGCGTCAGCACCCCGTTCCTGTAGTAGGCCGTCGTGCAGAAGGCGGCTTGGACCGTCGCCGTGGCGCCGGTTCCGACGGTCGGGGTGGCGGCCACCGAGGTCGGAGTCGAGGTCGACGATCCCCCGGTCCCGCCGGTCCCGCCGATCCCGGCTGCTACCAGGACGATGTTCACGTTTGAGACGACCATCGTGTCGCTCCCGGTGATGGTCACCGTGTTGGTCCCCGTGACGAGGTCCGAGAGCGGCACCGGGTAGCTCACAATGCGCGACGTGAAGCCCTGGGTGTCGGGGTACAGCCACGTCCCTGTGTGGGCGTGGCCGTTCACGGAGTATGTGAACGAAAGAGGCGCGTTGAACGAGTAGAAGCCGAACATAAGGGAAGCGCTGGTCGCGTTCCCGATGCGGTTCACCCCAGGGATGCTCAACGACAGCGGATTGTTCGAACCCACCAGCCAGCCCAGGCACAGAGTCCCGTCGTGGCACGACGTGAGTGGGTCGTTGGCGTCGAAGCTGAGGTCGCGGTAGGTGTACGCCCCATCGAAGCCCACGTTGTCCCACGTAAAGGTGTGCGTAGCCTGGGTGTGATTCCCGCCCTTAATGGCGTTGTAGTGGACGTCCTCCAGCCAGATCAACCCGCGCGTGAGAGGAAGGGCGCCCGTTATCCGGGCCACCTGGACAAGGGTCGCGCTGCCCGGGCTCGACATAAACACGTCGATCTGGTTCGACGAGAAACGCATCTCAACGTGGTTCAGAGCACCGTCCGGCCCGCTCGCCGCCTGGACGCATCCTAGGTATTGAACTTGCACCCCGGCCGGGTTCGTCCATGCAGTGTCAGATGACACCCAGTTCGACACGAAGATTGCCGAGTCCACGCCGACGCGGTCTGTTGCGGAAGCCGCGCAACTCCCGTCTCCATTGGCAGGGCCATAGTGCCCCGCAAACCGAATACCGATGCCGTTACGCGGCGAGTTCCACGTCCCGAAGTGAGCGAAGGGAGCCGGCGTCGGCTGGTCGGTTATCCAGAATTCGGGCCAGGCCGCGTGGGTGCCCTGCGTGTCATCGGATACATCGAACACGGCGGTGCCGGTACGACCCGTGAAGTCGAAAGGCTGCTTGGGATACATCGCGAGCACGGTTACCGTGCCGTTGTCATTGGTGACTTCCCGCATCTGGCCGTTGCAGATGATGACATCGGACCCATCGGGCTGGGCGGGCTGCGGGCCATTACAGCCGGCGAGAGTCGCCCTCGCCCACGGATTGGCGTGACCGGCATCAAGGTTCATGTCTCCGCTACTGCGCGAGACTCCCCAGATGTCTCCGTTGAGCTGACCGGAGCGATTCCCCGTCCCGGCGGGTGCGTTGAAGGTCTCGCAGAAGGCAACGTTCGCGCCGGGCGCCGTTTGGAACTTGCAGGGCGACGTCGCCGCGGTTGTCGATGTGAGTGAGGTGATCGCGAAGGTAAGGGCGATGACGCCCAGGGCGACTGCGATCTGGCCGCCCCTTCCCAGCCGTGGTCGTCTCATGATTCTCCTCCTTCAATGAGACCGCGCCTCTAGCGGCGGCTTGTCTCCTTGAATTTCGGGCCCGGGCCCAGCCCCGGACATGGACGACTCCCGAGATGCTCCTGACAGTCCCCTGACTTGTCACCAGACAGTCATCGTGCGTCTCCGAACGGCCTCGCCAAGGGCATGGGACGGCCACGGCGGTGGACGCCGGCAGGGGTCGGTCACCCCGTGGAAACCGTGGACGCGGGGCGCGGTGGGCAAGGAAACCATGGCGCATCCATTAGCGCCGGCCCGAAGCGCTCTTCTGGTTCTTGCGGGCTAGCCCCTGGCTCCGATGCCGCTCTTCCTTGAACCTTGCCCGTCACCGGAAGCTCGACTCAGAAGATCATCGAGCCACGTTTCGCCCAGGAAGTGGCGGGTTTGCTCTCCCCGCAACCGGTCCGCGAGTCTGCCGGGCGGAAGCGCAACATCGTTGTAGGTGAGCACCTGGTCCCGGGGAACGTCTCGTACGAGGCGGCAGCCCTCCGCCAACCCCTCGGGGAGGTACCGTTCGCGGCTCATCTCATCCGCGTTCGTCGCCTCGCCGTACGTCATGTAGCAGCCATAGCCATCCAGGGTCTCGCCGGCCTTGAGATCGCGCTTGGCAACCGCGCACACCTCCACAACAGGTCCTCCGAGGGGGGGGGCGACCTCGTCTCGGAACAGAACCACCCGGGCGATCGCCATTGGAGTTTCGAAGTGCACCAGGTGATAGGGAGTCCAGAAGGGGTACAACGGGCCCTCGCCCATCTTGTAGAGATCGAGGTAGTGCCGCTGCTTCGGATCTGGATGCTCCGCCAGGCAGAGCACTTTGACTCCCGCCGGCCCTACCGTGTAGTCGATGATGCCGCCGAGCTCTCGCGCTTCGTCGATGTCGTACAGCTTCACGATGTCCATGATGTTGCCGTCGTACGTGAGGCCGCGCGACATTCCCCGCGATCTGACTTTGAAACCTGTGGCGTTGGCGACGATGGATTGTTCGAAGCTGATCTTCGATCCGTCCGCGAACGAGGTAACCATCGAAGCATTCTGACCCCAGCGGTCGGCCCAGCCCTGCTGCGTCGTCGGGTTCCGGTACGGGTCCTGGAGTCCTTTGACGTTAATCATTACCCGCGGAATGAGCCCAAGTCCGGATACCCACCGGAAGAGGTTCATCTGCACGCCGGGCTCATCGCCATCACACGCCGACAGGATGACTCCGCCGCGGCGAGCGTAGGTCTGCAGGATAGGACCGATCGTGGCGTCGACTTCAGCGTTCATCAGCACGACGCTCTTGCCGTGCCTGAAGGCCTCCAGGAGTACGTGCGCGCTGAATTCGACGGACCCCGTAACGTCGACCAGGACATCGATTTCAGGCGAGCGACAGACGGTAAGCGGGTCTTCGGCGACGGCCGGCTGACCCCGCCGGACGGCGGCGTCGAGGGCGTGCTGCGAGCTCACGCGCACCGGATCCTGGCAGCCGGCGTATCGATAGACCGCGAGCGCCCGCTCCGGCTCGCGGTTGTAGATTGCGGCCATCCGCATGCCAGGGACGCTGTTCACTATCTGGTTCGTGACGCCCTGTCCCATGAAGCCGGCGCCAATCATCCCGACTCGGATCGGCGTGCCCTGCTGTTCTCGCTCCTTGAGCGCGGTGTCCACGATGATCAAGGCAAACCTCCGTCGGAACCCGCACACGGGCGTCTCGCCGAGTCGATATCGATCTGATGAACGGTGGCGCTCAATCCGCGGTCATCCGCCACTTCACTTCATCCTCTATCTCATCCAGCGGCTTCCAGGCGGCATCCTTCGCCGAAATCTGGCTCACCGGCAGCGGCCACTTTAGACCCAGCCTCGGGTCGAACGGTGAAAGGCCACCTTCGGTCTCCGGCGCGTAGAACTCGCCCACCTGGTAGCTGGTCTCGGTGCCGTCCTCGAGGGCCTGGTACCCGTGGGCGAAGCGTCCGGGAACGTACAACGCACGGCCGTTTTCGGCCGTCAACTCAACGGCGATGTGGCCGAGGTAGGTCGGGCTCTCCGGCCGGAGGTCGACGATGATGTCCAGGACCGCGCCCCGTGTAACGCGGACGAGCTTGGTTTCGGCCTTGGGCGGAAACTGGAAGTGCATCCCACGAAGCGTGCCTTTGTGGCGGTTGAAGGCCACGTTCGCCTGGGCGATCACTGGCTTCAGCCCATGGTCTGCGAACTCCCGCTGGCAGAAGGCCCGCGCGAAGAATCCGCGATCGTCTTCGCGCCGCTCCATGTCGATTACGAACGCACCGCTGAGGTCGGTTTCGGTGAAGATCAAGGGCCGTGTACCTCCTCGACGCAAGGTCGTTTCGTCCGGGGCCGCCGCCCTATTGCAACAAGCGCCTCCGAAATCGAAGACACCCCAGGGCAGGTCGCCCTGTAACGACACCACCATCGTCGCGAAGGCTCGTCTACAAGGCATTGAGCGAAGGTTCTTGCGGCTCCCGCGCTTCGCCTGCGCGGACCTCGCAAGCGATGCTCCTACGCGCCCGTCCCAGCTTCCGCAAGCAAGAACTCGTACTCCTGGGCAGAGAGCGAGGGCTCCACCGCCCAGGCGATGGCCTCGCGGAGTTGTTCGAAGGTGTGGGATCCCACGAGGGTCGAGTCGACGCCGGGAGTCGCGATCGAAAAGCCGAGGGCGGCGGCTGGCAGCGTGCGGCCAATGCTTCGCGCCGCGCGTGCGCAGCGCTCGACGCCAACTCGCCGGTTCGCGGGGACGTTCCCATCGGCGCGGTCATCGTTCGTTGTGCGCGTCAGGAGCCCTGCCGCGAGGCACTGGCGAGAGATTGTCCCCCTCTTGCTCGCCCGTAGCCGGGGAAGCGAAAGAGCGGCGGCTTCCGGGTGCAGCAGACTCAATGGGACTTCGACGCACGAGACCTGTTTCCACTGGGCCGCCAGCGCAGCGTCTGCCGGAAGTTCGCACGAGACCCCGAACCAGCGGATGACTCCTCGCTTCTTGAGACTCTCTGCCGCCTCGAGGAAGCATCCGGAGACCAGAACTTCGGCCGAAGGGCTGTGGAGCAACAGCAAGTCCAAATAGTCCGTGCCAATCTGGCGCAGGCTACGTTCGGCCGCCGCGACGAGGTAATCGGAGGTGAACGATTGGCCGGCCAGCCCGCCTCCGACATTCCCCGACAGCCGGGCGCGGCTGAGGCCGATCGCGCTGAGGGCTGGCTTCACCATGGGCTTCACCCGTTGCACCAGCGACTTCCGCCTGGGCAGGAGGTAGCCGGCCTTCGAGACGAGCACCACCTGGTCCCTGCTCGCCCGGAAGGCTTCGCCGAGGAGGCGTTCGCTCTCTCCCTGGCCATAGATATCGGCTGTATCGAAGAGGGTGATCCCGGCTTCGTGGGCTGCCCGGAGGAACCTGATGGCCTCTTTGGAGGACATCCCGGAGAAGATGCCTCCGATCTTGGCGCACCCCAGGCCCAGCGCTGAGACCTCCAGGTCGGTTCCGGCGAGCTGCCTGGTGCCCAGGGCGGAGACGTCTCCTAGCATCGCCCGGCCAGGTCATCGGCGAGCTGGTCGGCGGCGCGCGCCGAGATCGCCATGGCGGTGAGGGCCGGGTTTTTCTCGACGCAGGTCGTGAAGCACGACGAATCCACGGCGAGGACGCTGGGGTAATCGTGCAACCGGTTGAAGGAGTCGGTCACCCCGAACTCCGGCGAGGTGTGCATCCGCGCAGTCCCCGCGTAGTGCACCGAACTGCCAGGGGCCAGGCGCGAACTCCGCCACATGATCTGGGGGCCGAAGCCAGCGTCGTCCAGGATGCCCAACATCCGGTCTTCCGCCTGGCCGGTGGTCGCAATGTCCTCCGTGGTGAACCTGATGTCGATGTCAACCGCGCGGTCGTGAGGCTGTTCCTTCGCCGATTCGCTGAGCGTGACCCGGTTCTCTCGGCGCGGGATCATGGTGCCGAACACCACCGCTCCCAGCCTGTCGGACTTTGTCGGAAACGCGGAAAGAACTCGCTCCAACTGAGTCGCTCTCGCGCCGAGAGTCGTTTGCGCCGCGGAGAGGGGGGCTGACCCTTCGTACGGCGCCCGCGTCAGATGCGCGATGTGGCGAAGCCTCGAAAGCGGGCGCGCCAGCTTGACCGTGTACATGTGGTGCGGATGGTCGTGCAGGTACGCTCCAACCAGGCCGGCGTCGTTGCCAAGGCCCGCGGGGTGGCGCGCGCTCGTCGATTGCAGAAGGACACGCGCCGTGTTGATGGCTCCGCATGCGAGCACCACTGCCCTCGCAGGGATCTCCGCCTCCTCTTGCTTCAGCGCGTCGTAGTAGACGACGGTCGGCCGCGGCGAATCGGCATCGATGCGGAGCACGTGTGCTCCCAATCGGACTTCAATTTCGCGATCTTTCAACAGAGGGCGAAGGATCGAGGCGTAGCTGTTGAAGGGCGTCTCTCGGCGGTAAATCCCCCAGGGCGCCCCGGCGGCGAGAGGAGCGGCCATAATCGTCTCGCCGCGCGCGGCGGCCCCGGCCGCCAACCGGCGCCAGTCTCGTGGCAGGTCGGCTTCATATCGAACGGTGCCCGCCGGCACCGCCGGATGGCCGGTTCGTGTCCCCGAGACTCTGAGGAGCTGTTCGCTGAGCGCGTAGAAAGGTTCGAGGTCGCTGTACCTGATCGGCCAGGCGTACTTCTCGTGCAGGCGTGCGCCGTCGAGGAAGTCCTGCGGCGAATAGCGCGGCACCGCCCCCGTCCAGCGATTGGACAGTCCGCCGGGGGAATACTCCGCGAACCAGCGAGCTTCCCCGCCGGAAGAAGTGAACGACAGAGGCGGCGCCTGCTCGCCGCGAACCTTCACAACCGTCCGCCCGAAGGCCCGCACGAAGAGGCCGCCCGGGAACTTGGCGCCGGCTTCGAGGACGACAACCTGAGCGCCCCGCCCCGCGAGTACGTGGGCGGCCATCGCACCAGCGGGCCCGCTTCCCACGACCACCACGGGGTCGCCTTCCCCAACTCTGCCCGTATTCATAACACCTCAGCCCCAATTCGGGAGAAGGCTCCGAACGGCCCGCCGCCGCGAGCCGGTCGCCTCATCCAGGCGTGACTTCGAAGGGTCACGCCTGTCTAGTTTCTTGAACGATAGTCTTGGCGAGGTGAACTGCAGGTGACCGGAACGTAGCAGGGCCTGCCGCCGATCACCGGCGCCCGTGAGCGCGATGCGGGCCATCTCCGGGCCAGCCGAACGTCGATTAGCCCCCGACCGGCGCGTTCATGTCGGCTTGGATCTGCGCTTGTGTCAGCGCGACGTTGTAGACCCGCACGTCGTCGATCGTCCCCTGGAAGAACTGCCCGTAGATGCTGTCGCCGCCAATTTGCAGGGGGTTCGTTGAAGTAATCATGCTCCCCGAGCGATTGCTGCTCGCGACCTGCACGCCATTGACGTAGAACCGCAACGTCGTGCCGTTGTAGGTCATCGCGATGTGCGTCCAGGTGTTCAGCGCAAGGTTAGACGTCCCGAAAACCTCGATGTTGGCGGGAAGGCGGAATCCAGCGCCCGGGCGCCCACCCGACCTCGTCGTCGTTGCCTCGAGGTAGTAATTGTCGTCGCCTTTGTACACGACATCGCGCCACGCACCGTTCACGAGGGTAGGGTTGACCCACGCTTCGACCGTCATCCCGGTCGTAAGGTGGAGCGCAGCCGTATCCGCGATCGTGACTAGCGAGCTCGTCCCGTTGAAGACAAGGGCGTTGCCGTACTTGCCCGAGGAAGTCCACGAGGCGTTGGCAATGACTCCGTTGTGCACGCGCCCGGAAATATCGAGGAGCGACGTCCCTGACCCTTCGCGGAACGAATACGCCGCGACAAGGCTGCTGAGCGCCTGGGTGGTCGCGTTCGAGACAGTCGCGTACCCGCTCAGGTTGCTCGCGGCGTCGGCCGCCCGCACCCGGTAGCTGTAGCTCGTTGATCCAGCGAGCCCCGCGTCGATGAAGGATAGGCCGGAGGGCGTGGCGATCTGGGCGAAAGTCGAGCAACTGGCGCCCTGGCAACGTTCGACCCGGTAGCCAGTCACGCCGACGTTATCGGTAGAGGCGGACCAGCTCACGTTAATCTGGCCAGCCGCGACAACGAGGGCTGCCAACCCACCTGGTACGGAAGGAGCCTGCGAGTCGCCGCCCGCCTGGGTGGTCGCGGTCGCCACCGTCGAATAGGCGCCGAGATTGCCAGCCGCGTCGCCGGCGCGGACTCGATAGAGGTACACGGTGGCCGCAGACAGACCCGTATCGTTGAACGAGGTCGAGGCCGAAGTGCCGACCTCGGCGAAGTTCACGCAGCCGTTCCCCTGGCAGCGTTCAATCCGGTAGATAGTCACCGCCACGTTGTCGGTGGCCGCTGTCCACGTGAGATTGATTTGGGTTCCGCTCTGGGCGGTCGCGTTGAGATTCGTGGGAGCCGTTGGCGACTGGGTGTCGCCCGTGACTGCGCTCGCGACGTTCGAATACTGACTGAGGTGATTCGCGGCGTCGGTCGCTCGTACCCGATAGCTGTACGAAGTGGCGGTGGTGAGACCCTGGTCCGAATAGGTGGTTGCGGCGGTGGTTCCTACCTGGGCGAAGGATGCGCAGCCGTTGCCCTGGCAACGCTCGACCAGGTACGCAGTGACGCCCACATCGTCGGTTGAAGCCGTCCAGCTGAGGTTTATCTGGCTGCCGCCCTGCGGGACCGCCCCGAGACTTCCCGGAGTGGTCGGCGATTGCGAATCCACCGTCACTACCGTTGCTACGTTGGAGTAGAGGCTCGTGTGCGCAGCCGCGTCTTTGGCGCGCACCCGGTAGCTGTAGGAGGTGTTCACCGCGAGGCCGAAGTCCGAATAGGTCGTAGCCGTCACGGTCGCTATCTGCGCGAACGACGAACAGACGGCCCCCTGGCAGCGTTCGATGAGGTACCCCGTTACTCCCACGTCATCTGTGGATGCCGTCCAACTGAGATTGACCTGCGTGCCTGTCGCCGAAACCGCGCCAAGATTTCCCGGTTGGCTCGGGGGTTGGGTATCCAGGTTTTGCGCAGCGATCGGTGTGTTCATATCGGTGACAATCTCTGCGGCCGAGAGGGCGCGGCTGTAGATCCGAAGCTCGTCGAGAGTTCCCTGGAAGTAGAACCCGCCGGAGCGGCGCCCGATGTTTACGTTCTGCGAAGAATCGAACTGCGACCCGGGCACCGTGCCGGCGAGAACGCCGTCGTCGAGCGCTCCATTGACGTACACATGCAAAGTACGGGCCGTCGCATCGTACACTCCTGCGACGTAGTACCAGGTGCCGAGGGCCCGGACCGTGTTGCTATAGCGCTGGGTATTCGAGCTCCCGTCAGCCGAGACCGCCACTCCGAAAGTGTGAGGGCCCGTATCCGGGCTGGTCTTGAATTGCCAGCCCTCCGCGCCGCCGCCCGACTTGGCCACGATCTGGCCGTCATCGGCGGGCGCGGCGGTGGCCATGATCCATGCGCTCCAGGTCATGCTGCCGGTGATGCGAAGAGCAGCTGGATTACCGAGGTCGACGTAGTTGGTGCTTCCATTGAACGAAAGCCCCCTGCCGTACTTTCCGGCCGTCGTCCATGTCGCACCGTTGAGGATGCCGGCATTCCCGTTACCTGAAGAGTCGCCGGCGCTGCTTCCGCTCCCCTCTTCGAAGCCGTACGCGGCCACAGCCCCCGACGGGGCCGCGGTCGAAAACGTCGCCACGTAGCTCGCATCCACCGCCGGGACGACAATCCCGTGGCTCTGAGCGCCCCCATCTGACCACGACGAGAACGTGTAGGCACTTCCGCCGCTGACCTGGCCAGGCGCATCGAGGGTGTGCTGGAAGCCAATCAGGTCGCCCACCACGAACGGAGTCTGCTTGCTTATTCCATCGACGGTCACTGTCAGCCCGCTGGGGACGGAATCGAAAGAGAGGTTGACCTTCTGCGGGACGACCGTCACCGACTTCGACGAGGTGAGCCCCGTCGAGTCGGTTACGGTGAGAACGATTTCGTAGTTAGTGGCGCCCTCAAAGTCGTGTCCGCTGGTTGGAATCGTGAGCGTTCCGGTCTTGGTCCCGGCCACTCCTCCGCCCGGGTGCAGGTGCGAGTCGTGGTGGAAGAGGATCGTCCAGGAGAACGCACTTGCCGGGAGGTTCCCATCCTCAGGGTCGCTACCGGAACCCGAGAAGTTGATAACGTCACCCGCCCTGAAGGTGGAGCCATCGGTGGGCGCCAGGATCGAAGCAGTAGGCGGGTTGCCGACGGTGATCGAGAGATCGCCGGAAAGAGAGGAATTGACCCCGTCGGAGACGGAGAGCCTTGCGGTGTAAAGTCCGGCCGCCTGGTAGGTGTGTTGCGGGTTCGCCAGGGTCGAAGTGCCCCCGTCTCCGAATGTCCACGCGTAGGTCAGCGCAGCGCCCTCGGGATCAACGGATCCGGCGCTCGAGAAGGTAACCGGGAGTGGCGGTTGACCAGACAGCGGGACGGCCGATGCGGCTGCGACGGGTGGCTGATTCGCGATGCTGTAGCGGACGCGGCGAATTGCCGCGGGGTTCGGGACGTGCTGGTCGTTGAACCCGATGTCGACGTAGTAGATCGCGCCGTCCGGCCCCTGCACCAGCTTGACCGGATCTCCGACCACAGGGCCGTCGGGAGTCCCGTCGGACGGCCAGAAGTTGAGGACGGCGCTAACGTTACCATTTGCGTCGAACGTCAGCTGTTTGATTGTGTTCTGGACGTAGTCGGCGAAGAAATAAGTGCCGTAGTACCCGCTCGGGAACTGCGACCCGCGGTAGACGAACCCTCCGGTGATCGAAGCATCGCGGCCTAGATGTGGATAAGAAAAGATCGGACTTGTGACTCCCGAAACGGCGCAGTCCCCTTCGCAGAGTGGCCAACCATAGTTGGCGCCGCGTACGCCGAGGTTTACTTCTTCGAAGGCGGTGTTGGGGTCGTTCCCGCCAACATCGGCGATGTACAGCCGGCCCGTGACGCTGTCGAAGGACATTCGGAACGGGTTCCGCAATCCATACGCCCAAATCGCATCCTTGTTCGGACCATTCCCGTCGAAGAACGGGTTGTCCGAAGGCACGGTGCCGTCGCTGTTCAGTCGAAGGATCTTGCCGTGGAACGAATCCAGTCGCTGCGCATCGGGCGGATTGAAGTGCTCGCCCGTGGAAACGTACAGCTTGCCATCTGGGCCGAACCCAAGTGCTCCGCCATGGTGTTCCGAGTTGGAGTTGGCGTCGTCTTGCCAGACGACGAATTCGCTCCCCGCCACAGTCCGATTACCACTTGCAGTAAAACGCGAGACAGTGTCGCGATTGTTCTGGCCTGGGAAGCCTTTGGTGTAAAAGACATAATAGTAGTTGTTTTGTGCGAAATTCGGGTCCAACACGATGTCCATCAGCCCCTGTTCCCCGAACATCTGGCTGTAGTCGAGTTGCAGGAAGGGGGTCGCATCAGGTTGCGCCGCGCCGGGCTGGACGACCCAGATGGTCTCCGTTAGCTCGCCCACAAGCATGCGTCCACCCGGAAGGAAAACGATCGTCGTTGCTGCGGTAATTCCAGGGACCACGACCTCGTTGACGAATGCAGGATTCAGCGTCGTGACGGATACGGGGGTAGAGGTAGTCTGGTTACCCGCCGCGTCCCGCGCGACCGCCGTGAGCACGTGGACCCCGTTCGGTAGCGGCGTCGTGTCCCAGCTGACCGTGTACGGAGCGGCGGTGTCCGTGCCAACACTCGCGCCGTCCGCCAGGAACTGGACACTTGTCACAGCCACGTTGTCCGAGGCGTTGGCGGAAATAGGAACCACGTGCGAGGCCGTCGAACCCGCCGCGGGAGCGGTTAAGGAGACACTGGGTGGGACGGGGTCGGCCGCGACACCGCTGGTGTAGACCGCCTGGACTTCGGCCGCTGTGAGCGCCCGGTTGTAAATGATGACTTCGTCGATCAGGCCCGAGAACTCGAAGCCAGCCAGGCCAGGACGCCTGCCGACGTCCACCTCGAGCGGTGAATTGAGCTGGCTGGCGGTTACAGTTCCCACGAGCGGACCGTTGTCGACCGCGCCATCGACATACACCGTCATCGTCAGTGCTGCGGCGTCGTACACTCCCACGACGTGATACCACTGGTTCAATTGCATAACGGTCGTGCCGTATCGCAGCATGTTGGCGCCCGACGAACTCGTTAGTTTGAATCCGGCAGTGCGCGGACCGGTATCGACGGTCGTGTCGAGTTGGTAGCCCGTTTGGCCACCATCGCGCTTCGACACGATCGTAGCGTCGTCGAACGGAAAAGTACGCGAAAATATCCACGCCGCTACGGTCATACTACCGGTCAATTGTAGTGCCGATGGGTTGTTCAAACTCACATAGTCATCCGCACCATCCAGTGATACGGCGTTGCCAACTCGGCCAGCCGCCCAAAGAGGCCCGTTAACGAGCGTTCCGCTGTTGTTATTTCCGGACGAATCGACGGCCGTCGTTCCAGAGGCCGCATCGAAATGCCAGTATCCTGCGATGCCGGCGGCTGGTACTGCCGCAGACGTGACTCTACTATCAACCGATGCTAGCGGCGATAGGATGAGCAATACCAACACAAGGCGCCGCAGCACCGACTTCATAGATGGACGATGTTCCCTGCTGAGCGCCGGGTCGCGATTACGCGCCAAAGCAAAAAGCTCGCACGATGATGCCGCCCCATGATGCGGCGAGTCAAGAACTGTTCGATTCTGCACAGGGTCAGCTTTACCGAGGACGACCCTGCATTATCCCGGTGTATACGTTCGGTACACTCTTCTCGGAATATCCGGATCGTTGCGTTAACGTCGCATCACCAGCCCCACGACCGTCGCGGCTGGGACTCCGGCTCGCCGCTTCGTCACGATCGGCGGCGTCGAGGGGACCTACACGATCACGCTGCTGGCCGGTACCGCGGTCTGCGCGGGGGTGGTCTGTGATCTAGCAGACGTTGGCGGGCCGTTTGGCCGCGGCGTTTTCGAGTGCTTCGTCGGGGACGCGCTTCAACCAGCATTCGCGCCAGTACGGGAAAATCGCACGCGTGCAGAACCAGCGCCCGTTGCTGAAATCGCCCGAGCACACAACTTTGTCGAGGATGATGCAATCGGTCTTGAACTCAATCATGCTGCCGTCTCGCTCGTTGATGATCCGGTTCACCCTGTTCCGGACCCGGAACTTGCTCCCGCAGAACGGAAGCATCTCACGATCGAACCAGAGGCCGCGGTGCCTGCCCTCGGTGGTGAGGGTCTCCGCGATCTCCGCTCTCGACTTGACTTCGACCCAATCGCCGGCCTGGAGGCCGAGAGGCTCGTCGCTGCGGGAGTGCGCACCGTTACCAGAAAGCGTGAGCCAGGGGACGAGATTGACCTTGCGGCCAACTCCGTACGCGATGGCCCGGAAGCCGACTCGGAGGAACCTGCGCAGGGAGATATTGCCGGAAGTGTATTCCTTGAAGTAGGGCCGTGGGTCGTAGGAGTGCAGCGCAGCCGATGAACGCACCAGCTCGGTGGCCTGGCAGCGATGGCGAACCGGGCCCGGGGCGCCCTCCCCTACCGCGACGGCACTCGCGGTCAGTTTCTCCAGCTGCGCGAACGCGTCGCGGTCTCGCGGCGATGGTGGATCCGGGGGTTCATCCGCGTCGACAGGCCGAAGCCAGGCCTCTTTCCAGTAGAGCAGACAACCGGCCTGGCAACCCCCGTGGGCGCAGCCATCGCAGCGCAGATCTTCGAGCAGCACCGTGTCTGCGACCCGGAGGCTTCTCACCCATTCGATGGTGTCGCAAACCTTTTCCGCACGAGCCGCGACTCGAAACCGCTTCCCAATTCGCGCCAGCATCTCGGGCATGAACGGCATGGACTCTAGGGCGCCCAGATCGTCGAGGGTCGCGAGGATCTCGGCCGCCGACCTGACCTCGACCAGGTCTCCTCGTCGCAACGTCGCTCGATTGGACAACATACCCATTCTCCCGTGGGATCCAACCCGGTGCGCCGAACTCGGGCTGGCGACGTCGCCTCGGATCCTTCTTCGAGCCTGCCTGCGCGGTGTGGAGGCTCGGTCGAGTCTCCGTCGCTCGATTCCAGTCAGCATGTTCGCCCGGCGGACCCGATTCGAGACACGGCCTCTACACAGGCTCTCGACACCCCTGACACACGATCGGTGGCAGTGACAGAGCTCCAGGTCGAGGACTTCTCGGCGGACATGAACCGCAGTCGAGCCGCGGCCATGCCGCGCGTAACGATCGCGTTGCCGGTCTACAACGGCGGCGAGTTTCTGCGCGTGGCGATCGAGTCGGTCCTGGCTCAGACCTTCACCGACTTTGAGCTTCTCATCTCCGACAATGATTCGACCGACGGAACCGAGGCGATCTGTCGCGAATACGCCAGCCGAGACTCTCGCCTGATATACAAGCGCAATGCTGCGAACATTGGTTGTGCGAAGAACTTCAATAAGCTCGTGGCAGAAGCGCGCGGAACCTATTTCAAATGGATCTGCCACGATGACTTCATCGATCCGGAATTTATCCGGCGCTGCCTCGACATCGCCGAAAAGGATTTAAGCACGATTACGGTGGCTCCACGAACTGTCGTGACAGACTCGAACGGGGCGCCCCTCTATACGTTGGGGTCCTCCGAAACAGACGGGCTACTGGCTTCAGATGACCCCGTCGCCAGGCACCGGAATATGATCAGGATGCTGCAGGGCAAAGTCGTCA